>NZ_DATINC010000063.1:0-113976 GCF_035474675.1 Jatrophihabitans sp. | reverse complement strand
CCCGAGCTGCGGTTGCGTGCCCCGGTGCTGAAGGTGCTGGAACCGAACTTCGCCGACAACGTGTCCGTCGACCAGGACCTGGCCGTGCGCTGGAGCGTCGACCTCAAGGGCTCGGGCTACACCAGGGCCAGCGTGCTCGGCGCCGGCAATCGCGTGTACACCGCGTCCAACGGCCACCTCTTCGAGGTGGACGCGCTCACCGGCAGGGTGCGCAACTCCCTGCTGGTCACCGGTGACCTGGCCGAGCTGGGCAGCTACGAGACCCGGCTGGCCATCGCCGGCAACCTGGTGTTCGCCGGCGTGCACGGGCGGGTCTACGCGGTGCCGGTAGGCGGTGGGCGGTTCGACAGCGTCTGGAAAACCACCCTGCCCGGTGCCAACGGAACCGTCGTCGAGGTGCTGGCCGTTCACGGCAGGGTGTTCGCCGGCGCCCACGGCTACCTCTACGAGATCGACCCGCACGACGGCGCCGTCCTGCGCTCGGTACAGCTCGGCAGCAGGTTCGGCCAGGGCGACTACACCATGCGGCTGGCGGTGGCCGGCCCGACGCTGGTCGCCGGCACGCACGGTCGGGTGTACGGAATCGCCCTGGCCGACTTCAGCACGGCGTGGGAGCTCGGCCTGCCGGACGCCGGCTACCAGCGGGTCGACGTGCTGGCCGGCGCCGGGCGGCTCTTCGCCGCCAGCAACGGGCTGGCCTACCGGATCGATCCGGCCACCGGCGCGCTGCGGAACCAGCTGCGGGTCGCCGGGCTGCTCGGCACCGGGGACTACACCACCTCGCTGGCGGCCAACGCCCGGCAGCTGTTCGTGGGCACCCACGGCCACGTCTACGCGATCGACCTCACCGACTGGGCGCAGCCGGCCTGGACGGCCGAGCTGGCCGGCGACCGGCACTCGCTGCCCAGCCTGGTGGCCACCGACGACCAGCTGCTGGCGGGCTCCTACGGTCACGTGTTCCGGATCGATCCGGCCACCGGCGTGGTCCAGCGTTCGACCATGGTGACCCCGGGCGTGGGGGTCGGCGACTACGAGACCCGGCTGGCGTTCGACACCGCCGCCGACGAGGTGTACGCCGGAACGCACGGGTACGCCTACAAGCTGGCCTCGGTCAGCGTCTGATCCTCACAGCTCGCCGAGCGCGGTCACCGGGTTCTCGATGCAGTCGGCCACGAATCGCAGGAACCCACCGGCCACCCCGCCGTCGCAGGCGCGGTGGTCGAAGGACAGGGTGAGCTGGCTGACCTGCCGGACGGTGAGCGTGCCGTCGTGCACCCAGGGCCGGTCGATGATCCGGCCCAGGCCCAGGATGGCCACCTCGGGATGGTTGATGATGGCGGCCGAGCCGTCCACCCCGAACACGCCGTAGTTGTTCACGGTGAAGGTGCCGCCGGTCAGCTCGGCCGGGGTCAGCGAGCCGCCCCGGGCCGCGTCGGTGCGGGCGGTCAGCGCCGCCGACAGCTGCCGGGTGGTCAGGGCCTGTGCCTTCGGCACCACCGGCACCACCAGCCCGCGCGGGGTCTGGGCGGCGAACCCGAGGTTGACGTCGGGCAGGATCTCCACGGCGTCCTCGCCGATCCGGCTGTT
Organism: Jatrophihabitans sp.; assembly: GCF_035474675.1. Taxonomy (GTDB): domain Bacteria; phylum Actinomycetota; class Actinomycetes; order Mycobacteriales; family Jatrophihabitantaceae; genus Jatrophihabitans_A. The sequence continues at coordinate 112,389 of NZ_DATINC010000063.1, read as the reverse complement.
CAGCTCGCGGTAGCGCTGCAGGCCCAGCACGCAGAACCGCGCCACCAGCGCCAGCACGCTCACCGGCTCGTCCGGCCGGGCGGCGTTGAGCGCCTGCCGGGCCTCCAGCAGGCCGGTCGCGTCCACGTCGACCCAGACCGTCGCCTCGGGGATCTCGCGGCGGGACCGGCTCAGCTTGTCGGCCATCGCCTTACGCAGGCCCGCCAGCGGCACCCGTTCGATGCCGGCCGCGGCGGGCCGGACAGCTGCTTCGGCCGGTTCCCGCGAAACCGCGGCGGGTGCTTGCACGGGCGAGAATTCCTCGACGTCGCAACGGCGAATGACGCCGGACGGGTCCGACGGCCGAACCGCGGCCAGGTCGATGCCGCGGTCCCGGGCGAGCTTGCGCACCACCGGCGAGATCACCGAGGTGGCCACCGGACCGGAGCCGTTGGACGCCGATGCCGCAGCACCGGGGCGGCGCAACCGGCCGCGGCGGCGGGCCGGCGCCGAGGAGGTGCCGTAACCCACCAGGACGTTGCCGGAGTACTCCGACGATTCGGCGGCTGCCTCGGATGCCGCGGGAGCCGCGGGTGCCTCGGTGGCAGCGGGCTTCGAGCCGGCTGCGCTGCGGGCTCGATCAGCCGCGCCGGCCTCGTCGACCGTGATCAACGGCGAGCCGACCAGGACCCGCTCACCGGGATTGCCGAACAGCGCCGAGACCCGTCCGGCGAACGGGATCGGCACCTCGACCGAGGCTTTGGCGGTCTCGACTTCGACCACCGGCTGGTCGACGCGTACCTCGTCGCCGACCTCGACCAGCCAGGTCAGGATCTCGGCGTCGGTCAGGCCCTCGCCCAGGTCGGGCAGCAGGAAGTCAGGCATCGTTGCCCGGCCCGTCCGGCAGCACCACGGTGTCGTCGAACTGCAGCCGGTCCACCGCGTCCAGGATCCGGTCGACCGAGGGCAGGTGGTACTTCTCCAGCATCGGTGGCGGGTACGGGATGTCGAAGCCGGTGACCCGGCCGATCGGCGCGTGCAACTGGTGGAAGCACTGCTCGGTGAGCCGGGCGGCCACCTCGGCGCCGAAGCCGGCGAACCCGCTGGCCTCGTGCACCACCACGGCCCGCCCGGTCCGGCGCACCGAGGCGACCACCGTCCGGTCGTCGAACGGGCTGAGCGAGCGCAGGTCGACCACCTCGGCCGAGATGCCCTCCTCGGCGGCCGCGTCGGCTGCCTCCAGCAGCGTCGGCACCATCGAGCCGTAGCCGATCAGGGTCACGTCGGTGCCGGTCCGGCGCACCAGCGCCTGGAAGAACGGCGCCGCGGGCTCGGCCGAGATCTCCTCCTTGGCCCAGTACCGCCGCTTGGGTTCGAAGAACAGCACCGGGTCGTCGCTGGCGATCGCCTGGCGCAGCAGCCAGTAGGCGTCCGACGCGGTGCCGGGCGTCACCACCCGCAGGCCCGGAGTGGACACCCAGTACGCCTCGGAGGAGTCGGAGTGGTGCTCCACCCCGCCGATGCCGCCGCCGTACGGAATCCGGATCACCACCGGCAGCCGGACCCGGCCGCGGGTGCGGTTGTGCAGCTTGGCCAGGTGCGAGGTGATCTGCTCGAAGGCCGGGTAGGAGAAGGCATCGAACTGCATCTCGACCACCGGGCGCAGCCCGTGCATGGCCATGCCGATCGCGGTGCCGACGATGCCGGCCTCGGCCAGCGGCGAGTCGAACACCCGCTGCTCGCCGAACTCGGCGGCCAGGCCGTCGGTTACCCGGAAGACGCCGCCGAGCGTGCCGACGTCCTCGCCGTAGACCAGCACCCGCTCGTCGGCGCGCAGCTCGTCGGCCAGTGCCCGGTTCAGGGCACCGGCCATGGTCAGGCTGCCGAGCTGTGCGCCGGCGGCACTGTCGACCAAGGCGGTCATGACTCCTCCGCAAGCTCGTCGGCGAGGCCGGCAGCCTGCTTGCGCAGCGCGGCGGTCGGCTCGGTGTAGACGTGCGTGAACAGCTCCGCCGGGTCGGTGACCGGGTCGGCGTTCATCGCCGCCCGCAGCCGGTCGGCCCGCTCCTCGCCCTCCTGGCCGATCGCGGCGACGGCGGCCTCGTCCAGCACGCCGGCCTCGGTCAGGTAGGTCTGCAACCGGCTGATCGGGTCGCGGGCCAGCCAGCTGGCCACCTCGGCGTCCTGCCGGTAGCGGGTGGCGTCGTCGGCGTTGGTGTGCGCCTCGATCCGGTAGGTCAGCGCCTCGATCAGGGTCGGGCCGCCGCCGGACCGGGCCCGCTCGATCGCCTCGGTCACCGCCACGTGCACCATGGCCGCGTCGTTGCCGTCGATCAGCACCCCCGGCATGCCGTAGCCGATGCCCTTGTGGGCCAGCGACGGGGCGTGGGTCTGCTTGGCCAGCGGCACCGAGATCGCGTAGCCGTTGTTCTGCACCAGGAACACCACCGGGGCCTGCCAGACCGCGGCGATGTTGAACGCCTCGTGGGTGTCGCCCTCGCTGGTGGCCCCGTCGCCCAGCATCACCACGGCCACCGTGTCCTCGCCGGCGAGCTTGGCCGCGTGCGCCAGGCCCACCCCGTGCAGGGTGTTGGTGGCCAGCGGCGTGCACTGCGGTGCGGTGCGGTGCAGGTAGGGGTCGTAGCCGCAGTGCCAGTCACCGCGCAGCAGGGTCAGCGCCTCGACCGGGTTGATGCCGCGGCTGACCAGCGCCATGGTGTCCCGGTAGGTCGGGAACAGCCAGTCCCGCTCGGCCATGGCGGCCACCGCACCCACCTGGCAGGCTTCCTGGCCGCGGGCCGAGGGGTAGACCGCCAGCCGGCCCTGCTTGGTGAGCGCGGTGGCCTGGCTGTCGAAGCGCCGGCCCAGCGACATCAGCCGGAACAGCTCGAGCAGCACCTCGGAGCCGGGGAGCGCCGCCGGGTCGGCCGGGTTCGGCCTCCCGTCGGCATCGATCAGGTAGCGCGGCGCCGCGGCGGGCAGCAGCGCGTCGGACGGAGTGACCACGGTCATGGGCCAAGTGTGGTCTGTCCAGAGCCGTTGATCCAGAAAACGGGTGCAGATTCAGACGATCGGCTAGCTCAGTCTTGATATCGTGCAGTATGTCGAATTCAAGGCGCCCACAGGCGGTCGACGTCAGACAACCGGTCCAGCTTGACGACACCGACCGGGCGATCGTCGCCGAGTTGCGCGAGGACGGCCGGCTGTCGATGCGAGCCCTCGCCGAGAAGCTGCACATCTCCCGCGCCAGCGCCTACACCCGGGTCGAACGGCTGGTGTCGGAAGGCGTGATCACCGGCTACACCGCCACCATCGACCCGGAACGCTACGGCTTCGGGATCTCGGCCTACGTCTATCTCAAGATCAGCCAGCATTCCTGGAAGGCGGTCCGCCGGCAGGTGCTGCAGATTCCCGAGGTCTGGCACGGCGCGCTGGTCTCCGGCGAGAACGACCTGGTGCTCCTGGTCCGCACCTCGGATGCTGCCAGCATGCGCGAGCTGGTGCTCAACACGTTCCAGACCATGCCGGACGTGCTGGCCACCCAGACCGTGCTGATCCTGGACGAGCTGAGCGGCCCGGAGAAGAGCCTGTAGCGCGCGGCGATTGTTGCGGATCCTGGGGGAGGTTTGCGATCATGTGGGGGCAGGCCCCGGCCTCCTTCCAGGGCCTGCCCCGAGTGGGCCGGTTACCGTCCCGCAAGGGTCCGGATCAGTTCAGCAGTGGCCAGGATCGTCGGTGCGATCGTCGCAAGCGCAACGCACCAGATCCTGGCTTTCTGCTTCCCTGACATCTTCGGCATTCCATCTCACCTCCTCCTCCAGCAGGGCCGCGTACCGGATTGCCGCGGTCCTGCCGAAGGAGCAGGCCCCGACGATCCTGGCAGGCCCCACCGCCGCGTCAGCTGGTTGTCCACAGGCCGTGCGTAAACGTTTCCGCATGGTTCACCGGGTTGCCTAGACTCGACGGCATGACGGTTCCCGCTCTGACTCTGAACAATGGCGTGCAGATTCCCCAGCTGGGCTTCGGGGTGTTCCTGGTGCCCGACACCGAGACCCAGGCCGCCGTCCGCGCGGCGCTGCAAGCCGGTTACCGGCACATCGACACCGCCAAGCTGTACCAGAACGAGGCCGGCGTCGGTGCGGCCATCGCCGAGGCGGGCATCCCCCGCGACGAGCTGTTCGTGACCACCAAGGTGTGGAACTCCGAGCAGGGCTTCGACCCGGCGATCGCGTCCTTCGAGGCCTCGATGGAGCGCCTCGGCCTGGACGTGCTGGACCTGCTGCTGATCCACTGGCCGGCTCCCGACCTCGACCGCTACGTCGACACCTGGCGCGCCTTCGAGAAGCTCTACGCCGACGGGCGGGTGCGCGCCATCGGGGTGTCTAACTTCCAGCCCGCCCACCTGCAACGGTTGCTCGACGAGACCGACGTGGTGCCGGCGATCAACCAGATCGAGCTGCACCCGCTGCTGCCGCAGAACGAACTGCGGGCCTTCCACGCCGAGCACGGCATCCTCACCGAGGCGTGGTCGCCGCTGGCCCGCGGCGGTTCGGTGCTCACCGACCCGGTGATCACCTCGATCGCCGGCCGGGTCGGCAGGACGCCGGCCCAGGTGATCCTGCGCTGGCATCTGGAGCTCGGCAACGTGGTGATCCCCAAGTCGGTGACGCCGGCCCGGATCGCCGAGAACATCGACGTCTTCGACTTCAGCCTCACCTCCGATGACCACCAGGCCATCGCCGGCCTGGAGACCGGCGAACGGATCGGTCCGGATCCGGACACCTTCAGCCGCGGCTGAGCAGGTAGCCGGCCGGCCTGACTCCCGGTTTCGTATCCGATTCGTGCGCCAGGGCATGCGAAACGGATACGAAACCGGTGGGATGCCGGCCTGCCGCTGAGGCCGCCGGGGGTCTCAGGACGCCAGCGCGGCGGCCACGATCTGGCGGGCCTCGTCCTGGATCCGGGCCAGGTGGCCGGGCCCGTCGAAGGACTCGGCGTAGAGCTTGTAGACGTCCTCGGTGCCGGACGGCCGGGCGGCGAACCAGCCGCGCTCGGTGGTCACCTTCAGCCCGCCGATCGGGGCCCCGTTGCCCGGTGCGGTGGTCAGCCGGTCGGTGATCGGGTCGCCGGCCAGCGTGTCGGCCGTCACCTGCGCCGGCGACAGCTTGCCCAGCACCGCCTTCTGCTCCCGGGTGGCCGGCGAGTCGATCCGGGCGTAGGCCGGATCGCCGAACCGGGCGGTCAGCTCCCGGTATTGCTCGGACGGGGACGTGCCGGTCACCGCCAGCATCTCCGAGGCGAGCAGGCACAGGATGATGCCGTCCTTGTCGGTGGTCCAGACGCTGCCGTCGCGCTGCAGGAATGACGCACCGGCCGACTCCTCGCCGCCGAAACCGACCGAGCCGTCCAGGAGGCCGGGCACGAACCATTTGAACCCGACCGGCACCTCGATCAGCTTGCGTCCGAGGTCGGCGGCCACCCGGTCGATCATCGACGAGCTGACCAGGGTCTTGCCCACCGCGGCATCGGCGCGCCAGCCGGGCCGGTGCGAGTAGAGATAGGCAATCGCTGCCGACAGGAAGTGGTTCGGGTTCATCAGGCCGTCCGGGGTGACGATGCCGTGCCGGTCGGAGTCGGTGTCGTTGCCGGTGGCGATGTCAAAACGGGTGGCGCCGCTCGAGTCGCGCTGCATCCGGCCGATCAGCGAGGCCATCGCCGACGGCGACGAGCAGTCCATCCGGATCTTGCCGTCCCAGTCCAGGGTCATGAAGCCGAACTGCGGGTCCACCTCGGGATTCACCACGGTCAGGTCCAGGCCGTAGCGCGAGCCGATCTCACCCCAGTAGGCCACCGACGCACCGCCGAGCGGGTCGGCACCGATCCGGACGCCGGCCGAGCGGATCGCGTCCAGGTCGAGCACGCCGGCCAGCGCGCTGACGTATTCATCTAGGAAGTCGAAGCCCTGCACGTAGTCCGAGCTCACCGCGCGCTCGTAGGGAATGCGCTTGACCGTGGCCACCCCGTCGGCCAGCAGCTCGTTGGCCCGGTTCTGGATCCAGCCGGTGATCTCGGTGCCGGCCGGGCCGCCGTCCGGCGGGTTGTACTTGAAGCCGCCGTCGGCCGGCGGGTTGTGCGACGGGGTGACCACCACGCCGTCGGCCCGGCCGGAGCCGCGGCCGGCGTTGTGAGCAATGATGGCGCGCGACACCGCCGGGGTCGGGGTGAGGCCCTGCCGGGAGTCGACCAGGGTGGTCACCTCGTGCGCGGCGAGCACCTCCAGCGCGGTGCGGGTCGCGGGCTCGGACAGCGCGTGGCTGTCGGCGCCGAGATAGAGCGGCCCGTCGATGCCCTGCGCGGCCCGGTACTCGCAGATCGCCTGGCTGGTAGCCGCGATGTGGTCTTCATTGAAGGTGGTGTGCAGCGAGGAGCCGCGGTGCCCGGAGGTGCCGAAGCTGACCCGTTGCTCGGCAACCGAGACGTCCGGGTGCAGCTGGTAGTAGGCCTCGACCAGGCGACCGACGTCGACGAGGTCTTCGGCGGTGGCAGGCGTTCCGGCGCGGGGATTCGACATCTTCCGATCAAACCACTTCCGGGGCCGGGCGAGCAGGGGTGCGGCAGCGGGCCTGAGCGGGTATCGTGACCGAATAAGTTCAACTACTGAACAAATGGCGGGACGAGACCATGACGCTTACCTCCACCACGCTCACCCCGACGAAGGCCGACCGGTTCTCCTTCGGCCTCTGGACCATCGGCTGGCAGGCCCGCGACCAGTTCGGCGACGCCAGCCGCGCGCCGCTGGACCCGATCGAGGCGGTGCACCGGCTGGCCGAGCTGGGCGCCTACGGCATCACCTTCCACGACGACGACCTGGTGCCGTTCGGCGCCTCGCCCGCCGACCGCGACAAGCGGCTGGCCGAGTTCCGGCAGGCGCTGGACGAGACCGGCCTGGTGGTGCCGATGGTGACCACCAACCTGTTCACCCACCCGGTGTTCAAGGACGGCGGCTTCACCAGCAACGACCGCTCGGTGCGCCGGTACGCGCTGCGCAAGGTGCTGCGCAATCTCGAGCTCGCCGCCGAGCTCGGCGCGCAGACCTTCGTGCTGTGGGGCGGCCGCGAGGGCAGCGAGTACGACAGCGCCAAGGACGTCCGGGCCGCGCTGGACCGCTACCGCGAGGCGATGAACCTGCTGACCGGGTTCGTCACCGACCGGGGCTACGGCATCCGGTTCGCGCTGGAGCCCAAGCCCAACGAGCCGCGCGGCGACATCCTGCTGCCCACGGTCGGCAACGCGCTGGCCTTCATCGCCACCCTGGACCGTCCCGACCTGGTCGGCGTCAACCCCGAGGTCGGCCACGAGCAGATGGCCGGGCTGAACTTCGTGCACAGCGTCGCCCAGGCGCTCTGGCACGGCAAGCTGTTCCACATCGACCTCAACGGCCAGCGCAGCATCAAGTTCGACCAGGACCTGGTGTTCGGCCACGGCGACCTGCTCAACGCCTTCGGGCTGGTGGACCTGCTGGAGTTCGGCGGTCCCGCCGGTTCTGACGGCGTTGCCGGTCCCGCTTACACCGGGCCGCGGCACTTCGACTACAAGCCGTCCCGGACCGAGGACTATGACGGCGTCTGGGACTCGGTGCGCGCCAACATGCGCACCTACCTGATCCTCAAGGAGCGGGCCGCGGCGTTCCGCGCCGACCCGGAGGTGCGGCAGGCGCTGGCCGACGCCCGGGTGGCCGAGCTCTCCCGGCCCACCCTGGCCGACGGCGAGGGCCATGCCGAGCTGCTGGCCGACCGGAGCGCGTTCGAGGACTTCGACGCCGGCCAGGTCGCCGAGCGCGGCTACGGCTTCGTCCGGCTCAACCAGCTCGCGCTGGAACACCTGACCGGCGCCCGCTGATCGGGCTGACATGAGTAGTGCGCTGGTCGCCGGGGTGGATTCCTCCACCCAGTCGTGCAAGGTGGTGATCCGCGACGCCACGACCGGCCGGTTGGTGCGTTCCGGCCGGGCCGATCACCCGGACGGCACCGAGGTGCACCCGGACGCCTGGTGGCAGGCGCTGACCACCGCGCTGGCCCGGGCCGGCGGCCTGGACGACGTCCGGGCGTTGAGCGTGGCCGGCCAGCAGCACGGCATGGTCTGCCTGGACGAGACGGGCCGGGTGGTCCGTCCGGCGCTGTTGTGGAACGACACCCGCTCGGCGGCCGCGGCGGCCGGCCTGGTCGCCGAGCTCGGCGCGCCGTACTGGGCCGCGGCGGTCGGCAGCGTCCCGGTGGCCTCCTTCACGGTCAGCAAGCTGCGCTGGCTGGCCGAGCACGAGCCGGACAACGCCGCCCGGACCGCCGCGGTGTGCCTGCCGCACGACTGGCTGAGCTGGCGGCTGGCCGGCGCCGACCGCGGGCCGGACCCGCTCGCCCGGCTGGTCACCGACCGCTCGGACGCCTCGGGCACTGGTTACTTCGACGGCCGCAGCGATTCCTACCGCACCGATCTGCTGGTCCGGGCGCTGGGCCACCAGCCGGCACTGCCCCGGGTGGCCGGGCCGGCCGAGGCAACGGCCGAACTGGATGGCGCAGATGCGCTGCTCGGCCCCGGCGCCGGTGACAACGCGGCCGCCGCGCTCGGCACCCAGCTGGGCCCGAATGTGCTGGTCTCGCTGGGGACGTCCGGAGTGGCCTGTGCCCGCAGCGAGATCCCGCCGGCCGACGAGAGCGGGCTGGTGGCCGGCTTCTGCGACGCGACGGGGGAGTTCCTGCCGCTGGCCTGCACCCTGAACGCGGCCCGGGTGCTGGACGCGGCGGCCGGCCTGCTCGGGGTGAGCCTGGCCGAGCTGAGCGCGCTGGCGCTGTCCGCCGAACCCGGGGCCGGCGGGGTGACCGTGGTGCCGTACCTGGAAGGCGAGCGCACCCCCAACCTGCCGGACGCCACCGGCGCGGTGCACGGGCTGACGCTGGCCAACGCGCAGCCGGCCAACCTGGCCCGGGCGGCGGTGGAGGGCATGCTGTGCGGGTTGGCCGCCGGCCTGGACGCCCTGGTCGCCCAGGGGGTGTCGGTGGCCGGCGTGCACCTGGTCGGCGGCGCCGCCCGGTCCGAGGCGGTGCGGCGGATCGCGCCGGCGGTGTTCGGAGTGCCGGTGACGGTGCCCGAGCCCGGCGAGTACGTGGCCGACGGGGCGGCCCGGCAGGCTGCCTGGGTGCTGGCCGGCTCCGCCGAGCCGCCGGTCTGGGAGCTGGGCCGGCCGGTGGTCTTCGAGGCGGCTGCCACGCCGGGACTGCGGGAGCGCTACGCCGAGGCGGCCGACCGGTACCTGGACCGGCAAGCAGGGTTCCCGGACCGATGACCGCGCCGGGCGGCCCGGCCGGCCAGCAGACCGTCCGGCGGCACAACCTGGGCCTGATCAGTACGGCGCTGGCCGCCGGCCCCAGCTCCCGGGCCGAGCTGGCGCAGCGCACCGGGCTGACCAAGGCCACCGTGTCTAGCCTGGTGGACCAGCTGATCGCCCGCCGGATCGTGGTCGAGGGGGAGCCCGCCGCCACCGGGGTGGGCCGGCCGGCGCGGCCGGTGCAGCTCGATCCGGACGGGCCGGTGGCACTCGGCGTGGAGATCAACGTCGACTACCTGGCCGCCTGCGTGCTGGACCTGACCGGTGCGCTGCGCTGCTACCGGCACCGGACGGTGGCCAACCGGAGTGCAGCCCCGGCCGGCATCCTGGCGCAGGTGGTGGCGCTGGCCGAGGAGGTGGCCGACGAGCTCGGCCAGCCGCTGCTCGGCGGCGGGTTGGCGCTGCCCGGGGTGGTGGGCGCCGACGGCACGGTGCTGCGGGCGCCGAACCTGCCGAGCCTGACCGGCACGATGCCCGGCCGGGAGCTGGCCGCCGCGCTCGGCCTGCCGGAGCTGCTGGTCGACAACGAGGCCAACCTGGGGGCGCTGGCGAGCCTGCGTACGGAGCCCGCGGTGGGCCCGGACTTCGTCTATGTCTCCGGCGAGATCGGGGTGGGCGCCGGCCTGGTGGTGGCCGGTGAGCTGTTCCGCGGGGTGCACGGCTTCGCCGGCGAGCTCGGCCACGTGGTGGTCACCCGGGACGGGCCGGCCTGCGGGTGCGGCGGCCAGGGCTGCGTGGAGCAGTACGCCGGCCAGGAGGTGCTGCTGCGCGCTGCTGGGCAGCCGGACCTGGAACGGCTGGAGGCCGCGGTGGCGGCCGGTGACCCGGCGGCGCTGGCCGCGGTCGAGCAGGCCGGCAGCGCCCTGGGGGTGGGCCTGGCCTCGCTGCTCAACGTGCTGGACCTGCCCACCGTGGTGCTCGGCGGCGGCTACGCCCGGCTGTTCGACGCCATCACCCCGGCCCTGGCCGAGCAGCTGGACCGGCGGGCGCTGGCGCCGCGCGGCGCCGGGCGGCTGAGCCGGTCCCCGCTGGGCACCGACGCGGCGGTCCGCGGAGCGGCCGGCGCGGTGCTGGACCGCGCGCTGCGCGATCCGGCCGGCCTCACCGGGTCGGGCGCGAGTTCAGGTTCCAGTACCCCTTGGCGTACACCTCGGACCGGCTGAGCCCGAGCCGGGCCAGCGCGTCGCGCACCGCGACGATCACCCGGGACTCGCCCAGCAGGTAGCCGAAGCCGGCACCGGTGCCAGGCTGCACCCCGTCGAGCGCCCCGATCAGCAGGTCCGGCCGGCCGGCCGGCTGGCCGTCGCGGGTCAGCCAGCGCACCTCGGCGTTGCCGGGCAGCGGGTAGCGCTCGCCGTCGTCGGCGATCTCGGCCAGCACCCGCAGCCGCCGACCGGCCGCCTCGGCCGCTTCAGCCAGTGCGCCGATCGCCGGCAGGCCGGACTCGTCGGTGAGCGCCAGCAGCCAGTCCGCCGGCGGCAGCGGCAGCTCACCGCGCGGCCCGAAGAAGGTCACCTGCTCGCCGGCCCGCAGCGAGGCCGCCCAGCTGGAACCGGGGCCGTGCCCGTGCAGCAGCGCGTCCAGCACCAGCCGGTCGCCGTCGGAGGACCGGACGGTGTAGCGCCGCCGCACCTCCCGGCCGTCCGGGCCGGCCAGCACCACCGCGATGTCGCAGCCCAGCGGCCAGTCCCGCTCGGCGATCTCCGGCGCGGTCAGCACGATCCGGCGCATATGGGGCGAGAGGGAGCCCACCTCGGCGACTGTGGTGAGGAATTGACCGGTACGCGTTATGTGTTGGACCCCAGGCATAGTGGTTTCAGGATGCCATTGCGGCACGTCGAGAAGGAGTTCCATGCCCACCGAACTGACCAAGGTCACCTACGTCACCTCGGCCACCGCGACCGGCGGCCGGGCCGGCCACGTCACCAGCACCGACGGCCTCGTCGACTTCGACCTCGCCCAGCCGGGCAGCACGCCCGAGCCCGCGGTCAATCCCGAGACGCTGTTCGCCGCCGGCTACGCCGCCTGCTTCCAGGGGGCGCTGGCCAACCGGGCCAAGACCAAGGGCGTCGACACCTCCGACTCCAAGGTGACCGCGCACGTCTCGTTCGGGCCGTCGGAGGACGGCGGGTTCGGCCTGGCGGTCGAGCTGGAGGTGAGCATCCCCGGCGTGGAGCAGGCGCAGGCCCAGGAGCTGCTGGAGCTGGCGCATCAGTTCTGCCCGTACTCCAAGGCCACCCGCGGCAACATCGTGGTCACCCTGACGGCGGTCTGAGCCGCCTTCTCCGGCGGCTCGCTGCTAGGCACGATCCGGTCCGGCGGCCGTGCTCCGGGGTGCAGAATGGTCCTATGGCCATCAGCGTGTTCGACCTCTTCTCGATCGGGATCGGACCGTCCTCCTCGCACACGGTGGGCCCGATGCGGGCCGCCCGGACGTTCGCGCTGGGCCTGGAGGCCGACGGGCTGCTGGACAAGGTCGCCCGGGTGCGGGTCGAGCTGTTCGGCTCGCTCGGCGCCACTGGACGCGGGCACGGCTCGGACCGGGCGGTGGTGCTGGGCCTGGAGGGCGAGACTCCCGAGGAGGTCGACACCGACTCGGTGCTCGACCGGGTCGCCGAGGTGCGCCGGACCGAGACGGTGCGGCTGCTGGGCCGCCACCCGGTGCAGCTGACTGCCACCGACCTGGTGCTGCACCGGCGCTCGACGCTGCCGTTCCATCCCAACGGAATGCGGTTCACCGCCTACGCCGAGCCGGCACCGGCAGTGAGCGCCGAGGGGCCGGAGGCCGACCCGCCGCTGCGCGAGCGGACCTACTACTCGGTCGGCGGCGGGTTCGTGGTCGACGAGGACGCCACCGGCGCCGACCGGATCAAGCCGGACGACATCGTGCTGCCCTATCCGTTCACCACCGCCGCCGAGCTGTGCGCGCACGCCGCGGCCAGCGGGCTGCCGATCTCGGATGTGATGCTGGCCAACGAGTGCGTCTGGCGTCCGGAGGCCGAGGTGCGGGCCGGCCTGCTGCGGATCTGGCAGGCGATGCAGGACTGCGTGACGGCCGGCTGCGGGCACGGCGGGGTGCTGCCGGGTGGGCTGAAGGTGCGCCGGCGGGCGCCGGAGCTGTACCAGAAGCTGAACTCCGACCCGTTCTCCACCGACCCGCTGCGAGTGATGGACTGGGTGAACCTGTTCGCGCTGGCGGTCAACGAGGAGAACGCGGCCGGCGGCCGGGTGGTCACCGCCCCGACCAACGGCGCGGCCGGCATCATCCCGGCCGTGCTGCTCTACTACCGGCGGTTCGTGCCGGGCGCCTCCGACGACGGGGTGGTCCGGTTCCTGCTGACCGCGGGGGCCATCGGGGTGCTGTACAAGGAGAACGCCTCGATCTCCGGCGCCGAGGTGGGCTGCCAGGGCGAGGTCGGCTCGGCCTGCTCGATGGCTGCCGGGGCGCTGTGCGAGGTGCTCGGCGGCACCCCGCTGCAGGCGGAGAACGCCGCCGAGATCGGCATGGAGCACAACCTGGGACTGACCTGCGACCCGATCGGCGGCCTGGTCCAGGTGCCGTGCATCGAGCGCAACGCGATGGCCGCGGTGAAGGCGATCAACGCCGCCCGGATCGCGATGCAGGGCGACGGCCAGCACATCGTCAGCCTGGACAAGGTGATCCGGACGATGCGCCAGACCGGGGCCGACATGCAGGTCAAGTACAAGGAGACCTCGCGCGGGGGCCTCGCGGTCAACATCATCGAATGCTGAGCCGCTGCGGCCAGAGCCTGACGGGGCACCCGGCCGTCGGGTTGTCCGGCCGCTGAGCCGCTGACGGTCAGGCCGGCGGCGGGTCGGTGAGTTCGGCGTCGATGCCGGTTTGTACCTCACCGGCGGTGGTGTCGACCGGATTGGCGGTGCTCCTGTCCGGCTTGTTGTCGTAGCACTCGTGCAGGTAGCCCGCCTGGAAGCACACCACCACGGCGGCGGCCGGCAGGCGGTTGATCTGGTAGTGGCCGGTGTCGTCGGCTTGGTCGCTACCGAGGTATGAGCCGTCGACCCCCGTGGCTTCGGCGAAGGCGTATGGGATGCCGTTGCCCGCCGTGTCGGTGATCTGGCCGCTGATGCCGGCGCCGTCGGCGAGTTGGGCGTCGATGCCGGTCCGCATCTGTCCGGCGGTGGTGTCGACCGGGTTTGCGGTGTTCATGTCCGGCTTGTTGTCGTAGCACTCGTACGGGTAGCCGGTGTCGTTGGGGCCTGCGTAGCTGTCGAAGCAGAGCACCGCCGCGGTCGCCGGCAGGCCGGTGAGCTGGTAGCGGCCCGTGTCGTCGGTGAAGCCGCCACTGGCGAGGTACGAGCCGTCGACCCGGTAGACCTCTACGGAGATGGACGGGAGCCCGTGGCCGGCCGAGTCGGTGACCCGGCCGCTGATGCCGGCGCCCACGGCGAGTTCGGCGTCGATGCCGGTGGTCACCGTGCCGCCGGTTACGTGTACCAGGGCGTAGCTGTTGTTGTCGTAACACTCGTTGACATATCCGGTGGGGGCCGGTTGACGGACGTTCACCGCGTCGAAGCAGACGGCGTAGTCGCCCGGCGCCAGTCCGGGCAGCCGGTAGCTGCCGTCGGAGTAGTCGGAGCTGGCGCCGGTGGCGTACTGGCCGGACTCGGGATCGAAGGCGTAGATGTAGACACCGCCGAGCGCGGCGCCGTCGGAGCCGGTGATCCGGCCGGTGATGGCGGCGCCCGCCCGCAGCACCGCGTTCACCGTGACGGAGCCGGCGGCCCCCACCGTAACCGGGTCCGCGGTGTCCATCGAGGGCTGGTTGTCGTAGCACTGCATGGCGTAGCCACCGGCAGCCGGACCTTGGGCGTAGGAGGGGTCGAAGCAGACCCGGTAGTCATCGGCGGCCAGGCCGCTCAGGGTGTAGTTGCCGGACTCGTCGGTCTGGGAGAAGTAGCCCTCCCAGGTGTTCCAGCTGTAGGCGCTGACCAGAACGCCGCTGATCGGGGCGCCCGAGGCATCGGTGATGGTGCCGGTGATCGAGGCGCCCTTCGACAGTTGCACGTCGGCGGTGCTCAGCTGCCCGGCGGTCACGGCGATCGGCGAGCCGGTGCCGTCGGCCTGGGCTCCGTAGCAGGTGCGCCGGTAGCCGCCGGCGGTGTAGGTCGGGTCGAAGCAGACCGTCACGTCGCCGGGCGCCACGCCGTTGAACAGGTAACGGCCGGACTCGTCGGTGTTGGTCGAGTTCAGCTGGTTGCCCGAGCTGTCGAACACGCTCACCCAGACACCGGGCACCGGACCGCTGTCGCCGGTGACGGTGCCACCGACCCCGCCGGCCTTCTCGACGGTCCCGTTCACCGTGGTGGCCTGGCCCGCCTCCACGTCCACGTTCAGCCAGTGGTCACCGGCGCAACTGTTGGTGTAGCCGTAGGGCGCGGCGTCCGAGACGGTGTACGAGCCGTCGAAGCACAGGGTGTAGTTGCCGGTCGGCAACCCGGTGAGTGCGTAGGCGCCGGTGCTGTCGCTGAAGCCATAAGAGCCGTAGTCAGCGCTGAATGCTGAAGCCGAGATGGCCGGCAGCAGGACGCCGCTGGTGTCGGTGATGTGGCCGGTGATCGCGCCGCCGGTGGCTAGCGCCGCGTCGATGCCCGAGCTGGTGTGCCCGAGGGTCACCGGGACGGGGGTGCCGGAGTTGTACGGCGGCTGGTCGTCGTAACACTCGTCGAGGTAGCCGGTGGTCGATGCTCCGGTGGCGCCCTGGCTGGAGAAGCACACCTGGTACGAGCCGGCGGGCAGGCCGGTCACGGTGTAGCTGCCGTCAGAGCGGGTGACGGCGCCGGAGCTGTACTGGCTGGGATCGTCGAGGTCGTACACGGACACCGACACGTCGGAGATGGCGCGATTGGCGGAATCGGTGACCCGGCCGGAAATCGCCCCGGCGACCAGCAGGTAGTCGACCAGACCGGAGGTCATCTTGCCGGCGCGCACGGTCACCGGCGTGCCGATGTTGCCGTAGCCGTAGGGCTGCTGGCGGTAGCAGCCGGGCAGGTACCCGGTGACGGAGTGGCCGGTGGTCTCGTTGTTGGCATGGAAGCAGAGCAGATAGGAGCCCGAGGCCAGCCCGGTGACCGAGAACTGGCCGTTGGTTGCGGTGGCCGTACCTGCCACGTAGTCGCCGGAACCCGCCACGCGGATCTCGACCGCCGCCTGGACGATGGGGTGACCCTGCTGGTCGGTCAGCTGGCCGCGCAGGCCCGTTGCGGTGCTGGTCGAGCGGGTCGCGGTGGTCAGGGTTGCAGCGACCCCGACGTTGCGACTCTTGTCCCGGGGGAACACCGCGTAGCTGTAGGTACTGGTGCCGGTGAGGTGCTTGTCGGTGAATGCCGTCTTACGGCCGTCCAGGGCCGCGACCAGCGTGCCCTCCGAGGCGGTGACCGGCGGGGTGTCGCTCGCCGCTCGCCGGATCAGCACTCCGGCGAAGTCCGGATCGGTGGGATTGGTCCAGGTCAGGCTGATCGAGCGGACGTCGTTGCCGGCCATCCGGAGGTCAGTGACCGGTGCGGGTGGGGTGCTGTCCCGAGGCGGCTTGAGGGCCGGGCCCGGGTGAGGTGACCCGGGGCCGACCGGGCCGGGGGTCGGCCCGGTGGCATAGGACGGCGAGCTGGTCGCCAATCCCGCTGCCAGTGACCCCGCGACGAGCAGAACAAGGACAGACCGACGTGCGGTCATATTAACCCCCCGTTAAGGCACAACCGGGGCGACCCTAGCCCTCGCGGGACCAATTAGTCCAGCAAAACGGGCGGAAATGTCTCCATGGGGGTCAAGTGGCCTCAAGCCGGCAGCGTGAGCCAACGGCAAGGGCCGCCCGATCCCGGTGGATCGAGCGGCCCTGTGCCATATGTCGCGATACCCAAGAGGCGTTAGTGGACGCCCACCGTGGCCGGGTCGATCTCGGCTACCTCGTCCTTGCCGGTGGTGATCATGGTGGCGGTGACGATCACGCCCACCACGGCGAACAGCGCCGCGGCGAAGAAGCCCCGGGACGAGCCGTGCGCCAGCACCTCGTGGTAGGCACGGACCGCGGTGGCGTCCTGCAGCGCCTCGGCTGACGCGCGCAGCGCGCCGGAGGCCTGCTGGGCGATCTCGCCGAAGTGCTGCAGCACGGTCGGCTTGGCCTGGCCGCTCTGCACCAGCCCGCCGAGTACCTCGCCCTGGTGCTTGCCCTCGTTCTTGGCGGCGGTGGCGAACACCGTGGTCAGCACCGACAGGCCGATCGAGCCGCCGACCTGCTGGCCGACGTTCAGCAGCGCGGACGCCAGACCCGCCTCGTGCGGCGCGACGCCGGCCACCGCGACCGTAGTCAGCGGCACGAAGATGCAGCCGATGCCGAAGGCCATCACCAGCAGCGAGGGCAGCAGGTGCCCGGCGTAGCTGGAGTCGGCGGAGATGGTGGACAGCCAGAACAGGCCGCCGGACATCACCACGGAGCCGAACAGGATCAGGTTGCGCGGGCCGATCCGCGGCAGCAGCTTCGCCGACAGCTGCGCGGCGATGCCGATCGTGAAGGCCACCGGCAGGAACGCCAGGCCCGCCTGCAGCGAGGAGTAGCCCAGCACCAGCTGCACGAAGTAGGTGACGAAGAAGAACATGCCGAACATGGCCGCGCCGATGATCAGCATGACGATGTAGGCGCCGGAGCGGTTCTTGTCGCGCAGGGTGCGCAGCGGCATCATCGCGTACGACAGCCTTGCCTGGAGTGCGACGAAGCTCGCCAGCAGCACCACGGCGATCACGAACGCGGCGATGGTGGTGCCGTCCCGCCAGCCCTTGGACGCGGCGTGGATGAAGCCGTACACCAGCGAGGCCATGCCGACGGTGGACAGCGCCCCGCCAAGCCAGTCGAAGCGTCCGGTGAGCCGGTCGGACTCGTGCACGAAGATGTAGGCGCCGGCGATCAGGGCGATACCGATCGGGACATTGACGAACAGCACCCAGCGCCAGGTGAGGTACTCGGTCAGCAGGCCGCCGAGCAGCAGGCCGAGGGCGGCGCCAGCGCCGGCCACCGCGGCGAACACCGCGAAGGCCCTTGTCCGTTCGGGGCCTTCGTCGAACTCGGTGGTGATCAGCGACAGGGCGGTGGGCGAGGAGATCGCGCCGCCGACGCCCTGGATGATCCGGCCGATGATCAGGAACTCGAAGCTGTGGGCCAGGCCGCCCAGGAAGCTGCCGAGGGTGAACAGGGCCAGGCCCACCATGAACATCCGGCGGCGGCCGAGGATGTCGCCGGCCCGGCCGCCGAGCAGCAGCAGGCCGCCGAAGGCGAGGGTGTAGGCGTTGATCGCCCAGGTCATGTCGGTCTGGTTCTTGCCGAAGTACTCGCCCATCTTGGGCAGCGCGATGTTCACGATGGTGCCATCGAGAACGATCATCAGCTGCGCGCCGGCGATGATCAGCAGGGTGAGGCCGGGGTGCTTGGCCTTGCCGTGCCTTTCGGCAGCGGCCGGCTGGTTCGTCGTGGTCACGACTCTCCTCGAATGCTGGAGCTGATGCCGGGCGGTCTGCCGCGCGGCGGTTTCAGTGTGGCCGGGCTGGTGCGGGTACGGCCTCGGCGGTTTCTCGGGTGTTGCCCGCTTCACATCGTGATAAGGAACGTCGGCGTTTCTTGGGGTAGGCTAGCGGGTACCAGATAAGAAACGCAAACGTGCACTACGGCGAGTTTCGTCGGTTCGCTCACAGCTCAATCGCCTCCCCCGGCCCACGATCAGGAAGAAAGCGTCCCCACCATGACCTCGGCAGCGACCTCGGCACCGGACTCCTCGGTAGAGGAGCCCGGACGGCAGCGTAAGCGTGGCGCGGAGCTCGAGCGAGCGATTAAGGACGCCACCATCGCCGAACTCGCCGACGGCGGCTACGGCAGCGTCACCATCGAGTCGGTGGCCGCCCGGGCCCAGACCGGCAAGGCTTCGATCTACCGCCGCTGGCCCACCAAGCAGGAACTGGTGCTGGACGCGCTGGGGGACCTGCTGGCCGGCCCGCTGCTGGGCGCGGTGGAGATGCAGCTGGACGACAAGATCAGCACCCGGGACGCGCTGCTGACCCTGGTCCGCCGGATCACCCGGCTGATGACCGGCATGGGCGGGGACGCGATGCGCTCGATCATGGGCGAGTCGCTGCGGGACGCGACGTTCTGCGGGACGTTCGAGTGCGACTTCTTCGATCCGCGCAAGCAGGTGCTGCTCGGCCTGCTGGAGCGTGGCGTGCGCCGGGGCGAGGTGCGCCCGGAGGCGGTGTCGGTGCTGGTGCCCGAGATGCTGGCCGGCACCCTGATCCACCGGGTGGTGGTCCGCCGCCGGCCGATCAGCGACGCCGAGCTGGTGGAGCTGGTGGACGAGTTCGTGATGCCGGCCATCAGCCCGCGCTGAGGTCGGCTGCTCGTAGCTGGTTGCCGGGTGTGCCCGGGTCGCGTTGGTGCGGGTCGCATTGGGCCGTGTTGCACGGGGCTGGGTCGCGTTGGCCCGGCTGCGGGCGGCCCAGTAAGGTGTGCGGCTGTACGGTCGTGCTCGTCCAGGCGGCCGAGGGAGGCTTCGCCTAGTCCGGTCTATGGCGCCGCACTGCTAATGCGGTTTGGGTTAATCACCCATCCGGGGTTCAAATCCCCGAGCCTCCGCCCTCGTTCGTAGCCCCGTCCCTCGTGGCGGGGCTTCGTGCTGTCCGGAGGCGTGAGCTGTCCGAATCGGGCGTGGGCCTGTTCGGTGCCGGCAGTCCTGGGTGTCGCCGGCTGGTGTCCCTCGCTGCGGGTTGCGCGGTCCGATACCGCTTTGGTCGCCCTCCCGGCCACCCGCTAGACTCGACCCTCGGTTCCAACGCGCCCGTAGCTCAACGGATAGAGCACTTGACTACGGATCAAGAGGTTAGGGGTTCGAATCCCTTCGGGCGCACCTGAGAGAGCGGCTTTCAAACGTAACGCCTCTCTTACAGCGGGCCCTGGTGGTAGCCAGCGAAGCTCGTGATTCCGCGGCCAGCCGGATTAAGGTCCAAGATCAGGTTCAGTTTCGACCCAACCGCAAGCTCCAGCCCACCGAGGTCGCCGCCTTGGTGAAGTCCTATCGCGCCGGCATCGCGATCAAGGCGCTGAGCCGCCAGTTCGGACTGCATGAGCAGACGGTGCGCGCTCACTTGGAACGGGCAGCAGTCGAGCTACGACCGCAGCAGGTCCTCACAGCGGCGCAAGCGGCCGAGATCGCGGAGCTCTACCGAGCTGGGGTCTCCCTGCGGCAGCTGGGGCTGCAGTACAACGTCGCCGACAACAGCATCAGGAACTACTTGCTTCGGGCTAACGTGGAGCTGCGGGCGGCACGGAGGTTGCCTCGTCAGTACGGATATTCGAGAAGCGTGTGATGGTGGGGTCGCGGGTCGAGCGTGCAACTCCCGTCCAGCTTTCCACTACGCTCCACCGCATCCATACCATCCGGTGACGGCTAAGCCTGGATCAAGCCGGCGGCCTCGGCGAATCGCAAATGCGTTGACGCGCTCTACGTAACCAGGCGGGGTCATTAGCCCTGGTAAGGATGATGCATACGACGTCTAAGTACCGGGCATAATTGATCTTGCTGTGTTCGAACACACTTGCCGCGGTACAGCACAGCTCGTATGCGTCGGTCGGAGCGAGACGGTCTAGTAATACTGCGGTGTCAAGCTTGGCAGCCACCGCCTGTTCGAGGAGGTGGTTGTGTTGACGTATCACATGGTATTCACGAATCATCGCGGTTCCATCTGAGCGGGTTTGGAATGCCCATAAACTGTTCGCGTCGAGGAATCTGGTCCATATCGCGGCTTGCACGATCTCATTCAATAGAGGCTCGCCGGTTTGTGCCGCATGAACAGTCTCGTGGACCTGCTGCATAAAGCAATAGAAGTCAACAGGCGCTCCCGAACCGTAAGTTGCAATAAGCCTACGACGACGTTCATCAGGCAGGCGATCCCAATATGTAGCCCCCCGAAACACCGGCGGGCGTGGATAGAACACGGAGGCATCGAAAATATCCCTCCAGGTCAGCTCCCGGACATCCGGTATGCGGGTAACCGAGCCGACCAGGCCTACTCGATAGCACTGCGCTAACCAGAGGCTACGGAGCTCGTCGTATAAGTCCCCCACGCCGGTCGCCATACTCGGAATCGGCATCCATCCGCCAAGCGCAGTGCTGGGTAACAGATACCGGCGCAGATACTCATCGCGTGTCCGGCCCAACGCGCGTCGGTTAAACTTCGGAGGTCTCGGACGGTATCCGAATCTTTCTATAGGCTTCGCGAGCCAAAACGCGTAACGATCTATGAAATATCCGGGTATTGAGCGGGGCAGCCATCGGTCATGGTGAAATTTGGGAGCGTGCAAGTTCCACCACCAGGCCGCAGTTAATCGCCGGCTCATAATGCGCTGGGTCGAACGAGACCGAATAGGTGTGTCGGAAGTCATCGCGAGCGCTCACGTAGAGCGCAAGCATCGCGAACTGCTACCCGCGACCTGCTACCGGTAGCGTCGATTTCGGCGCCACCGGAAGTGATCAGCATGCGAAGTGCCTCTATCAGCAGAGGATCCTCCCATTGGACGGGCTTAGCGATGGTGCACCCGTAGTCAGCTAACTGGCTGACTAGGTCAGTCACCGAGAGCCGTCGGATACCGCGCCACTCGGCCGGTGTACCTGCCCGAGAGCGCAGGAACAGTCGGGCAGCCAACTCCACGAACGCCGATGCCTCAGGCGCGCCGACCACCGCAAGAATCTCGGCACGCGAGATGACAGCCCGAGCCTCGGCCGCGGCGCGCGCTTGGTAGGCGTCTTGGTGGACGGCTGCCATAGGAGAGTCGATAGCGTCAGGCAGTTGCGGCAGTTGGCCAACAACCGCAAGTCCTTGCGCAGCATTCCATTGACAGGCCCGCCGAATACAAGGGGCAAGCCTTGCCGGTGCAACTACGTCGAAGGGTAAGCCTCGAAGCCCCCCGAGGTGCCTGAGTTCTGTGAACGCCACGTTGACATCCGCTGCCTCGCCGTCCAGCCACACATCAATATCGCCCGGAGACGACACTGATTCGTCAAGCCACGACCCGAACAAAACAATGTTCAAGCGATGAGAACAATCCCTTAAAGGGGAAAAGTGGAAAATATCGGTGGCCACTGCCTGCAATGCAGCAACAATATCGGCGGTATGGCATCGTTGTTTTCGTGCGAGCACAGTTAGCTACCTATTTGAGATAATCGACAATAGCTTGGAGAACCCGGTCGAGTTCATCGTCTGCATCTACTACTATGGTGGAGTCCGATGTAGACCCGAATCCTGGAGAGACGTAGGAGACTGAACCCCGGCGGGCGAACTCCTCTAGGGAAAAGCTATTTTGCCTAATATTGACAACAGGTGCACCAGCGAGCGGCACGAAGACGTAATTATGGATCCACCAGCCTTGACGGCCGGATCCTGCGAAAAGCCGGCGAACCAGGCCGCTCCCATGCGCCGGCCCATCGGAAAAGCGTACCGGTCCACTGGCATACCGTGCCGGCCTGGTGGCCTGCTGCTGCAGCGCCACTACCGCCTCTCGTACCGCTGGCACTAGCGCGAGAGCACGCTGCACTTGAGCGGCCCGACGTTGCCGTTCAACGGCTGAGGCTCGATCGACAGCCGCTTGATGTGCCTGTTGCTGTGCCTGCTTCTCGGCGCGAGCTTGGGCTAACCGCTTCTCGAATTCGCTCATGGTAGGGCTATTGTACCGGCATGACCTCTCGTGCAGATATAACCTCGTGTGGCGCCGCGCATGGCAACCGCCTTCGAAGAGCAAGTGACGAATCACCGCGCGCCATATGGTCTCGCATCGGTCCGAAGCAGCGTATGCACGGTAAAACTGATCCCAGAACCGCGCGCCGTGAGATTGATGACGCCGTCCGTCTGTGTGCGTCGAACTTAATCACATAGCCCACGCGACCTCGTTCGCCCGGGTCGAGGGCCCGGCCGGACGCCGCCCTCGACACCGACCGCTACAAGAACCGCAACATCATCGAGCGTGGCTTCAACATCACCAACCAATGGCGCGGCCTTGCCACCCGCTACGACCGACTCGCCACCATCTACCGCGGAGCCGCCGTCCTCAGAGCCATCACCCTCTGGCTCAAACGGTTAGGAGACGCGCCCTAGCTGACGATCGGCAGCTAGGCCGCCTAGCCACTGTCTCGTGCAGGGCGGTCTGGAATCCATCTGTGGCGACCTGTCGTGGCGAGGTCGTTGTATCGGTCTCGGGGCGACGTCTTTGTACTCGCCATCACGAGCCGCGGTATTTCCTGCTCTGGCTGCATCTCAAGGACAATCGTGTACTCGAGGTCTGGGCCCACAAAGGTGTGGGTCCAGGTGGTGTGCTCCCGCCGCCACACCCGTCGGCTCGGACGCTCGTAAGTCGTCGTTCGCTCCTGAGACACCAGAATCAGGTTATCCGTTGAGAGGTTGGACGCGTACCTCTTGGCGAACGATTCAGCCTCGTCGGAAGTGAGCTGGAAGGTTAGGGCAGGTTTCGCCGAAACTCTCAGCCGATGAAGGGCAGCGACGACGTAGGCAGCAAGGACGCCGTCCGCCACCCCAGCGAGGTTAAGCGCTATCTCTTCTACTGCGCCGCTTGCACCTTTGATACCGCTGATGCTTCGTGACCTCCTGAGACGTTCAAACTCCTGGAGCAGGTCGTCGTCCTCATCCTCAAGTACCTGCCGTCTGGCAAGTTGGTCTTCAATGACTCCGTCCGACTCAATGTCATAAAAGTGAGGATCCAGCACTCCAAGCTCAAGGAGCTTGTCCACTAGACGCTTGACCGACTCTTTCCAAGCTTTCTCGGCAAGTTCGCTGCAAGCCAGGAAGAGTTCCAGTTCTGTCTGCCTGGGGGAGGTCCACATCATGGAGTAGACGGCGTTCAGCCACACGCCAGCATCATCCCAACCTGTAGGGCGGTCAGGACGTGATACGTGGTCAGGCCATGCGTGATCAGAAGTTCTTTCGTTGAAGGCGTGCTCCATTTTCTGAGCCCATGCCTCGAAGTTCGATCCGATCTCGAGGCGTAGAGCCTCGATAGCGCGATCGTCTGACATTCTGCCTCCTGTTTCGGTATGGACTGGCGGAGTGGCGCACTAAACCTACGACGTAACGCTGGAATCGATGATCAGGCGGCCAATGCTAAGGCTTTCTCGTTCTAACCTCGTTAAGATATACTCCCCATCCACCTTCCCGTGCACTGACAAGGACTAGTGGGATATGGGTATGACCGTACCGTTGACTGTTAACCTCCTAGCTGACACGGATGAGATCTTCTCATTGCTGACGTGGCTCAGGGAAGATTCCGCTGTGTCCCCGCACGTTAAGACTCATTCATCCTCAGGGCTTCGCCGCGGCGAACTGGGATCTCCGATCAACCAAATTGTGGTGTCGCTCTCTGCAAGTGGAACACTTGCAGCCTTCTCAGCATGTCTAAAGGCTTGGTTCAAGACTCGCAAATCGGATGTTCAAGTTACGATCACGCATGAGACCACGTCCATAAGTCTGAATGCTACTAATATCAGCAACGTCACAGCCTGGCTTGAAAACCTTACCCGTAAATGACAACACCTTGGTCAGGCTTCACTAATTCTCGCGCTATACTTCTGGGCGTCAGCAAGTATGCTGACCCCCTTTTTGAGGATATACCAGCAGCAGCGAATAGTATCGAAACGTTCCAAACCACGCTTGAAAATGGAGCAATCTGCGCCTGGCCCTCAAGCGCAGTGCTTACTGTAAATAATCCAGCAAATGTAGATGCCGCTACAAGAGCGGTCAAGACTCAAGCTGAGCTAGCGACCGATACGTTCCTCTTTTATTTCGTCGGTCACGGTATACTTTCCGAACGCGGCGAGCTAGGACTGGTACTTCGGAATACAAGCGCGGATAGGCCATACTACACAGCTCTGCCTTGGAGTTGGGTTGCCGAGATCATCCGCAGTAGTCCTGCAGTGCGGAAGGTCGTAATACTGGACTGTTGCTATGCGGGTCAGGCCATTGAGGCATTGAACGGCCCAGAACTAGCCGATCTCACCTATATCCGAGGGGCTTATACACTAACAGCGACCCATCGGAACATTACTGCTCATGCACCCGTAGGGCGCACAGATAAGTGCACGACCTTTACTGGCGAATTAGTTGATTTGCTGCGCACAGGCATCCCAGGCGCAGGAGCATACCTCACATTAGGAGATATTTTCCCTGTGCTGACTAGGCAGATGCGTAGCCTGGGTATGCCACTGCCAAACCAGCGGAGTGTCGAATCCGCCGATCGGCTTATCTTCGCTAAAAATGCGGCGGTTGACGAACACGGTGCCGCAACTATTAACCTCCTCCGCCATAGAGCCGAGGATTCTAAAGCGAGGGTGTCGCCCCATTCAGTAAAGGCCCATAGTCTCCCTACGAGAAAAGCCTTAGTTGCACGTATTTCAAATACTAGGAGGATATTCCGTAGGCCCGCCATCTATACGCCGCGGCTGAAATGGCCACTGCTCCCCATCGCCTTAGGACTTGTTTCAGTACTGACTGCAGGAAGTGTAGGGAGAGCACCTATAGATCTCCGCCGGCTTCAGCCTAGCCCTTTTACCAGTGATCATAAGATGACTTCACCGAATGCTGACCAGCGATCACCGACTCTCTCGTCGTCGAGTTCTAAGCCCGTGGGCGACCCTATATACGAGGCATCCTCGATCGGTATGGCAGCATCACCGCGTGATATGACCCTATCTCGCCGAAATACTGAAGCATACATAGAGACTATTGATGATAGAGGGAGATGCCATGTTGCGATTGTCGATCTCGAAAGCGCCACTGTTGTTAAGGATATTCCCTTAGATTTCCCAGCCATAGGCAACCTAGTACTTTCATCTGACGAAAGACGACTGTACGCGCCTACTGCTTCCGGAGTAAAGGTGATCGATACTGCCCGCAGAACGATCGTAAAGACGCTTAAAGCAGACGGCGACTACGGCTTTACCGCCTTTTTGACACCGAGAGGCGATTTGCTTTGGGTGGCTTACGCTGACCATATCGCGGCCATCCAGCTCTCGACCGGATCGATCGCCTACCGCATTACCCTTACTGGTGCTACCTCCGATAGTCCCGATATTACATTCTCAGCTGATGGAAGAACCGCTTATGCTTTGCAAATTGACACCATCAACATTATTGATGTCGCAACACATAAGGTGAGTCGACATTTTAAGTACCTGGCGGGCCTCTCAATTATGGCAAATGGACCTGTCATCTACGTTGCTGGCGACAAAGATATGAGGTCGCATGACGCTCGGGTGGCCACTGTTGACCCAAACACTGGCAAGATACTGCACTCGGAGACGTTCTACGGTAGGGGCCGTCACCTAGCCCTCAGTCCCGATAAGCGGCGTCTTTACGTCACTAATCCTGATGGATATTCAATCGAGGTTTTCGATACTGCTACAGGGCGGCCTGTGCATACTATTGCGGTTGACGGAGGCTTTCCCTGGGATCTCGCGATTTCAGCTGATGGATCGACACTTTATGTCACGGAAGCCGCAGCGAACGCCCTAACAGTGTTCAAAGCGTAACTATAGAGTGTCCTTGCGCCAATACGGGGGTTCGCCCGGTCGCCGAAGTTGACGGCGCAGCAACGGTCAAGCTGGTCGCGCGGCTGCACAGGCAGCTGTCCGGGACGTCGCCTTCACCACAACCCCTCCAGCACTCTCCACCGGCTGGCCAGGCCGCAACAAAACGGGCCCGGTCACCAGACAGAACCCGTCAAGATCACCAGGTTGCGGCTGGTTGAAGCGCGACCGGACGCTACGCCACCGGGTCCTCTGTGGTCCGGGCCATGTGTAGCCATCCTCGTCTAACGGGTTCTCCTAGGGCCGCAAACCGTTAGGGTCTTCTTCATGACCGATCAGGAGAAGTCACACGACACGCCCATCCTTCTGAACCTCGCACCGAGCGATCAGAACAGGGAGAGTGTCGCTGTCCATATACACACGAAACACGGTCGGACGGTAGGCCGTCAGCTTATGGACGAGTTCGAAACGCAACAAGTTGAGGTGCAGTTTGGAGGTTACGCGCAGGATGTCACGCACACGGTCATCACCGTCGTGTCGGCGGCAGGTGGATTAGCCGGCGCAGCAGCCGCGCTAAACAGCTTCTTTCAGCGGAATAGCCACCGACGGATCACCGTGAAAACTCCGAACCGAGAAGTATCGATCGAAGGCTTCTCACTAGCAGATACCGAAACGCTCCTCAAGGAAGCGCTGATGGACTAGGCGCAACAACTGGACCGCCCATCGTCGTGACTCGTGGTGTCGGCACGGTATCTTGGCTCAAGCGAGGCGCGCGCAGAGCGCTGCTTAATCGGGACATTGCCTACCCGAGATCCTTCCATCTGCTCCACCTATGGCGGCCGAGCGCCTGCGCGTAACGACCGGTTAAGGCGCGGGATCGGCCACAGGTCAAGCTGGAGCAGGAGCTCGCGGGGCTGGCAAGTTTGAAAGAGCCATCTTGGCTCTCCCAGATGTGCACCTGAGAGAGCTACTTTCAAACATAACACCAATTATACACCAGGCCTTAGCGGCCAGCGAAGCCCGGCCTTCCCGCACTGAATGGGTTGGGAGTCGAGGGCCGGTTCAGTTTCGGCCCAACCGCAAGCTGCAGCCCACTGAGATCGCTGCCCTGGTGAAGTCCTACCGCACTGGCACCTCGATCAAGGCGCTCGGCCGGCGGTTCGGGCTACATGAGCAGACGGTGCGGGCCCACTTGGAGCGGGCCGGCGCCGAGCTGCGGCCGCAGCTGGTGCTGACGGCAGACCAAGTGGAGGAGATCGCCGAGTGCTACCGGGCCGGTGCCTCGCTGCGGCAACTGGGCCTGCAGTACCACGTCGCCAACAACAGCATCCGGAACTATCTGCTCCGCGTCGGCGTAGAGCTGCGGCCTGCCCGCCGGCTGCCACAGCGAGTTGCAATGGGTGAGCAACCGGGCAGCTAGGCCGCCTGGTCAGCGGATGGGTCCGCCCTGCTCATCCGAAGTGCTATCGGTCGGTGATCGGCACCTCCTCAAACATGAGGTTGAGCAGCTCAGCACGCGCCTCATCTTCTGTGTCACCGTCAGCCTGGAACTTCTGGGTTGTTCCCTGCTTCCATGCCTGTGCGAGGAATTGCCGCTTAAAACGAGGGTCAGGTGGGCCTGCAGGGACAGGCCGGTGAACCTGGAAAGTCCAGTTGCGCTGCTCGAAGGCAGCCTGCTCTGCATCGAGGTCGTGCTCGATGCCACTTCCATCTATGAAATTCGTCACGGCTGAGAGACTAGTTCGATCTGCTAGGTCCGGCCACTCTTAGCAAGGGGAATGCTGCGTAGAGCCAGCAGCAATTCATAACACCCAAAAGGTTTTCAACCATAAAGATGACCAGCCTATTGATCTCATGTCGCCGACTTGTATCGTTGACACCCCCGCTCAAACTTGTTTGGCAGCGGCCGTGAAGTCTTCATGAAGAATCATGACTACTGGTGCGTCGATGACCGATCGAGCCACGGAATATGCTTGGCTCATTGGTAGACCGCTTGCCAAGAGCGTATAAAAAATTTTGCTCCAGCCCTCCCAATCACGTGTGGACAGCGTTTCGGTAGCCGCAACCATATTCGTTCGACCGGCGATTTCCGCCGCCATACTGGCAGAACTACAGGAGGCGAGAACTATTAAGCTGAGGTTGGACTGGCGTGCCAGTTCAGCAAGTCCGGCAGCTGACAGCTCCCGATCAGGAAAAGTGATATCGCCGGTTCGCCCGACAGGAGAAGACAGCTGCAAGACGTCAAAGCGAGATGCGAGGAGGGTGTCTGTCAGTTCGGCAGCGGTGGGGCTATGCAATTTTGTCACAAGTGCTGCGGGCCAAACCCCTTCAATGATTTCTGCGTCCAAGTCATCCCCGGGACCGCAGCCAAGCGTAACAAGTACTTTAGGTCGTTCCAGAGATTTTAATGGTACATCTCCTGTATTGGGCTCAACGAGAGCACGGCTGTCACCCCTTCTAATGTCAACGCTCACCACCGTGTGCGCTTCGCCGTAGAGCGCGCGCGGGCGCCAGAGGGAGATACCAGCCACTAGGAGGATGAGTCCAATCAGAGCCGCGACCATACCGATGACTAGAATTGTCCGGTCGATCCCATCTGTGGCTGCAGTTGCGACACTCAGGATGGCTTCAGCCACTAGAACCACCAGTGCGTAGAAGCCAAGTGGCGTCTTGACTGCCTCGATGATGGAAGCGCGACGGACAGCTCCTTCACTGCCCTCGCCCGTGGCGTCACCCATGTGACCCTCGAAACGACCTCATTGCCGTCAACATAGGCACATTCTCCTCCAAGCGGGCGCTATAGTGGGCCAAATATCCGTCTTAGTGGGTACTCATCGGTGAGCCTGATTTCCAACCTGAACCCGTTGTCGCGAAGTGCCTGGCGACCCAAGACTCCGACATCGCTTACCTCTGCGAACGGAGATTCGCTCCAGTTAAGAATCAGATATACCTGAAAGAAACACCGCGCGGTGGTTGAGTCGTCAATTGAGATGATCCAGTCTCTCGCGAGCGGCAACACCGTGACATCTGTCCGCCCGCCCCCAGTGGCGATCCTCATGCTCAGAAGGGGTGTTTCATCTGCACCCTTTACTAGGTCATGACTCTCGAACCATTCATAGCTTGCAAACGAAAGCTGGCTCCCCGTATCAAGAATCATGGGCACGTTCACGCCCTCGGCGAAAAGTGTTAACCCGAACGCTTCGTCCGGCCCTGCAGCTGCAGATTCCTCAACACTACCTGCGGTGGTGGCTCCGACCTTCATCCGATCAGCCTGGTCCGACGCCAACATGGTTTCTACGCGCGCTCGGTCTGCCATCCAGGCGCTCACCGCAGCGGCCCCCTCGGGCGCCCAGCCTCTAACAATAGCGCGAAGAGTCCTGGGTGACGGCAGGCGTTCTCCCTTGAACGCGGCATATAGCGTTGCGCGGCTGACGTTGTACCTCTTCGCAACTTGATCCATCGTTAGTGGTTCGCGTTGAGATTCTTCTTGATCTGCAGGCGGAATCACTGCGCTATCGCGCAAGTTCCGAAGCCGCACCGCAAACTGCACGACCAGATCAGGGTCACTCGCCATAGGCCCCTCTGCATCCATCATTTCCGAGGCTTAGTCCAATCGAGTCCAAGTTCGTCTAGATGAGTCTAAGTCGGTTGGTTTTGACGTGCCGGTCACGTTCGCTTAGGTAAACCGCGAAGAAAGGGAGCAAGTCATGCCATGGGATAAGCAGGGGGAAGGCCGCCTTGAGCGATGGATACCGCTCATCTCCATCCTCGTCAACGTGCTGCGTCTGATCGTCGAGTTGCTCGATGGCAGTAATCGCTGGTAACTCTGGTACGAAGGAGCGTCTGTTAGCACGGGCCCTCCAGGCTGAAACAGTGTTGATCACGCACGTGGACTGCAGGCATGTACACACGTATGACGCTGTGGAGTGCAGCCGAGGAGAGCGCACTTGCTTGGTTCGAAAGAGCAACCTCGGGTCTATCAAATGTGCACCTGAGAGAGCTGCTTTCAAACGTAACGCCTCTCTTACAGCGGGCCATGGCAGCCAGTGGAGCCAGGCCTTCCCAGGCTAGGCCTGCCGAGGTTCGACACCTAATCCAGTTCCGACCGAACCACAAGCTGCAACCAGCCGAGGTCACCGCGTTGGTGAAGTCCTACCGCTCGGGCGCCTCGATCAAGGCGCTGGGCCGACAGTTCGAACTGCACGAGCAGACGGTGCGAGCGCACCTAGAGCATGCAGGCGTTGAGCTGCGGCCGCAGCAGGTACTCACGGCTAGCCAAGTGGTGGAGATCGTAGAGCTGTACCAGGCCGGCGCCTCGCTGCGGCAGCTGGGGCTGCAGTACAACGTCGCCAACAACAGCATCCGGAACTACTTGCTCCGTGTTGGGATGGAGCTGCGGCCTGCCCGTCGGCTACCACGCCATATCGCAGCTGGCTGAAGTAATTTAGCCCGTGGGTTAGTGGGCTGAAAGCTAGCTAATTGCTTCAGGCTTTTATTCATCGTCCCTCCGCGGGGGAAGGTCATTGAGCTCGGCTCTGATCAGAGTGGTCAGGTTTGCCGCAAGTTGGGCTAAAGTCATGAGCGTGGCATCCACTCCCTGTTTGTTGGACTCGTATAATTCTCTCAACGCGTCGAGGAAGTCTTTGATTTCCGGCCCCGCTTGCTGCTGATTCGACCACACAACGTGGAGGAAACTGATCGTAGCCTGCAGGTTCATATTGAGCTGGTTGGCTGCTTCCATGACTGCGGGTGATGCGTGAGCGACAACCTCATCTTCCATGTCTATGAGTGGCTGTAGCAATTCGACGAACACCTGAGGCTGCGGCACATCCTTATAAGCATGGGAGCTTGCTTGTCGCGTGACCTTGCGTGCAATCGCGAGGAGCCGCACGTAGATTTCTCGGCGCGCATTCCATAAACGATCATCGCTCGCCAGCTGCCGCTGGGTCTGGAAACCCTCGATCGCAATTTCACGCTGAGTCCTGAGCGTTGCCTCGTTAATTCGCTCTTGGCTCTTGAGTGTTTCCTTGGTACTCCTGTCCTGCGC
Source organism: Jatrophihabitans sp. (assembly GCF_035474675.1). Classification (GTDB taxonomy): domain Bacteria; phylum Actinomycetota; class Actinomycetes; order Mycobacteriales; family Jatrophihabitantaceae; genus Jatrophihabitans_A. The sequence goes on along the minus strand of NZ_DATINC010000063.1, from coordinate 81,379 downwards.
CTCTAGCTGCTTCCGGGTCACTCTTGCCTGCCCGATCAGAGCGACCACTGCAGCAATAATCACTCCTATCGGCACCGCGAACGCAACTTCGGTTGTGGTCAGGTGGAAGTCCGAATGATGACCCCCTGGGATCGCGCTCGTTCCCGAAGGGGAAGGAGGCGGGACCAACAACGAGAGAAGGTGGTGAAGCACGGCGAAAGTTTAGAGCTGAACCACGGACAGCGCCCGCTAGATCAGGACCCGTGGTTTTGTCAGCGCGGACGGCACGCAGCTTCTACTGAGAGCGCTAGCGGGACGAGACAGTGCGGCGCCGGCTTCTCCTCTGCTGTGTGATGGCCATCTTCCGGCTGAGGCGCTGGGGTGCGTGCTCAGCCCCCTGTTTCATGGTTACTTCTTGGTCTCCGGCGGGGATCGGTTGCTTGGCCGAGTCGACGGCTGGCAGAGGTCGCGACCGGAGCTCATAGCTTGCGGTTGGTTTACTTCGGTATGTAGACGCCCATGTTTGCACCAACGCGCGGTAATCAGTTGCAAGTTAAGTGGAGTAGACAGCATCTCCGTAGATCGCATCATGCTGTGCCTTCCGGCAGGAAAGCCGGAAGGATGGCTGACAGACAGCAGCGGCAGCCTAGACCGCGACGCTTCCCAACGCTAAGTCGAACGCTTGTAGTTGCGGCGGTGAGGACGTACTGTCGAAGGGTTCAGGCCTAAGGGAGGAAGACACACATGAATGACGAAATGACCTCAGATGTGAAGCCGTCCGACGTCTCAACTCAACTTGAGCCGATGGACTCAGACCTCGGCCCAGCAGCCGAGCGCACCCTCGGTTCAGGGGGCCGGAACGGCGAGGCTAGTTACCCAAAACCCTAATGGGCCGCAATACATTAAAGGGTGACGTTCGCCGCGCCTTCGGCTATAAGCGCCTTCGCCTCAGTCGGCGATCTCATCATATACGTCGACTTCAGGACGGGACACTTCTTAACTCTCAGCCCAAGCCGGAGTGAGGCCGTCCGGAAGGCAATTCTTCAGGGCTTGGACGAAGACGTCAGAGCACCCATTCGGGATCTATTTGCGGAAGGTCTCCTCTGTGTCTCCGAGCAACAGACTCCGCTAGCGCAAGCCCTGGGCCTAGGTCCGCCTTCGGAGACCAAATGGCGTCCTGCTCTTTCTCTCTGTACCGAAGTGAAGCCTTGCAAGGTCGCCGTTTTGCATGCTTTTTGGTTTATGCGTCACGCAGACAAATTACGGTCCAGCACCTTCGCCTCCACAGTCAGCACTCTACGCGACCCTTCCCGGGGCCAGAGGGCACCTAGGGCGCTAGGTCCGGACGCTGCGCTGACAAAACTATCGGAGCTAGCTGCGGCCCACGTGACGGCCCGGCGTTGGTACCCGCGTCGAGTAGATTGCTTTGTTGGTTCAATCGCCCTGTACTTACACAGCTACCATATCGGTATTCCAGTAAGGCTCGTAATTGGTATACAGAATTACCCCTTTTTTTCCCATGCCTGGGTAGAGATAATCAACGGCACGGGTTCAGAAATAAATGCTGGCGGGGTAGATGTAAGCAATCTAGCGCGGATCCTAGAGGTGCAGGCCGATAGGATATGCTGACACTGCGAGTTTTTGGCCATGTAGGATCACCGTTATCGACGAAGCAATTCGTCAGTAAAGTGCATTCACAGCATCCAGAAGCGTCGGTGGAAGCGTTCACTCGAAATGCAGCGCTATTATTTTTAGGTGAGCCTGCTTGGCCTAAGGGGTGCGCGAATCTACTAAGGGCAGATGAAACCCTTACTTGGCAAATAGGTGCCTCCAGCCCACCAAACGTCCAGCTCGGACGGAGTTCTGGACTTATCGTGCATTTTATGAGACGGCAGTCCATTTTTCAAATCGAGACCCCATTAAATGGCGAGTGGCCAATCTACTGGTTACAAAGAAAGGGTGTTGGCATATCATTCTCAACTACAGTTGCCGACCTGATCTTTGCGACGGGGTACGACAAGTTAGAAGTCAACTGGCAGCTGCTATCGGATTGGATCTCTGGCCAAGAGCCAGCAGACAACACTAGTTTCTTTTATGGGATCAATCGTTTGAGCTTTGGTGTACGAGCCGAGATCCGCGACAGTAGCCTGGTGTCCCGCTCGCCGGGACGTCAGGACGCTCAAAGTAAAGAGCAACCTGATCTCTGGCGCGCTGCGAACGTGGCGACAGCGCTCCGCGACAGCGTCGCACGTATCACGGCCAACGTCGAGCAGGTTGCTATAGACCTCTCCGGCGGCATCGACTCGGCTGCTATCGCTTGGGCTGCAGTTAGCGCTGGTCATACACCGGTAGCGATGCATCTACATGATTCCCAGCATGCCGCAGCAAATGAACTTTTCTATGCCGAAGAAGTGGCGCAAGCACTGGGCATACAGCTTACGGTAATATCCGCGGCTGATGTAGGAATATTGACGCCTAGTAAGGGAAGTGTTTCGCCGCTCAGTCGGCCTCACTTTACTCTGCTTCAAGCTAGGCTCTGTGAGATTCAGAAAGAGACTGCTGGCCAGTACAGTGTTACATTATCGGGTAACGGGGGAGATCAGATCAGCTACGCCCAGCCCGCGGCTCCTAGCTATCTAGTTGACTTACTCCTAAGCCATAGGCCTAAACAGTGGCACAGGGTCGCCCGTGAAGTCAGTGATATCACGGGACAGAATTACAGCTCATTAGTTCGGAGCGCCTACTCCTGGTCTACAGCGCATGCCCGCATGGACGGGTATCCGACATTTCTACCTTCCCGACGCCCACAGCACCCTAACGATGCAAGGTTTGCTAGCCTAAAAGGTAGAGCGCATGGTACCTTCCTGCTGCCTGGTAAGCGCGCCCAGTACCGTGAGGTTGCCGAGGCTCAACGCATAATCGATTACGAGATGCGTCAAGATGAGCTACACGCATTGGCATATCCCATGCTAGCGGAGCCGTTCCTTAGCACCATGTTGCTAGCGCCTACCAAAAGCCTTATCGGATCGGAAGGTGACCGTCTCCTACTTCGCCGCTCGCTTGGTCGCTTTCTACCGGGGAAAGTAGTTAATCGATACGATAAGGCGGATTATACCGGTTCGCATCTTCGAGCCCTAAGGCGCAATTACGGTACGGCCGTCGAACTAGTGTGTGGCGGCCAGCTCGCCGAGATGCGCCTGATAGACGTTTCCCAAGCGAAAACTGAACTAGATCGTGCAGCACTTGGGGATGGCTCCCAATTTTGGCCAATCGCACGGCTGCTCGCGGCTGAAGCATGGCTACAAGTTTGGAGCAAAGCTGTCAAGGTAGACATCCACTAAAGTAACTATGGCATTTAGCGCATGCAACTTGCTTCTGACATCTTCAATATCAATATGCCGCGCGTTTGGACCCATCGAGAGCACGTCAAGCGCTTGGTCTCGTGTAAGCGTAACTTCGTATCTTAAGCGGTTCGACTCAACGCTATGAAAGTACGGACTGAGGCTATTGAGCAAATGCTCGCGTTTATTGCTTTCTTGGCCTACCACTCCAAAAAGCTTCATAACTCCTGCCAAATGATCTTCAGCCGGTGTTACAACCAAAAGGCGCCCAGTATCGCGCATGACTCGCGCTATTTCTATTGCATTCCTAGGCGCAAATACAATAATCCCAACGTCCACGGAGGAACCGACCAGAGGTATCTGCTGCCAAGTATCCATTCGCACCACTAACGTATCGGTAAGTATACGCGCGGCACGCCTGGCTGCATAAATCGAAACATCTCCTAGAATGCTGCTAGGAGTGATGTTCTGACTCTTGAAGCAAAGCCTGAGCGCATCAAGATAGTATCCCGTTCCACCCCCGAGGTCTAGACACACTGGGGTAGGCACGCTTAACGATCTCAGGTGTGGAATCGCGGTACGGCAAATTAGATCTGCGATTGGAGCGTAGGTGCCGCTCGCCAAAAATCGTGCTCTTGCTTCGACCATGGCCAAGGAGTCGCCTTCGGGTCGCTTTCCTGCTTTCAACAGCAAGTCGATGTAGCCTTGTCTGGCAACGTTGAAGGCGTGACTGTTTACACATTTCACCGCGTTATCGTCACGGCGTAGCCCTTCGGCGTGGCACACCGGGCATTTAAGATATTTCAAAGTGTCAGTGTTCATTACGTTCATCATTGTACGCCACGTATTCTGTCGACAAACCGAATCGCATAGGGCCTCACTCATCCTTGTACTTATCCGCCTCCGATTCCGCGCGGGGGTTTTATACAGCATCACCCGTCACCCCTCCCGCGTCGGCATTGATCCGGCCGGTACCAGTCGGCGGTCGCGGGCCCAGCCATTATCACGGCGCTAACCAAGGGCGATGGCAGGAATGGCGCTACCAACAGTGGAGAATGATCGTCTAAGCACTCTAGGTGCTCGCGTGTCGTGTGCGTCGGCTGGGCCCTCACTCAGTAAGGCGTCGGACTCGTGCCGAATGGCGGTTACCTACCTAGTACGACTCTAAGCCGCTTCGCACGCTGCTTGAAGGCTCTCTCGCCACCTTCCAGGATATTGCAGACATGACCTCGGATCGTCGGATCTTCAAGCCCACCGCTGACGTATGAGAACTCTGGCGGTGAGCCTCCGCCATGCTTAGTGCAGGAGGCAACGATTACCTGATCGACATCAGTATTGACAACCAAGTTGGCGTTGTGCGTCACGATTATCACCTGCCGACGCAGCCGAGCGTCGCGGAACAAGCTCACCAACTCGGTAAAGACCGACCTAGGGTCCAGGTTCTCTTCTGGCTGATCGATGATGAGTGGTCGCGAGTCTTCGAGATCCAGAGCGAGGTACAGCAGAAGTAGGACGATGCCGCGTGTCCCGGGTGACAGTTGGGTGATCGAGACACCCTCGTACTCAATGCTGTAGTGGACGCGAATGTGATCAGTTGAGTAGAGCCAGCGACCGAGGTCTACGACCCACTGCGGGTATTCATCCGAGCCGTGCTCCACCCCTGACTGTTCGAGCAAGCTCTGGTTATATGTCTTCCGGAAGATCTCCATCGCGGTCGCGACGTCTGCGGCTGACCCCTCTTGCCACGCGGGTAGCAGGTCAGTGCGAGCTGCTTCCGCCAGCGCTCCCTTGCCACGGAACTTACCGTTCTTGCGAAGATCAAGTAGAGCCTCTCCGGCCTTGGACCACTCGTCCAAATTAATATCGCGTACCACCGTCAAGCGCAACTTGCTCGCTGAGGTCGATGAACTCTGCAACTTGGCGCTGAGCGGCGTATACAGGTCAATTAAGATCTCGCAGGCATCGGTGATCAGCTCAAAGAATCGCTCATATAGTTTGGCCCGCTCAGCAAAGATTCCTTCTAGCCTGGCAGGGCTTTCCTCTGCCCTAGCAAGCTCTTCCTCTATGCGCTGCCGCTTGGTGTCGAGTGTCGTTTGCATGTTGGCGATCTGCTGGAGACGCTGAGTATTCTTCTGATCAGCGCCGATCTGCTCTCCAACCTTTGCCTGTTCTGCCCGAAGCGGGGCGAGCCCGCAATCTGCGAGCTCCTCAGCAGTCATAATTGGCTTAGGTGTATTCCCCGCTCGCTCGGTCGTCGACTTGATGAGCGTCTCTTGAGCGTCCGTCTTCTGATCGATCACAATCAGAGGGTTACCGACAAATGCCGGCTGCAAGGTCGCCCACTCATCAGCTGTTAGAAGTGATTCACCAAGCGATTGCTTGAGGTCGGTGAGCAGGCGGGGAAACACGTCCTCTGCGTAGCGTACAGCCTCCAGGCGAAGCTTGCGGTAGCTCTGTAGTTGACGACTCAGGCCTTGCAGCGTTTGCTCCCGAGCAGCGATGGCTGTGGACAGGCGAGTATAGTAATCTGACCGTTCCTTCCCGCCAGGCCTAATAAGGGCCTTGCGCGCTGCCTCGGTCTTTAGCAGATCCTCCTTGACTTTCGTCAACTCGCGGCCAAGGTCACTTCGACGAAGGTACCAGTTGCGTTCGGTCAGTACGTCTTGGGATAAGCGGTCGAGCCGTTGATTAAGCGCTTCGACGGCTAACTGCGTCTCGCTACTTCGCAGCTCCACGAGTGCGTCGAAGTTCTCCGCACCAAGACGAGTCTCTGGCGGGTGTGCCAGGAAGACCACGCGCTTGATTTCATCCAGCAGCTCGTCGCTCTCGGCGACCGATGAGCACAGTCGATCGACAAACTGCTGGGTCAGATAGTGAACCTCTGGAAGGCCGGCGGCCTGCTGGTCGAGCCGGCGAATCGACTTGCTGCCATCACTCCACTCGGCTTCAACCTGTCCGCCGCTGAGGAACGGTCGAGCACGCATCAAGAATGATTGAACATCTTCGTGGGGATTTGGACTGTCCCCGGCATGAGCAATCAGATCAGCTAGGGCGGTCTTGCCCGATCCCCGTGCGCCGATGATGGCCACCATGCCCTCATTGATCGGCAGGTCGCCCGGTGTGAGCCATGGCAGCTCCGGCGTCGCCACGGAGGCAATGCTGTACGGAGTCCCCGTGACAGGTGGTGTTGGTCCGATGGCTGACCGCCGCTGAGGCTCTAGGCAAGCTTGTATAAGGCTCTCGAAGCTCGGATCACCCTTTATCCAACAGAACCGGTCCTCAGCCGGCCTCGCCACGGAGCCCAACGTGTGCGCATCCGAACCGTGGAGGCACGGCTTTGGCCCGCCGTACGTCTCCTCTAGCTGCTTCTCGGTCAAGACACCCTCGCCGCGCCAGAACTCGATGTTCTTTGGTGTCGCAGTGAAAATGATGTGAGCGAAAGCCTCGATCTCCTTCCTGAGTGCAGCAAAACCGGCTGACTCATCTTGCAGTCCGGCTGTTCCATCGTTTGAGCTGCCCGCTACTGCGATCAGGATGTTGGAGTGTGCCCATTCCGTGTCTTCGTATAGCGTGCGTAACTGGTAGAAGTCCACCTTGAACTGATTGACACCAGCACGGAGGGCAGCCTCATCATCAGCGATGGAGGTGTCGTGGGCTCGCCCGAGCCGCCGCAGATCATCCTCAGTGCAGCTGTATGTGTCCTTGGAGAAGCGAAACGTCAGCTTCGACAAAAACCTATTAAGCTGCTGCACGTGATCTGCTTTTTCGGGCGAGACGAGTAGATGAATATTAATGCCCTTACTAGCCTTCGTCTCGATGCTGAGGCGCATTTCGATATTGCAGAAAAGTAGTCTTACTTCTGGAAGCCGGCCAGCCGCCTTGGCCGCACACACTTCAACGTAGCGTCGAGTAAGCAGATAATCGGTTATGCCGAGCGCTTCGATAGTGGGCGTAGCGGCCTCAATCGCGGACAGGTATGTAGCAAGGTCCGTCCCGCCGAAACTGTCACTCAGGGCAGTTCCCGGAGAATGGATATGTGGCTCCCAGCGGCGCCAGGCAGCACCGCGGGGGTCGGTGGGGATGCTCGCTTCGCTCACTCCGGGCATGTTACCTCGTTGCCTCCAGAGAGTCGGTTTGCAACCGTCTCTCCGCTCGGTACCAAGACACAGGAGAACTAGGTTGCAGATGTCAGGCTGCGGCGTAGCCTTGACGGTTCGTGATCAGACCGCCTTCCAATGCAAGGACACCGCGTGGACTTTAACAAGCTACTCCAACAGCAGGCCCAGGCTGCTCCAACAGAGCCCCGGGAACTCTACGCATCACTACCGGAGAAGGCCCGAGGTTATGGGTACCTCCGAGACGTGCAGGCCCAAGTATTGGAAGCCTGGCATCTTCGCCGAACAGAGCGCGATCTGGTCATCAAGGTCAATACGGGTGCGGGCAAGACTATAGATGGCTTAATCATCTTGCAGAGTTACCTTAACGCTGGCGAGGGGCCCGCATTGTATGTAGCTCCTGATAAGTACTTGGCGGGGCAGGTTCGCCATTAAGTACGCATGGCCCGCTGTCAGTGAAGTCCTAGAATTATGCCGAGCGGTCTTCACCGGTAATGCAGCTACTATTACACCGGCCTTACCGCCTATTCGACACATCACAAGTTTCGCTGAAGCGACTCATCGAATCTATTTAACCGCCACACTGGCGGACGATAGCGTACTGGTATCTGAGTTCGGCGCTGATGCCGCCAGCGTTTCTAAACCTATCACGCCTTTTACCGCCGGTGACATCGGCGAACGAATGATTATCGCTCCGTTAGAAGTGAATCCAGGGCTAAAGCCCGATCATGTACGTCAAGCCATCGCCGGCTTGGCTCATGAATACAACGTAGTGGTTCTAGTGCCAAGTGGGTCAGCCGCCAAAGCATGGGTAATTTTTACCAACAGGATAGTATATGCGGCTGATGTCGCAGCTACCGTAGATGAGTTGCGGTCGGGAAAGCACATTGGCCTCGTGGTCTTTGTAAATAAATTTGACGGCATTGACTTACCTGAGGACGCCTGCCGAGTTCTGGTTATTGACGGCCTTCCCGAGGCACAGAGCGCCGAAGACCGTGTCGAATCTCAACTGCGCAGGCACGCTCGCTTCGGCGATGATCGCCAGATCCAGCGCATCGAGCAAGGCATGGGTCGAGGCGTCAGGAGCAACGAGGATCACTGTGTAGTACTGCTGCTCGGAGCTCGGCTAAGTCAACTAGTAGTCGGGATTGATTCGCTTGCCCGCTTCAGTCCGGCTACCCGCGCTCAGCTTGAACTCTCCCGTACGGTGGCCGGCGGCCTCCAGGACGCTTCTCTTGAGGAGATCCTTCAGGTGGCCCGGCAGGCCTTGAATCGAGATGAGAATTGGGTACGACTGGCGAAGCTCAAGTTGGCCAATATCGAGCCGCCTATCAGTACTGTTGGCGTGGCTGCTATAGAGCGGCGCAGGGCCTTCGAAGCCGCAGCCGACCACAACTACCACGAGGCTGAGCAGCATATGAGCGCGGCGATCGCCTCTTCATCCGACGAAGCTGAGCAAGGATGGCTGCTCGAGCAGCAAGCAAGCTACATTAATTTGACCGATCCAGTGCGTGCTCAGACGACCTTAGTGAGCGCCCGCAAGAAGAACCGAGCTGTTCTCCGCCCCCTATCTGGAATCTCATACGTCCGCTTGTCTGCTTCGGCTGATCAGGCACAACGAGTGGTTGACTATGTATCAAATAATTACAGCTCGCCAGCTGATCTGCGGCTTGGCTTCCAGGCTGTGTTAGACGATCTAGTATTTGATCCAGAACGAACAGAGCCGTTCGAAGAGGCTCTGCGCGCCCTTGCTGAGCATATCGGTTTGACCGCCGAGCGACCCGAGTCCGATCTTCGCGAAGGGCCGGACGTGCTTTGGGCACTGGGTGCACTCAAATATTGGGTGATTGAGGCTAAGAGCGGCGCCATAGGCAATGTAATTCACAAACGAGACGCTAACCAGCTTAGCGGCTCTTTGAACTGGTTCTCTAAGCGTTACGATCAAACCACAAAAGCTACGCCTGTTATGGTTCACCGCTCGCGCAAATTAGCGCCCGATGCCAGTGCACCCGATGGCATGCTGGTCCTTGACGAAGATGGACTTATCAAACTGAAGAGGTCCGTAATGGGCTTCGCCGAAGCTTTAGCGGCAGCTCCCACTAATAACATTGAAACTGTCAATGGCCTCTTGCAGGGGCACCGCCTCCAATCAGGTAACCTTAGCGGTTACCTCAAGAACGTCCAGAATTAAGCGAAATGTGCACTGGCTAAGGTTTCTCCCTGAGTTGTAGGCAATGATTGCCGTGCAGACAGTCGTGTAGATCGACGCCCTTGGGTGATTATACCGTCCCCTCGAGCTGACCTGATCCGATCAGTTATCCCTACCCTCAACGGCGTCCAGGTCGAGCACCAGAGCGAGACGCGGGAGATAGCCGTCGTCGTACCTAGCCTCACCTTGGCGTACTGCCATCAGCCATGGAGGTAGCCTTACCAGTCGTCCGCCATTATCGGGTATTCCCAACACATAGTCTGGCTCGACCGTCTCTTGACCGTCGGAAGCTGACGCTGCGAACCACGAGTGAAGCGTTGCAGATATCTGTCGAATAACCGTCGACGAGTCCAGCGGGTCAGAGCGATCGGTAATAATTTCGAAAATGTGAGACCAAGGACGACTATGGGCGAGGTAGTCGTCTAGAGCAAGCCGACCGACGCGTGGTGCCGATCGATGTCGTCTTGCGACGTAGCTAGCCGGCGCGAGTGCGCATCCAAAATGCTCGAGCTTGGCGTGCCTGCATCCCTTGCCTATGCCAGTACGGGCGGGTGTGAAACCGTTCGGGCACACCGCGTTGCGGATGCCGTTCGGCCATGCACCACTCCAGCCGTTGTAGAAGCAGTAGAGGGGCCACAGACCGTCTGCAGCAGCTGCTTTCAGCAGGATGTCATATTGACGCTGAGTGCCGACGCGATGCCCAAGCCCAAGGTAGGCCTCATCGTCCAGTTTTTTGGCCTGGAATCGTATGCCGATCCACCCGTCGGCTGCATCACCGATGTACCACTCGAAGTCAGCACCGTTGAGTGCCTCTTCGCGATGATAAAACTTGTAGACTTCTACACCGGTACAGCGCCTGTCGAGTTCGAAGAGGTTGTGATCGGTGATTGATTCTTCCCCAAACGCGAGTCCTCGCCTCGGGCCCACTTCCACCTTGTGCCAGGTGCTTGACGCCAGGCGGTTGAGCTCATCACGCAACTGACGCACCTGAGCAGGTGTCAACATGGATGATCACCACCCAACTGGCTACCGACTTCGACATCAACCGCAACACCGTCAGCTCGATCCTGCGTAGAGCGACCGCAGCGTGACAGCACAGCGAGTTTGTCAAAGCACACGCCGTCATGGGCCTGCGTCTGCATTCGCCGATCCCTCTCCACCTTCTCCTACTTGCCGATCTAGTTCGTCCCGCAGCTGGTCCAATTGGCGATCCTGGGCCTCGTACCCTTGTTTGCCGAGGTTCCTGAACGGGTTGCGGTCTGCATCGGGGGGATTGAATCTGTAAGCAGAATTTCTCAACGGCGTCCCAGGGTGGCCCGCCCTCATGCCTTGCAGGATTGCGATGCTTGTGTCTCTTGTATCTTGCGGCAGGTCCGAGGCGACTTTGTCTAGCCAAGCAAGATCCTCATCGCTCATCGGAGGCGTGCCGGCCTCCTGGCTATCCTGCTGCTTGCCCTCGATGTGCTCTCCTAGCCGGAGTTGCCAGCCAATCTGATGAACGAACTGGATAACGCTGCGAAGAGCGTCTTCATCGGCTACGTCATTAGGTGCCATGACCGCTCCGGTCCTGCTGACATCAACGTAGAAGCCGCGCTGCTTCGATCGATCATGACGACGCGCCCACGCTCTGATCGATCCCAGAGAGGCCGCGTTCGCGGCTGGGTTGCTCGGTTCTGCGCCGAACCAGTAGCGCTCTTCAACTAGGAATCTGTGGACCAATTCCAGCTTTCTCTCGTGGCTGGCCCACAGCTCCTCCAGTTGATCGCACATGAAGGGCTCGCCTTCGGAGACGTAAGCCATCTCGATCCGGCGCTCGTGGATGGCGATGGCCTTGCCAGACTCCTCAAGCCCCAGGATCGCCAGGGAGCGCGCGAGCGCTACATGACCGAGATCAAGCACGGTAAGGGCGGAGACCAGGAGGCGGTCGGCATTCGCCAAAAGGGCATCCTGCAAGTCGACCACCTGTTGAGGCGATAGATTCGGGAGCTTCCTACTGGCCATGACGTCCAGTTTGCAGCAAGCCCGCCCAACCCTCACCCGGCGGATGCAAGCGTCGCGGTGCTGGGGCTACTCATCTGGTACCAGATCGACGATGTCCCCTTCGCTCGGCGAGTAGATACGGATGGTGTTGCACCGTTCACGGGCCCACGCAATAGCTTCCTCGCGGGTGCCCTCGAACTCCCCGAGCTGCTCCCGCCCACCCCAAACCGCCTGCCAGGTGTCATCATCGGCGAAGTACATGATGGTGACGGTCGGGCTGAAGTCAATCGAGTCGATGTCGTCGGGCTCTTTGGCCCATTCTGATCCGGGATGCAGGTAATCTGCGCCGTCCATTGCTACCCCTATTCGCTCAGTAGTGCCAGCCGGCCGACGCACTATCGCCGGGCAGCGCGGTTAGCGAGCCGAAGCGGTAAAGCGCCGAGCTGCCGAGCGTTTTGGTATGCGAGCACAGGCTGCGGGCATACAAGTACCAATAGCCTGGGTAGCCAGGGACGTTCCAGGAAAATTCAGTGACCACATTGTGGTCGTACATCGTGTTGTTGTAGTAGCTGTAGCCATTCGGATACCAGCTGATCGTCGTACCGGGACTGCCGACGGGAGTGCTTGGGCTATAGGACCGCGAGCCCTTGATGTAGCTGCCACCATGCGCCACGCCAGGGGCGCCATTGAACATGGCGGCCTCGAACACCACATTGCGGGTCTGGCCGCTGGCCTTCCAGCGGATTGGCTTGCTGGTACTGCGAGCGCCAACCAGCTTCCAGGTGATTGAAGCCGTGCCGGTGCCCAGACGGGTACTGCCCCACCCGTAGGTGAAGTCAGCGCTCCACGAGGCCTCGAAGTCACTGAGCCGGTTCCAACAGCCTTTTGCCGAGCAGTAGCCCTCCTGCCCAAACATGGCCGGGCTGGGCTGACTAGTCGAGCCGCCGCTGGTGTCGGGGTCGTCGCAGACCCAGCTGCCGACTCGGTCGGCAGGTGCAAGCGCGCATTGCGGGTCCGTCGTCGCCGATGGCCCGGCTGGCGTACTGGCGGTCCCCGCCGGACTGGCGGTCGCCGTTCCACTGTCAGTGCCGCTCAGGTCATAGTTGGCGAACAGCGGATCGGTGTTGACTGGTTGGCTGATGTCTTGGCTAGCGCAGGCGTCGTCACCGGTCGCGCAGCTGATGGCGTCGCCGGCCGCTACAAAATCGCTACTGGTGCTGACCGCGCTCTGGCCGGCGGCGCTGACCGCGGCGACCTGAGCAGCGTAGCTGTGCGTCGGGTCGAGCCCTCGCAGCACGAAGTGCGTGCAGTGCGTGCAGCTGCCGAGGCTCATCGGCGAGCTGACGTTGGTGCGATCCATCACCCAGAAGGTGAAGCCCAGGGTCGGCGCACCGTTGTCCTGACCAGGCACCCAACTGAGATCCGCCGCGGTCGCTCCGGGTATCACCGTCACCCCGCTGGGTGCAGCCGGCGGCGAGCCGATATTGAAGGTGTAGTCAGTCGACGGCGAGCGCAGGCCCAGCCGATCGACGGCAGTCACGGACAGGGTATGAGCGCCGAGGGTGGTCGGCGAGACCAGCGTGAGCGTCGTCGTGGTGCTCGGGATGGTGATGGCCGGTGCCCCATCCAGGCTGTAGCTGAAAGAGCTGGCCGCCGAACCGGTGCCACTGTCCGTGATTGAGAAGCTGGCGCTCGAGCCGCCCGGAGCCGTCCAGCTCAGCTCCGGATAGGCTGCGGAGTCTACGACCGGCGACCCCGGTGGGCTGGTGTACCAGCCTTCGACATCGAGGATGACCTCGATGGGATCGGGTGAGGAATTGACGATCAGTACCGTGCCGTCACCGGCTGGCGGCACCACCACCAGGTCGCTGCGGACGTTGGCACCGGCTGAGAAGTAGACGGAGGCCACCGCGGCCGTCGCCGGTTGGTCACCCGGCGCCAGCGCCAGCGAGCCGGCGTTGGAGCCGCTATGCACAATCTGGGGCGCTGAGGGCGTAGGCGCTCGCACCGGCGGCTGGCACCCCGGCCACGCCACCGACCGGCACCACCCGCGAGCCCCGGGCCGGCACCGTGGTGTTCGGCGCCTGCCGCGAGTCGTACACTCGCGCCGGCGTGTAGGCCCCACCGCTGCCAGGGGTGGCGGTGTAGTAGCCGACGACGTCGACTACCACGTCGATGGCCGTGCCGACCGGACCGATCCAAAGGTCGAACTGGCCGCCGCTGCCCAGATCGACGGCGGCGCCCAAGATGGTGGCGGTGTTGGCCAGGTAGTTCAGTGACACATTGCCGGGACGAGTCGTACCGGTCGGGTACGGAGAGAGGTAGCCAGCTGTCGTGCTGGTGGAGATCGCGGTCAGCATGAGGAACGCTGCCGAGGCATCGGCCGGCACAGCGGCCAGGCCGCCCACCTTGATTGAGGTAGTGGAACCGGTGGCTAGCTTGGCTTGCGGCAACCCGAGGCCGGTGCGGGTGTCCACCAGGCGGCACCAGAGTGACGTCTTCAAACCTGCACCATTCTGATCGGGTGTGGGTTTGTTCTTTGGGGCGTTACCCCGGATGTGTCTGATGTGGCGGCGCGCCACGAAGAGGCTGGGCAATGTGACTGCTGGCACCTACCTCGCTGGAGTTGCCGCCTGCGTTGCCGCCGTTCTAAGCGGCACGAGCTTGATTCTCACAAGGCGGTGGCAACAACGAGACACCGATCAACGTCGGCAGTGGGAAGAGCGCGATCTCGATGAGCAGCGCCGCAGCGCTCAGCGGGCGTGGATTCTCGATGCGCTCAAGCAACCCCTGACTGACCACATCAACATGAGTTTCAAGATCAGTAGAGCATGCAATGACGGTGTAGTTGCCGCTCATAACGGTCAAGCCGACCTTCATGAGGCGGCCTTCGATAGAGCTGTAGGACTCCATAACGAATACATAGACCTTATGCTCTATCTACGTCTGTTGGGCACACCGAGTTTGGTCTTGGCCGCAGAACGGTTACACCGAGATCTCGACATCCTCCTCGATCTGAGCTTTGCGGAGGATTTAACCAGGACAAGACGACGGCCATTCACGCCTGGACGATTTCCTGAAGACGCGACAATTGAATCTATCGGAGTAGCTTGCAGGTCAGACCGCGAGGCGCTCATCAATGAGGCGCGAGGCTACTTAGGTCTTCCAAAAGACGCGGTGATAGGTCGGTCGGTTTAACCGACATCCTAACCTTCCCCATGCTGGGATATTGAACCAAAGCCTGAAGCAGCTAGCTAGCTTCCACCCTACGAACCAGCCGCACGCCAGCCCGGAGCAGGTAGTCCCGAACGCTGTTGTTAGCGACGTTGTACTGCAAGCCAAGCTGACGCAGCGAAGGTGGCGATGCCGCTGGCCGAGGCTGCTGCACCAAGGGATCACGCCGGTCCGGCGTCCAGGTGGTTGTGGGCCCGGAACTCCTCGGTGGTGTTGGTCCAGGGGAACGCCTCGTCCGGAACCGGAACCCTCAGGCGGTCGCACAGAGGTCGCCAGCCGTCGCCGACGGTCCACTCCAGGAGCCGGTCCGGAGGGATGGCCGACCGCACCGCGGCGTTGTGCCGCTCGTAGGCGGCGATCATCGCGGCAGGGTCGTCGAGCCGGTCGCCGAACCGCTCCCGCCACACGTCGCGGAACGGGGACGACCCGTGACCGTCGTCGAGCTGGAAGATGGTCGACGCCGCGCTGCGGTACCAGGCATCGGCGGGGCGGGTCGAGAGGACGACGAGTGCCTCGGGAAACGCCGCGCTGAGCTCCGGCCAGAACGCCGCCCCCGGAAAGTCGACCTGGGCGACGTAGCCGGCGAAGACCTCTTCCCAGTCCACCGCGTCCCCTCGCAGCACCGGGGCCCACAACGCCAACTGGCGTTCGCGGTTGGCGAGCACCTCCGCCATGTGGTGGCAGCGGCCGCCCAGCAGCCTCTCCAGCGCCAGCTTCAGGGAGTAGGTGCCCGTCCGGCCGAGCCCAGGCCCCACCACGCGTAGCGTCACTGCCGCATACTACGGCGGCCCGTTTCCGGGGCCGCTGTCTTGCAGGTCGAAATATCGGGGGTGAAGGGAATCCCATGGGTAAGGTAATCGCCGGTATGACCATGTCCTTGGACGGCTATATCGACGCAGGCGCACTGAATCCAGATTTCCTGGAACTCATGGCGGCCCCGTCCTTCCAGGAAATGACGGACAACACCGGCGCCATCGTCATGGGCAGGAATGTGTACGACATGGCCGACCCGTTCCTGTGGGTCAACGATGACTACGAGTACCAGGTTCCCCTGGTAATCCTTACGCACAACCCGCCGGAGAAGTATCCCGAAGGCAACGGCAAGATCAGCGTGCAGTTCGCCACCGATGTCGAGAGCGCCATTTCCCAGGCCACCGCGGCGGCTGGTGACAAGGTCGTTCAGGTAATAGGTGGCGCCAGCACCATCCAGCAATGCCTCAATTCAGGGCTCTGCGACGAATTGCAGATAGACCTCGTGCCTATTCTCCTCGGCAAGGGACTCCGCCTGCTGGAGAACATCGACACCGACAAGGTCGTTCTCGAGCGAATTTCGGTATTGGAAACCACTTCGCTCAGGACGAGTATTACCTTCAAGGTGTCGCAGGCGAACCAGTAACTCGCGCTGGTCAGGTGCCGGCGAGTGCCAGCGTCTCCAGCCCGCGCTGCGTACCTACGAGGTGCGGCACGGGGCGGCGGAGGGCTGCCTCCATCGACGCCCGCCCCGCCGAGAGCAACTGGCGCAGGTGCGGTTCGGCCACCTTGGCTGGGTCCCGCCAGCACAGCGGGTGGCCCTCCGGCGATCTGGTGTCGGTCCTGGAGGCGCCGGCCGGGGCAAGCACCAGGAACCGAACGTCGAGGTTGCGGCGCGGCTCGGCAGCCGACCGGCACACGTGCAGGTCGATGTCGATGGGGACCGGGCACACTTCCAGGCCGGCCAGGCCCGACTCCTCCTGCGCCTCGCGCAGCGCCACCTTGGCCAGGTTGCGGTCGCCGTCGCAGTGGCCGCCCAGCTGGAGCCACATGTCGTAGTGCCGGTGCCACATCAGCAGCACCCGCCCGGTGGCCGGGTCCATCACGACGGCGGATGCGGTGAAGTGCACTCCCAGGTCGTTGACTCGCTCGACTGCGGTCGGCTCCTCCGCCGCCAGCCGCAGCGCCTGGGCGCGCACCCGGCGACGCCGCGCGCCGCGCACGCGCAGCTCCGACAGCTGCTGGACCATCGGGTCGCCCGACATGGCCGAAGACTACGTTTCCGGTACGCCCGCCAAGCCAGACACGCCGAACCCGCGCCGGCGGGTCTCTCGACCTCGTGGAGAGGCTGAGGGACTGATCAGGTGCGCCGGGACGCGCCCAGCTCCGACGGTCCCTGCCCGGCTCCGGCGGCCGGCTCGGTCGGGGTCTGCAGCGCGTAGGACATCGCGGTGTCGCTCAGCGCGCTGAGCTCGATCCCGGCCCTGGAGAAGATCTCGCGGGTGTCGGCGCCGGCGTGGTACCGGTGCTCGCACACCACCCGCCGGATGCCGGCGCTGACGATGAACATCGCGCAGGTACGGCAGGGCTCCATCGTGCAGTACACCGTCGCCCCCACCACGCTGGTGCCCGTTCGCGCCGCCTGCAGGATGGCGTTCTGCTCCGCATGGATCGTCCGGACGCAGTGCACCCGCGACACGTCGTCCTCGTCTATCACCCGACGCAGCAGGTGGCCGGCCTCGTCGCAGTGCTCGAAGCCGGGCGGTGAGCCGACATACCCGGTGGTCAGGATCTGCTTGTCGCGCACGATGACGCAGCCGCTGCGGCCGCGATCGCACGTCGCCCTGGAGCTGACGTGCCGCGTCAGCTCGAGGAAGTACTCATCCCAGTCCGGACGCTCGGTCATCGGCCCTCCCTGCGCTCGGGTCAGGCTACGCCTTGGCCCGAAGCGTCCGGTGTTCCGCCCGTTGCGGTTACGGGCTGTATCTGATATGGGCGCGCCGTACAGGTATAGCAAGCTCTGTCCGTTATCTAACTGTTGTTAAACCCTGTGGCGCAAACAGGGAAGTAGGCCTCTATATTCACCGATTGTCTGATTTGCTCTAGATCGGTGGGCCGGAAAATGCGTGGAATTGGCTCTAGCTGGCGACGTCGTCAAACCGTGGCAAGCCTCGCGTTGCCGCTACTGGTGGTAACCACCGGAGTGGTGGCAGCACCCGTCGAGGCGGCGCCACCGACTGCGGCAGCTCCGGCAACTGCGCCGCATGCCGCGGCTGCCAAGCCCGCAACGCCGGCCCGGCCCAACCGCCCGATCGACACGAAGCCGGCCCCGGACGACACCGTGCGGCGAGGCGGCATGCCGGCCACCACCGGCCACGCCGGCCGCCGCAATCCCATCCCCGCGCCGGCGCCACACCTGCCGCCGGCACCGCGCGTGGTGACCGCGGCGTGCACGTTGCCGACCGCGCCGGGTGCGGTCACCGCGACCGCTGGCGTGCGGTCGGCCACCGTGAGCTGGACGGCGGCCAACGGCGCGGGGCTGGCGATCACCGGCTACCTGGTCAGCCTGGACACCGGTGGCCCGGCCGTCGCGGTCGGGCCGGCCACCCTGACCGCCACCCTCACCGGGCTGAGCGGTGGCAGCGCCGTCACCCCGGTGGTGAGCGCGGTGACCAGTTGCGGCACCGGCCCGGCCGGCACCGCCACCCCGATCACCCCGACCGGAGTTTCCGGCAGCTACCCGGCCGCGGTGCTCGCCGACTCGCCCGCCGCCTACTACCGCCTCGGCGAGGCGGTCGGCGTCACGCTCGGGGCCGACTCGTCCGGCCACGGGGTGCTCGCCCAGTACGGCACCGGCAGCACCCGGGCCACCACGGGCGCGCTCGGCACGCTCGACCCGGATCCGGGCGTCACCGCCAACGGCGGCTGCTGCGTGGCCACCGCGCGTCCGGTGCTGCCGCTGTTCGACAACCCGCGCAGCGTCGAGGCCTGGGTCAAGCCGAGCGACAACAGCGGGCGCTGGATCGCCGCCTGGGGCCGCAACGAGGGCGAGACCAGCTTCGGCGTCGGCGTCGCCGGTGCCTCGATCATCGTCGACTCCTACAACGACGGATTGACCTTCCCGCTCAGCCGGACGCTGTCCGGTGACGGCAGCTGGCACCAGGTGGTGGTGACCGCGACCGGCAGCCAGGTGACCGCCTACGTCGACGGCGTGCCGGTCGGCACCAAGAACTTCGTCAACCCGATGGACACCGTCAACGACAGCGGCCTGGTCATCGGTGCGTACGAGAACGGCGGCAGCCCGTTCTACGGCGGCCTGGACGAGGTGTCGGTCTACCCGAGCGTGCTGAGCGCGGCAGCGGTGGCCGCCCACTTCGCCGCGACCGGCTTCCAGCGACCGGCCGCGCCCACCCGGGTGGTGGCCAGCGACGGCGCGGACAACGAGGCCGTGGTGAGCTGGGCCGTCGCCCCGCCGACCACGCCCGCGATCAGCCGGTACGTGGTCACCGCGATCGCCGCCGACGGCACCCGCTCGACCAGCGTCGTGGTGGACGGCACCAAGACCGCGGCCCGGGTCACCGGGCTGCCGGGCGATGCCAGCTACACCTTCGCGGTGGCTGCCGGCAACAGTTTCGGGCTCAGTCCCGAGACCATCAGCGGCACCGCGACGATGAGCGGCCCGCCGCTTCCGTATGCCGCGGCCGTGGCAGCGGATTCGCCGATGGCCTACTACCGGCTCGGCGATCCGCTGAACGCCCGGCTGGGTGCCGACTCAGCCGGCAACGGCAACCTGCTCGAGTACTCCCGCACCACCCTCAAGCTCGACGGCGCGCTGCCCACCGACGCCGACACCGCGGCCAGCGCCGACGGCGGCTGCTGCATCGGCACCGGCCACCCGGCCCTGCCGAGCTTCAACTCCCCCCGCACCGTGGAGTTCTGGGTCCGGCCGCTGGACGACTACGGCCGCTGGGTGCTCGGCTGGGGCCGCGGGGAGACCGACCTCGGCTTCAACGTCGGCATCGGCGACAGCGCGATCCTGGTGAGCGGCTGGGGTGACGACCTGACCTTCCCGGTGCAGAAGGCGCTGCGGGACGGCGCGTACCACTACGTCGCGGCCAGCTACGACGGCACCGCGGTGACCGCGTACCTGGACGGCGTCGCCGTCGGGACCAAGGCCTTCGCCCACCCGCTGGACACCGTCAACGACTCCGGCCTGGTAGTAGGTGCCGCCCTCAACGGAGGATCGCCGTACTACGGCTCGCTGGACGAGATCGCGGTCTACGGCAGCGCGCTGTCGGCAGAGCAGATCGGCACCCATTTCGCGGCAACCGGGCATGCGGTGCCGACAGCCGTCAGCGATCTCACCGTGGACGCCGGCGCGAACTCCGCCACCGTCAGCTGGACGCCGCCGGACACCGGCAACGACCCGCTCACCGGCTACCTGGTGTCGGCCTCGGCGGACGGCGTCCGGATGGACTCGACGACGGTGGCTCCCGACGCCAGCACCGCCACCCTGACCGGCCTGCCCGCCGGTGTCGCCGTGACGCTCAGCGTCGCCGCGCTGGATGCCTACGGCGCCGGCGTGGCGGTGGACACCGACCCGGTCACGCCGACCGGCTCGGCGACCACCTACCCCGGCGCGATCGCCGCCGACGTCCCGTCGCTGTACTACCGGCTGGGCGAGGCGAGCGGCCTGCCGGTCGCGGCCAACTCCGCCCCGGACGGCCCGGCGCTGCAGATCCGGCGGGCCGGGTACGGCGCGGCCGGCGCGCTGGTGGGCGACCCGAACACCGCGGCCACCGTCGACGGCGGCTGCTGCCTGAGCGCGGTGCCGACCACGCTGCCCGCGTTCAACGACGCACGCACCGTCGAGGCCTGGGTGAAGCCGCTCGACGGCTACGGCCGGTGGGTGCTCGGCTGGGGGGACACCGTCACCGACCGGTCCTTCAACCTCGGCGTGCAGGACAGCCTGGTGCTGGTCAGCGCCTGGGGCGACGACCTGACCTTCCAGGCACCCCGCTCGCTGGTCGACGGCTTCTGGCACCACGTCGCGGTCACCTACGACGGCAGCCTGGCCCGGGTCTACCTCGACTCGGTGCTGCTCGGCACCAAGTCCTTCGTCAACGCCCTCGACACCGCCGACGTGGCCACCCTCCGGGTCGGCTCGCACGCCAACGGCGGCAGCCCCTTCTACGGCGGCATCGACGAGGTCGCGGTGTACCCGGCTGCGCTGAGCGGTGCCCAGCTGGCCGCGCACTTCGCCGCCAGCGGGCACGGCGTGCCGGCCGGCGTCACCGGACTCACCGCCACCGCCGGTGCGAACGCGATCACCGCCAGCTGGACCGCGACCCCGTCGCCGGATCCCATCAACAGCTATGTGGTCACCGCCTACCGGGCCGGCAGCACCCCGGTGAACGCCGTAGCAGTGGCTCCGACCGCCACCTCGGCCGTGATCAGCGGGCTGCTCGGCGGCACCGCCTACACCGTCAAGGTGGTGGCCTCCAACACCTACGGAACGGGGACCGCGGCCACCTCGGCCAGCGTTACCCCGACCGGCAGCACCGCCAGCTACGCCGGCAGCGTGCTGGCCAACGCGCCGAGCGCCTACTACCGGCTCGGCGACGGCACCGGTTCCAAGGTGGCGGCGGACTCCTCCGGGCGCGGGCATCCGGGCACCTACAACCAGGCCGTGGTCGGCGGAGCCAGCGCGCTGCGGTCCGACCCGGACACCTCGGCCCGCGCCAACGGCGGCTGCTGCATCGCGGCCGCGGTGTCGGCGCTGCCGTCGGGCAACGCCAGCCGCAGCGTGGAGGCCTGGGTGAAGCCGCTGGACGGCTACGGCCGGTGGTTCGCCGGCTGGGGTGCCTCGAGCACCCGGCTGGCCTTCAACGTGGGGGTGCAGGACTCTTACATCCTGGTCGGTTCCTACGGCGACGACCTGAGCTTCCAGACCGGTCGCAGCCTGGTGGACGGCATCTGGCACCACGTGGTGGCCACCTACAACGGGACCACGGTCAGCGCCTACCTCGACAACCGGCTGATCGGCACCAAGAACTTCGCCTCGACCCTGCACACCACGACGGCCGCCCAGCTCCAGATCGGCAGCGGCAACAACGGCGGCAGCCCCTACTACGGCGACCTGGACGAGCTGGCGATCTACCCGACCGCGTTGACCGCGGCACAGGTCAGCGCGCACTTCGGAGCCAGCGGCCACGCCATCCCGACCGCCGCCGGCGCCGTGAGCGCCAGCCCGGCACCGAACGCGCTGTCGGTGAGCTGGACGTCGGCCAGCTCGCCGGACGGGGTGACCGGCTACCTGCTGACCGCGATGGCCGGCAGCACGCCCCGCAACTCGGTGGTGGTGGCGGGCTCGGCGACCTCCGGGACCATCACCGGCCTGCCGTCCGGCGTCGCCTACAGCGCCCGGGTCGTCGCGCTCAACGCCTACGGCCGCGGCCCGGCCGGTACGGCGGCCGCCGTCACCCCGACCGGGTCGGCGACCACCTACCCCGGCACGGTGCTGGCCGCCAACCCGGTGGCCTACTACCGGCTCGGCGACACCGGCGGGACGACCAGCCTGGCCGACTCCTCGGTGACCGGCAACCTGGCGGCCAACAACCGCGGCACCTTCGGCCAGGCCGGCGCGATAGCCGGCGACGCCGACCGCGCGGTGGACCTGGATGCCGGCTGCTGCCTCGGCGCGTCGGCCTCGGCGGTTCCGGTGTTCAACTCCGCCCGCACCGTGGAGGCCTGGGTCAAGCCGCGCGACACCTACCTACGCTGGATCCTCGGCTGGGGCACCGCGGCCACCGACCGGTCCTTCAACGTGGGCACCACCAACGACGCGCTGATGGTCTCCGGTTACGCCGACGACCTGACCTTCCCGACCGGCAAGTCGCTGGAGGACGGCGCCTGGCACCACCTGGTGGCGACCTACGACGGCAGCACCGTAGCGGCCTACGTCGACGGCGTGTCGCTGGGCAGCCGTACCTTCCACGCCGCCCTCAACACCGTGAGCAGCGGGCTGTTCCGGATCGGCAGTGCCATGGACGGCAGCACCCCCTACTACGGCGGCCTGGACGAGATCGCGGTCTACCCGACCGCGCTGAGCGCATCCGAGGTGGCCGGCCACTTCGCGGCCTCCGGCCATGCCGTGCCGGGGACGCCCAGCGCGGTCACCGCCACCGCCCGGGCCAACGGGGTCGACGTCAGCTGGACCGCGCCCGCCGCCGGCAACGACCCGATCGGCGAGTTCCTGATCACCGCCTACCAGGGCAGCACCCCGGTCAACTCGCTCGCGGTGCCGGGCACCCGGACCTCGGCGACGCTGACCGGCCTGCCCGGCGGTGTCCCGGTGACGGTGCGGGTGACCGGCGGCAACCTCTACGGCTTCGGCAACGGTGCCGACTCCGCGGCGGTGACCCCGACCGGGGCGGCAAGCACCTACGCCAGCACGGTGCTTGCCGACGCGCCGGTGGCCTACTACCGGCTCGGCGAGCCGGCAGCCACTCCGGTCGGCGGGGAGTCCTCCGGCCGGGCCGGCCCGCTCACCTACACCGCGACCGCCACCCGCGGGGTGACCGGTGCCCTGGCCAGCGACCCCGACACCGGGCTGACCAACAACGGCGGCTGCTGCGTGGGCTCGGCCCAGGCGCCGCAACTGCCGGAGTTCAACGGGTCCCGGACGGTGGAGGCCTGGGTGAAGCCGCTGGACGCCGCCAGCCGGTGGTTCGCGGGCTGGGGCACCAACAGCACCGACCGGGTCTTCGACGTCGGGGTCGCCGGTTCGTCGGTGATCGTGGCCGGCTATGCCGACGACCTGACCTTCCCCATCGGCCGGAGCCTGGTCGACGGCAGCTGGCACCACATCGCCGTCAGCTACGACGGCAGCGCGGCCACCGCCTACGTGGACGGCGTGTCGATCGGCAGCAAGAGCTTCCTCCGGTCGCTGAACACCGTCACCAACGGCTTCCTGCGGATCGGCGCGGCGGTGGACGGCGGCGCCCCGACCTACGGCGGCCTCGACGAGGTGGCCATCTATCCCACGGCGCTGACGGCAGCGCAGATCAGCGCGCACTACGCGGCCCGGTAAAGCCGCGCGCACCGACCGAGACCGAGAACCAGGAGCACATCCATGACGAAGGCATCCGCACGCGTGCGCTGGGCGGCCTCGGCCGTCGCGGTGCTGGCCCTGACCGCCACCGGTCTCGACTACCGGGCGCCGGCACCAGCCGCGGCGGCGCAGCCGTCGGCCCTGACGGCGGGCACGGTCAGCTACGGCTATGACGCCAACGGCCGGCTGACCTCGGTCACCGACCAGACCGGTGCCACCCGGACGCTGAGCTACGACGCGGTCGGCAACCTGACCGGGGTCGCCGCGGCACCGGCCGGGTTCGCACCGGCCGCGCGGCCGAAAGCCGCCCCGGTCGCCAAGCCGGTGCTGCTGTCGGCCGTCCGATCAGGCACCGGATCGCTGGTGCTGAACGGCAGCAACCTGCCGTCGGCGAGCCTGGCCAAGGTCAAGGTCGGCGGCCTGTTCGCCACGGTGCGCAGCGCCAGCCCGTCCCGGCTGGTGGTCGACCTGCCGCCGGGCCTGTCCGGCGGCCGGCACGCGGTCACCGTCGATTCCGAGGGCGGCCGGGCGAGCACCGAGCTGCGGATGCCCAACGCGCCGACAGCGACGCCTGCCGCCGCCGAGCTGCCGCCGCTGCAGGCGCCGCGGGGTGAGACCGCGGTGGCCGGCTGGGTACGCGACTCCCGGACCGGCGCCGCGCTGCAGGACGTGGAGCTGTCCATCGACGAGATCAGCACCCGCAGCCACGCCGACGGCCGGTTCCTGCTCACCGGCCTGGAGCCCGGCCACCACGAGCTGGAGATCGACGCGGCCGAGCCCACCAAGGGCGGCGACCACGGCCAGTACGAGGTGGGCGTGGACGCGGTCGAAGGCGTCACCACCGCGATGTCCTGGACCACCTGGCTGACCAAGGTGGACACCGCCCACGCGGTGCAACTGCCCGCCGACCCGCAGCACGAGATCGTGGTGACCTCGCCGAAGCTGCCCGGCCTGGAGGTGCACGTCCCGGCCGGCACCCACCTCACCGACTCCGACGGCCACCGGGTCACCCAGCTGTCCGTCACCGAGATGCCGCTGGAGCGCCAGCCCTATCCGGGTGCCCCGGGCATGACGCTGGCCTGGACCATCCAGCCCGGCAACGCCACCGTGTCCGGGCCCGGCCTGCGGGTGGTGTACCCGAACCTGGCCCACCAGCTGCCCGGCGCCGACATCGACTACGTCGACCACGATGCCGACCGGCTCGGCCTCGGCTGGGCGGTGTACGGCCACGGCCGGGTGTCGGCCGACGGCAAGCAGATCGTGCCGGACGCCGACACCCGGCTGCACGAGACCTACCAGCTCGGGGTGTCCTACAACCCGTTCTGCAAGTACCTGGGCATCTTCTGCCCGCGTCCTGGCGACGACCCGAACGCCGGCGACCCGGTCAACCTGCAGACCGGCCTGTTCACCTTCTCCCGCAGCGACCTGGGCCTGCCGGACGTGATCCCGATCGCGCTCACCCGCACCTACCGGCAGAACGACTACGTCATCCGCAGCTTCGGCATGGGCCAGACCGACGCGTTCAACTCCTTCGTCGCACCCGACGGCACCGGCCGTTACCAGGTGCAGCTGCCCGGCGGCACCAGCGTGCCGTTCGCGCCCACGTCGAACACCACCGTCTACACGGCGGTACCCACGCCGTCCGGGCTCACCGGCGCGGTGATGACCACCGACAACCACACCAACTTCACCGTCACCCTGGTCGACGGATCGAAGCTGGTCTTCGGCGGTTACACCGCCTCGCTGATCTCCACCCAGGACCGGTACGGCAACGCCACCACGCTGACCCGGGACAGCAACGGCCGGGTCACCCGGGTCACCTCGCCGAACGGTCGCTGGATCAAGCTGACCTGGGGTACGTGCACCACGAATGCGCTGTGCATCACCTCGGCCACCGACAACATCGCCCGCAAGGTCAGCTACACCTACGACTCGTCCGGCCGGCTGCTCACCGTCACCGACCCGGCCGCCAAGAAGACCACCTACGCCTGGGCCGCCTGCACGAACTCGACCACTTGCACCGAGCTGACCAGCATCACCGACCCGCTCGGCACCGCCTTCGTGCGCAACACCTTCACCCCCGAGGGCCGGGTCGCCACCCAGCTGCAGCCGGACGGCAGCTCCTTCAGCTTCGCCTACACGGTGGCCGCCGACGGGCACGTCAGCTCGACCGTGGTCACCGACCCGCTCGGCCACCAGCAGCAGGTCAGCTTCGACGCGACCGGTTACTCGGTCTCGGGCACCGCGGGCTACGGCACCGCCAACGCCCAGACCATCACGCTGACCCGGGACTCGGCGCACCGGGTGACCTCGTCGACTGACCAGCTCAACCGCCGTACCGACGTTGCCTACGACACCTCCGGCCACGTGCTCAGCCGGACCCGGCTGGCCGGAACGGCGGCCGCGGTGGTCGACACCCTCAGCTACGAGCCCAGCTACGGCCGGGTCGCGTCGGTCACCAACCCCGTCGGCAAGAGCGCCAGCTTCAGCTACGACGACGCCAACCAGGCGATGACGGTGACCGATGCGCTCGGCCACTCCAGCACGGTGCGGACGCAGGGCGGCCTGCCGGCCGCGATCACCGACGGGCTCGGCAACCTCACCACGGTCAGCTACCTGGACGGCCTGCCGGTCACCACCACCGATCCGCTGGGCCGCAGCATCACCAGCTACTACGACGCCGCCGGCAGGTTGGTCAAGAGCACCGATCCGCTGGGCAACCGCACCAGCTACAGCTACGACGTACTCGGCCAGCTGCTGACCGCGACCGACCCGCTCGGCAACGTCGACCGGTACAGCTACGACGTCGACGGCAACCTGCTGACCGCGACCGACCCGCTCGGGCACGTCACCCGGTACAGCTACGACGCCTTCGGGCGGTTGGCCACCAGCAAGGACGCGCTCGGCGCGACGGCCAGCTACGGCTATGACGCCAACAGCAACCTGACCAGCTTCACCAGCCGGGCGGGCGTCAGCACGGTCTACCAGTACGACGTCCTGGGCCGAGCGGTGTTCGCCGGGTACGGGGCAACCGGCTCCGGCTACCAGAGCACCGTCAGCGCCAGCTATGACGCCGCCAACCGGCTGGTCCAGCGGGTGGACTCCGCCGGCGGCACCCTGACCACCGGCTACGACGGCCTGGACCGGCTGGTCTCCGAAGCCACCGGGCAGGGTTCGGTCAGCTACGGCTACGACACTGCCGGGCACCGGACCAGCATGACCGTGGCAGGCCAGCCGGCCACCACCTACAGCTACGACGACGGCAACCGGCTGACCGCCATCTCCAACGGGCTGGGCACGGTGTCGCTCGGTTACGACGCCGACGACCGCCCGATCACGATCACGCTGCCGAACGGGGTGCAGCGGGCGACCAGCTACGACCCGGCCGGGCAGGTCGCCGGATTGACCTTCAGCCAGGGCGGCAGCACGCTCGGCGACCTCAGCTACGGATACGACGACGCCGGCCGGCGCACCAGCGTCGGTGGCAGCTACGCCCGGACCGGCCTGCCGGCGCTGACCAGCAGCCTGACCTACAACGCCGACAACGCGTTGACCGCCCGCGACGGTGCCAGCTTCAGCTACGACCCGGACGGGCAGCTGACTTCCGATGGCAGCAGCACCTACACCTGGAACGCGCGCGGCCAGCTGACCGGCATCGCCGGCGGCGTCACCGCCTCGTTCAGCTACGACCCGTCCGGCCGGCGGTTGACCAGGACAGTGAACGGCAACACCACCGGCTACGTCTATGACGGGCCCAACCTGGTCCAGGAGACCGACGGCTCGGCACCCTCGGCGAACCTGCTCACCGGCTTCGGGATCGACCAGACCTTCGTCCGGTCCGACGGCACCGGCGTCCGCGACCTGCTGACCGATGCGCTGGGCTCCACCATCGCCCTGACCGACGGCCTCGGCGCGGTGGCCACCAGCTACACCTACGACCCGTACGGCGTGGTCAGCAGCACCGGAACCGCCGATGTCAACGACCAGAAGTTCACCGGCCGGCAGGACGACGGCACCGGTCTGGACTATTACCGCGCGCGGTACTACAGCCCGGCGGTGCAGCGCTTCATCTCCCAGGACCCGGCCGGCGCGGCCGGCTCCGGCAACAACCTCTACGCCTACGCCGCGGACTCACCGACCAACTTCACCGACCCGTCCGGTGAGCAGGCGCTGCCCGGCTGCCTCATCGGGGCGGCGGTCAGCGCCGGCACCGGTGCGGTCGGCGCCAAGATCAGCGGAAACAAGTACACCCTCGGAGACGCCGCCAAGGATGCCGCGATCGGCTGCGCACTGGGGGCCACCGGGGCCTGGATCGGCGAGTTCTTCGGACCGGCCGCCATCAACACCGGCGCCAACACCGTCTACCGTTCGCTTGATGCGCTGGGCAACGTGCAGTATGTCGGTATCACCAACAATCTGGAACGCCGAGCTGCCGAGCACCTGGCGGAGAAGGGGATCTCCATCGAAGCCATCCCGGGCCTGGAGAACCTGTCCCGCGCCGACGCCCGGGCGGTGGAGCAGACGCTGATCGATCAGTACGGACTGGGCAAGAACGGTGGGCAGCTGTTGAACAAGATCAACTCGATCGCCTCCACCAACCCGATCTATCAGTCCGCGATCGCGCGGGGCACCCAGCTACTGGGGATGGTCGGGTATTGATGCCGGCTCGGATCGGTGATGTCATCGCCATCCGGACCAGTCGGGGTTACGCGCTGGCCCAGTACACCCATCGGGACAAGCTCTACGGTGCCCTGCTGCGGGTACTGGCCGGCTTCTCAGAAGCATTGCCGGGCGACGGAGAGGCCGCCGCTACCGCCCCAACCGCGTTCCACACGTTCTTCCCGCTCAATGCCGCGCTCAAGCGCGGGCTGGTGACCCGGGTCGGCAACGCCCCGGTTCCGCCGTCGCACCAGTCGTTTCCGCTGATGCGTAGGCGGGGTCGGGTGGAGCCGGGCGGCAGGGTTCTCGACTGGTGGCTCTGGGACGGCACCCGGCAACGGCAGGTGGCACGGCTGGAACCGGCTGAGCGGGATCTCTCGATCGCCGAGGTCGTGAACGACACCTTGCTCATCGAGCGGCTAGAGGCCGGCTGGCAGCCCCGGGATATCAGCTAGCGTTCCTCTAACGGCGGCAGCGTCTTTCGTTGTCGGCCGGCGTTTCAGGGCGCGGTGCCGGTCGCCATGACCCGCCGCACCAGGTCGAACCGGCCGAGCATCTGCACGCCCTCGTCGTGGAAGGACTGCAGGGCCGGGTCATCTCCCGGATCGAGGGCTGCGGCCTCCTCCCACATGCTGCGTTCGGCGGAGCGCCACGCCGGGCGGTCGACGACCACGACGTCATCGAATCCGGCGCCCAGCAAGCCGGCACGCGTGTCCACAGTGCGGAGCCGGTCCGGCAGGCGCGGGTCGGTGCGGTCCGCCGCCTCCCAGCAGGTCAGCACCACCCGCCCGCCGGGTGCCAGCACCCGCCGCAGTTCGGCGTAGGCCGCTACCGGGTCGGTGGCGAACTGGATGGCGTCCACGCAGACCACGCCGTCGACCGAACCGTCCGGCAACCCGGTGGCGGCCAGGTCGCCTACCCGGAACTGCGCCGGCGCACTCTGGGCCCGGGCGTTCTCGGTCGCCTGCCGGATCGCCTCGGCGGAGTAGTCGACGCCGATCAGGCGGGCCCCGGTCCGGGCGGCGATCTCCAGCCTGTAGCCGCCCCGGCCGCACGCCACGTCGAGCAACGTGCCACCCGTCGGCAGCCGCAGCGCCGTCACGACCTCGGCGATGCCGTCCCAGGTGAGCAGGCTGGTCGAGAGCAGGGAGGGCGGCAGCCCGAGATGCCGCTGGGTGATCGCGTCGTTCGGCGCGGTTCCGGCCATGTTGGCGTACCACTGGTCGAAATACGCTGCCGGGATGTCAGGACGTGCGTTCATGCGCCGCAGTATGGCCTAGGAAATGGCTCGGGGGAGGCAGCTGAGTGCCAGCGGGGCGGGCCGGCGGCTGCTACCCGCCGGAGTTCCGCCGGCGCAGTTCCGCCACGATCCGGTCGAGAAGGGCATCGACCTCCAGCTCGTCGTACCCACGGTGCAGCCCGGTGGCTGTCGGGAGCGTCATTCGATGCACCTCCTCCGGAGTCATCCGCGGTCCGGATCCGTCGAGGGCGATGGCCATCTGCTCCAAGAACTCGTCCACCGCCGAAGTGTCGTAACCCCGACCGGGCGATACCTTCCGGAAGGCAGCCTGCCGCAGCTGGTAGCCGCCGATCGGTTCCTGCCGAACCGGCGGAGCAGCTGACCACGGCGGAGTAGCTGACCCCGGCGGTGTTTCGCCACCGGCAGCGCGCCCACGCAGTATCGAGGCAACGACGGCCAGCATGGCATCCACCTCGTCCTGGCGGTAGCCGCGGTTTCCCCAGCGCGACGACGCCAGACTGAACCTCCTGTCGGCCACCTCGTCCGCGGTGACCGAGCCGAACCCGTCGAGAGTGGCCGCGATCTTGTCCATGAACTCGTCGACCTCGTGCGAGTCGTAGCCGTGGCTTCCCAAGGGCGGCTTGGCGAAGACAGCTCCGCGCACCTCGTTGCCGGTAAGCGATCCACCTGATGCCATTCGCGCCTCCTGGCAGCACTCGACGGGCGCGACCCTAACAGGCAGAAACGCCGGGACCGGGCCTCCGCAACGGATGCCCGGTCCCGGTCCGAGAGTGTTCGGCTAGCTCACGTTGAGCGCGGTGTCATCGATCACGAAGGAGGTCTGCAGGGAGGCGTCCTCGGTGCCGGTGAAGCTGATCGAGACGGTCTGGCCGGCGAGGGAGGAGACGTTGAACGAGCGCAGCGTGTACCCGGTGGCCTTGTTCAGGTTGGAGTACGTCGCCAGGGTGGTGGCACCGGCCTTGACGGTCAGCTTGTCGAAGGCCGTCGTGGTGGTGGTCTCGGCGGTGTCGATGTGCAGGTAGAACGACAGGGTCGCCGAGCAGCCGGCCGGGATGGTCACCGTCTGGGACAGCGTGTCGGTGTGGGTGGTGCCGTAGCCGTCCAGCCAGGCGTTCCAGGTGCCGCCGTGGGTGGGCTCACCGGAGCCGCCGTACTGGCCGATCACTCCGGACGAGGCCGACCACACCGTGTTGCCGGACTCGAAGCCGGGGTTGCCCAGCTTCTGGCCCGGGCTGGAGCAGCTGCCGGCGGTGCCGATCGTCCAGGAGAAGGTGGCCGAACCGGCCGTGCCCGCCGACGGGGTCGCGGTGACCGTGGAGCTGTAGGTGCCCGCGGTGGTCGGGGTGCCGGAGATGACGCCGGTCGAGGAGTTGATCGACAGGCCCGGGGGCAGGCCGGTCGCGCTCCAGGTGTACGGCGCGGTGCCGCCACTCGCGGTCATGGTCAGGCTCTTGGCAGTGCCCACCGTGCCGGTCTGGCTGCCCGGGTTGTTCACCGTCACGGTGGTGGAGGCGACCGCGAGGTTCCACAGCGCGTACGCGGCGGCGTCCGCGGCCCGGTTCAGGATGGTGGTGTTGATGTTGCTCGGGTAGGTGTCACAGGAGCGGTGGTAGCAGGAGTCGTACGCGGCGCCGGCGGTGCCACCCCACTTGGTGGCCTGTGCGGAGGTCTTGATCGCGCTGGCGCCCGCGGCGATGCCGCTGGTCTGGATGCCGACGGCGTTGAACGACGCGTCGTCGGAACGTCCGGCGCCCTCGGTGTTCTCCTCGGTCTGCACCCCGATCGAGTCGTAGTAGGCCTTGACGATCAGCCCGGTCGCGCTGGTGATCCGGTTGATGAAGTAGCCGCCGTTGGTGGAGGCGACCATGTCGAAGTTCAGGTAGTTCTTGATCTTGGTTCGCTCGGTGGAGGGCAGCGAGTTCGCGTAGAACTCCGAGCCGTTGAGGCCCTGCTCCTCGTCGGTCCACCAGCCGAACCGGACGTGCTTGGCCAGCGCCGGGTTCTGGGCGGCCAGGGTGAGCGCGAGCTCCAGCAGCATCGACGAGCCCGAACCGTTGTCGTTGATGCCGGGGCCGGCGCTCACGCTGTCCAGGTGCGCGCCCATCATGACCACCTGGTTCGGGTCACCGCCCGGCCAGTCGGCGATCACGTTCGGGCCGGCGCCCACGGTGCAACCGGACGTGCACGACTGCTTGACCACCGAGTAGCCGGCCGCGACCAGCTTGTCGTAGACGTAGTTCACCGAGGCGGTGTAGCCCGCCGTGGTGGACCGCCGGGTGCCGCCGTTGTTGGTGGCGATCGTCTGCAGCTGGGACAGATGGGTCTGGATGTTGGTCACCGAGATGTCCGGTGCGGCCACCGCGGCCTGGGCCGCGGTGGCGGGGAGCGCCAGGACGGTGCTGCCGGCCAGGGCCAGCGCGACCGTCGCGCGCAGGATCGAGGTACGTCTCAACGCCTACTCCTAGGGGGTACCGGGGGATGGGAAGCACAGCGCGCCAGGCGCGAGGTGCCGGGGGAGTTCGGAGAGCGTGTGAAGGATATGTGGATTGACTATGAATTGGGAATAGTGCATTTCCGACCGGTATCCGCCTGCCGCGACTACTATCCGCGGCGTTCGTATCTCTCCTCCGATGCTGGGAGTCCCCGATGTCACGGCCCGCCCCGTCCCGCAAGCACAAGATCGAGGAGAGCGAGAGCGAAAGCGAGGACGAAAGCGAAACCGAGGAACTCGCCCCGGCCCGGTCGGTGGCCCTCAGCGGGCTGGCGGTCAAGAAGCCCCGCAAGAGCGAGTCGGAGCGGCTTGCCGAGAGTTCCGGGCTGGATTTCGACCCGGGGCTGGGCGGGTTCTCGATCGGGTCGGGCGGCCGGTCGGCCAAGGAGAAGAGCGGATTGGCCAACCGGGACCGCCGGACCGAACGGCAGCGGGGCGGCCCCAAGCCGGTCGCGGTCCGGCCGCACTACCAGCCGGTGACCGACAAGTACGGCCGCAAGCTGTGGAAGGGCTCGCGCGCCGGCCTGGACTGGTTCGCCAACGTCAAGTCCGCGATGGACACCGTCGACGACGGCACCTGCAAGATCGTCCGGGATGCCGGCTGCACCGGCGTCTCGGAGGGCATCGACCACGTCAAGGACTTCGCCACCGAGCAGACCGGCCTGGCGACCGAGCTGATCTGCGACGGCAGGCACCACTGGAAGGCGATCCTGCTGTCGGAGGCGAAGCAGCTCTACAACGGCGGCTTCGACGACGAGGAGGACATCGCCGCCGACGGAGACGCGATGACCCGGCTGCAGAAGGCCTTCGTGTGGTCGTGCACCCACTGCAACTCCGGCAAGAGCGGCGGGAAGGGCCGCGACGGTGGCCAGGCGATCTGGCAGGAGGCCTGCCCCGGCGAGGACGACTGCCCGCTGTGAGACCGGCCGCGGACCGGTGCCGGGCGATCTCAGGGCTAGCAACGGCCTTCGGTGCCGGACCAGCAGGCCCGGCGGTGCCGTGAGGAAAGGGGGACGGCCAGGTCGCCGAGGGGAGGTCGACCTGGCCGCCGCGAGTACTCACTGATCGCGCTCGATCAGTAGTACTCGCTCCCGGTGAAGTTGTAGTCACCGTGACCGCACTGGCTCACAACGACCTCCTTCCTTACGGGTGGCCTCGGGCTGGCCAAGATCACTATGCGAAAGGATGGTCCTGCCGGTCCATGACGGCTGGTTGCAGCCCTGTGCCAGAACCCTGGCACCGTCCTGTCGGGCCTGGCGGTTCACGGTGCGCGACGCGGGCTCACACCAGACCCCAGCGCTGCGCTGCCAGCAGCGCTTCGGTCCTGCCGCACACGCCCATCCGGTCGTAGAGCCGGTGCAGGCGGCGGAACATCTCCCGCTCGGAGTACCCGTGCTGGCGAGCGAGCTCGCCGACGGTGCAGCCCTCGGACAGCCAGGCCAGCCAGCGCACCTCCGTGGCGGCAAGGGCGGGATGGTCGCAGGGGGCGAAGGCCGTGGTCAGTGCCTGGGCGACGGGCGTGGGCATGATGACGCGGCCGTCGCATGCCGCTGACAGGCACTCGACGATGTCCTCGGGCGGCGCGTCCCGGCTGACGGCCGCCGTCGCACCGCAGCGCATCGCCCAGGAGTACGCATCGGCTGTCACCTCCGACAGCAACGCCAGTTCCGGTGCCCGGGGCGCGCACGCGCGCAGGCGGCTGAGCCGCTGGGCGTCCAGGTCGGTGAGCAACGCGATCACCACCGCGCAGGAATCACCCGACCGCACCCAGTCCTCCACGTCCGGCGGTTCGAACGGTTCGAAACCGGCCTGCGACAGGGCCGCGGTCAGACCCCGGCGAAAGCACACCAGCGGGTCCAGCACCGCCACCTTCATCGGCGCGCCTGACTGCGCACCTGCCCCGGTATCCCCCGACTGATGCGCAGTCAAAGCCAGGCTGTTTCTCATATGCACGCTCGCCTTCCGCCCCCACGAATTCCGTAGCGAGTCCGTTGTAAAGTACGTGCTAAGGAACGGATTTATAGCACAGGAAGAACCCGGCGCAAGCGAAAAAGCGGATTACTCGTGTGACGCCCGAGCAGCCTGGTACGGTGCCCGGGCGGCGCCGTCGACCGCCACCATCCGGAACTCGCAGCTGTATCGTTCGCCGGCCGCGTCCGGCAGCCACAGCTGGCCCAGGTCGGGCAGCAGCTCGGTGATCCGGACGGTGCCAGCCGGGTCCGCCGCTGCGGTGCGCCGGATCAGCTTGGCCAGCAGGTTCACCAGCACCAGGCTGCCGAAGTCCACCGCGGTCGGCTTGCCCTCCACCGGCACGCTGACGAAGCCGCGCTCCGGCAGGCCGTGCGCCGCCTGCCAGCGCCGGGCCTGCAGGTAGCGGACGCTCTCGTCGGCGATCGACGCCCAGCCCGCGCCGGAGACCGGCAGCCGCCAGGACTCCCGCGACAGCACCAGCCGGTCGATGCTCACCCGCGGCTGGTGACCGGTGCCGGCCACCGGACGGAACGCGTTGATCACCGCGCCGGACAGGAAGTCGCTCAGCATCTCCAGCAGGTCGTAGTGCCTTCCGGTACTGCGGGATCGCACCGCCAGGCCGGCGCCCTCGGCGACCACCACCAGATCGGCGGCGGCCAGCACCGGCGCCGGCGGCCAGACCGAGTCGGGCCCCGCCGACCGCGACCAGTACGTCCAGCCCGGTGACAGCAGCGCCGACGGCGGCGCGCCCCGCGAGGAGACCACCACCGAGTTCTTCGGCGGGATGGCATAGATCCGGCCGGTGTGCGCATGGTCGGCCTCGGCCCAGGCCAGCAGCCGGTCGGGCGCAGGATGCTGCTCGACGAACAGCCTGCCCTCCAGGGTGTTCACCGCCATGTGCAGCTCGCCGAGCACCAGCAGGAAGTCCCCGTCCGCGACCGCCGCGGCACTGCCGGCAGCCAGCATCACGTCCGGGCTGGCGTGGATCGCGGTGCTCCAGGCCGGCTCGTTCTCCGGCACCGCGAAGGCCCGGGCCGCGGCCGCCGAGATACCGGCACAGCTGACCTGGTGGCGCGCCGCCCCGTCCGGCAGGTCGAGCACCTCCCGCCAGCGTTGCTGGAAATCCCGCAGCACCGCCTCGATCGGCACCGGTAGGCCGGGCCCGACCGCGTAGAGCGCGGGGCCGGCCAGTTCCACCAGGCTGGCTAACGGCAACTCGGGCTCGCCGCGCCGAGCCGTCTCGGCGGTGAACAGCCGGCGCAGTTCCTCCCGGTACTGGTGGGCGATCCGGTGCAGCAGCCAGCGGGCGCTGTCCAGCACCAGGCCCAGCGGGCCGCCGAGCGCGGCCAGCACCGCCGAGCCGACCTCGATCCGGACGTCCCGGACGGTGTCCTCATAGACCAGGGTGCGTCCGGCGTAGCTGCTGCCCGAGCGCCGGGTGCCGGCCTGGCCGGTATGCCGGGCGAACACCTCCGCCAGCGCCGCGCCGGCGGCCAGCACCTGCTCGGCGCTGCCGGCCGCCGCGGCCAGCGCGTCCCGCGCGGCGCTCAACTCGGCGACCGGTTGCAGGGCCGAGCCGCGCACGGCCGGGTCGGCGATCCGGCCGAGCCGATCCGCCAGGCCCGCTTCCGGACGGGCCTCGATCGGGCCGGTCGGTGCCAGCGCGAGCAGGCCGAGGTCGTCCAGCTCGGTCAGCTCCGCCAGCGCCCCGGCGTCCTCGGCCTGGTCGCCCAGCAGGTCGGCCACCGTCCGGTCGCCGTCAGCCAGCGCGAACAGCCGGGCCTGCAGCGGCGTCAGGTCGCGGACGGTGCCGTCCGGCTGGCGGAGCCGGTTGCCGTCGAGCTGGCAGGCGACATTGCGGCGCGGCCGCAACTGCGCCAGCACCCCGGGCCGGCCGGCGATCGCCTCGGCCAGTTCGTCGATGCCCCAGGTCTCGAAGTAGGTGGTGCGCCGGCTCACCAGCTCCGGCCCCGGACGGACCGACAGTGCGGGCTCGGCCGGGTTCGCCCGGGCCCAGCCGACCGGGCCGAAGAAGCCGATCGTCTCGTTCTTCAGGGCGTACCGCTGCAGGTAGCTGACGATGACCTGCTGGTGGTCCCGGCCGCGGTGGTTGCGCGGCTCGCCGGCCGCCACCTTGTCCAGGCAGGTGGGCAGCAGCGCGGGGTTCTGCCAGGCCACCGCCTCGCGGAACCGCGGGTCGACGGCCACCGTCCGGAGCGCGGCCGACAGCCGCTGGACCGCGCCGGCGTAGGCCTGCTGGTAGCCCTCCTCGGCGGGGTCGGTGGCCGCGTCCGTGGCGGCGGACAGCTCCGGATCGTGCAGGGCCAGCACCAGCCGCGCCGGAAAGCCGGCACCGCGTACCGCGAGGTCAGGCCAGATGCTCCAGGCCGACGTTCCCAGCCGGATCCGGTCCGGCGCGGTCACCGGGCCCGCGCGAGGAAGCTCGACCCGGCCACGCCGGCAAACCTACCCGGCCGTCCTGCCCGGCGCAGCCGGGTCTGCCCAGCTGCCGTGGCCGGTACGATCCGGCGGATGAGCTCCTCGCCGGCCGCCGCCGGTCCCGTCGAGCAGCCGGCGTCCTCGGAGTCGATGCCGGCGGCCTTCGGGGTGCTGCGGGCCGACCAGCTGCCGGCCTGGCTGCCGCCGGTGCTGGCCACCCTGTACGCCGGCTATGCCGACGGGGACTCCGGGAACTCCGACGCGTCCCGGTGGGCGCACCGGCTCGCCGGCCTGGTGGCCGAGCGGGGTGCGGCGCTCGTGGTGCTGCACGACTGGCAGGCCCGCACCGTGGTCCCGATGATGGCCGAGTCGGCTGCCGCCGCCGGGTTGACAGCGCCCGCCGCGCTCGCGTTGCAACAGCTGCATGCCCGGGCGGCGGCCGGCGAGCGGTTCGGCGAGGCGGGCTGGCGGGCGGTGCTCGAGCCGGCGTTGCGGGAGCTGTACCGGCACGCCTACGGCTACGCCGAGGCCTACACCAGCGCGCATGCCAGTGCCAGCGCCTACGCGCAAGCAAACGACTTCACCGAGCAGGGCGCGGTGTCCTTCGCCGAGTCGTACGCCGCGATGAGCGCCGGCGCCAACCGGGATTCCTTCGCCGAGGCCAACGCGGTCGCCAATGCAGCCGTGCTGGCCGCGGCCTACGCGACGGGCGATCCGCAGGCCTACGCCGAGGCATACCCGTTCGCGCTGGTGCAGGCCTGCGCGCACGCCTGGGCGAACACGGCTGAACCGGAAGGGCAACCCGGCGACCCGGCTCGGCGCCGGCAGCCGGCCTACGCCCGGCTGGCCAAGGGTCTCGCCGACAGCTGCGCCGCTGCCCTCGGCTGAACCCCCGGAGGTCGGCGCGAAGGGCCTGACGGAACGGCCCGGCTCGGTTAGGGTGCTTTTCCACTGCCCAAACCGGAACAGGTGCGATGAGAACCGGCCGGCCGGGGCAGCGCGGACACTCGGCGCCGAAAGGGAAATGCGTTGGGCACCTCGACCTGCACCAGCCGTAGCGGGCAGCCGGCATGACCGACACCATCGTCCTGGGGCTGAACACCTCGCACGACGCGGCTGCCTGCCTGCTGGTCAACGGCGAGCTGGTGACGGCGATCTGCGAGGAGCGGCTGAGCAGGGTCAAGTACCACGAAGGCTTTCCGCACCTGGCCGTCCGGTACTGCCTGGACGCGGCCGGCTTGCCCGATCTGAACGCGGTCGATTGCATCGTGGTCAATCAGTTGGCCGAATGCGATTACGACACCGACCTGCTGGTCGGCGGATACACCGGGCGGCTGATCACCAACCCGTCCCACCACCTGCTGCACGCCTACTACGCCTGGGTGGGCTCGGGCTTCGGCGAGGCGGCGGTGCTGATCCTGGACGGCAGCGGCTACTGCTTCGGCGAGTACTCCCGCCGCGGCCGGTCCGCGGCCGAGCTCGGCGACTCGGTCCCGGAGTTCTCCGAGATGGAGGAGGCCGAGTCGCTGTACCGAATCGGCGCCGGCGATCTGACGGTGGTCTCCAAGCGGTGGGCGCTCTGGCACGCCAACCGGCCGTTCTTCCGGTTCGCCAGCCTCGGGCACATGTACTCGATGGCCTCGCAGTACATCTTCGGCTCGTTCAAGCACGCCGGTAAGACCATGGGGCTGGCCGCCTACGGCGACGCCGGCGCGTTTCCGGATCCGATCGTCGACCTGTCCGGCCCGGAGATGAACCTCGACACCCTCTGGATCACCAAACTGCCGCCCCGCTCGGCGCTGCCGGCCGAGCAGGACGAGACCTGCCGCAACGTCGCCGCCAAGGTGCAGGACGAGCTGGAGCGGGCGATCCTGCACCTGGCCGAGGACCTGCACCGGCGCACCGGCGAGACCCGGCTCGCGGTCAGCGGCGGCGTCGGCCTGAACAGCGTCACCAACGGCCGGCTGCTGCGCGAGTCGTCCTTCACCGAGCTGTTCATCACGCCGGCCGCCAGCGACGCCGGGGTGGCCATCGGCGCCGCGCTGTACGGGCACCGGGAGCTGACCGGTTCGGTGCCGTCCTGGGACTACCGGCACGACTACCACGGCCGGGTGTACTCGCCATCCGAGGTGGATGCCGCCCTGGCCGACCGGGCCGACCTGGTCAGCTGGGAATCGGTCGACGCGCAAGTGGCGGAGCTGGCGGCCGCCGACGTCGCGGCCGGTCAGGTGGTGGGCTGGTTCGACCTGGGCAGCGAGTTCGGGCCGCGCTCACTGGGGCACCGCAGCATCATCTGCGACCCCCGGGTGCCCGGCATGAAGGACTATCTGAACTCAGCTGTGAAGTTCCGCGAGCCGTTCCGGCCGTACGCCGCCTCGGTGCTGTCCGAGCACGCGTCGGAGTACTTCGACCTCGACGTAGACGACCCGTTCATGCTGATCGTGGCCCAGGTCCGGTCGCAGTACACCCAGCTGGTGCCGAGCATCGTGCACGCCGACGGGACCTGCCGGATCCAGTCGGTGCGACCGGACCACCAGGGCCAGTTCCGTGCCCTGATCGAGGCGTTCTATGCCCTGACCGGATTGCCGCTGGTGCTCAACACCTCGTTCAACATCCGCGGCGAGCCGATCGTCGAGACGCCGGCCGATGCGCTGGAATGCTTCCTGGCCAGCAACTTCGACGTGCTGTACCTGCAGGGCCGGCGGGTCAGCAAGGTGCGGGCGGCCGACACCGCCGACCGGGCGGGCCTGGTGCCGGCACTGTCGCCGAGCCTGGTTTTGGAGACCGAGCTGCCGACGCATCGGGGGGCGGTGGGGCAGCTGCGGCAGCTGGTGCGGACCCGGACCGGGCATCGCGCTGCTTTGGACTCTGCGGAGTTCGGCCTGCTGGCGCAGGTGGATCGTTGCCGCAGCGTGGCCGAGATCGCCTCGCTGGCCGGGGTTCCGCTGGCCGAGGCGGTGGTTGCCTTCGAGCGGCTACAGAACCGCGGCCTGGTCGCCTTCCAGCTGCAGGAGGCGCGGCAGGAACAACCGGCCGGAGCAGGTGGGTCAGCTACCGACTCCCAACTGTCCTGATCCGGGTCGGACAGTCGCCTGCTTTCGCGCTCATCCGACACAGGAGACATCGACGAAGATGATGAATCTTTGGAATAGTTCTTCACCCTGGCGTTGACTTATTGCCATCTGCGATTAAGGGCTTCGATTCAAATGCTGGAGTTACTTGGACTTTGGTGCTCTGCCCTGTCATCTACCCGAGCTCGCATGGGAATCGAGACTAAGTCGTCGCGGGACCTCCTGAGGCATGAGTAATTAACCGAAGGAAGATCGATTCCAGTCAGCGCCGGATGTGACGAGACGAGTCGGAGCAGCCCAAGCCATTGGAGCAAGAGAACGACGAGATGCGCAGGCGCATGAGAGCTCAAGAGCGCATTGGCATTCTCGCCCGCATCGCCATCGTCACCCGGCTCGAACGAACCCGCCGCCGACAACTCGCCCTCGCCCCATCTGCCCCGTCGGGTAGACGTGCGGCTATTAAGTATGTTTAGACGGTCTGCCCTATTTACAAATACCTTCGGCGGGTAACAGAATAGGCATCCACTATTACTTGTGACCGAGCCACCTGCGGCGCTTAGCAGAGGATCCATCCATGCATTTAGCGAAGGTTAAAGGCCCTTACTGAAGAAGGGAGGGTGAAATGAAAAGAAGGTTGGGCATTCTCGCGTGTTTAGTCAGCTTGGTCGCTGGGACTGCGGTCGCCACGAGCGCACAAGCCAGCGCCACCACCAGCTCGTGTCGTCCGCCGCACTGCTGGCCGAACTGAGCGCCTGCTCGGACTTAGATGCCTGAGCGACATCCGATGCATGTCCTGGGCGGCTGAGCGGTTTCAGTCGCCCAGGACAATGTGGCAAGACGGCGGATCCACCGGCAGGCTGCGGCTCTCGTCCGGTGACAGCTGCACGATGTGCGAGGTGAACCTGGGAATGACGAACAACAGCGACCTCAGCCCTTGAGCTGCGTCCTGAGTTGCTGTGCCAGTCGAACCGACGCCTCGATCTCCTCCCGCCGAATGGACACGCTCTCGACGTTGATGCCGAACGGAACGCCGAGCGTGCGGCAGTAGGTCATGAGTTCTGTTGCCGTCGTGATGGCCAGTTGGAACGACGCTTCGAGCGTGTCGGCCGCATGCCTGAGGTCGTTCTCGATCCACCGCGGCACGTCGACGCCGAGCCAACGCAGGAAGTCGAGCGTTCGCATGGAGCCACAGACCGAAAATGTGAACACGATCGGAGCCGGCTTTCGTCCGCGCGCGGCGCACTCGTAGTGGTAGTCCGAGACGAGGTTCTTGGCTGCGTTGACGTCGTAGATCACCTGGGTCACGAAGAATCGACACCCCTCGTCCTGCTTCGCCAGCAGTCGCAGGTGTTCGTCCTCCCGGCGGCTGTGGCGCTCTGGAATCGCAACGCCGCCGACCGATAATTCGGGGTTCGCCTCACGCCGCAGCGCGTGAGCTTGCGCGAGCGATGTTCTGCCCTGGGCCTTGCTGGATGAAGCTCCGACGAGAACCGACATCACGCGCGCCGGATCCTGGGAAGCGAGCCAGGTCCGCAGGTCGGACGGCGGATACTTGCCGACCGCCCGGTAGAGAATGACCGGGGTCGGCCAGCTCGCGAAGTGCGCGAGATAGTCCGCGGGGTCGAGTGTCGGCGAGAAGGGGAATGGCCGCTCTGCCGGGTTCCGCGAGGCTTCGTCGTCGATGTCGTAGAGGATCAGGCCGTCGAGGTCCAGCGGGCGCAACCGGGCCATGGTGGCGTCGGCGATCTGTGGCACGCGTTCTGGCGCGGTGGCCGCGCGCGGGGGAGTCAGCGAGAACAGCAGAAACTCACCGGTGCCGCGGTCGATGCGGCGCACGAGATCCATGAACTCAGACCGTAGCCAGCCCGGAGCGGTCAGGCGGTGGGGCGGGTGCCGTTGATCGACACCCGCTGCCCGTACCGCTCGTGCGGGTAATAGTCCCAGATCGCGTGGTGCTGGGTGCAGCGGTTGTCCCAGAACACCAGGGTGTTCGGCGTCCAGCGGACCCGGCAGCTCAGCACCGGACGGGTAGCCACCATGGTGAACAGCATGTCCAGCAGCCCCCGGCTCTCGTCCGGTGACAGCTGCACGATGTGCGAGGTGAACCCCGGGTTGACGAACAGCAGCTTGCGTCCGGTCTCGGGATGGCGCACCACCACCGGGTGCTCGCTCTTCGGGATGGTGTACTCCAGCGGCGGCTGGTAGCCCTGCCACGGGATCAGGCCGTCGTGCACCGCGGTCAGCCCGTCCAGGAAGGCCTGCATCGTGGGCGAGAGCATCTCGTAGGCGAAGTGCATGTTGGCCCACATGGTGTCGCCGCCGCTGCCGATCGCCGGCGGCCGGGTGATGTAGAGCATCGAGCCCAGCGACGGCTCAGCGTCGGCGGTGCCGTCGGTGTGCCAGCCGTTGCCGTCGACGAAGCTGGAGCTGCCGTCCGCCTTGATGTCGAGCACCTCCGGGTCCCGGTCGTCGCCGGCCACCCGCTGCGACCGGCGTAGCTGGCCGAAGTAGCCGGCGAAGCGCTTGTGGTCGTCCGGACTCAGGTGCTGGTCGCGGAACACCAGCACGTGATGGGTCAGGAACGCGTCCTTGACCTCGGCCAGCTGCTCGTCGTCCAGCGGGCGGGACAGGTCCAGGCCGGTCAGCTCCGCTCCGATCACCGGGGTGACCGGCTGGACCGAGAAATGCCGGTAGTCCCGCGCCGGCCGGGTGGTCAGCCGCTCGGCCGCGGCCAGGGTGTAGGAGTCCATGTCTTCTCAGGTCCCTTCGCGGTAATCGGTACGCACTGCTTTACAGCCCCCGGTCCAGCAGGTCGGCCAGGATCAGCCGGCCGAAGGCCAGGTTGCCGTGGATCGGGTCGTTCCCCTCGCACAGCTCGGGGCGCTGGAAACCCGTCGCGTCGGTGACCCGGGCGCGCAGGTCGACCAGCTCCACGCCGAGCGGGACCAGGCTTGCCGCGACCGTGTCCTGGGCAGCGAGGAACACCTGCGGGTCCGACATCGCCGGCACCCGCTGCGGCGGCAGCACCGCCAGCACCCGCAGGCCCAGGCCGCGGGTGTGCCGGTAGAAGGCCAGCGCGTCGCGAGCCATCGCCCGCACGATCTCGTCGAACAGCCGGCTGGTCAGGAAACCGGCCGGGAAACTGCTGTCCGGCAGCCGGTAGCAGGCCCAGTTCTCGGTGGTGGCGAAGGTATGCACATTGAAGCCGAAGGTCGACACCAGCGGGATCTCCAGCTCGGCCAGCGAGGCCACTCCCAGCTCGTCGAGGAACCGGCGGTGGTACGCCTGCGCCTCGGGCTTTCCGAACACCAGGTCGCCGTCGCGCACCTCGAGGAACCCGGCGTTGAAGTCCCGGCCGGCGCCGATCGGCCCGCCGGTGAAGGGAATTCCGGCCGCCTTGGCCGCCCGCCCGATCGGGCCGGCGTGCGAGTCGCCCAGCAGCAGGAACCGGCTCGGCCTGGTGGCAACCGGCTTGGTAGGAGCGGGCGCGGGATCAGCCGGCGTTGTAGTAGTCGAGGACGGCGTCG
Source organism: Jatrophihabitans sp. (assembly GCF_035474675.1). Lineage (GTDB taxonomy): Bacteria > Actinomycetota > Actinomycetes > Mycobacteriales > Jatrophihabitantaceae > Jatrophihabitans_A. Next base: position 38,239 of record NZ_DATINC010000063.1, on the reverse strand, counting down.
TCACAGATCTCATCAGCTCCCTTCGCCGGTCGGGAGGAGTCCGGCTGGCCGGCCACAACTTGCCCGCGGTCGGCCGCCTGCCGGCTGAGTGCCGCGGTGAACCGGCCCATCACGAACCGCACCCCCTCGGCCGTCACGTCCCGCAGGTTCGGCTCGAAGAAGGCGCCCCGGAACGGCACCCCGGTGATCAGCTCGTAGGCCGGGAAGTAGTCGACGTGCTCATGCTCGTCGGCCAGCTGCCCCGCCACCGCGCGCAGCACCGACTTGGAGTAGGTGCTGGCGGTCAGCGCATGCCGGCCGGTAGCGGTCGCGGTCAGCGGCACCGGCGAGACGGTGAGCAGCAGCCGCAGGCCCGGGTTGAGGCCGCGGGCCAGCGCCAGAGCGGCCAGCAGGTCCTCGGTCACCCGCGCGAAGCTGTGGTTGACGAACTCGTGCCGGGCGGAGTCGAAGGTGCCCCGCACGGTGCCGGGGCACACCGGGTACACCACGCCGGTGCCGCGCTCGTGCCAGGCCTCGGTCAGACCCAGGGTGAAGATCAGGCAGCTCGCCTCGCCCACCGCCGTCCGGATGGCGGCCAGGGTCTCCTCGCGGGCGGCCAGCATCGCCTCGGCGTCCGGGTAGCCGGCCGGCTCCACCGACGGCCGGAACGGGTCGTAGTGCCGGCCGCCGTCGACCCAGCTCTCGGTGCCTGGGGCATCCGTCCCGGCGGCCCAGCCCAGCCACTGGCGCAGCATCGCGGCGGTGTAGAGATTGCCGGTACGGAAGGAGAACATCCCGTACTGGCGGGCCGCCCGCTCGGCCGCGGTCAGCCCGGGCGGAGCCGGCTCGGCGTCGCGCCAGTTCATGCCGAGCTCCAGCAGCGTCCGGCCGATGTGGCGGGCGAAGCAGGAGCCCGCGGTCAGGATTGGATCGTCCTGGCCCAGTTCGAACTTCGGCGTCCACAACCCGTCGATGTCGGCCGGGTCCGGCTCGGCCACCGCGGTGCGCCAGAACGAGCGGGGCGGAAGCGCCTGGTAGGGGTTCACGGGTGCCGCCCGGGCACCGGTTGCGCGGCGCTGTCGGCGATCAGCGTGGCGATGGCCTGCTGGTGCTCGTTGAGGAAGAAGTGGTCGCCGGGGAAGCGGTGCACGGTGATCGGCCGGCTGGTCTCGGCCGCCCAGCCGGCCGCCCGGTCCGGCTCGACGAACTCGTCGGAGTCGCCCAGCAGCACCGAGATCGGCAGGTCCAGCGGCGGCTCGGGGCGGTAGAGGTACCGCTCGCTCAGCGCGAAGTCGGCGCGTACCCCCGGCAGCACCAGCTGCATCAGCTCCTGGTTGGCCAGCATCTCCGAGTCCGTGCCGTTGTACTCGCGCAGCGCCTCGATCAGCTCGGCCTCCTCGAGCTGGTGCAGGTGGCGGTGCAGCAGCCGGGTCTGCGGGCCCTCCGCCCCGGACACCCAGAGGCGCACCGGGGCCGGCCGACCGGTCCGGCGCAGCCGGCGGGCGGTTTCGAAGGCCAGCAGCGCGCCGACACTGTGGCCGAAGAACAGGAACGGCCGGTCGGCGAGCTCGGCCACCGCCCGGGCCAGCTCGCCGGTCAGCTCGGCGAGATCGGCCACCGGCGCGTCGAACAGCCGGATGCCGCGGCCGGGCAGCTGGGCCACCCGCAGCTCCAGGCCCGGCCCGAACGACGCCTGCCAGGGCAGGAAGGCGCTGGCGTTGCCGCCGGCGAACGGGAACAGGAACACCCGCGTCGCGGCGGCGGGGTTGCTGCCGGCGGTGAACCAGGGGGCTTCGGGTTCGGCGGGATGCACGCGGCTCGTCCTTCCTCTGCTCAGCTCTTAGGAGAACACCGGACGCGAGGCGGCGTTGACCACCGAGGCGATGTCGCGCACCGCCGGCAGCCGGACGATGCCGTCGTGAGTGGTGTCGATCAGGTGGCAACCGGCCAGCCCCGGCAGCAGCGCCTGCCACAGCTGCTGCCGCTCGTCCGGCGAGCCGTGCTGGGGCAGCCCCGGCACCGGCCGGCCGGCCAGCCACAGCTCGGCCGGTGTCTCGGTCAGGCCCGGCAGCTGGTAGCCGACCATGCTGGCCAGGTTGGCCCGGCAGCAGCGGACCAGCCGCTCGGCGTAGGCGGCCGCCTCGTCGTTGCCCGGACGCTGGCCGTTCTGCTGGTTCTGGTCGAGTTCCAGTTCGAACACCGTCCGCAGCTGCTCCTCGTCGTAGGACTGCAGGGCCGGCCCGCTGCCCGGCGGCGGCGGGTCGAGCAGGTAGAGCCCGGCCACCGGCTGGCCGGCCGCCTCGCCCTCGGCGGCCATCGCCAGCGCCACCCAGGCACCGAAGGACCAGCCGGCCAGCCGCCACCGCCACTCCGCGCGCGGGAACCGGGCGTGCAGCGCCTCGGCGTAGTGCCGCGCCCGGTCGGCCAGCGACCAGGGCGGCAGCTCCGGCCGGTACAGCGCCGGGTCGGCGATCAGGCAGACCGTCAGGCCCGGGTCCAGCAGCGACACCAGCGACCGGTAGGCCTGGATGTCACCGCCGACCGGATGGACCAGGCAGAGCAGGTCCGAGCCGGTGCCGTGCTGCCAGACGTCCAGGCGTACCAGCTCGGCGCCGGCCGGGTGTTCGGGGTGGTTGGCTTGGTCGGCGGGTGCGGCTTGTTCGGCCTGGTCGGCCGACGGGTGGGCTGGCGCCGGCTCGGCCACTGAGGTGGTGCCAGTGATTGCCTGGTACTGGGCCAGCACCTCGGCCAGGCTCGCCCGGTGGCTCAGCCGGGCCAGCTCGATGTCGACGCCGAACCGCTGCTTGATCTCGCCGATCAGGTCGAGCAGGACGAGGGAATCGGCGCCCAGGTCGTACAGCGACGCGGCCGGGTCCAGCTCGTCGACGCCCAGCCACCGGCACAGGCAGTCCGCCAGCTGCTCGGCCACCGAACCGACCGGACCGGGGAGTTCCGGGATGTGCCGGGACGCCTCGGCGTGCCGGTGCGCGTCGGCGTTCCGGTGCGCGTCGGGGTGCCGGGAGGCGTCGTCGGCCGGTGGCGCGTAGAAGCTGCCGGCCTGCTCCAGGTCGGTGGTGCTGACCAGCAGCCGCGGCAGCTGCAGCTCCAGCGCCTGGGCGAACACCCGCTGCCCCTCGGCCACCGACAGTCCGACGGCCAGGTGGGCCTGGTGCCGGGCGTCGTCGCGCAACGCCTGCTGAGCTGCCTGTGCCATGCCGACCTCGGCCCAGACGTCCCAGTCGATGCCCAGCCGGACGGTGGTCTCGGCCGGCTGGCCCCGGTAGCAGGCGAAGCCGTCCAGCATGCCGTTGCCGGCGGCATAGTCCAGCTGGCCGATGCCGCCGAACAGCGCCGACATCGAGGAGCAGTAGGCGGCGAAGGCTGGCTGGTAACGCTGGATCAGGCCCTCGACCAGCAGGCAGCCGGTCAGCTTGGCCGCGCCCGCCTGCCGCATCGCGGCCGGATCCCGGCGGGCGATCAGCGACCCGGCCGCGGCGCCGGCGGCGTGCACCACGCCGTCCAGCCGGGACAGCCGGCCGGCCAGCCGGTCCAGCACCGCTTGCACCGGCTCGCTCGCCAGGTCGGCCGGCACCAGCTCGATCCGATCGGCCCACTGCGCCAGCGCCGGCGGCAGCTTCGGCTCGCGGGCCAGCAGCAGCAACCGGCAGCCGGCCTGGGCGAGCAGCCAGCTGGCGATGCTGCTGCCGATGCCGCCGGTGCCGCCCAGCACCAGGTAGCTGCCGCCGTCGACCATCAGGCCACCGGCCGGCTGTTCGGCGGGAGCCGGCTCGGCCTCGGCCACCGGCAGCACCGCCTGCTGCCACCAGTAGCCCTGCCGGAGCGCCAGCCGGCGCGGCACCGCGCCGGCGGCCGAAAGCAGGCCGGCCAGCGGCGCCGCCCAGCCGGCCAGGTCCGCATCGGGCAGGTCCAGCCAGCAGCCGGCCACCGCCTGCTCCTGCGGCCCCACCTCGCAGATGCCGGCCAGCAGGCCGGCCTCCGGACGGCCGACGGCCCCGTCCACCGGTTGCGCCTGACCGGACAGCCACCAGATCCGCAGGCCGGCAACCGGCTGCTCAGCCAGCGCCTGCAGCAACGCGGCCGGCGTGTCCAGGCACGCCCAGCGGGCTTGATCCACCGAGCCCGCGCCGACCGGACCGGTCACCGCCAGCGGCAGCGCATGCACCCAGTCAATGCCGCCGGTGGGGGTGAGCTCGCGCAGCAACCGCGCCAGCGACGCCGGGTCGGCCGGGTCGACCTGGTAGGCATCCTCACCCAGTGCGGCGAAGGCCGGTCCGGCGCTGACCCGGACCACCCGGGCGTGGCTTGCCGACCACGGCCGCACCGCGTCCGGCGGCAACGGCTCGGCGGTCAACACCACCAGCAGCCGGGACGTCCGGACGGCGCGGGCGGCGCCGGCCCGGCGCCACCGGGCCCAGTGCGGCTGGTGCAGCCAGCGGTCGGCCGCCAGCCGCTCGACGGCCGGGACGTCCGGTGCGTGCCGGGGGAGGTCGTAGTCGGCCAGCTCGAAGGACGGCGGCGGGAAGTCCCACGGCGGTTGGGCGGGCCCGGCCGGCCAGCGGATCGCGCTGCCACCGAGCCAGGCCGCCGCCAGCGCGGTGATCCGGTCCGGCGCCGTGCTGCCACCAGCCGGCTGGCTGCCGTCCAGCTCGTCGTCGGTGCCGGCCGGGATCAGCACCGCGGCGGCCGAGGAGAGCCAGCTCACCGCGGCGGCCGGGTCCGGGCAGTACGCCGCCATCCGCCACCGGTACGCCGGGCGACCGGCCTGCAGGTGGCGCAGCACCTGCGGGTAGCGGTCCGGATGCTCGGCGAGGTAGTCGGCGATCCGTTCGGCGTCGGCGCGCAACGCCCCGGCGCTGCTGGACGACAGCATCAGCAGCGAAACGGGTTCGGACCCAGCCGCTGTCAGGTGCGGAATATCCACCGGTCGCCGGGGCGACTGCTCGCTATTCCGCACAGCGACGCTCGACAGCTCGGGCGCCTCCAGCACCAGGTGGCTGTTGGTGCCGCCGATCCCGAAGCTGCTCACCGCGGCCACCCGCGGCCGGCCGGCCGGCCACGGCCGCGCCTCGGTCGGGATGTAGAACGGCGCCGGGTCCGGGCCGAGTTCCGGGTTGAGCCGGGCGAAGTCGACGTTCGGCGGGATCAGGCCATGGTGCACCGCGAAGGTGGCGCGGATCAGCCCCACCACGCCGGCCGCCGCGCCCAGGTGGCCGATCTGGCTCTTCACCGAGGCCAGCGCGCACCGCGCGGAACTGGTCAGGTCGTAGGCCTGGCGCAGCGCGCCGACCTCGACCGGGTCGCCCAGCCGGGTGCCGGTGCCGTGCGCCTCGACGTAGCCCAGCTCGTCGCTGCCGCGCCCGCTGCGCCGCAGCGCCGCCCGGATCACCTCGCGTTGGCCGGCCAGCGCCGGGGCGCCGTAGCTGAGCTTGGCCGAGCCGTCGTTGTTGATCGCCGAGCCGGTGACCACCGAGTAGACGGTGTCGCCGTCGGCCCGGGCCAGCCGCAGCGGCTTGAGCACCACCACGCCCACCCCGCTGCCGCCGATGGTGCCGCCGGCGTCATCGGAGAACGGCCGGCAGTGGCCGTCGGGGGAGAAGATGTGCTGCGGCCGGTACCGGTAGCCCCCGCTCAGCAGCGGGTCGACCAGCACGCCACCGACCAGCATCACCTCGCTGTCGCCCTGGCGCAGCATGCCGGCGGCCAGGTGCACCCCGACCAGCGAGCTGGAGCAGGCGGACTGGACGGTGAGCGCCGGCCCGGTCAGCCCCAGGTGGTAGGCCACCTTGGTGGCCAGGAAGTCCTTGTCGGAGTGCAACGCCAGCTGGAAGCTGTCCGGCAGCTGCGCCGGGTCCGCCTCGCGCAGCATCGACTGGAAGTAGGTGTTCTCCCCGCAGCTGGCCACCAGGCCGACCCGCCGGGCCGGTAGCTCGTCCGGTCGTGCGATGCCGGCGTGGGCCAGCGCCTGGACCGCGCACATCAGCAGGTGCCGCTGCTGCGGGTCCATCAGCCGGGCCTCCTGGCGGCTGATGCCGAAATGGCCGGGGTCGAAGGCCAGCAGCCCGGCCAGCTGGCTGCGGGCGCCGACCCAACCCTCGGTGCCGTCGGCGGCGTCGAAGTGCTCGATGCCGCGCCGGCCGGTGCGCACCAGGTCCCAGAACCCGGCCAGGTCGTCCGCGCCGGGCAGCCGGACCGCCATGCCGATCACCGCGATCGGCTCGTCCATCGTTCGGCTGATGTTGTCTGATGGCGTATCAGACGGTTGACGAAGCTGAGCGGTGACTCCGGTTGGCCCGGCTGGGCCGTCTAGGAACCGGGCCAGCCGGCGGATGGTGACGTGTTCGAACAGGTCCGCGATCGTCAGCGACGCCCTCAGCTCGGCGGTCAGCCGCAGGTGCAGGCGCATCAGCCCGAGGCTGGAGGCGCCGGCGTCGAAGAACCGCTGGTCGACCTCGATCGGGGTGCCGACCACCGCTTCGAACAGCTCGGCCAGCTGCGCCTCCCGGGCGGTCACCCCGGCACCGGCGCCGTGCGGCCGGATCTCCTCGCCGGGAGCGATGAGCATCCGGCGCCGGTCCAGCTTGCCGCTGGCCGTCCGAGGCAGCTCGGCCAGCCGGCGGAACCGACCGATCCGGACGTAGGCCGGCAGCAGCGGCGCCAGGTGCTCGGTCAGCTCGGTCAGCGTCGGGGTGGTCCCCCGGCACTGCAGGCAGGCCACCAGCTGGTTGCCGTCGCGGACCACCACCGCACCGGTGATCGCCGGATGCCGCAGCAGCGCCGCCTCTACTTCGCCGAGCTCCAGCCGGTGGCCGCTCACCTTGACCTGGGAGTCGTCCCGGCCGAGGAAGTGCAGCAGGCCCTGCCGGTCGAAGCGGGCCTGGTCGCCGGTCCGGAAGAACCAGCCCGCTTCGGGCAGTCCGGACGGCTCAGCCAGCTCGACGAACCGGGCCTGGTTGAGGTCGGGGTCGTCGAGGTAGCACGGCGCCACCAGCGGGCCGCCGATCAGCAGCTGGCCCGGGCAGTCCGGCGGCACCGGCTGGTCGGCGGCGTCGACCACCCGCAGCCAGGTGTTGGCCACCGGCTCGCCGATCGCCGGATGCAGCGGCCAGCCGGCCGGGTCGCCGTCCAGGCACAGCGCGCTGACCACGTGAGTCTCGGTCGGGCCGTAGTGGTTGAACAGCCGCGCGCCGGGCAGCCCTGCGAACCAGTCCCGGATCGCCTGGGTGCACAGCAGCTGCTCGCCGGCGGTGATCACCTCGCGCAGCTTGCGCGGGAAGCGGCCCAGCAGCACGGCGTGCTCGGCGAGCAGGTGCAGCGCCACGTACGGCATGAAGATCCGCTCGATGCCGGCCGAGTCGAGCTGCTCCAGCAGCGCGGGCGCGTCCTGCCGCCAGCCGGGCTGCACCAGGTGCAGGCAGCCGCCGCCGCACAGGGTGGAGAAGATCTCCTGGAACGAGACGTCGAAGGACAGCATGGAGAACTGCTGGGTCACCGCGTCCGGCGCCAGCCCGCCGTCGGTGCGCTGCCACTGCAGCAGGTTGCACAGCAGCCGGTCGGAGACCTGCACTCCCTTGGGCGTGCCGGTGGAGCCGGAGGTGAACAGGGTGTAGAGGGGCCGGCGGATGGTGCCGTCCGGTGCCGGTTCGACCGGCACCGGCGTGGCTGGGGTGCGCAGCCGCACCGGGTGCCGGGGCAGGCTGCCGGTGTCGACGGTGGCCCGGGAGTCCGGCGGCAGCAGGACGCACAGCGGGTTGATCTGGCCCAGGATGTGCTGCAGCTGCGCCGGCGGGTACTCCGGGTCCAGCGGCACGATGGTCAGGTTCAGCCGGGCCAGCGCGAGCAGCGCCACCACGTGCTCGACCGAGGCCTCCAGGTGCAGCGCCACGCAGCACGGCCGGCCGTCGGCGGGCACCGGGTAGTTGGCCAGCAGCTCCGCGGCCAGCGCCCCGGCGTAGCCGTCCAGCTGGGCGTAGCTGACCGTCCGGCCGCCGGACCGCAGCGCCGGGGCGTCCGGCGAGCTTCGCACCTGGCGGGCGAATCCCTCGGCCACCGTGGCGTAGTCCAGCGTCGCGGCCGGCCCGCGGCCGGGTTCGGCCAGTCCCGCGCGGTAACCGGCCACCAGCTCGGCCAGGGTGGCGGTCCGGCCCTCGACCAGCCAGGCCAGGCCCTGGTCGAACAGCGCGGCCAGGGCGGCGACGGCCGGCTCGTCGAGGTAGTCCGCGGCGTACTCCCACAGGCAGTCCAGCGCCTCACCGGACTCGACCACGGTCAGGGTCAGCGCGCACTTCGCTCCGGCCGGCGTCAGCCACTCCGGGCGGCTGGTGCAGCCGGGCAGCGCGAGAGTCGAGTAGTCGGTGTTCTCCAACACGAACAGGAAGTCGAACAGCGGCCCGGTCAGCTGGGCCTCGGCGAACCGGTGGTCGGCCAGCACGTCGGCCAGCGCCACCTCCTGCCGGTCCAGCACCGCCTTGCTCGCCCGGCCGTGCCGGCCCAGTTGCGCGCGCAGCTCCTCGGCCGGGTCCAGCCGCAGCGGCAGCAGCACGGTGTTGGCGAACATCCCGACGCTGGCTTCGAATCCGGCCACCGGGCGGTTGGCCACCGGGCTGGCGATCAGCGGCCGGTCCCGGCCGGTCACCCCGTACACGCCGCAGGCGAACACGCCCAGCAGCAGCTGGAACCGGGTCAGTCCCAGCTCGGCGCCGATCCGATCCAGCGCGGCCCGCTGGTCTCCGGTCAGCCGGGTGTGCAGCAGCCGGCCGGACGACTCGGTTCCGGCGGCCGGGATCAGCGGCGCCGAGACCGGCTCCAGCCCGGCGTAGTGCTCCCGCAGCTCGGCGCGCTGGGTGGCGTAGGCGGGCTGGCCGAACCAGTCGGCCTGCCAGGCGGCATAGTCCAGCGGCGTGCGGTTGGCCGCTGGCCCGTCGGCATAGCCGAGGGGGGTGCGGTTTTCTGCCGACCTGTTCGGCTCGGTGCCGGCCAGCGCGGCGGCGTAGGAGTCCGACAGCGCCTGCAGCAGCAGGGTGACCGACCAGCCGTCCACCGCGATGTGGTGCAGCCGCAGCAGCAGCACCCCGCTGCCGGTCCGGTCGCCGGCCTGCTCGTCGGCCTGCTCGTCGGCCAGCCAGCAGGCCTGCAGCATCCGTGGCTCGGCAAGGTCGAACGGCTCGGCGAGCGCCCGCTCGGCCACCGCCCGCCAGTCGCCGTTGCCCACCGGCTCGAACCACGGGTCGTACGGCTCGCCCACCTTCTGGCGCAGGCCCTCGGCCGCCGGGACGAAGCCGGTGCGCAGCGCCGGGTAGCGCACCACCAGCTCGCGCAGCGCCTGCCGCAGCGCCGGCAGCTGGAGGGTGCCGGTCAGCCGGAAGGCCAGCCCGACGTTGTAGGCCACTGACTCCGGATCCTGCTGCTGCAGCAGCCAGAGCCGCTGCTGCTCGGAGGTGGCCGGCGCCGACCGGGCACCCGACGGCGCGGCCGGCACCGGGTAGGGCGAATCGCCGGAGTCGCGGCCGGCGGCGATCGCCTCGGCAAGCTCGCCCAGGGTCGAGGTCAGCACCAACCCGGCGGACAGCTCACTGCCCCACCGCTGGCGGGCCTGGTAGCGCAGCCGCAACGCCTTGAGCGAGTCGCCGCCGGCAGCGATCCAGCTGTCCGACGGTCGCAGCCCCGCCACTCCCAGCACGTCGGCGGCCAGCTCCAGCACCTCGTGCTGCCAGCCGGACGTCTTGGAAGATTCAGTCTCGGACCCGGCATTCCCGCGCCACGGCGGGTCGTCCCGGCCGAGCAGCGCGTCCTGGTCGACCTTGCCGTTCGGGGTCAGCGGCAACGCGTCGAGCAGGTAGGCCTGGTGCGGGCGCATGTAGGACGGCAGGGTGGCCGCCAGGTGCCGCTCGTAGTCGGCGTAGTCCAGCGGGCCGGCCGGCACCAGGTAGGCCAGCAGCTCGGTGGCCGTGCCGGTGCGGCGGGTGCAGACGTAGGCCTGGCTGATCGCCGGATGCTTGGTCAGCTGCCGTTCCAGCTCACCCGGCTCGATCCGGAAACCGCGGACCTTGACCTGCCGGTCGGTGCGGCCGAGGTAGCTGACCAGGCCGCCGGTGCGGCGCACCAGGTCGCCGGTGCGGTAGTAGCGGCCGCCGTCCAGCTCGGGCAGCCGGACGAAACGCTGCTTGGTCTCGGCCGGCAGGTTGCGGTAGCCGGCCGCCACCGCCTCGCCACCTATGAGCAGCTCGGCGGTCTCGCCATCGCCCGCGGGTCGGCCATCCTCGGTGAGCAGCACCGCCTCGGTACCGGGCAGCGGCGTCCCGATCGGCACCAGGTCGGCGTCGAAGTCGCGCGGGATCGGGTAGCTGAGCGCGAACGTCGCGGTTTCGGTCGGCCCGTAGCCGTTGTACAGCTGGGTGGCGGCGTCCGGGTTGTCGCGGTACCAGCGCCGGATCAGCGCGGCATTGAGCTGGTCGCCGCCCACCAGCAGCTGCCGGACGCCGGTGAAGCAGTGCGGCACCTGGTCGACCACCGTGTTGAACAGCGCCACGGTGATGAACATGGTGTCGACGCGGCTGTCCTGCAGCGCCTCGGCCAGCCGGTCCGGCGCCGCGACGGTGGCCTCGTCCAGGATCACGCAGCAGCCACCGGTCAGCAGCGGCACCCACACCTCGAAGCTGATCGCGTCGAACGCCGGGTTGGACAGGCACCCGAACCGCCTGGCCTCGGCCAACCGCAGGTAGCTCGGCCGGGCCAGCCGCAGGATGCCGGCGTCGGGCACCTCGACGCCCTTGGGACGCCCGGTGGTGCCGGAGGTGTAGAACACGAACGCGATCGCCGGCCGGTCCGCAGTCGCATCCCTTTCGATGGGTTCGGCGAGCGGGGGGTTTTCGACGGGTTCGGTGGCCAGCAGGCCGGCCACCGGCAGTGGGCGCACCTGGCCCGGCAACCCGGCCAGCCCGCCGTCGCCGGTGATCACGGCTGCGCAGCCGGCGTCGGTCAGGATGTGCCGGCGGCGCTCGGGCGGGCTCTGGGCGTCCAGCGGCACCACGGTGGCGCCGGCCCGCAGGATGCCGAGCATCGCGCACACCAGCTCGGCCGAGCGGGGCAGGCACACCGCTACCGCGTCGCCCGGGCCGATGCCGTGCCGGCGCAGCCCCTCGGCGAGCGCGGCACTGGCGGCGGTCAGCCCGGCGTAGTCCAGCTGCCGGTTGCCGTCGACGACCGCAATCGCGTCCGGGGTGCGGCCGGCCTGGGCCAGCACCCCCGCGGCCAGTGGTCCTAAGGTCATGACAGCTGCCCCGCCGGTTCGGCCGTCAGCGCGTCGAACTCGGCCTCGATCAGCGCGGCCACCCCGCGTACCTCGTCGGTCTCCAGGATCTCCCAGTGGTCGCACTCGACCACCTCCACCGTCAGCCCGGTGGGTACGCCGGCCCGGCGGGTCCAGAACTCCAGCGCCTCCGCCACGTCGGCCGGATCCCGGTTGGCCACCGCCTGCAGCAGCACCAGCCGGGCCGGCGACGGCGGGGTGAGGTAGTCGCGCATGGTGAGCCGGTTGTTGTTGTAGACCCGGAAGTACTGCTCGATCTGGGCGTCCTCGATCCCCGGGTACATGCCGTTGAACCTGATCAGCTTGTCCCGGAACTCGGCCAGGTCCACCGGTTCGATCTCGGCCCGCTCGGCCGGGTCGTCGGTGCCCTGGGTGTCCAGCAGCAGCACGCTGACCGGTGGGTAGCCGGCCAGGGCCAGCCGGCGTCCCATCTCGTAGGCCACCGAGCCGCCGTAGGACAGGCCCGTCAGCACCACCGGGCCGCCGTCCAGCATCGGCTCGATCAGCTTCAGGTAGGACTCGGCCATCGCCTCCACGGTGGGCAGCAGGCTCTCGCCCGGGTTCACGCCCGGCGACTGGATGCCGTAGACGCCGTAGCTGTCGGGCAGCACCTTGGCCAGCGACAGGTAGCAGAACGCGGTGCCGCCTGCCGGGTGCACGCATACCAACCGCCGGTGGCCGCTGGCACCGTCCGACCGGCCGGGCCGGAACTCGATCAGGTTCCCCGGCGGCCCGTCGGCGCCACTGCGCAGCCGGGCGGCCAGCGCCTCGATGCTCGGGTGCGCCACGATCTCGGCGATCGGCAGCCGCTGCCCGAACTCCTCGGCGATGGCGTGCGCCAGCTTGATGGCCGAGATGGAGCTGCCGCCGACATCGAAGAAGCTGTCCCGGATGCCGATGTCGCGCTGCAGCAGCAGCCGTTCCCAGATCCGGTACAGCGCCAGCTCGACGTGGTCGCGGGGGCTGGCCTGGTTGACCTGCAGCGGGCCGTCCGCCCGGGCCTGGGCCAGCAGCGCCGCCCGGTCCAGCTTGCCGTTGGCGGTCATCGGCAGCTCCGGCAGCTCCAGGAACACCGCCGGGATCATGTAGCCGGGCAGCTGCCGGGACAGCGCCTCCCGCCACTCGGCCGGCTGGTGGGCCGGCGACGTGCCGCACGCCACCGCGGCCACCAGCCGCGGCTCGCCGCCCTGCGCGTCCAGCAGCACGGCCGCCTCGCGTACCCCGGGCTGCTCGCGCAGCACCGCCTCGATCTCGCCGAGCTCGACCCGGAAACCGCGCAGCTTGACCTGGTGGTCGCGCCGGCCGGCGTAGCTGAGGGTGCCGTCCGGCAGCCGGCGGGCCAAGTCGCCGGTGCGGTACATCCGCTCGCCGGGCACGAACGGATCGGGTACGAACCGCTCGGCGGTCTGTCCGGGCCGGCCCAGGTAGCCGCGGGCCACCCCAGCGCCGCCGATGTACATCTCGCCGGCCACCCCGACCGGCACCGGCTGCAGCCGTTCGTCCAGCAGGTAGACGCGGGTATTGGCCAGCGGCCGCCCGATCGGGCACTGCCGGGCCAGCGGCCGCAGCTCGGAGTAGGCGGTGCTGTAGACCGAGGTCTCGGTGGGCCCGTAGCCGTTGAGGATCCGCAGGCCGGGCAGCTCCTCGGTCATCCGGTGCAGCGCCAGCTCGGGCAGCGGTTCCACCCCGACCAGCAGCTGCCGCAGCGCCAGGCCCGCCAGCCGCTCGGCGGGCGCCTCGTCGATCCAGTGCAGGTACGCCGGGGGCAGGTAGGCCTGGGTGATCCGGTGCTCGCGCAGCCAGCCCATCAGCGCGTCCGGGTCGACCCGCACCTCCTCGGGCACCAGGTACAGGGTGCCGCCGGTGGTCAGCGGCAGCAGGATCTCCTGCACCGAGACGTCGAAGCCGATGCTGGACCACAGCGCGGCCCGGGCGCCGTCCAGTGGCCCCATCCGTGCCAGCCAGTGGTCGAGAAGGTTGGCGATGCTGGCGTGGCTGACCGCCACTCCCTTGGGACGTCCGGTGGAGCCTGAGGTGTAGATGGTGTAGGCCAGGTTGGCGGGCCGGATCGCAACGTCCGGCGGAGCCGCCTGCCCTTCGGCCTCGACCTCGGTCAGCTGGAGCCAGCCCAGCGGCGCCGGCCCGTCGGTCAGCACCAGCGCCGGCCGGGCGTCGGCGACCATGCCGGCCAGCCGGTCGGCCGGCAGCGACGGGTCCAGCGGCAGGTAGCCGGCACCCGCCCGCAGGACGGCCAGGATGCCGACCGCGAGCTCGATCGACCGTCCAACGTGCAGCCCCACCAGCTGGTCGGGCCGGACGCCGCGGGCGATCAGCGCCGCCGCCAGCCGGTCCACCCGCCGCAGCAGGACTGCGTAGTCCAGCTGCGTAGTGCCATCCGACACCGCGGCCCGGTCCGGGTGGCGGGCGGCGGCGGCCCGGAACCGTTCCGCCAGGTTCGCGGCCCCCGCGGCGGGCAGCCCGGTGGCGTTGTGGGCGTAGATCTCGGAGTCGCGCTCGGCCGCGGACAGCAGCTGGAGCCCGCCGACTGGCTGGCCCGGGTCGGCCGCCACCTGCTCCAGCAGCCGGACGTAGTGCCGCGCCATCCGGGCCACGGTGGCCGCGTCGAACAGGTCGCTGTCGTATTCGAAGCCCAGCTCCAGCTCGCCGGCGCGCTCGGTGACCTCCACCGACAGGTCGAACCGGGCCGCGCCGGTGCTGGTCTCCAGCGGCCGCAGCGCCAGTCCCGGCAGCTCCAGCTCGCCCAACGGCATGTTCTGCAGCACCAGCATCACCTGGAAGAGCGGGGAGTAGCTGGCGTGCCGCTCCGGGTGCAGCGCCTCGACCAGCTGTTCGAACGGCTGGTCGGCGTGCTCGTAGGCGGCCAGCACCGTCTGGCGGACCGCGCACAGCAGCTCGGCGAAGGACTGCTCGCCGGCCACCCGGGTGCGGATCACCACGGTGTTGATGAAGTGGCCGATCAGGTCCTCGAGCTCGGTGGAGTTGCGGTTGGCGAACGGCGTCCCGACGCAGATGTCGTCGGTGCCGCTGTAGCGCCACAGCAGCACCGACAGGCTGGCGGTCAGCGTCATGAACAGCGTTGCGTCGCCGGCCTGGCTGGCGGCCTGCAGCCCGCGCAGGGTGTCCGCGCCGGCCGTCACCGACAGCCGCTCGCCGCGGAAGCGCTGGGTGGCCGGCCGCGGCCGGTCGGTGGGTAGCGGCAGCAGGGTGGGCGCACCGGCCAGCTCGGCCGTCCAGTACTCCAGCGAGTTGCCGGCGGCCTGGTTGCGCTGCCACAGCGCGTAGTCCGGGTACTGGACGGCCAGCTCCGGCAGCGGGGACGGCCGGCCGGCGGTGTAGGCGGTGTAGAGCCGGCCCACCTCGTCCACCAGGATGCCGGTCGACCAGCCGTCGGCGACGATGTGGTGCACGTTGACCAGCCAGCGGTACTCAGCCTCGCCCAGCTTGAGCAGGCTGGTGCGCAGCAATGGCCCGGTGGTCAGGTCGAATGGCGCCTGGGCGTCGGCCTTGATCAGCTCGTCAGTGCGCTCCGCCCGCTCAGCGTCGGGCAGGCCGGACAGGTCGACCAGCGGCATCGGCACCGGGCCGGGAGGTTGCACCAGCTGGCACGGCTCGCCGTCGTGCAGCCCGAACACGGTGCGCAGCGACTCGTGCCGGCGCACCACCTCCTCCACTGCGCGGCGCAGCGCCGGGACGTCCAGGTCGCCGGAGAACGCGAACGCGGCCGGGTTGTTGTAGAACGGGTTGCCGGGCGAGAGCTGGTCGAGGTACCAGAGCTGGCGCTGCGAGGACGACAGCGGCAGCGGCACGCCGTTGGCCGGCCGGCGTGGGATCCGGTCGCTGCCCGGGGTCGGGACGGCCGGGGCACCGGCGGTCAGGATGGCGATCAGCTCGTCCTTGTGGCGCTGCAGCTCGGCCAGCCGGTCCGGGGTGAGGAAGCCGCGCGGCGCGGTGCACTTCAGCTTGCCCTCGCGCACCTCCAGACCGACGGCATGGCGGGAGAACAGTTCGAGCAGCGCCTGAGCGCTGCCGGCGGCGTTTCCGGCGGTGCTCATAGCTCGATCTGTTCCATCTCGACGCCGTCCAGCTCGATCTCGGTCAGCCGCAGTCCGGCCGGCTCCTCGGTTCGGCTGGCTGGTTCCACGCCGGGCCGCAGGCCGCCCACCATCGAGTAGATCAGCCGGTGGCTCGGGCCCAGCTCCAGCAGCGGGTCCAGCTCGTCCCGCTCCACCGATCCGATGCCGCACAGCCCCACCCCCTGCTCCGGCGCGGCCATGGTGAGCAGCTGTGCCATCGCGCCGGCCTCCACCTGGCAGAAGCCGAGGCTGTCGGAGCCGTAGAGCGGTTCGATGGCGGCGAGGTCGGCGACCAGGAACAGCGCGAACGCGGCCGCTTCGAAGACCGGACGGTTGACGAAGTAGTCGTAGGCGTCCGGGCTGAGCGTGCGTCCGGTGCCGAGCGCGGCCAGCCGGTGCCCGCTCGGGTCGTAGTAGTAGGCCCCGCCGGGCACTCCGGCCACCCGGCCGGGCTTGAGGTAGAGGTAGGTCTGCACCGGGTAGCTGCTGCCGGCCGAGCCGTAGAGGTACTTCGGACGACCGTCCAGCTCGCGCTGCGAGAGCCAGGCCAGCAGCCCGGACAGCGCGGCCAGCGGCATCGGCTCGGGGTCGAACTGGCGCACCGAGCGCAGCCGGGCGTAGTGCCGGCCGAAGGCCGGGTCGGCCGGGGCGGCGAGCGCCACGGTGGGCGAGTCGCTGCCGACCCGGCGCAGGCCGAGCCCGGCGGCCTTGAACTCCTGGCGGGCCTGCGGGTCCTCCACCACCCCGGCATCGGCGGTCGTGGCAGCCGGAACCGCCGGCGCTGGTTCGGCAACCGCCGCCGGCTGGGAGTGCTGGCGGTACATGCCGATCAGGTTGGTCAGGGTGGGCGTGCGCATTAGCTGGGCCAGCTGCGGGCGGAAGCCCAGCTCGCTGGACAGCGCATTGGCGATCCGGACCACGTCGATCGAGGTGGCGCCCAGCTGCAGCAGGTTGGCCCCGGCGGCGATGCCCGGCCGGTCCAGCACCGTCTCGACGATCGCCACCAGCCGGGACTCGGCGGGCGAGCGGAGCTCCGCCTCGTCGGCGGCCGGGGCGCCGGCCGGTCCCGGTTCGGCCAGCCGGCCGCGGTCCACCTTGCCGTTGGCCGACAGCGGCAGCGCGTCCAGGAAAGTGAAGGTGGCCGGCACCATGTAGGCCGGCAGCTTGGCGGCCAGGTGCCGGGCCAGCTCCTCGGCAGTCAGACTGCTGCCGGACGAGCCCGCCCCGGACGCGGCCACTACGTAGCCGGCCAGCCGCTTGTCGCCGTGCGCCTGCCCCCAGACCCGTACCGCCGCGGCCTGCACCAACGGATGCGACTCCAGCGCCGCCTCGATCTCGCCCAGCTCCACCCGGTAGCCGTGCACCTTGACCTGGCCGTCCTCGCGGCCGAGGAACTCGATGGTGCCGTCCGGCAACCAGCGGCCGAGGTCGCCGGTGCGATAGAGCCGCTCCCCGGTGACGGGGTGGGTAATGAAGCTGGCGGCGGTGCGTTCGGGATCCCGCCAGTACCCGCGGGCCAGGCCCAGGCCGCCGATGTAGAGCTGGCCGGGCACCCAGGTCGGCCGGGGCCGCAGCGCGTCGTCCAGGACGTGGAAGTACTGGTTGGCCAGCGCCGTGCCGTACGGAATGCTGCGCCAGCCCTCCTCGACCTTGCCGATCGGGTACGAGATCGACCAGATCGCGGCCTCGGTGGCACCGCCCAGGCTGTGCACCTGCGCGCCCGGCAGCAGCCGGCGGAACCGGTCCGGCAGGCTCAGCGGGATCCAGTCGCCGGACAGCATCGCCAGCCGCAGCGACGCCGGCAGCGGCCGGCCGCCCTCGGCGTACTCCACCAGCATGGCCAGCAGGGTCGGCACCGAGTTCCAGATGCTGACCCGGTGGGCGTGCGCCAGCTCCAGCCAGTGCGCCGGGTCGCCGGCCAGCTCCGGGGCCAGGATCACCACCGCGGCACCGGCCGCCAGGGCGCCGAAGAGATCGAACACCGACAGGTCGAAGCTCAGCGACGACAGCGCCAGCACCCGGTCGGCGGGCCCGAGGGCGTAGCGGGAGTTGATGTCGAGCAGCGTGTTCACCGCCGCCCGGTGGGAGATCATCACGCCCTTCGGGGTGCCGGTCGACCCCGAGGTGAAGATCAGGTAGGCGAGGTCGGTGCCCTCCCGCGGCACCGGCTGCCAGGCCGGTCCACCGGCGCCACAGCTGGCCTCGTCGACCACCAGCCGGGCCGCCCCGGCCGGCAGCGCGCTGCCGCCGCCGGGCTGGATAAGCATCAGCCGGGCCTCGGTGCGCTCCAGCAGGTGCGCGATCCGCTCCGCCGGCAGCGCCGGGTCGATCGGGACGTAGGCCGCCGCGGCGTACAGCACTGCCAGGGTGGCGCTGACCTGCTGCCAGCCGCGTTCCATGCTGACCGCGACCAGGTCGCCGGGCAGCACCCCGGCGGCCTGCAACCGGCCGGCCAGCTGCCGGGCGTGGCAGTCCAGCTCGCGGTAGCTCAGCTGCCGGCCCGGCGCCAGCACCGCCACCGCGTCCGGCTGCTGTTCGGCGCGCCGGGAGAACAGCTCGTGCAACAAAGGCAGTCCGGTCGGTTCGGCGAGAGCCGCCGGCGGCGGTGCCGAGAGCCGGGCTTGCGGCAGCAGCGCGTCCGGCCCGCCCTGCCAGGCGGCGGGGTCGGCCAGCCGGTCCAGCAGCTGGCAGTAGGCGGCGAACATCTCGGCCACCATGCCCTCGCCGAACAGCTCGTCGATGCTGTCCCAGTTGAACCGCAGGCCGCCCTGTACCTCGAAGACGGTGTGGTCGATCCACACCTGCGGGGTCTGGGTGATGCTGTGCACCGTGGCGCCGCCGAGCGCCCGCGCCAGGTCGCCCTCGGTGAACTGGCCGAACTCGTCGGCCTGCCCGACGGTGCTGTTGAACACCACCGGCATGGCGCCGGGCTGGGTGCCGCGGGCCTTGGACACCTCGCGGGCCACCAGCACCCCGCTCATCGCCGAGTGGTCCATGTCCTGCCACAGCCGGTCCTGCACCCGGCGGGCCTGCTCGGCGAACGCAACGCCCGGGTCCACCTCCAGCTCCAGCAGCACCAGCGAGGTGAAGTCGCCGAGCACCGAGTTGATGTCCGGATGCAGCGGCGGCCGGTTGAACAGCGGCAGGCTCAGGCTGAACCGCGGCTGCCGGCTCCACAGCGCCAGCACTTGGGCGAAGGCGGTCAGCAGCAGCGTCGAGGCGGTCACCCGGTGCCGGCCGGCCATCGCCTTCAGGGTCGCCCACTGCTCGGGAGCGAGCGTCCGCTCGTAGCGGGTGAAGTGCGGCCGCCGGACGGTCTCGGGCTGGCGGGCCAGCGGCAGCTCCGGCGCGCCGGCCAGGTCCGCGGCCCGCTGCTGCCAGTACCGGCGGGCCCGTTCGTAGCGCGGCGTCCGGCGCAGCGCCTGCTCGGCCAGCACGCAGTCTCGGAAGGTCACCCGCAGCGGCGGCAGCTCGGTGTCCGGCTCCAGGTAGAGCTGCACCAGCTCGCGCTCCAGCAGGTCGGTGCTGGCGGCGTCCAGGATCAGCGCGTCGGTGCTCATGTGCAGCCGGGTCTCGCCGTCGAGCAGCGTCACCGCGAACTCGAACAGCGGCCAGCGGCCGGCGTCGAGCAGCTCGTGTGACATCCGGTCGCGGATCCCGGCCAGCCGGCGCTCGGCCTCGGCCGGTTCCAGGCCGCGCAGGTCGTGGCGGGGCATCTGATACGCCGGCACCTCGGGCAGCACCCGCTGGGTGCCGTCGGGAGAGAACACCGCGCGCAGCATGTCGTGCCGCTCGATCAGCCGGTTCAACGCCCGGTCGAACCGGTCGGCGTCGAACTCGGCCAGCCGGATCTCCTCGTAGCCGTGCGCGCCGACCCCGCCGAGGGAGATGGTGGCGTCCCGCCCCACCCAGTACGCCTGCTGCAGGTCGGTCAGCCCGAACGGCTGGTACCGGTTGGCGGGGTCGGGCACCAGGGCGGGCGGTGCCGACTCGTCCGCTCCCTCGGCGCCGTCCAGCTGGGCGGCCAGGTCGGACAGCACCGGGTGCCGGAACAGGGTGCGCAGTGATAGCTGTGCTGTCATCTGCTGGTTGACAGCGGCGACCAGCCGGGTGGCCAGCAGCGAGTGCCCGCCCAGGGCGAAGAAGTCGTCGGCGGCGCCGACCTGGCCGCGGTGCAGCACCTCGGCCCAGATGGCGGCCAGCTTCGCCTCGGTCGGGGTGCGCGGAGCCTGGTAACCGGTTGCCCCGTCCGGCTCCGGTGCCGGCAGCGCCCGGCGGTCCAGCTTGCCGTTCACGGTCAGCGGCAGCCGGTCCAGCCGCACCCAGCGGGTCGGCACCAGGTGCTCGGGCAGCCGCTGCCTCAACTGCTCCCGGACCGCCTCGACAGTGCTCGACCCCACCACGTAGCCGACCAGGTGCTTGTCGCCCGGGTCGTCCTCGCGCAGCAGCACGGCGGCCTCGCGCACTCCGGGGACGGCCAGCAGCGCGGTCTCCACCTCGCCGAGCTCCACCCGGAAACCGCGCACCTTCACCTGGCCGTCGGCCCGGCCGGCGTAGTCCAGGCTGCCGTCCGGACGCCGGCGGACCAGGTCGCCGGTGCGGTACATCCGGCTGCCGGCCGGCCCGAACAGGTCGGGCACGAACCGTTCCGAGGTCAGCCCCGGCCGGTCCAGGTAGCCGCGGGCCAGGCTCTCGCCGGCAATGTAGAGCTCGCCGACCACGCCGACCGGCACCGGCTGCAACCGGGTGTCCAGCACGTACAGCCGGGTGTTGTCGATGACGGTCCCGATCGGCGGCAGCGGCGACCAGCCGTCCGCATCGGCGATCTCCAGCGTCTGCTGGCTGGCCACATGGGTCTCGGTGGGGCCGTACTGGTTGTACAGCCGGGCGCCGCCCAGCCGGCGCAGCCAGGAGGTGAGGTCGGCGCTGATCTGCAGCGCCTCGCCGGCGGTGACGATCTCGCAGCCGGACGGCGGCCCGGGCAGGCTCGTGTCGGCAATGCTCGCCACCTGCTGCAGCACCGCGACCGGCAGGAAGGCGCGCTGGACATCCCGCTCGGCGAGGAAGCGGTCCAGCCGGTCCAGTTCCTGATGGCTGCCGCCGGGCAGCAGCACCAGGGTGGCGCCGGAGCACAGGGTGCTCCACACCTCCTGGAAGGACACGTCGAAGCTGATCGAGGCGAACTGCAGCACCCGGGCCGCCGGCCGGCTGGCGGCGGTGGCCTTGCGCAGCTGCCACTGCACCATGTTGTCCGCGCTGCGCCAGGTCTGGGCCACTCCCTTGGGCGTGCCGGTGGAGCCGGAGGTGTAGAGCAGGTAGGCCAGCTGGTCGGGCAACCGGGAAACGTCCGGGTCGTTGGTCGGCGCGCCGGCCCAGTCAGCGGTGTCGGCGTCCAGCCGCAGCACCCGGGTACCGTCCGGCAGGGCGGGGTCGAGGGTGGCCAGGGTGGCGCTGTCGGTGAGCAGCAGGGCGGGTTTCGCCTCGTGCAGCAGGTAGTTCAGCCGGGCGGCGGGGTAGCCGGGGTCCAGCGGCAGGTAGGCGCCGCCGGCCTTGAGCACCGCGACCAGGGCGGTGACCAGGTCCAGGGTGCGGGGCAGGCTGATCGCCACCCGGGTGTCGGGCCGGACACCCAAGCTCCGCAGGTGGTGGGCGAGCTGGTTGGCGCGGCTGTCCAGCTCGGCGTAGCTCAGCTGCTGGTCGCCGCACTCGACCGCGACCGCGTCTGGCCGGGCCCTGACCTGGGCTGCGAACAGCTCGCCGATGCTGTGCTCGACCGGGGTGGCGGTGTCGTTCCAGGTCGAGACCAGCCGCCGGCGCTCGGCGGCGTCCACCAGGGCCAGCGTCTCGGCCGGCCGGCCGGGGTGCGCGGCCAGCTCGGCCAGCGCCTGCCGCAGGTAGCCGGCGATCCGGGCGGCGGACTCCGGCCGGAACAGCGCGCCGGCGTACTCCAGCGTGCCGGCGACCCGGCTGCCGTCGGGCCCGCTGACTTCGCCGAGCGAGAGGGTCAGGTCGAACTTGGCCACCGAGCCGTGCGGCGGCAGCGGCCGCACCTCGACGCCGGGCAGCTCCAGCTCGGCGTTCTCGGTGTTCTGCCAGGCGAACAGCATCTGGAACACCGGGGCGTGCGCGAGGCTGCGGACCGGGTTGACCAGTTCCACCACCTGCTCGAACGGCAGGTCCTGGTGCTCGAGCGCGGCCAGCGTCACCGCCCGCACCCGGTCCAGCAGCTCGGTGCCGGTCGGCCCGCCGGCCAGGTCGATCCGCAGCGGCAGGGTGTTGACGAAGAACCCGACCAGGCCGTCCAGCTCGGGCCGGCGACGGTTGGCGGTGGGACTGCCGATCACCACCTCGGCCTGCCCGGACAGCCGGCTGAGCACCAGCGCCCAGCCGGCCAGCACCGTCATGAACAGGGTGCAGCCGGACTGCCGGCTCAGCTCGTGCAGCGCGGCGGTCAGCTCGGCGTCGAGCTCCACCGCCAGCTGGCCGCCGCGGTAGTCCTGCTCGGCCGGCCGGGGCGCGTCGGTGGGCAGCTCCAGCAGCGCCGGCGCGCCGGCCAGCGTCTCGGCCCAGAACTCCCGCTGGCGGTCGGCGGCGGGGCCGGACAGCCAGTCGCGCTGCCAGGCGGCGTAGTCGGCGTACTGCACCGCCAGCGGCGGCAGCGGGTCCTGCTCGCCCTGCCGCCGGGCGGCGTAGAGCACCCCGAGCTCGCGGGCCAGGACGTCCATCGACCAGCCGTCGGCCAGCACGTGGTGCAGGGTGAGCAGCAGGACGTGCCGGTCTTCGCCGAGCACCACCAGCCGCCCCCGGGCCAGCGGCCCGCGGGCCAGGTCGAACGGCTCGGCAGCCTCCCGCTGCCGCAGCGCGGCCAGCTCCGCCGCCGGGTCGGCGCTGCCGGTCAGGTCGTCGGTGGTCAGTGCGAAGCCGGTGCCGGGCGGGTCGATCTGCTGCACCGGCTGGCCGGCCACGCTGACCAGCCGGGTACGCAGCGCCTCGTGCCGGGTAACGAGCGCGTCCAGCGCGCCGGCCAGCGCCGCCCGGTCCAGCGGTCCGTCCAGGCTGAACGCTTCGGGAATGTGGTAGGCCGCGCTGCCGCCTTCCAGCTGGGCCAGGAACCACAGCCGCTGCTGGGCGAACGAGGCCGGCAACGGCTGATCCCGGTCGGCGTGCGGCAGCGGCGGCAGCACGTCACTGGCACCCCCGGAGTCGGCCGGCTGCCCGGTCACCCGCTCGGCGAGCGCCGCCACGGTCGGGGACTGGAACACCGCGGTGGCCGGCAGCTGCACGCCGAACTGCCGGCCGATCCGGGACGCCACCCGGGCCGCCAGCAGCGAATGCCCGCCGAGGGCGAAGAAGTCGTCGTGCCGGCCGACCCCCTCGATACCGAGCAGGTCGGCGAAGATCGCTGCCAGCGCGGTCTCCACCGGCCCGGACGGCGCCTGCTCGCCGGCCGCCCGGGCGTAGGCGGTGGCGTCCGGCGCCGGCAGCGCCTGCCGGTCGATCTTGCCGTTCGGGGTCAGCGGCCAGCGGGCCAGCCGCATGCAGGCAGCCGGCACCAGGTGCCCGGGCAGCGCCTCGGCCAGCCACGCCCGGGCCTGGTCCGGGGTCGGCCGGCCGGACGGATCGGCCGAGTCGGTGCGGTAGTAGCCGACCAGCTGCCGGCTGCCGCCGACCTCGCGCGGCACCACCACCGCCTCCCGCACCCCGGGACAGGCGGCCAGCCGGGCCTCGATCTCGCCCAGCTCGATCCGCAAGCCCCGCACCTTGACCTGGTGATCGGTGCGGCCCAGGAACTCCAGCTCGCCGTCGGGCAGCCACCGGCCCAGGTCGCCGGTCCGGTACATCCGGCCGCCGGGGACGAACGGGTCGGCCAGGAAGCGCTCGGCGGTCAGCTCGTCGCGCCCGAGATAACCGCGCGCGACCCCGGCGCCGCCGAGGTAGAGCTCACCCACCGCGCCGCCGGTCACCGGTTCGCCGGCGGGGTCGAGCAGGTAGCTGCGCACACCGGGCAGCGGCCGGCCGATCGGCAGCGTGCCGAGCGCCTCGATCTCAGCCACGGAGGTGGGGAGGCGGTAGTGGGTGGAGTCGATACAGGCCTCGGTGACGCCGTAGGCGTGCACGATCGCCACGTCCGGCCCGCACAGCCGGCGCAGCCGGGCGGCGCCGGCCACGCTCCAGGCGTCCGAGCCACAGACCACGGTGCGCAGCTCCGGAAGGCCGGTGCCGGCGTCGGCCCAGTGGTCCAGCAGCCCGTCGAGCACCGCCGGCACGAAGTCGGCGAAGCCGATCCCGGCCCGCCGCAGCAGCGCGAACAGCCCGGCGCCGTCGAGTAGCAGCTCCGGCGGGCAGAGCACCAGCCGGCCACCGAAGCCGAGCGCGCGCACCACGTCGGCGGTGAACACGTCGAAGGAGAAGCCGGCCAGCTGCAGGTGCGCCAGCCCCGGCGTCAGGTCCAGCGTCCGGGCCCAGGCCTCGGCGACGGCCGCGAGCTGATCGTGCTCGACCAGTACCGCCTTGGGCTGCCCGGTGGAGCCGGAGGTGTAGATGGCATAGGCCAGTTGCCGGCCGTCCAGCTCGTCGGGGTCGAGGCCGCCGGCCGGTGCACCGGCCCAGGCGTCGGCGTCCAGCCGCAGCACGGCGGTGCCGTCCGGCACGGCGGGACCGAGGGTGGTCAGGGTGGCGGTGTCGGTCAGCAGCAGCGCGGGGCTGCTGTCGGCGAGCAGGTAGCTCAGCCGGGCGGCCGGATAGCCCGGGTCCAGCGGCAGGTAGCCGCCGCCGGCCTTGAGCACCGCGACCAGGGCGACGATCAGGTCGAGGCCGCGCGGCAGGCTGATCGCCACCAGGGTGTCGGGCCGGACGCCCAGGCCGCGCAGGTGGCCGGCGAGCCGGCCGGCGCGGCTGTCGAGCTCGGCGTAGCTCAGCTGCTCGGTCCCGGCTTCCACCGCGACCGCGTCCGGGCGGGCCTCGACCTGGTCTGCGAGGAGGTGGAGAAAGGTGCGGAACTGCTGACGTGCGTGCAAGACCGAACTCCCCTCTCCGGGTCATCATTATTGCCGTTACTTCGCCAGACGTTTACATGACTTTTGCAGCCCCGGGCGAGGGTGACTGCACGCTGCCGCCGCTTCGGCGGATCAGTCCTCGGCCATCGCCTCGACGAGGCTGGCCGGGCGCATGTCCGTCCAGTGCTGCTCGACGTAGGCCAGGCACTCCGAGCGGCTGGCAGCCGGCAGCGCGACCGTCCAACCGGCCGGGACGTCGGCAAAGATGGGCCACAGCGCATGCTGGCCCTCGGCGTTGACCACGACGAGGTAGCTGGCCTCGGGGTCGTCGAACGGGTTGGTCATGGCCGCGATCCGATCGGGCCGGACCGGTCGGCGGCCGGGCCGACAGCAGTCGGGACAACGGGAATCGGGGCAGCGGAAGCCGGGGCACCGGTGGTCAGTCCGGTGTGGGGTACAGCCATGGCGGGCAGCATAATCGCCCGTTCCCGCCGCCGAAACGCTCTGCCGGAAACGTCGGTGTCTGCGCAATTCGACGTACTGCCGCCCCGCTCCACGTCACCGACATTGCGATGTCAGTTATTACATATGACAATTACCGGACAAGTTCGCCGCTGACACTCGCCGGTGTCACCGAACGAAGGAGTGGTCATGTCCACCGGGGTATCCCTGCGCGAGCTGCTCAGTGAGGACGTCCGGCGGGACCCGTATCCGTACTACGCCAGGTTGCACGAGCAGGGGACGGCGTTCGCGCTCGGCCGGGGGAGCCGGTTCGCGGTGGCGGTGTGCGGCTACGACGCCGCCTGCCAGGTGCTGCGCGACCCGGACTTCGGCGTGCTCGACGCGCGCTACCTGGACCGGGGCAGTCCCGGCTGGCGCGAGCACCCCGTGATGAGCATCCTGCAGGCCTCGGTCTTCAACACCAGCGGCGAGGACCACGTCCGGGTCCGCCGGCTGTTCGGGCGGGCGATGACCGCGGCGCAGGTCGGCGAGCTGGAGCCGATGATCACCCGGATCGCCGACGGCCTGATCGACCGGCTGGCCCGCTCGGCCCGCGACGGCGATCCGGTGGACTTCATGGCCGGCTTCGCGCTGCCGTTCCCCAGCGACGTGATCGGTGAGCTGCTCGGCGTGCCGGCGCCCCACCGGCCCCGGCTGCTGCCGCTGGTGCGGGTCTTCGACTCGGTGCTGGAGCTCGGCCAGCACTCGCTCGCCGAGATCAGGGCCGCCGACGACGCCGGCACCCGGCTGTACGAGTACTTCAGCGCCCTGGTCACCGGCCGGCGGGCCCAGCCGCGCGACGACCTGATCTCGGCGCTGGCCCGGCTGGCCGGGCAGGACGGCGAGGAGCTCACCGAGGAGGAGCTGCTGGCCAACCTGGTGGTGGTGTTCAACGCCGGCTTCCGCACCACCGCCAACCTGCTCGGCAACGGCCTGGCGCTGCTCGCCGGGCACCCGGACGCGCTGGCCGCGCTGCGGGCCGACCCCGCGCTGGCGCCGTCCTACGTCGAGGAGATCCTGCGCTTCGACCCGCCGGTGCACTTCGCGGTGCGGTGCGCCCTCGCCGACGCCGAGATCGCGGGCGTCCCGGTCGAGCGCGGCCGGCTGGTGCTGGTGCTGACCGGCGCGGCCAACCGCGACCCGCGCCGGTTCGACGATCCGGACACCTTCGACCCGAGCAGGGTCGACAACCACCACCTGGCCTTCAGCATCGGACCGCACTACTGCCTCGGTGCGGTGCTGGGCCGGGCCGAGGGCCGGATCGCCTTTCCGCGGCTGCTCGACCGGTTCGCAGACCTGGCGCTGGCCGGGCCGCCACCGGAGCGGCGCGCGCTGATGCTGCGCGGCTACGACCGGCTGCCGGTCCGGCTGCTGCAGCTGACCAGCGCCGGCCGCTGACCGGCGGCCGGGCCTTGTCTGCAGGCTCGGACTGTGGACATACTCCCGGCGACATCTGCCCGGGTTCTCCCGGGTTGGCGCACCGGAACTTCAGGCAGGAGATGGTGGTGGCCGTCGTCTGGACCCGCGACCTCCTGCGGTACGGCCTACCGATCCCCCGATGAGCGCGCCGATCCTGATCCTGGCGGCGGGCCAGCGCTGCGGCAGCACGCTCGTCCAGCGGCTGCTGTCCTCCCATCCCAAGGTGCTGATCTGGGGGGAGCACGCCGGCCAGCTGCGCGAGGTGCTCGCGGTGGGCGAGCGGCTGACCGACTGGACGGCCGAGCACGGCGAGCTCGGCCGGCTCGGCTACGCGCGCTCGGGCCACCAGAGCTTCATGGCCAACCTGACCCCGGAGGCCGGTGCTATCGACGACGCGGTGCGCGCGTTCGTCGAGGTGCTCTTCGCCCAGCCCGCCGCGGATCTGGGCAGGCCGGTCTGGGGGTTCAAGGAGGTCCGGTACGGCCTGGCCGAGGCGAGGGCCTTCCGGCGGCTGTTCCCGGACTGCCGGGTGGTGCATATCACCCGGAACCCGCGCGACATCCTGCGCAGCCTGGAGGTGTGGGAGCGGGGCGAGTGGAAGCGCGCCGACACCGAGATCGCGATCCGGGACTGGACCCGGGTCGGCGCGAGCTTCTGGCCGGCGCCCGACCTGCCGCCCTGGGTGCTCCGGGTGCGCTACGAGGACCTGGTCGCCGACCCCGCGCACTGGTCCGTCCGGTTCGCCGAGCACTGCGGCCTGGAGGAGGAGCTGCTCGACCGGCGGGTGTTCGACCGGCGCATCCACGCGGTCGGGCTGGGCGGCCGGGTCCGCCGGACCATCCTGGACTGGGCCGACCTGCCGGCGTCGCTGCGCGCTCTGCTGGACGACGACGAGGTGCGCCGGGTGGCCCGCGCCTGCGGCTACTCCCTGGACGATGACTCCCTCGACGGTGACTCCCTCGGCGACGATTCCCTCGGCCGCGACAGTGCCCCCGACGGCGACGCGGGGAGCCGCTGATGCCGCCGGCCTGCAGCGTGATCATCCCGACCTACAACCGGGCCGGGCTGCTGCGCCGCACCCTGGACTCGCTGGTGGCCCAGACCCTGCCGCGCGCGGACTTCGAGGTGCTGGTGGTCGACGACGGTTCCAGCGACGACACCGCCGAGCTGGCCCGTAGCTATACCGATCGGTTGGACCTGAAGTACTTCTTCCAGCCGGACGAGGGCTGGCGGGTGGCGCAGGCCCGCAACGTCGGCATCGCGCACGCCGCCGGCGCGGTGTGCGTGATGGTCGACTCCGGGGTGCTGCTGCACTCGGGCTGCCTGGCCGCCCACCTGGACAGCCACCGGCGGGCCGAGGGGCCGGTGGCGGTGGTCGGCTACGTCTACGGCTTCGGCACCGACGGCGACGAGGCGGCCGAGATGGTGCGCGCCCTGGAGTCCGGCGGCTTCGACGACCCGGACGCCTTTCTCGACCGGCTGTGCGAGACCGGGCGCTGGGCCGACGTCCGGGAGTTGTTCTACGCCAAGTACGCCGACGAGTTCGCAGACCTCCCGGCGCCCTGGATCATCTACTGGACCTGCAACGTGTCGGCCCCGACCGACCGGCTGCGGGCGGTCGGCGGGTTCGACGAGCAGATCCGCAGCTGGGGCGGCGAGGACCTGGAACTGGGGTACCGGTTGCACCTGGACGGCGTCCGGTTCCTGCTCAACCGGTCGGCCAGTTCCGTGCACTCCCCGCACGGCTCGAGCCTGGCGTCCCGGATGGCCGAGGCGCGCGGCGTGCACCGCTATGTCGCGCAGAAACACGGCACACCGGTGATGCGGCTGCTGCCGTTGCTCGGCGGCGCGCTGAACTTCCTGACTTTCAACGACGTCGTCAAGGGCCGCGGACTGCCGGACTGCCGGGAGTACCTGCGCCAGCAGGCGACCGCGTCGGCCGCCCAGGGCGCCGGGGAGTAGCCCGGTGCGGTATTCGCGCAGTCACCTGACGGGCCGTTCTGAGCCGATATGCTGGCGGTTGCCAGCCTCCCCGCCACCTGCGACCATCCGTGCCTGCCCTGCCGTCGCACCCTCCGGGCGTCCCGCCCCCGAAAGGACCTGCCGGTCATGAAAGAGAACATCCGCGAATTTCTCCTGCAGTCGCTGAAGGAGATGAATTACAGCACCGACGGAATCGACGACGACACGGTGCTGGGCCCGGCGGGGGCAGACCTGCAGTCACTTGCCCTGGCCGAACTGGCGGTCCGGGTCGAGGACGAGTACGGCGTCCGGTTCGACGACGAGGAGGCCGAGATGCTGGCCGGCATGACGGTCGGCGAGTTCTCCGAGCTGGTGGCCTCGCGCGCTCCGGCCAGCTCGGCTTCCTGAGCAGTCACCAGCGCGCACCGGCCGGAGGGGAACATCGTGGCCACAAGCATGGCGGTCACCGGCATCGGGCTGGTGAGCCCGGTCGGCAGCCGCCCCGCCGAGGTGTTCGCCGCGGCCTGTGACGGCTGGTCCGGCGCCAGCCGGCCACCGGAGGACCACCCGCTGCACGGCCTGCTCGACGTGGCTGCCTTCGCCCCGGACATCGACCCGGCCAGCGTGCTGCCGGCCACCGAGGCCCGGTTCGTGGACCGGGCCATCGTGATGGCGCTGCGGGCCGCCGAGGACGCGCTGGCCGACGCCGGCCTCGAGGTGGGCCGCGACGTGGACCCGTTCCGGATCGCGGTGGTGGTCTCCGGGGTGGGCGGCCTGGCGCTGTTCGAGGAGCAGGCCAACCTGTACGCCCGCAAGGGCCGGCTGGGGGTCAGCCCGTACCTGCTGCCCGGCGTGCTGCCGAACATGGCCGCGGCCCGGATCGCGATCAAGTTCGGCATCCAGGGCTACGCCACCTCGGCCGGCACGGCCTGCGCCGCCGGCGCCCAGTCGGTCGGCGACGCGCTGCGCATCCTGCGCGCCGGTGAGGCCGACGTGGTGCTGGCCGGGTGCAGCGAGGCGCCGCTGTTCCCGACCTTCGCCTCCGCCTTCACCAACGCCCGGGCGCTGGCGCACGGCTGGGCCGATCCGGCCGAGGCCAGCCGGCCGTTCGACCGGCGCCGCAACGGCCTGGTGCTCGGCGAGGGTGCCGGGGTGCTGGTGCTGGAACGGCCCGAGCACGCCCGGGCCCGGGGTGCCGCCCACTACGCCGAGGTGCTCGGCTGGGGCGCCACCACCGACGCCTACCACCCGACCGCACCGCGACCGGACGGCTCGGCCGCGGCCCGGTGCATGCAGCTGGCGCTGCGCGACGCCGGCCTGGAACCGGGCGACATCGGCTACCTCAACGCGCACGGCACTTCCACCAAGGCCGGCGATGCCGCCGAGCTGCGGGCGATCTCCGCGGTCTTCGGTACGGCGAGCCCGCCGGTCAGCTCCACCAAGGGGGTGACCGGCCACATGCTGGGCACCTCGGGCGTGATCGAGGCCGCGATCGGCATGCAGGCGCTGCAGCGCGGGCTGCTGCCGCCGACCGCCAACCTGGACGACCCGGATCCGGACCCCGATGTCGACCACATCCGCAAGGCAGCCCGGACGGCGCGGCCGCGGGCGGTGCTGTCGAACTCCTTCGGCTTCGGCGGCCACAACGTCAGCCTGGTGCTGGCCAGCCCCGGCCCGGCCGGGAACGATCCAGCCGGGAACGATCCGGCCGCGAACGATTCAACCGGAAACGATCCAGGCGGGGACGGCTCAGCCCGGAACAACTCGGCAGGGGGCGAGCGCTGATGGCCGATTCCGCCGAGCTGTACCGGACGGTGCGGCTGATCCGCCGGTTCGAGCAGCGGGCCATCGACCTGGTCCGGCGCGGCGTGATCCCCGGCGGCATCCATCCCTACATCGGGCAGGAGGCGATCGCGGCCGGCGTGTGCGCGGCGCTGCGCGCCGACGACATCATCACCAGCACCCATCGCGGGCACGGCCACGTGCTGGCCAAGGGCAGCGACCCGGTCCGGATGCTGGCCGAGCTCGCCGGTCGCGAGACCGGGCTGAACCGGGGTCGCGGCGGGTCGATGCACGCCGCGGACGTCAGCACCGGCATCTACGGGGCGAACGCCATCGTCGGCGCCTCGGCGGCGATCGCCACCGGGGCGGCCTGGTGGCACCGGCAGGCCGGCCGGGACCTGGTCACGGTGACCTTCTTCGGCGACGGCGCGGTCAACCAGGGCGTGCTGCTGGAGGCGCTGAACCTGGCCTCGCTGTGGCAGGCGCCGGTGCTGTTCATCTGCGAGAACAACGGTTTCGCCACCTCGATGCGGGTGCACGACGCGACCGCGGGCTCCATCCTCGGTCGGGCCGCGGCGTTCGGCATTCCGGCCGAGACGATCGACGGCATGGACGCCGAGGTGGTGTGCGACGCGGCCTCCGCGGCGGTGCGGCGGGCCCGCTCCGGTGGCGGCCCGACCCTGCTGGAATGCCTCACCTACCGCTTCGACGCCCACCACACCTGGGAGTACCAGGCCCGCCCGCGGTACCGGACGCCCGAGGAGGTCGCCGAGGGCAGCGTCCGGGATCCGCTGGAGATCCAGGGCGCCCGGGTTCCCGAGGAGGTCCGCGCCGGCATCGACGCCGAGATCGAGGCGCTGCTGGAGGAGGCTGAGCGGTTCGTGCTGGACAGCCCCGAGCCGGATCCGGCCGGCGCGCTGGACTACCTCTATGCCGACGGCCTGCGCGCCCGGGCGGGGATGAGCTGATGACCATCCTGTCCTACATGAAGGCGCTGAACCGGGCGCTGGGTGCCGAGATGGAACAGGATCCGGCGGTCTGCGTGTTCGGCGAGGACATCCGGGTGGCGGTCAGCAACGTCACCACCGGCCTGCTCAAGCGCTTCGGCCCGGACCGGGTGATCGACATGCCGATCTCGGAGCAGGCGTTCACCAGCGCGGCCACCGGGGCGGCGATGGCAGGCGCCCGGCCGGTGATCGAGTTCCAGATCCCGGCCCTGCTCTACCTGGTGTTCGAGCAGATCGCCAACCAGGCGCACAAGTTCTCGCTGATGACCGGCGGCCAGTTGAAGGTCCCGGTCACCTACCTGCTGCCCAGCTCGGGATCGAGGCCCGGCTGGGCCGGCCAGCATTCCGACCATCCCTACAGCCTGTTCGCCCACGTCGGCATCAAGACGGTGGTGCCGGCCACCCCGACCGACGCCTACGGCCTGCTGCTGAGCGCCATCCGCGACGACGACCCGGTGGTCGTGTTCGCGCCGTCGGGCGCGGTGAGCCAGCGTGAGGACGTCGACTACGCCACGCTCGGGCCGGTGCCGCTCGGGCAGGCCCGGATTCACCGGCCGGGCACCGACGTCACCGTGGTGGCGGTCGGGCACCTCGTGCACGATGCCATCGCGGTCGCCGAGGAGCTGGCCGACTCCGTCTCGGTCGAGGTGTTCGACCCGCGCACCCTGTACCCGTTCGACTGGCCGGCGCTGGCTGCGTCGCTGGAACGCACCGGGCGGCTGGTGGTGATCGACGACTCCAACCGCAGCTGTGGCATGGGGGCCGAGATCCTGGCCACCGCCGCCGAGGAGATGCGACTGGTCGCGCCGCCCAAGCGGATCAGCCGGCCGGACGGCGCGGTGCTGCCGTTCGCCCGCGCGCTGGACCTGGCGGTGCAACCGAGCCGCGAGCAGCTGCGCACCGCGATCGAAGCGGTGCTCAAGCACTCCTGAGGCTGGCCCGCGACCCAGGCGGGAGAGATTGACGTTGTCCCGATGGGCATCGGGCGCACGGGCGGCAGGAACCCGACCCGGCCCGGCGGATTGACCTTCGCGCCGGTGTCTTGTCGAATGCGTCCATGTCGTTGCAGCCGGCCGAGAGCCGCCTCGTGGTGCCCTTCGCCGGAACCGTGTCGGGCCGTGGCCCGCTGACCTGGGGCGAGAAGGCGCTGTTGCAGGACCAGCGCGAGACCGGCTTGGCCCTCAACGCCACCGGTGCCCAGAACCTGGCGGCGGGCACCACGGTGGAGTCCGCGGCGGCCCGGCTGGGCAAGCTGCTCAGCGAGCAGCCGGCGCTGCGGGTGCGGCTCGGCACCGACGAGGACGGCACCCTCTACCAGCAGGTGCACAGCGGTGGCGAGGTGGCCGTCGAGGTGCTGGACTTCGCCGACTCCGACGACCCGGTCGAGGTGGCCCGGTACACCGAGCGGCTCTGGCAGGAGTGGCTGATCGACCCCATCGACCACTTCGACGACTGGCCGGCCCGGATGGGGGTCGT
This sequence comes from Jatrophihabitans sp., assembly GCF_035474675.1. GTDB lineage: Bacteria > Actinomycetota > Actinomycetes > Mycobacteriales > Jatrophihabitantaceae > Jatrophihabitans_A. The sequence continues at coordinate 5,697 of NZ_DATINC010000063.1, read as the reverse complement.
CCGGCATCGCGGCCGGACGCTCTACCAGATCCTGTCGTTCAACCACCTGGTCATCGACGGCACCTCGATGCGGTACCTGATGCCCGAGATGGGGGTGGGCGAGCCGCCCGCGGGGGCCGGCAGAACCACCCCCATCAACATCCTGCAACTGGCCGACTACGAGCATTCCGAGGCGGCCCAGAAGATCAGCCGGCGGGCGATGCGGTTCTGGGAGTCGCACCTGCGCGACATCCCGCCCCGCACCTTCGGCGAGCCGAGCTACCCGGAGGGACGGCTGGGAAAGCGCTACTGGCACGCCACGTTCGGTTCGCCCGCTGCCTACCAGGCGGTGCTGGCGATCGCCCAGCGGTCCGGGGGCGACGTCTCCCGGGTGATGTTCGCCGTCCTCGCCGTCGCCCTCGGCCGGGCCATGGGCCTGGACCGGCTGCGGGCCAAGGTGATTCTCAGCAACCGGTACCGCCCCGGTTTCTCCGAGGTGATCGCCTCGCTCGCGTTGAACGGCATCATCTCCATCGACCTCACCGACGCCACGGTGGACGAGGTGATGGCCCGCGGCCGGCAGGCGCTGCTGGTCAGCGGCATGCACTCCTACTACGACCCGGACCACCTCAACGAGCTGATGGCCCGGCTGGACGACGAGCGCGGCTATCCCGCCGCGGTGACCCTGCGGATGAACGATCGGCGCCGGACCACCCAGAAGTGGATGGCCGAGGAGGCGCGGGCCCGCCAGGTCACCCCGGCCGACATCGAGTCGAGACTGGGCGAGACCTTCTTCTCCTGGGACGGCACGCTGGACACCTGCTACGACGACGCCTTCGTCACCATCGAGGACTACCGCGGCACCTTCCACCTGCAGCTGATCTTCGACATGGCCTGCTTCACCGACAAGCAGATCGAGGACTTCGTCTACGGCGTGGAGCAGGTGGCCATCGAGGCGGCCTTCAACCCGGACGTGCCGGCCGGCTGCGGCTGAGCCCCGCCCGCGCGGGGGGAGCAGCGACACCGTGGCACGGGCACCCCGACGTTGACGTACTGCCGGGGCCTTGTTCGAATACCACCCATGCCTGTGCAGCCAGCCGAAAGCCGGTACGTCACGCCGTACTCCGCCGCGGTCGCGGGTCCGGCGGCGTTGAACTGGGGGATGAAGGCGGTCCTGCAGGACATCCGGGAGAGCGGCTTCTCCCTCAACGCCAGCGGCGCCCAGGCGGTGCCCGAGGGCACCACCGTGGAGAGCCTGGCGGAGCGGCTGGCCACCCTGGTCAGCCGGCACCCGGCGCTGCGGGTCCGGCTGGACACCGACGACCACGGCAGGGACAGCCTGCTGGTGCGGGACTCCGGCGAGATCGTGGTCGAGGTGATGGACTTCGACGGCGCGGACGACCCGGTCGAGGTCGGCAAGTACATCGACCAGCTCTGGCTGGACTGGTTGATGACCCCCTTCGACCACTCCCGTGACCTGCCCATCCGGTTCGGGGTGATCCGGTACGAGGGCGTGCCGATCTACCAGGTGCCCTGCTACAACCACCTGGTCATCGACGGCGCGGCGATCACGATGTTGATGGAGGAGTTCAGCACCGGCAAGCCGGCCGGCGGCACGATGCACCTGCTGGATCTCATCGAACGGGAGCAGACGCCGCAGGCGCTCAAGGCCAACGACCGGTCGCTGAACTACTGGGAGTCGCACCTGCGCGACATCCCGCCGCGCACCTTCGGCGGGCCGGTGCACGCCGACGGCCGGCAGGGCAGGCGGTTCTGGCACGCCCGGTTCAACTCACCGGCCGCCCACCTGGCGGTGCTGGCACTGGCCCGGCGGACCGGCATGGACACCTCCCGGGTGTTGTTCGGCGTCATCGCCACCGCGCTGGGGCGCGCCCGCGAGATGCACACCCTGACTGCCAAGGTGATCTCCAGCAACCGGTTCCGGCCGGGCCTGGCCGAGGTCATCGCGCCGGTCGCCCAGAACTCACTGGTCAGCGTGGAGCTCGCCGACGCCACCGTGGACGAGGTGATCGCCCGCGGCCGGCGGGCCCTGCTGGCCGGTGGCATGCATGCCTACTACGACCCGGACCGGCTCACCGGGCTGATGGCCCGGCTGGACGACCAGCGCGGCTACCAGGCGCAGGTCAGCTGCCGGATCAATGACCGGCGGATGACCAACCGGCAGATCATCGACGAGCTGGCGCGTACCACCGAGGTGACCCCGCGGCAGATCGAGGAGCGGCACCCCGAGACCTGGTTCTCCTGGGACGGCACCCTGGACCACCTGCACGAGCAGGCCTTCATCACCGTCGAGGACCACGGCGACACCCTCCAGCTGCAGTTGATCTTCGACATGAGCTGCTTCACCGAGTCCCAGGTCGAAAACTTCGTGCACGGGGTCGAGCAGGTGGCCGTCGAGGCGGCCTTCGACCCGGAGGCGCCGGCCGGCATCGGCTGAGCCGGCCTTCGCGGCACTCAGCAGCTCAGAGTGCTGATGGAGTCGCAGCGGACCTGACGCAGGTCCTCATCGATCCAGTACGAGCAGAAGACAGCGGTGCCCTTACGCACCGAGCCGGGGATCCGGCCCCACCACAGGTTGCTGGCGATGTCGGTCTGACGCTGCACTCCCCGGTACGGGTCCTGCCTGGTCTGCCGATCGATCCACGTGGCGACCACGGCGATCAGGTCACTGTCCGGTGCCTCGTACTCGATCCAGGCAAGCAGCCGCTCGTGAAAGCCGATCGACTCCCAGAACGGAATATCGCCGAAGGTCACTGCTTCGTTAGGCCGAGGATGGCTCCTCGATCATCATGCGAGAGGGGGTCGCGCAGCCGGTCCTTGGCCCCGGCGAGCCATGCCCGGGTGACCGCTGGGTCGACAGCGAAGTCCTCGTCATCGTCGGATTCATCGGTCGCCTGGTGGTGTGCGAAGTACGCGCCGATCTCGGCCTTGGCCATCACCTGTGACCCACCGGACCGACGGCGGGCATCGGCGACCATCCACGGCTGCTCGTTGTGGGTGAGTGCTTCGAGGTCGGCACCGGTCATGGCGCCGTACCGGCTGATCACATATCCGATCGTGTTGAGGGTGCCCTGGTCGAAGGCGGCTGCCGATACCGGCTCGGCCTGGTCATAGCGCTCGGCTCGCCAGAGCGAAGCGACAACCGGACCGCGGTCCCACGCTTGGAAGTCCTCGGAGAACATCGGCTCCCCGAGCGCGCCCAGATGGTGCCCCTGGCAGTAGTAGAGGAGCTTGTGCAGCTTCTTGGTCCCGACGCCAGGTAGCCGCCGCCGAAGCTCGGCGGCCACGTCCTGAGCGGAGTACGGGGCCATGCGGACATGGTATGGCACACCTACGACAGCGGCCCTCAACCGCTCGTGACGGTGACCGATCGCGCGTATCCGCTGGCCGGTCCAACTGTCCACTGCCTACTGCTTGGGAGTATTGACGCCTGGCTGCGCCGTACCGCAGGCTTACCCCGATTCCGCAGTCACCCGCGGCCGGAGTTCCACCCAGCAGTTTCGAGAATTCAGCCGCACCGCGGCCTGGACAAGATAGGTACCGCCTGATGACCGTTGCAGCCGAGCTGCGGCACTACCCGTTCGAACCGTTTACCGGGGACCTCGACGATGAGCTCCTCGCCATGGTCGAGACGGACCCGGTCACCCGGGTGATCCTGCCCGACGGCCGGCCGTGCTGGCTGGTGCTCGACTATGAGGGCTGCTGCACGGTGCTGGCCGACCCGCGCTTCTCCCGGCTCATCTCGGGCGCGACCGAGGCGCCGGGCGAGGACAGTCCCCGCTCGCTGGTGATGGACGGCGCCCCGCACGCCTGCGTGCGCCGGATCGCCAGCCGGGCCTTCACCGCCCGGCGGATGGACTCCTACCGGCCCCGGGTGCAGCGGCTGGTCGACGAGCTGGTGGACGCCATGATCGCCGGCGGCCAGCCCGCGGACCTGGTGAGCTCGCTGGTGGCGCCGCTGCCGATGCTGGTCGTGTGCGACGTGCTCGGCGTGCCAGCCTCGGACCACGACCGGTTCTACGGCTGGCTGGAGGGGATCAACTCGGTGATCTCTTACGGCCTGGCCGAGGCGGTGGACTCCCAGCAGGCGTTGCGGGACTATCTGGCCGAGCAGCTGGTGGCCAAGCGTGCCGCGCCGGCCGACGACCTGCTCTCGGTGTGGCTCGGCGAGCAGGGCACCAGCGCGCTGACCGACGAGGAACTGGTGGAGCTGGCCGTCGGGGTGCTGATCGGCGGCATCGAGATCAACTCGACCAGCACCGGGCTGCGGGCGCTGTTCCAGCACCCGGAGCAACTGGCCAAGCTGCGCGCGGAGCCGGAGCGGCTGGGTGCCTCGACGGCCGACGAGGTGCTGCGCTACACCACGGTGAGTGCCATGTTCCGGGTGGTGATGATGTCGGACGACATCTCCCTCGGCGGGGTGCACATCCGCGCGGGCGAGTCGGTGATGGCGCTGCCGTGGTACGGCAACCGGGATTCGCGGTTCTTCCCGAACCCCAACGTCTTCGACATCGAGCGGTCCTCGAAGACCCCGCACCTGACCTTCGGGTTCGGCCCGCACTACTGCCTGGGCGCCGCGCTCGGCAAGATGCAGGTCGAGCTGTCGCTGGCCACCCTGCTGCGCCGGCTGCCGAACCTGGCGCCGGCGATCCCGCTGGAGGATCTGCCCTGGCGGCACGACCGGATCAACATGGGGATCGCCAAGTTCCCGGTCACCTGGTAGCCGCTCGGGCCTGAGCAGCCCGGGGCCGGAGCGCTCGACCTCCAGTGGATTCCGTATCCGATTCGTACGCCCTGGCGCTCATAACGGATACGGAATGCAAGCGGATACGGAGATCGGCGGTGGGCTGCCAGTCGGCGGGATCCGGCTACGGCTGTCAGTCAGTAGTTGTCGACGGCGTTGACACGGTCCGGCTTCGAATCATTGTGATCACTGTGAACTGACGCCTACAAGCGCGAAGCCCCGGGCCCTGTCGTCCGGCAGGAAGTCCCGAGGCTCACTTCCGGGTCCACCGCGATGGCCCGGCTACCCCCATCATCCATGCGGCGGAGGTACAGGTCAACCGTCACAGACGCCCTTCGGTCAGTAGTTGTCGACCGCGTTGACCCGGTCCGGCCAGTAGCGGGCGCCGGGCGCGGCCTGGTAGTGCGGCCACCTCGGCTGGTCGCCGGTCGGGTGGTCGCCGAGCACGGTGACCCGCTGGCCGCGCCGGATGTCGCGGTAGTCGTTGACCGCGTAGTGCTGGGTGCAGCGGTTGTCCCAGATCGCGATGTCGCCGGGCCGCCAGCGGTAGCGACAGGTGAACTGCGGCCCCTCGGAGAACCGGAACAGGTACTCCAGGATCGCGTCGCTCTCGTTGCGGGTCAGCTGCGGGATGTGCGAGGTGAACAGCCGGTTGACGTAGAGCGAGCGGCGGCCGGTCTCCGGGTGCACCCGTACCACCGGGTGCTCGGCCCGGCTGGTGAACTCGTTGCCGATCCGGATCACGTGGATCGCGGTCAGCCCGTCCAGGAAGTCCCGCAGCGGCGCGGACAGCTCCTCGTACACCAGGTACTGGTTGGTGAACATGGTGTCGCCGCCGGTCTCGGGCACCTGCAGCAGCTGCAGGATGGAGAACTGCGGCGGGCTCTGGTGGAAGGTCATGTCGGTGTGCCAGACGTCGACCCGGCCGCCGTCCTCGGAGTCGATGATCACGA
>NZ_DATINC010000062.1:0-42780 GCF_035474675.1 Jatrophihabitans sp. | reverse complement strand
GCGGATCAGCTCGATCAGCTCGGTGCGGTTGGACCGGTGCCGGGCGCCGGCCGAGGACACCACGTTCTCCTCCAGCATCACCGAGCCGAGGTCGTCGGCGCCGAAGTGCAGGGTCAGCTGGCCGATGTCCTTGCCGGTGGTGAGCCACGAGCCCTGCAGGTGGGTGACGTTGTCGAAGAACAGCCGGGCCAGCGCCACCATCCGCAGGTACTCCAGCGACGTCGCCTGGGTGCGTCCCTTGAGGTGGTTGTTCTCCGGCTGGTAGGTCCACGGGATGAACGAGCGGAAGCCGCCGGTGCGGTCCTGCACGTCCCGGATCATCCGCAGGTGCTCGATCCGCTCGGCGTTGGTCTCGCCGGTGCCCATCATGAAGGTGGCGGTGGACTCGACGCCGAGCCGGTGCGCGGTCTCCATCACCTCCAGCCACGTCTCGCCGGACTCCTTGAGCGGCGCGATCGCGGTGCGCGGCCGGCTGACCAGGATCTCGGCACCGGCGCCGGCGAAGGAGTCCAAGCCGGCCGCGTGCAGCCGGCGGATCACCTCCTCGTGCGAGAGCCCCGACACCCGCCCGATGTGCACCACTTCGGAGGCGCCCAGCGAGTGCAGGGTCAGCGACGGGTACTCGGCCTTGATGGCGGCGAAGATCCGCTCGTAGAACTCGATGCCGAGCTCCGGCGAGTGGCCGCCCTGCAACATGATCTGGGTGGCGCCGAGCTCGACTGCCTCGCCGCAGCGGCGCAGGATCTCGGCGTCGGTGTGCGTCCAGCCCTCGCGGTGCCCCGGCGCCCGGTAGAAGGCGCAGAACTTGCAGGCGGTCAGGCAGACGTTGGTGTAGTTGATGTTGCGGTCGATGATGTAGGTCGCGATGCCGGCCAGCTCGCCGAATCGGCGGCGGCGCACCGTGTCGGCGGCCTCGCCGAGCGCGTGCAGCGGGGCGTCGGTGTAGAGCAGCAGCGCCTGCTCCGGCGTGATCCGGCCGCCGTCAGCGGCATGCTGCAGCAGGTTCGCGATCTCGGCGGGCTGGGAGTGCGGGGTCACCTGCCCAGGGTAGACGGCTGCTCGGCTGCCGCCTGCCCCGGCGGCTGCTCCGGCCGGCTCTGCGGGGGCGTCCACAGGTACGGCGTGGTGGTGGCCACCGCCACGAACCCCAGCCGCTGCAGGATCGGGGCGCTGTCGTCGGAGGCGTCCACCTGCAGGTAGCGGGCCCCGGTGCTCACTGCGAACCGGGCCCGCCGCGCCACCAGCGCCCGGTAGATGCCCTTGCCCCGCCACTCCGGACGGGTGGCGCCGCCCCACAGGGTGGCGAACTCGCTGCCGGGGTCGCGCACCAGCCAGGCCACGCTGATCATCTGCGGGCCGGCCTCGGCGGCGAAGATCGCGAGGTGGTCGGGCGAGTTGGCCTGGCGCTCGGCGAGGTCGGCGGCCAGCCACGTCCAGTCCTCGTTCCAGATCTCGGTGTGCAGCGCCCCGATCCGGTCGAAGTCGGCGGGCTCGCTGACCCGGCGGATGCGCACCGCGTCCGGCAGTTGCGGTTCTCCGGTCAGCTCCTCGGCGAGCCCCACCACCACGGTCTCGGCCTCGCCCGGTGAAAACCCGGCGGCGGTCAGCCGGGCCGGCAGGTCGGCCGGCTCGTCGTAGGAGTGGGTCTTCCACTCGAAGCGCTCGCCCCGGCTGCCGAAGTAGGCACGGGTCCGCTCGATCAGCTCGTCCAGCGCCGGGCCGGTCAGCCCCGCCAGGTCCCGGTACTCGACGTAGCCCCAGTGCTTGCCGCCACTGACCCGCAGCAGCGGGCCGTCCCGGTCCACGGTCACGCCCTCGGGCTGAGTCACGGGCAGGACGCCGCGGACCTGCCGGTGGTAGGCGTCGAGCAGTTCGGCTGCGGTACTCACGTGCCACAGTGTGCGGTACCGGGCAACCCGGCCCGGCGGGGGCCCACGCCGCTAGTTGCCCCCGCCGGCCAGCAGCTCGCGCAGGTCCTCGGCGGCCTGCGCCGCCGCGCTGTCGGCGACCGCCGACACCCCGCCGAAGCCGAAGTAGGAGTGGTTCAGGGTGGGCCACTCCCGGCTGATCACCCGGACGCCGGCCCGGCGCAGCGCGTCGCCGTAGAAGTTGCCCTCGGTGCGCAGCACGTCCAGGGTGGCGGTGTGGATCACCGCCGGCGCGACACCGGTCAGGTCGGCCGCCCGCATCGGCGAGACCCGCCAGTCGGTCGAGGACTCCTCGTCGACGTAGTTGGTGGCGAAGGTGACCATGCCCTGCAGGGTCAGCCCGTAGTTGGTGCCGGTGGTGCGCCGCGACATGTACCGGGCGTTGACCTCGGGGTCGGCGTACCGGCCGGAGACGTCGGTGACCGGGTAGAGCAGCAGCTGGGCCGTCACCGGCTGGCCGGCGTCGCGGCGGGCGATCGCCACCGACGCCGCGAGCTGGCCGCCGGCACTGTCCCCGGCCAGGATCAGCGTGCCAGGCTCGCCGCCGAGCTCCTCGGTGCGCCGGGCCACCCATTCGGTGGCGAACACCGCGTCGTCGAAGGCGGCCGGGAACGGGTGCTCGGGCGCCAGCCGGTAGCCCACCGAGACCACCACCACGTCGGCCTGGGTGCAGATCCGGCGGGCGTGGTGCAGGTGGGTGTCGATGGTGCCGGCGATCCAGCCGCCGCCGTGGAAGTAGACCGCGGTCGGCCTTCTGGTGTCCGGGCCGGCCGGCCGCAGCACCCGGATCGGCAGCGGCCCGGCGGGACCGTCGATGACCTGGTCGGTCTCCGAGGCCGGGATCAGCGCCGGGTTCAGCCGCTGGCCGGCCAGCAGGTGCGCCCGGCCGGAGATCTCCCGGGACTCCTCGATGGTGGCGTCCTCGTCGGCTTCCAGCGGGGTGGCCGCCAGCCAGTCCGCCAGTTCCGCGTCCATGGTGGGTTCTGTCACGACCGGCCCTTCCGCTTCGCTGCCTCGTCCATTCAAGCAGCCGCCGCCAGCCGACCGCCGGGCTGACCGGATCGACACGTTGGCGAGGATTGGCTGAGGAAACGACTACCGAAATTCCACCAGAGCACTACGCTGAGTCATATAGATGAGCTCCATCCCGCAGACGGCCCTGGGCTGGGGAACGGCAGCTAGTCCCGTCTTGCTGCTACCCCGTGGGGAGTGGCGGAGTTTCGCTTGCCCGCGCACGAGGCTCCGTCACTCTCCGGCCCGGCCGATGGCGGATTCCGCCGTCAGACCCCGCTTCTCGAGGCAACCGCCGGAGCAAGCCGTCAGCGTCGGTCAGACCGGGGCGAACTCCGGCGTTACCGGGCCGGCCACGGCGCCTACCGCGGCGGCCCGCCGGGCGAACTCGGCCAGACCGGCCAGCTGGCGCTCGCCGAGGGAGAAGTCCAGCGTCCGGAAGTAGTTGGCCAGGGTGGGCGCGTCGAAGACCTCCCACCGGGCGGCCTGGGCGGCCACCTGGTCCACGTGGGCGAGGGCAGAGTCCCGGCTGGCGACGAAGGCGGCGTGCACGTCCTTGACCAGGCCCGGGTTCTCGGCGGCGAACTCGCGCCGGACCGCCCAGACCGCGAAGACCATCGGCAGCCCGGTCCAGGACCGCCAGGCCTGTCCCAGGTCGTGCACGTCCAGCCCCCGGCTGGCTCCTTCGTAGGTCGCCCGCAGCGCCACGTCGCCGATCACCACCGCGGCGTCGGCTTCGAGCATCATCGCGGTCAGGTCCGGCGGGCAGCTGAAGTACTCCGGCTCCACCCGGTGCACCTCGCGCAGCCACAGCTGGGCCAGCAGCACCGAGGTGCGCGAGGTGGAGCCGAGCGCGACCGGCCGGCCGTCCAGCTCGGCCAGCGGGCGCTGTGAGACCAGGTCCACCGACAGCACCGGGCCGTCCGAGCCCACCGCGATGTCGGGCAGCAGCAGCAGCTCGTCGGCGTGCCGCAGGTACTCCACCAGCGAGATCGGGCCGATGTCGAGGTCGCCCCGGACGAGCAGCTGGTTGAGGTTGTCGGGGGTGTCCTTGGTCAGCTCCAGGTCCAGCAGGGCACCCGAGCGCACCAGGCCCCAGTAGATCGGCAGGCAGTTCAGGAACTGGATGTGGCCGACCCGCGGCCTGGCGTTGGACGGCACTGTCACACCCCGAGGTTACGCGGCCGGAACCGGCCCGGAAGCCGACCGGGTTAGGCTCCGGACGGGCGAGGAGAACGAGGAGACGGGTGACCGACGATCTGGAGCTGGCCGGGGAGCTGGTGCGGCAGGCCGGCCGGTTGGCGGCCTGGATGCTGCGCCAGGGCCTGGACGTCCAGCACAAGACCTCAGTGTCCGACGTCGTCTCCGACGCCGACCGCGCCGCCGAGGAACTGATCGTGCAGGCCCTGCGTTCGGCCCGGCCCGGGGACGGGGTGGTCGGCGAGGAAGGGGCCGAGCACGCCGGCGAGCACGGCCGCACCTGGTACATCGACCCGGTGGACGGCACCTACAACTTCCTGTCCGGGCTGCCGTACTGGTGCTCGGCGATGGCGCTGGCCGAGCACCGGGCGGGCGGCGCGCGCGAGCCGGTGCTCGGCGCGGTCTACGGCCCGGCGGCCGACGAACTGTGGCTGGGCGGGCCGGACCATCCCACCAGCTGCAACCGGGTGCCGGTGACGCCGCTGGTGGACACCCCGCTGTCCCGGCTGTCGCTGGCCAGCTACCTGCACCCGGCGACGCTGCCGGACGACGGTGCCCGGGAACCGCTGCTGGCGATGCTGCGCGGGGCGGCCACGGTACGGATGCTCGGCTCGGGGTCGCTGGAGCTGGCGGCGGTGGCCGGCGGCCGGCTGGGCCTGTGGGCGCAGCTGGACACCCTGGACTGGGACTGGCTGCCCGGCGCCGCGCTGGTGCTCGGGGCCGGCGGTGCGGTGGAGGTCTTGCAGCACCGCGGGCATCGCTGGCACCTGGCCGGCAACCGGCAGGCCGTCGCCGAGGCTCGCGCGCTACTGCTCGGCTGACCCGCCGGCGCGCCGTTTCGGCCGGACCGGGCGCGGGGCCGGCTCGGAGGTCGCGCCGTTCTCGCCGGTTGCCCCGGTGTTCTCGCCAGCCAGCTGGGCGTCCAGGGTGTGCCGCTGCGCCTGCCGGGCGATCACCCGGGCCTCGAGGTTGGCGGCCAGCTTCGCCCGCTGCTTGCGCAGCAGGATGTAGGACAGCGGGATCGACAGCACCAGCGCGATGGTGGCGGCCAGCAGGCCCGGCACCCGGGCGATCCAGAGCAGCCCCCACAGCGCCAGGAACAGCCCGAACCGCAGCACGGTGTACAGCCACATCGCGCCCAGCGTCTGGCCGGGACCGGGCCCTCGGGCCTTGGCCGGGGCCGGCGGATCGCCCTGCGCACTCATCTGTCTACCTCTGGCTCTTCGCGGAAGCGCTCATCGCACCATTCGCTCCGGTCCTCGCTCGCTGCCGCTCGCTGCGATCCTCGCTCATTCGTCTCAGGCCCAGACGGCCTGGGGTTCGGCGCGGCGCTCGGCCAGCGGGGTCGGCGGCTCGTACTCCCGGATCACCTCGTAGCGGGTGTTGCGCTCCTTCGGCTGGAAGCCGGCGTCGCGGATCAGCCGCAGCAGGTCGTCCCGGGTCAGCTTGTCCGGGGTGCCGAAACCGTCCGCGTCGTGGGTGATCTTGTACTCCACCACCGAGCCGTCCATGTCGTCGGCGCCGTAGTTCAGCGCCAGCTGCGAGGTGGACAGGCCGTGCATCACCCAGAAGACCTTGACGTGGCCGAAGTTGTCGAGCATCAGCCGGGACACCGCGAAGGTCTTGAGCACGTCGGCGGGTGCTGCCATCCGCAGGTGCGAGAGCCGGTTGTTGTCGTTGTGGAACCGCAGCGGGATGAACACCTGAAACCCACCGGTCTCGTCCTGCAGTTCGCGCAGCCGCAGCACGTGGTCGACCCGGTGCCGGGGCTCCTCGATGTGGCCGTAGAGCATGGTGGCCGGCGTCCGGAGCCCCTTGGAGTGGGCCAGCCGGTGAATCCGCGACCAGTCCTCCCAGTGGGTGTTGTGGTCCACGATCTGCTTGCGGACCTCCCAGTCGAAGATCTCGGCCCCACCGCCGGTGAGGGACTCCAGGCCCGCGTCGATCAGCTCGTCCAGGATCTCGGTCGCCGGCAGGCCCGAGATCTCCTCGAAGTAGTGCACCTCGGTGGCGGTGAACGCCTTGAGCGCGACTCCGGGCAGCACCGCCTTGAGCTCGCGGAGCACCCGCGGGTAGTACTTCCACGGCAGTGTCGGGTGCAGGCCGTTGACGATGTGCAGCTCGGTCAGGCCGTCGTCCTTCATGGCCAGCGCCAGCTCGACGGCTTCCTCGACCCGCATGGTGTAGGCGTCCTTGGCGCCCGGCTTGCGCTCGAAGGAGCAGTACGCGCACGAGGCCCGGCAGACGTTGGTCAGGTTGAGGTGGCGGTTGACGTTGAAGTACACCACGTCGCCGTTCTTGGCCGTGCGTACCCCGTGCGCCTGCGCACCCAGCCAGGCCAGGTCGTCGCAGTCGTAGAGGTCCTCGCCGTCCTGGCGGGTCAACCGCTCGCCGGCGGCGATCTTGTCGGTCAGTTCGGCCTTGCGCGCCGCGTTCCATGCCATGGGATCAGCCTACGTTTCGCTGCCGGACGGTTGCGCCGGACGGCGGCGATCGGGCCGCCAACCTGGTCACACCTAGCAAACACGGTTGTGCTACCATGTGCTACATGGAAGAAGAGGTCGGGGTGCGCGAACTGCGCCAGCAGGCCAGCGCGCTGCTGCAGAAGGTGGCCACCGGGGTGACGATCCGGATCACCAACCACGGCCGTCCGGTGGCCCAGCTGACGCCGGTCGGCGAGCAGCGCGCCAGCCGGGCCGACCTGATCGCCAGCGGCGAGCTGCAGCCCGGACGCGGTGACCTGCTCGACGTCGAGCCCGTCGCGGCCCCGGCCGGCGTCCTGAGCACCGAGGAGCTGCTGGCCGAGCAGCGCGCGGACCGGTGATCTACGCCGACACCTCGGCGCTTGCGAAGCTGGTGGTCGCCGAGGCCGAGACGCCGGCCCTGCGGCACTGGATCTCCCAGCAGGACGCCCGGCTGGTGACCAACACGGTCGGCGTGGTGGAACTGCGCCGGCTGGCGGCCCGGGTGAGCCAGCAGGCCGTCGGCACCGCCACCAAGCTGCTGGGACGGATCGACCGGCTGGCACTCACCCCGGCGGCCCTGGCGCTGGCCGCCCAGCTGCCGCCCGCCGAGCTGCGCACCCTGGACGCGCTGCACCTCGGCTCGGCCGCCGAACTGCTCGACCTGCAGGTGGTGCTCAGCTACGACCGCCGGCTGGCCGACGCGGCAGCCGGCTACGGACTACCGGTGGTCGCACCCCGGTAGCGGGTCAGCCGGCCTCGAGGATCTCCGGCGCCAGCTCCTGCACCCGGGTGTCGAGGGCGGCGCCCAGTACCGCGGCCGCGGCGGCGTACCCGGCCGGCACCGGCACGTCCAGCACGCTCCAGCCGGCCGGCAACGGGGCCAACCCGGTGCCGCCCAGGTAGTCGGCGGCCAGGCCTCCCGGCAGCCCGGTGCCGATCCCCTTCAGGTACGCCTCCTTGCGCGTCCACACCCGGGCGAAGGCCAGCCGCGGTTGCCCGGCGGCGGCGATCTCGGCCTGCTCGGCGGGGTGCAGCCGGCTGCTCAGGTCGAGCACCACCTGCTCCTCGGGCACCTCCTCGACGTCCACCCCGACCGGCGTGCCGGCGATGCCGAGCAGCACCAGCTCGCCGCTGTGCGACAGCGAGAAGTGCACCGCCGGATCGGCACCGGCCACCCGGGGACGGCCGTGCGGCTCGTCGCAGAGCGGACAGGGCTCCCGCGCGAAGGCGAGTTCCCGGGGTGGGACGGCCAGCTGCCGGCCCAGCAGGTGGCGCAGCGCAAGGTGCGCCGACAGGTAGCTGTGCCGGTCACCGTCCCGGACGAACCGGGCGGCCCGTTGCCGCTCCTGTTCGTCGAGCACCGACAGGTCCACCCGGTCCAGGCGCACCTCGGGCACCGACAGCACCCAGACGTCGAGAAAGTTGCCGCGCGGGCCGGCTGTCAGGGCCGAGGGCGTTGGTGGGCTGGAATAGCCGGCACCGGACAACCGCTCGTCTCCTCGGATCTGCGACAAGGCCTCCGCTCGAAGGCCGCACGGCCAATGTAGTGCCCGGTGCCGGGCGGCCGAGTCAGGCGTGCTGGCGGCCGGCGGACTGGACCCGGCCCTCGAACCGGGTGGACAGCACCACCGTCGAGCGGGTCCGGGCCACCCCGTCGATCTTCGACAGCGCCCGGATGCCGTGCTCCAGGCCGCTGATGTCGGGCACCCGGATCTTGACCACGAACGACTCCTCGCCCGCCACGAACCAGCAGTCCTCCACCGCCGGCAGCGCGGCCAGCTGGTCGGCCACATGGTCTTCGTCTGCCGTGTCGGACAGGAAGATCCCGACCAGCGCGCTCATCGAGTACCCGAGCGACTCCGGCGCCACCGCCGCGTGATAGCCGGTGATGATGTTCTGGGCCTCCAGCTTGTTCACCCGTTCGTGCACCGCCGGCGCCGACAGGCCCACCTCGCGGGCCAGCTCGGCGAAGGTGGCGCGGGCATTGGCCCGCAGGGCGTCCAGAATCGCGCGGTCGACGGCGTCCATTCCTGGAGTCTGTCAGGCCGAGCCGGGAGCGGGGCCGGATTGGGCCACCCGCGCGGCGCCCAGCTCGCCGGTCCACCGGGTGATCAGCGAGTGCGGCACGCCGAGCACGTCGAGCACCTTGGCCGCCACGAAGTCGACCAGTTGCTGGACCGAGCCCGCACCGGCGTAGAACGCCGGGCTGGCCGGCAGCACCACCGCGCCCGCGTCGTAGAGCGCCAACAGGTTCACCAGGGTGCTCCGCGCGTAGGGCGTCTCGCGGGGCACCACCACCAGCGGCCGGCGCTCCTTGAGGGTCACGTCGGCGGCGCGCTGCAGCAGGTCCTTCGACAGTCCCAGCGCGATGCCGGCCACCGCCGCGGTCGAGGCCGGCACCACCACCATGCCCCGGGTCGGGTACGAGCCGCTGGCCGGTCCCGCGCTGAGATCGGTGGCCGTCCAGTACCGCAGCGGCTCGCCGCCGTCGACGGCACCGGCCGGGCCGAGCCAGGACGCCAGGTCGGCGGCCCAGTGGTTGTCGCGGAACGCGATGCCGGTCTCGTCCAGCAGGGTCAGCCGGGCCGCCCGCGAGACGATCACGTCCACCGGCTGGCCGGCCTGCAGCAGCGCGGTGATGACCGCCTTGGCGTACGGGGTGCCCGAGGCGCCGGACACCCCGACCACCCACGGCACCCGGTCCATGCCGCCGCTGCGATGCTCGGTCATGGCCGCAGTCCCTGCACGATCAGGTCGGCCAGTGCGAAGGCGAACAGCTGGATGCCGACGAAACCGTTGGCGGTGAAGAACGCCCGGTTCACCCGGGACAGGTCCGCGGGCCTGACGATCCAGTGCTCGTAGGCCAGCACCGCGGCGGTGACCACCAGGCCCAGCCACCACACCCAGCCCAGGCCCGCGGCCAGCCCGAACCAGGCGAAGCAGCCGACCGTGACCAGGTGGGTGATGCTCGACCAGCGCAGCGCGGCGGGGATGCCGAACCGGGCCGGGAAGGACCGCGAGCCGATCACCCGGTCGATCTCGGCGTCCTGGCAGGAGTAGATCAGGTCGAAGCCGCCGATCCAGCTGCCGACCGCGAGCCCGAGCGCGGTGGACGGCCAGGCGAAGCCGCCGGTGACGCCCATCCAGGCGCCGATCGGGGCCACCGCCTGGGCCAGCGCCAGCAGCACCTGCGGAAAGTCGGTGAACCGCTTGCCGTAGGAGTAGAGGATCAGCAGGCCCACCGCGACCGGTGACAGCAGCAACGGCAGCGGCCCGAGCGCGGCGGCGCAGGCTGCGAAGATCACCAGGGCAACGGCGAAGCCCCGCCAGGCCACCGACACCGACAGCGCCCCGGTCACCAGCTCGCGCTGGGCGGTGCGCGGGTTGAGCGCGTCGAAGCGGCGGTCCAGGATTCGGTTGCCGGCCATCGCCACCGTCCGGGCCGAGACCATCGCCACCACGATCAGTGCGAGCTGCAGCCAGTGCACCGACCGGGTCTCCTCCCACATCGCGGTGCAGGCGGCGATCAGCGCGAACGGCAGCGCGAACACCGAGTGCTCGATCATCACCAGCCGCAGGAACGCCCGGACCCTGCTGGGCTCCGGCCTGGTGACGGACGTGGCTGACACGCCGTCGAGTCTGCCATCCAGCACCTGCCACAAAGGCAGGTGCCACATGTCACCGGCTCAGCTGATGCCGTACTCCCGCCAGCGGCGCGCCACCAGCTCCTGGGTGGCCTGGTCGAGCACGCACGGCTCCGGCCAGCCGCCGTCCCGGGAGTAGCCCTCCGACGGCAGCTTGGCGGTGGCGTCGATGCCCAGCTTGCCGCCGTAGAACTGCTGGTAGGACGCGTGGTCGAGATGGTCCACCGGCCCGGTCATGTGCACCACGTCGTGGGCGTAGTCGACGTTGCCGAACGCCCGCCAGGCGACCTCGTTGTAGTCGTGCACGTCGCAGTCGGCGTCCACCACCACGATCAGCTTGGACAACGACAGCAGGCCGGCGCCCCAGATCGCGTTCATCACCTTGTGCGCGTGCTTGGGAAAGCGCTTGTCGATCGAGACGATCGCGCAGTTGTGGAACACCCCGGCCTCGGGCAGGTCGTAGTCGACGATCTCGGGGATGCTCAGCTTGATCAGCGGCAGGAAGATCCGCTCGGTCGCCTTGCCCAGCGGCCCGTCCTCCTGCGGCGGCCGGCCGACCACGATGGACTGGTAGATCGGGTTGCTGCGGGTGGTCATCACGTCCACCTGCAGGTACGGGAACTGCTCGACCGGGGTGTAGAAGCCGGTGTGGTCGCCGAACGGGCCCTCGGGCAGCCGGGCGCCGGGCTCCACCCAGCCCTCCAGCACCACCTGGGCGTGGGCGGGCACCTGCAGCGGCACCGTCAGGCAGTCCACCAGCTCGACCCGCTCGCGCTGCAGGAAGCCGGCGAACAGGTACTCGTCGATGTCGGCCGGCAGCGGCGCGGACGCGGCGTAGGTGACCGCCGGCGGGCAACCGAACGCGATCGCCACCGGCAGCCGCTCGCCGCGCCGCTCGGCGACGGCGGCATGCGAGGTGGAGTCCTTGTGGATCTGCCAGTGCAGGCTGACAGTCCGGCGGTCCTGCTGCTGCAGCCGGTACATGCCCAGGTTGCGGGCGCCGGTCTCCGGATGCCGGGTGTGAGTCAGCCCCAGGTTGAGGAAGACCCCGCCGTCACCGGGCCAGGACGTGATGCCCGGCAGCAGGTCCAGGTCGACCTCGTCCCCCTTGCGCACCACCTCCTGGCAGTAGGCCCGCTTGCCGGTCCGGGGTGGCACGTTGCGCAGCTGGGCGGCCTTGCCGAGCGCGTCGCGCAGCCCGCTGAAGCCGTGCGGCAGCTCCGGTTTGAGCAGTTCGCCGATCCGGTCGCCGATCTCGTCGAGGCTGGCCACGCCGAGCGCCTGGCACATCCGCGAGGGAGTGCCGAACAGGTTCATCAGCAGCGGCATGGCACCGCGGGTGGGGTTCTCGAACAGCAGCGCCGGGCCCTGCTCGCGCACCACCTTCTGCACGATGCCGGTCACTTCCAGGTGCGGATCGACCGGTGCGCTGACCCGGACCAGCTCGCCGGAACGCTCCAGGGCACGGACGAAGTCGGCCAGGTCGGTGTATGCCACCCCAGCAGTATGGCGGAGCGTCAGGACGGCGAACGGCCGACGAGCGCGTCCCCGGCGTCGGGCTCGGCCACCTCCACCTGCGCCGGCCGGTTCATCAGGTCCCAGCTCCGGCGCAGGAACGGGTCCAGCGTCGCCGCTAGGTACAGCACGGCACCCACCGCCAGCGCGGTGCCCAGTCCGGTCGCCTCGACCAGGGCGCCGGCCAGCAGCGCGCCGAAAGGTATGCCGGCCCAGGCCAGCGCATTGACAGTGGCGAGCACCCGGGCCTGCAGCGCCCGGGGGATCACCTGGTACTCGGCGGCGCCGAGCACCGGATTGATCGCGCCGCAGGTCAGGCCGCTGAGGCCCCACACGGCCAGCACCACGGCGAAGGGCGCCGGCAGCGCCAGCACCACGAACCGCGGCGCTCCGCCCACCAGGAAGGCCACCGCGAACGTCCACCGTCGGGGCAGCCGGCTCCCGATCGCCACCATGACCATGGTGCCTGCCACCGCCGCCGCGCCGAACACGCCCGAGATCACCCCGACCCGGCCGGCGCTGCCGTAGTGCCGCTCGGCCCAGAGCAGGAGCAGCACGCCGGACATCGCGGCGTCGGCCAGGTTGGTGAACAACACCATGCCCGAGATCGACCGCAGCAGCGGGTGCCTGCGGACGAAGCCGAAGCCCTCGCTCAGCTGGCGCAGGTAGCCCAGGCCGTTCCGCTCGGTCAGTCCCGCCCCGACCGGCACCAGCAGCAGGAGCGCGGCGCAGGCCAGGAAGCTCGCCGCGTCGAAGGCGACGACGTTCGCCGGGCCGATCACCGTGATCAGCACGCCGGCGGCCGGCGCGCCCAGCAGGCCGGCCAGCCGCAGGGCACCCTCGGACAACGCGGTGGCCCGGTCGATGCTGATGCCGGCCCGTTCGGCGACCGGCGGCAGCAGGATGTGCGCTGCCGTATCGGCCGGTCCGCGAACCAGCCCCACGACGAACACCAGCGCCAGCACGGCCCAGAGCTGCTGCCAGCCGGTGTGCCAGGCTAGCGGGATGGCCGCCATCGCCAGGCCCGCGACGAGGTTGCCGACCAGCGCGACCCGGTGACCGCCGAGCCGATCCACCAGTGGGGAGCCCAGGATCTGCAACACCACGTAGGGCGCGATCTCGGCGGTGCCGACCAGGCCGGTCAGCACCGGACTGCCCGTCTCGGTCAGCACCAGCCAGGGAACGGCCAGGTTGGACATCCGGGTGCCGGCCTGCGAGACGGTCGCTGCGGTCAGCAGCGCGATGAACGGAACGCGCCCGGAGCTCATGGGACGTCGGCAGACCGGCGGGACGGGCCCTGCTCGTCCGGCGGCTGCTGGCCCGGAGCCGGGAAGAGCTGGTACTGCACGTGCACGACCACCGCGCCGTCCTCGCCATCGGGTCGGTCGGGATCGTGCCGCGGATAGCGCGCGATCACCGACGCGATCTCCCTGCGCAATGCCTCGGTCTCGGCCACGGTGAGCCGCAACATCAGATCGCTCAGGTCGCTGGCCTCCCGCCACCGCTGCGGCCACTGTTCGGCGGCCTGCAACCACCGGTGCGCGTTGTCGAAGTTGGCGACCAGCACGGCGTCCAGGTACTCGGTGGTCGCGGCCGCCGCGTCCGGGTCGGTGACCGGTGGGGACAGCACGATGGTCGAGCGCTGGCTGGCCTGCCACCAGCGCTCCCGGCCGCCGGCACCGGTCGGGTGGTCGACGATGAAACCGGCCGCGGCGAGCTGGCGCAGGTGGTAGCTCGACAGCCCGGAGGAGATCCCGAGCTCGGCGGCCAGCTTGGAGGCGGTGGACGGCCCGTACCGGCGCAGCAGTCCCAGCAGCTGGATCCGGACCGGATGGGCCAGTCCGTGCAGCGAGGCCGCATCGGTGACCACGTCGCGGTCGGGGTCGAACAGCGGGTGATCATGGACTGCCGACATGCTATGCAAACTACTCTTTGCAAAGGAGCCTTTGCAATCTGTTCTCCGCTGCCCAATCCGGCGCTGTCCGGCCGCGGACGACATAAGCTGTCGCCATGCTCCTCAAGCTGGGTGGTCTGTTCTTCCTCGTCAGCATGGTGTTCTGGCTGTGGGCGATCTTCGACTGCCTGACCTGCGACGACAAGCGGGTACGCAACCTGCCGCGGTGGGCATGGGTGGTGCTGGTCCTGGTCTTCTTGGAGTTCGGAGCGCTGGCCTGGGTGCTGTTCGGCCGGCCCCGGCGCGGCCCGCTGGTCGCCGGCGGCAGCCGGTCGCAGCCGCCGTCCGGCAGGCCGGTCGGCCCGGACGACGATCCGGACTTCCTGCGCAACCTCGGCCAGTCCTGACTCCGGCTCATCGAGCGGCAGCGAGCCCGCCGCTGGCCGTGCTTCGGCCGGTCCGGCTGACGCGGCTCAGCTCAGGCCGGCGTAGGAGTGCAGGCCGGAGATCACGATGTTCACCACGAAGAAGTTGAAGGTCATCGCGCCGAAGCCGAGCAGGTTGATGTAGGCGGCCCGGTTGCCCTTCCAGCCGGCCGTCGCGCGGGCGTGCAGGTACATGGCGTAGATGACCCAGGCGATGAAGGCCCAGGTCTCCTTGGGATCCCAGCCCCAGTACCGGCCCCAGGCCGCCTCGGCCCAGATCGCGCCGAAGATCACCCCGGCGGTGTAGATCGGGAAGGCGAACGCGACGGTGCGGTAGGCGGCCTTGTCCAGCGCCGCGGCGGCCGGCAGCCGGGAACCGAGCGCGGCGAACCGGGCCGGTGCCGTGCCGGCCGCGGCATGCCGCTCGAAGCGGGCCCGCACCAGGTACATGGTGGTGATCGCCGCCGAGGTGAGCAGGATGCCCTCGGCGACCGCGACCGAGGAGACGTGGATGGCCAGCCAGTAGGACTGCAGCGCCGGCACCAGCTTGGAGGCCTTGGTGTAGAGGGTGCCGGCCAGGAACATCACCAGCAGCACCGGCATCATCACGAACAGGCCGAGGTAGCGCAGCTGCGGCATCTTCACCAGCGTCGCCAGCCACGCCACGGTCGCCATCAGGCCGACCACCAGGGTGAACTCGTACATGTTGCCCCACGGCACCCGGTCCACCGCGATGCCGCGGATGGCTACCGAGGCCAGGTGGAACAGCGCCGCCAGCACCGTGAAACCGACCGCGGCCCGTCCCCAGCGCCGGCCGGCGTCCCCGGCGGGTTCGACCGTTCCGGCGCCGAACCGGGGTTGGCTCGCCAGGTCGGGTTGGTCGGCCATCCCGTCCAGCCGGTCGGCGATGCCGCCGGTCGCCTCGCTGCTGCCCACCAGCGCAGGCTGCCGGACGCCGCTGGCCTGGGCGGTCCGGTCGGTGCTGGTCCGGGCGATCCGGCCGTTCTTGCCGAAGGCGTACTCGCCGGTGTAGGCCACCACGGCGAGCATGTAGGTGCCGGTCGCCGCCGTCCACAGCGACTCCGACAACGACGCCAGGCCGGCGTTGATGGCCATCTCAGTCCCTTCCCGCGCCGATCTTGTCCGCCGCCGAACCGGCCGCCGAACCCACCGGCGCAGCCGCCGGGGCGACCGGCGGCCCGGCGTCGAGCGCTGCCGACAGCTGTGCCACCAGCGCGGTGAACTCGGCGGTGAAGTTACCGCTGTCGTTGCGCGCCAGGCCACCCACCGACACCACACTACGAGCCCCGGGAACCGGTGGCGCGATCCGTACCCACAGCCGGCGGCGGCGGACCGCCAGCGAGCCGAGCAGTCCCAGCACCATCAGCACGGCGGCGACCAGCAGTGCCGTCTGGCTGGGGTCGTGGGAGACCTGCAGGTTGGCCCACTGCCGGTAGCCGTCGAAGCGGACCACGGTGCCGTCCGGCAGCCGCATCGACTCACCGAGCC
Source organism: Jatrophihabitans sp. (assembly GCF_035474675.1). Lineage (GTDB taxonomy): Bacteria > Actinomycetota > Actinomycetes > Mycobacteriales > Jatrophihabitantaceae > Jatrophihabitans_A. The sequence goes on along the minus strand of NZ_DATINC010000062.1, from coordinate 27,189 downwards.
CCAGGTTCTGCGCTGCCACCTGCTTGAGCTTGCCGGCGGCGATCTGCTTGGCATCCAGGCTGTACACCGACTGCGGCTGGCCGCCGGGGTTCAGCTCCCCGGTGTAGGCCAGCACCGCCAGCACCGGGGCGTTGGCGACCGGCGAGATCGAGGAGACGACGCCCCCGGTGATCACCGCGGTGGGCGCGAAGATCGCGCTCAGGCCCAGGTCGTCGTCGGAGGTGCCGTCCCGGCCGGGCAGCTTGAAGGCGCCCTCGCTGGTCAGCAGGTCGTCCTCGGGCAGGAACGGCTCGGTGTCGGTGACCGGGGTGCGGCCGGGCCGGGTGATCGTCACGGTCGGCGAGTAGCCGTGGTTGAGCAGGTAGACCCGGTCGCCTTCGAGCCGCAGCGGGTGGTTGACCTCGATCACGTGCGGCCGGGACGTGCCGTCCAGGCCCTCGGAGTAGCTGACCCTGGCCTGGAACTGGGCCGGCGTGCCGTCGTCGCGGTAGCTGGCCCGGAACTGCTCCAGCCGGTCGATGCAGAAGTCGGCGAGCCGGCCGGCCTGCACCAGCCGGCCGGCGGAGAAGGTGTCGTAGGAGATCGGCCGGTTGCAGAAGCCGGAGCCTTCGGTGACCACGATGGAGCCCTCGTAGCTCAGCAGCCGGCCGGCGGCGATCAGCACCAGCGCGGCCAGCAGCGAGACGTGGAACAGCAGGTTGCCGGCCTCCCGGCTGTAGCCCTTCTCCGCCGAGACGGCCACCGCACCGCTGTCCTCGGCACGCACCTCGGTACGCCAGCGCGGCCGCAGCGTCCGGCTGATCCTCATTCCCGCCTCGTCCGGGGCCAGGCCGGTGCCGAGGGTGGCGTGCTCGGCGAGCCGGTCGAGGTGGCGCGGCGCCTTCAGTGGTCGGGCGCGCAGGGCCCGGACGTAGACGGCGATCCGGGGGATCAGGCAGCCGATCAGCGAGGCGAACAGCAGCAGGTAGACCGCGGAGAACCAGACCGAGCCGAACACGTCGAAGGCGCCGATCCGGTCCAGGAACCGGCCCCAGGCGCCGTGGCTGGCGATGTAGGCCTGCACCTTCGGCGGGTTGAGCGGCCGCTGCGGCAGCAGGGAGCCCGGCACCGCGGCCAGTGCCAGCAGGAACAGCAGCACCAGCGCGGTACGCATCGAGATCAGCCGCCGCCAGAGCCGGCGGGCTGGGCGGAGCAGCCGGGACCGGGCCGACGGCTGCGCTGTCCTGGGCAGCTGGGGAGCCATCTATAGGTCCGATCCGACGCCGACGCCGGCGAATTCCAGCCGCAGGTAGTTCATCCAGTGGTCCCACACCCCGCTGAGCAGCAGCACGCCCATCACGATCAGCACCGCGCCGCCGAGCTGGCTGACCAGCCGGGCATGCCGGCGCACCACCGCCAGCGCGCTGCTCACCCAGCCCAGCCCCATCGCGACCAGCAGGAACGGCACGCCCAGGCCCAGGCAGTAGACCGCCGACAGCAGCGCGCCGCGGCCGGCGGTGCCCTGGCTGGCGGCCAGCGCGTACACCGCGCCGAAGGTCGGGGTCAGGCACGGGGTCCAGGCCAGGCCGAAGGTGAGGCCGAGCAGCGGGGCGCCGAGCAGGCCGGCCGGGGGCAGCCGGTGCAGCTTGGCCTCACGCTGCAGGAACCGGAACCGGCCCAGGAACACCAGGCCCATCCCGATGGTCACCACGCCGAAGATCCGTTCCAGCAGCAGCCGGTGCACGGTGATGGCCGAGCCGAGGGTGCCGAACAGCGCGCCGGTGGCGACGAAGACCGCGGTGAACCCGAGCACGAACAGCAGCGCCCCGCCGAGCATCCGGCGCTGGTTGTGGGTGCCGCTACCGGCAGGATCGCCGGCCCCGGCCAGGCCTGCCACGTAGGACAGGTAACCCGGCACCAGCGGCAGCACGCACGGCGAGAGGAACCCCAGCACCCCGACCAGCAGCGCCACGCCCGCGGCCGGCACCAGCGCGCCGTCGGTGACGGTGTCGCTGAACCCGCTGGCGAGCATGGACACCGATCAGGCCTCGCGGACCAACTGGTCGAGCGCCGGGGTGAGGTCGGCGGGCAGCACCGAGCCGACGTAGACCGCCGCGACCCGGCCCTGCTTGTCGATCACCACGGTGGACGGCAGCGCGGCCATCGGCACGTCGCCGAGCTGGATGGCGCTCTTGGCCGCCTCGTCGTAGACCACCGGGAAGGTGATCTTCTTGTCCTCGAGCCAGGACCGGGCCGCGCTCTTGGACGGGTCCTTGACGTCCATCCCGACGAACTGGACCCCGGCGGACTTGCGCTCGCGGTAGATCGAGTCGAACTGCGGCGTCTCGGTCTGGCACGGCGGGCACCAGGACGCGAAGTAGTTGAGCACCACGACCTTGCCCCGGTCGTCGGAGAGCCGGTACTCGCCGCCGGACAGCAGGCTGCCGGCCACCGGGCCCGCCTGCTTGCGCTTGGCGGCCTCGATCACCGAGCCCTTGTCGGTGGCCTGCACGTAGCGGAACTGGTTGCCCGAGCTCTGGTCGACGGCGTCCTTGCCGCCGGAGCAGCCCACCAGGACGGCGGCAGCCAGCAGCGCGGCGGCCAGCCGGGCGGTCCCTCGGGTGGTAACCGGCGGCATAGCTCCCCCAGTGTGCAGCGCCTTCACGCCTCCAGTGTGAGGCGTGCTCCACGGCACATCCGAAGTGGGCCGCGTTCCTGAGCACCCGCTGTGCCGCGGGGAAGCGATCCGGGCCTGGCGCCGGCGAGACCTAGGGGTGACGCTTGCTGGCGGAGGAGTTGAAGATCGCAGCCAAGCCGATGAGATCGATCGCGCCCAGTACCCCGGACAACCACGGCTCGTGTTCGTGCAGCGCGTAGGCGGCCAGTGCGAGGACGCTCAGCACGACCAGTAGCGCGAGGTACTGTCCCCGGGTCGCGAACTTGCCGGGCCGTTCGACCAATGCCCGGTCCATCGCTAGGTCGTGCTCGTACTGCCGCTCGATAAGCCGCAGCTGCATCTCGTACGCCCGGACATCGAGCTCCCGCAACTCGCGCAAATCCTGGACGCTGTAGTGAGCCGCATGGAGGTGCAGTTCGTTCTTGATGTGCTGGACATCGTTCCTGATGTCCAGCACGAACTGCGGCAGCTCGCCGGTTCTGCCTAGCGCGGCCGGTTCTGCATCGCCTTGATGAAGCTCTCCTTCGGCGAAGTCCTCCGGCGGTTCGCCTGCATCTCGGCGTGCAGGCGCTGGTAGGACGCTTCGCCCCGCAGGTCGAGAAGTGACCCGGCCCCGATCAGCGCCGACCTGATCGCGACGCTCTTCCGGTAGCGATCCCTGATCTTGCCCAGCATGCTCATGGAAGGAGCCCATCCCGTCGTCCGCGGAACCTGCACCGTGCTCGTCGTCGGCACTCATCGTTCGAGGAGCGTAGAAGTTGATCATATCCGCTGCCAGCGTTCGATTTCGCAATTGTGGATAACTCCGGTCAGGCGCCGGGCGGCTGCTGGTCCATCCGGTTCGGGGTGGAGCCGGCCGGCTCGGCGTAGTCCACCCGGACGATCTGCTCGCCTTCGTACACCAGCGAGGTGACCGAGGCCAGCGAGCACTGCCGCCGCCGCGGGTCGTGCCAGAGCCGCTTGCCCTCGGCATACCGGCGCAGGCACACGATCGGCAGTTGGTGCGAGACGCAGACCGCCTCGTGCCCCTCGGCCTTGCCGCGGGCCCGCTCGGCGGCGGCCAGCATCCGGCGCAGGATCTCGGTATACGGCTCGCCCCAGGACGGCCGGGCCGGATTGCGGAACAGCGGCCAGCTGGACGGGCGCTTGAGCACCCCGCCAGGCCCGGCCACCCGCTTGCCCTCGAAGGCGTTGGCCGCCTCGATCAGGTCGTCGTCGAGCACCACGTCCAGGCCGAACTCGGCGGCGATCGGCTTGGCGGTCTGCTGGGCCCGCTCCAGCGGCGAGGACGCCACGTAGGTCACGTCCCGCCCGGCCAGGTAGCTCGCCGCCCGCTCGGCCATCGCCTCGCCGGCTTCGGACAGCCGGAAGCCGACCAGCCGGCCGTAGAGCACCTTGTCCGGGTTGAACACCTCGCCGTGCCGGAGCAGGTGGACGGTGGTCCGGCTGGTGCTCATGCCGGCGCCGGGGCTGCCGCGGCGGCCCGGGCGGCGGCCGGCAGCGCGTCGGCGATCCGGGAGATCGCGGTGTCGTCGTGCGCGGCGGTGACGAACCAGGCTTCGAACGCGCTCGGCGGCAGGTACACCCCGGCGTCGAGCATCGCGTGGAAGAACGGGGCGTACCGGTGGCTCTCGCTGGCCTGGGCCTGCAGGTAGTCGGTGACCGGCGCCTCGCCGAAGAAGATCGAGAACATGTTGCCGGCGTACTGCAGCTGGTGTGCCACCCCCTCGGCGGCCAGCGCCTCGGAGGCCAGCCGGCCCACCGTGGCGGCGACCTCGTCCAGCCGGGCGTACACCTCGGCGCCGGCGTTGCGCAGGGTGGCCAGGCCCGCCGCCACCGCCACCGGGTTCCCGGACAGGGTGCCGGCCTGGTAGACCGGCCCGGCCGGTGCCAGGTAGGACATCACCTCGGCGCGGCCGCCGAACGCCGCCGCCGGCAGCCCGCCGGACATTACCTTGCCGAAGGTGAACAGGTCCGCCTCGACCGGGTCCAGGCCGTACCAGCCGGATCGGGAAACCCGGAAGCCGGTCATCACCTCGTCCATCACCAGCAGCGCGCCGTGCCGGGCGGTGATCTCGCGCAGTGCCTGGTTGAACCCGGGCAGCGGCGGCACCGCGCCCATGTTGCCGGCGGCCGCCTCGGTGATCACGCAGGCGATCTCGGGGCCGTCCAGCTCGAAGGCCGCCTCGACGGCGGCGACGTCGTTGTAGGGCAGCACGATGGTCTCGCCGGCCTGGGCACCGGTGACGCCCGGGGTGTCGGGCAGCCCCAGGGTGAGCACCCCGGAGCCGGCACTGACCAGCAGCGAGTCGACGTGGCCGTGGTAGCAGCCGGCGAACTTGACCACCTTGGACCGGCCGGTGGCGCCGCGGGCCAGCCGGATCGCCGACATGGTGGCCTCGGTGCCGGAGTTGACCAGCCGCACCTCCTGTACCGGTGCCACCCGGGCGATCAGCTCCTCGGCAAGCTCCACCTCGCCGACGGTCGGGGTGCCGTAGGACAGCCCGTGGCCGGCCGCCTCCCGGACCGCCGCCACCACCGCCGGATGGGCGTGGCCGAGGATCATCGGGCCCCAGGAGGCGACCAGGTCGACGTAGCTGCGTCCGTCGGCGTCGGTGAGGTACGGGCCCTTGGCGTCCACCATGAACCGGGGCGTGCCGCCGACCGCCCGGAAGGCCCGGACCGGTGAGTTGACCCCACCGGGAATGACTTTCTGGGCCCGGGCGAACAGCTCGGCCGAGACGGGTGCATCGCTCACCGGACCAGTGTTCCAGACCGGCGTTCTGGCACTGGCTACAGCCGTCTACAGCCGGCCGGCCTCGATGATCCGGGCCAGGAACTGCCGGGTCCGCGGCTCGCGCGGCTCGGCCAGCAGCTGCTCGGGCGGGCCGACCTCGGCCAGCCGGCCGCCGTCCAGGAAGCACACGGTGTCGGCGACCTGCCGGGCGAAGCCCATCTCGTGGGTGGCGATCAGCATGGTCATGCCCTCGTCCTTGAGTTCGCGCAGCAGGCTCAGCACCTCGCCGACCAGCTCCGGGTCCAGCGCCGAGGTGACCTCGTCCAGCAGCATCAGCACCGGTGAGTTCACCAGCGCCCGGGCGATCGCGACCCGCTGCTGCTGGCCGCCGGACAGCTCGTCCGGCTTGGCGTTCGCCTTGTCCGACAAGCCCACCCGTTCCAGCATGGCCAGCGCCCGGGCCTCGGCCTCGGCGCGCGGCACCCCGTGCACCTTGACCGGGGACAGCGTGATGTTGGCCAGCACCGACAGGTGCGGGAACAAGTTGAACGCCTGGAACACGATGCCGACTCGGGAGCGCACCGTATCGGCGTCCGCCCGCGGGTCGGTGATGTCGGTGCCGGCCAGCTCGATCACGCCGTCGTCCACCACCTCCAGCAGGTTCACGCAGCGCAACAGGGTGGACTTGCCCGAGCCGGACGCCCCGATCAGCACCACGCACTCGCCCGGTCCGACGTCCAGGCTGACGTCGTCGAGCACCAGGTTGGACCCGAAGGACTTGCGCAGGTTGCGGATCGACAGCAGCGGCGCACCGGGCGCCACCGGGCTGCCCGTCACCCCGGCGCCGGCCGCCCGCCGTCTCATACCGCTCCCCCGCCGACGCCGTACCAGCCCTGCCGGCGGGCCACCCAGTCGGTCAGCCGGGTCAGCGGAATGGTCAGGCAGACGAACAGGAAACCGGCCACGATGTAGGGGGTGTAGTTGAAGTCGGTGGCCGTGGAGATCTGCGCCGCCCGGATCGCGTCCACCACGCCGAGGATGGAGATCAGCCCGGAGTCCTTCTGCAGCGAGACGAAGTCGTTGAGCAGCGGCGGCAGCACCCGACGGACCGCCTGCGGCAGCACCACGTACCGCAGCGCCTGGGCGTTGCTGAGCCCGAGGGAACGGGCCGCCGCCCGCTGCGAGGGATGCACCGACTCGATGCCGGCCCGGAACACCTCGGCCACGTAAGCGGAATAGGTCAGCACCAGTGCGGCACCGCCGTAGACCACCACCGGCTGGAAGGACACCCCGGCCAGGCTCAGCGCCGGCACCCCGAAGCCGAGCAGCAACAGCACCAGGATCAGCGGCAGGCCACGGAACAGGTCGGTGTAGGCGGCGGCGAACATCCGCAGCGGAAAGAACACCGGCCCGCGCAGGGTGCGCAGGATGGCCAGCGCCAGGCCCAGGATCACCACCGCCACCGCGCAGACCAGCATCACCCGGATGTTGAGCCACAGGCCTGCCGCGACCGCCGGGAACGACTCTTTCGCCTTGTCCCAGTTGAAGAAGGTCTCCTGCACCCGCGGCCAGCCCGGTGACGAGGTGACCGCACCGATTACCACCGCGAGCAGCACCAGGGTGCTCAGTGCGGCGGTGACGGCCGAGCGGATCGTCCGGCCCCGCCGGTAGGCCAGGCGCTGGCGCTGCAGTGGCGAGGGCTGCCAGTCGGTCCGGCCGGCTGGCGCGATCGACTGCGGCGCCCGCGCCATCACTTCAGCTCGGGTGCGCCGCCGGCGGTGGCCAGCCACTGCTCCTGCAGCCGGCCCAGCGTCCCGTCGGTGCGCAGCGCGTCGACGGCCTGCGACAGGCACGAGGTGAGCTTCGATCCCTTGCTCAGCACGAACCCGAACTGCTCCGGCGAGCTGCCGGAGGAGATCTGGCCGACGATCTTGCCGTTGTCGAGCTGGGCAGCGCTCATGTAGAAGCCGGTCGGCAGGTCCACCACGATGCCGTCGATCTGCTTGTTCTTCAGGGCCTGTACGGCCAGGTCGTTGGTGTCGTACACGGCCGGTTTCTTCGCCGGCTTGATGGTGGTGAGGATGGTGTTGTAGCTGGTGGTGCCGACCTGGGCGCCGAGCTTGGCGTTCTTCAGCTCGGCCAGCGAGCTGGCGTTGGCGATCGGGCTGCCCGCGTAGGTGACCACCGACTGGGCGACGTCGTAGTAGCCGGAGGAGAAGTCGACGGCCTTCTTGCGTTCCTCGCTGATCGAGACCTGGTTGATGTCGGCGTCGAAGTTCTTGCGGCCGGGCGTCACCACGCTGTTGAAGGACGCGGTGACCCACTTGACCTCGGTGGCCGCGAAGCCGAGCTGCTTGGCTACCGCGTAGGCGACGGCGGACTCGTATCCCTTGCCGTTGCTGGGGTTGTTGTCGGAGAACCACGGCTCGTAGGCCGGGTTGTCGGTGGCCACGGTGAAGGTGCCCGGGGTGATCAGGCTCAGCCCGGACTTCGCGCAGGCGTTGGCGCTGGGCGCGGCGCTGATCGCCGGCGAGTCGGTCTTGTCGGTCGGCGAGCAGGCGGCCAGGCTGCCTGCGACCAGCAGGGCGGCGAGTGACAGCGACGGGGCGGCTACGGAACGGACGGGCATGCCGGCTCCTCGGTAGGCGGGAAAGCACAGCATAGGCCGCTTGTCTACCTGGCAGATAGGCAAGTCAGGGACGGGATGAACCTGGTGCCGACGGCCCGAGTTCCCGGGCCAGCACGCACCGCCGGCCCATCGCGTCCAGGCCGAGTTCGACCTCGCGCTCGCGCAGTTCCCGGATGCCGGGCGGGATGTCGGTGACCTCGGCGAAGCCCTGCTGGGCGTAGAACGGCCCGTTCCACGGCACGTCGGCGAAGGTGCACAGGGTGATCTGCCGGTAGCCGTGCTCGGCGGCCCACCGGCAGGCGGCGTCGACCAGCGCGGTGCCGACGCCGCGCCGCATGTTCCGGGGCCGGACCGACAGGCCCTCGATGTGCGGCTGGCCGTCCACCAGCTCGACCCGGACGTAGCCGATCGGTCGGCCGGCCGGGTCGGCCTGGTCGACCGGGTCGGCTTGGTCGACCGGGTCGGCTTGGTCGACCTGCCGGGCCACCAGCAGCAACTCGGCCGCGGCCAGCTCGTCCGGGCTGGCCGGCCCCGGCGTGCGGCCGTAGCCGGCCACTTCGAACAGGGTGTCGGCGGCGACCTCCACCTCGACCAGCCGGGGCAGGTCCGCCGGGGTGGCCGGCCCGATGACGAATCCGGTGGGTTGCGGAGCCGGCGGCGAGGCTTCCTCGGCGGCGGGATTCCCGGCGCGGGCCCGGGCGGTCAGGAGCCCGATGCCGCCCACCACGACCAGCGCGACCGACCAGCCCAGCGCATGGGCCCGGCCGCCGCCCAGCGCGAGGTCCCAGAGCCAGCCGAGGACGACCAGGCCGGCCAGCAGGGCGGCGTTGCGGTACCCGGTCCGCCCGGAGGTCATCGCGACGACGGAGCCGTCATTGCTGCAGCAGCAGAGCTGCCTCGTGCGCCCAGTAGGTCAGGATCAGGCTCGCACCGGCCCGCCGGATGGACAGCAGCGTCTCGAGCAGCACCCGCTCGCGGTCGATCCAGCCGCGCTCGGCCGCCGCCTCGACCATCGCGTACTCGCCGGACACCTGGTAGGCCGCCACCGGCACCGGCGAGGCCGCGGCAACCGCGGTGAGGATGTCGAGGTAGGGCAGCGCGGGCTTGACCATCACCAGGTCGGCGCCCTCGGCCACGTCCAGCGCCACCTCGGCCAGCGCCTCCCGCACGCCGCGGGCCGGGTCCTGCTGGTAGGTGAGCCGGTCGCCGGTGAGGGAGGAGTCCACCGCCTCCCGGAACGGGCCGTAGAACGCCGAGGCGTACTTGGGCGCGTAGGCCAGCACCCCGACGTCGGACCGGCCGATCCCGTCCAGGGCGCGGCGGATCACGCCGACCTGGCCGTCCATCATGCCGCTGGTGCCGAGCAGGTCGGCGCCGGCCTCGGCCTGGGCCAGCGCCATTGAGGCGTACCGCTGCAGGGTGGCGTCGTTGTCGATCGAGCCGTCGGTGGCCAGCACCCCGCAGTGGCCGTGGTCGGTGAACTCGTCCAGGCACAGGTCGCCCATCAGCACCGTCGCGTCGCCGAGCTCGAACTTCAGCCGGGCCAGCGCGCGGTTGAGAATGCCGTCCGGGTCGTCCCCGCCGGAGCCGGTCGGGTCCTTGTGCGCAGGGATCCCGTACAGCATCAGCCCGCCCACGCCGGCCTCGACCGCGGCGATCGCGGCCTTGGCGAGGGAGTCCAGCGAGTGCTGGACGACGCCCGGCATCGAGGCGACCGGACGCGGCTCGGCGGCGGTCTCGGCCACGAACATCGGCAGCACCAGGTCGGCGGGACGTACCGAGATTTCGCCAGTGAGCCGGCGCAGCGCCGCGGTCCGCCGCAACCGGCGGGGCCGGGACGCCGGGAAGGGGGGCAGGGCGGGTAGTTCTGTCACGCGTTCAACGTACTCGGCAGTAGGGCCGGGAACAGCCTTCGACAGTGGCGCGGCTTCGGCCCGGCGAGTTGAATCCGACCATGACCGCTGCCACCACCGCGCCGCCCGCCCTGCCCTCCTACTCCAGCGGCACCTCGGCCGTGGCCCTGCTCGGCGAGACGATCGGGCAGAACCTGGCCCGCACCGTCGCCCGCCACCCGGACCGGGACGCAGTGGTGGAGTACGGCACCGGCCGCCGGTTGAGCTATGCCGAGTTCGACGCAGCGGTGAGCGAGCTGGCCCGTGGCCTGCTCGCGCATGCGCTGCAGGTCGGCGACCGGGTGGGCATCTGGGCCCCGAACTGCGTGGACTGGATGCTGGTCCAGTACGCCACCGCGCGGGCCGGCGTGATCCTGGTCAACATCAACCCGGCCTACCGCAGCCACGAGCTGGCCTACGTGCTCGAGCAGTCGGGGGTCAGCGTGCTGTTCTCCGCGGTCGAGCACAAGGGCAGCGACTACCGGGCGATGGTCTCCGAGGTGGCCGCCGACTGCCCGCAGCTGCGCGAGGTCGTCTACCTCGGGGAGCCCGGCTGGGACCAGCTGATCGCCGACGGGCAGGCGGTGCCGGCATCCGAGCTGCAGGCGGTGGCCGACCGGCTGGACTCCGACGACCCGATCAACATCCAGTACACCTCGGGCACCACCGGCTTCCCCAAGGGCGCCACCCTGAGCCACCACAACATCCTGAACAACGGCTACCTGGTCGGCGAGGGCTGCTCCTACACCCACGAGGACCGGATCTGCGTGCCGGTGCCGTTCTACCACTGCTTCGGCATGGTGATGGGCAACCTGGCGGCCACCAGCCACGGGGCCTGCGTGGTGATTCCGGCCGCCGGCTTCGACCCGGCTGCCACCCTGCGGGCGGTGCAGGACGAGCGCTGCACGTCCCTGTACGGGGTACCCACCATGTTCATCGCCGAGCTGGCACTGGCTGACTTCGCTTCCTACGACCTGTCCTCGCTGCGCACCGGCATCATGGCCGGCTCGCCCTGCCCGGTCGAGGTGATGAAACGGGTGATCAGCGAGATGCACATGAGCGAGGTGACCATCTGCTACGGCATGACCGAGACCTCGCCGGTGTCCACCCAGACCCGGGCCGACGACTCGCTGGACCGGCGGACCGCCACCGTCGGGCGGGTGCACCCGCACGTCGAGGTGAAGGTGATCGACCCGGTCACCGGACGGCTGGTGCCGCGCGGCAGCACCGGAGAGCTGTGCACCCGGGGGTATTCGGTGATGCGCGGCTACTGGAACTCCCCGGAGCAGACGGCCGAGGTGTTGCGCAACGGCTGGATGCACACCGGCGACCTGGCGGTGATGGATTCCGACGGGTACCTGGCCATCGTGGGGCGCAGCAAGGACATGGTCATCCGGGGCGGGGAGAACGTCTACCCGCGCGAGGTCGAGGAGTTCCTCTACTCCCATCCCGACATCGAGGACGTCCAGGTGGTGGGCGTGCCGGATGCCAAGTACGGCGAGGAGCTGCTGGCCGCGGTGCGGCTTCGGGCCGGGGCGGCGTTGACCGAGGACGGGGTGCGCGAGTACTGCCGCGGCCGGCTGGCCCACTACAAGGTGCCGCGCTACGTCCGGTTCGTCGACGAGTACCCGATGACCGTGACCGGCAAGATCCAGAAGTTCAAGATCCGGGAGTCCGCGGTGGCCGAGCTGGGGCTGGGCAGCTGAGCCGGGCATGCTGACCGATCCCGAACGGCACGCGCTGGATTGCCTGGACGCCGCGGCGCTGCACCGCAGCCTGCTGGAGTTGCTGGCGGTGCCGTCCATCACCGGCAGCGCGGCCGAGTCCGAGCTGCTGCACGGACTGGCGGGACAGGCCGAGCGGCTGGGCTTGGAGGTGGATCTGTGGCAGCCGGACCTGGCCGAGCTGCGGGCCGACCCGGACTTCCCCGGCACCGAGGCCGAGCGGAGCGAGATCTGGGGTCTGGTGGCGGTTAGTGAGGAGCGGGACGGCCCCACCGTCATCCTGCAGGGGCATGTCGACGTGGTGCCGCCGGGCGATCCGGCCGCCTGGCCGGGGAATCCGTTCACTCCGCGGATTTCCGGTGATGTGCTGTACGGGCGGGGCACCTGCGACATGAAGGCCGGGGTGGCGGCGAACCTGGCGGCGCTGGCGGCGATCCGGGCCAGCGGGGTGGCTTTGGCCGGCCGGATCGCGCTGCACCTGGTGGCCAGCGAGGAGGACGGCGGGCTGGGCGCGTTCGCCACGCTGCGGCGCGGGCACCGGGGCGACGCCTGCCTGATCCCGGAGCCGACCGCGCTGAACCTGATCACCGCCAACTGCGGGGCGCTGACGTTCGAGTTGAGCGTGCCGGGGTCAGCGGCGCACGGCAGCATCCGGACGGCCGGGGTCAGCGCGATCGAGAAGTTCCTGCCGCTGTTCGCCGGGCTGCGGGCGCTGGAGGCCGAGCGGAACGCAAGTCGCGACCCTCTGCTGGCGGGGTACGAGATCGCGGCGCCGCTGTCGATCGGGCAGGTGTCGTCCGGGGACTGGCCGAGCACGGTGCCGGACCTGCTGGTCGCGCAGGGGCGGTACGGGGTGCTGCTGGACGAGAACCCGGCGGCGGCCCGGGCGGCGTTCGAGCAGCGGGTGGCCGAGGTGTGCGAGGCCGACCCGTGGCTGCGTTCGCACCCTGCTTCCGTGCGGTGGAGCGGTGGGCAGTTCGCCAGCGGCCGGCTGCCGGCCGGTGATCCGCTGCGCGCTGTGGTGGCCGGCGCGGATGCCGATGTGGTGGGCGGTGCGGTTGTCGAGCGCGGGGTGCCGTACGGCAGCGACCTGCGGCTGTACGCCGGGGCTGGGATTCCGACGCTGCACTACGGGCCGGGCGAGCCGGCCGACGCGCACACCTCGCACGAGCGGGTGTCGCTGACCGAGACCGTGCAGGCGGCCCGGACGCTGATCGTGGCGGCGCTCCGCCTGACCGGCAGCTCGGCTACCCCATAACGAGATTCCCAAATTACCGTCGCGTTATGGGCGCCCACTTGTACATCTTGTGCCGGTGATAACGGCGTGATTGCCACATAGGGCTTACCGAAGCGGACACATGAGGGTTGCGCCGGGCGCTGGACGGGGGTAAATACAGGTTCACCGCGCGACTGGGGCCGGCCGGTGTCTACGCACATATTTCGTTCCTGAACGTAAAAGTACGCGTCGACAGGTTCTTCCACAGAGAGCGGGCTTAACCCATTTTGGCGTAGTCAATTCAGCGCACCGGACGCGTCCCCTCGGAGGGGATCATGAAGCTCTTGCACGTCGTCGCTTCACCCCGCGGCACCCGATCACGCACCCTGACGATCGCGAACGCCTTCCTGCAGCAGTTGCAGGCGAAACACCCCGAGCTGCAGGTCCAGACCAGGGACCTGTTCGCGGCGGACCTGCCGCCTGTCGACGGGCAGAACATGGACTCGAAGTACCGGTTGATGGTGGGTCGGCCCATCGACCCGGGCCATGCCGAGTCCTGGGCTCACATCGAGGCCCTGATCGCCGAATTCCTCGAGGCCGACATATACCTGGTCAGCGCGCCCATGTGGAATTTCAGCATTCCTTACGTACTAAAGTACTACATCGACGCGATCGTCCAGCCTCGCTACCTATTCGGCTATGACGAGCACGGCGTGCCGGTCGGATTGGTTCACGGCAAGAAAATGGTGTGCATCACCACGCGAGGTGGCGATTACTCCCTCGGCACTCCGATGAATGCCTACGACGCCCAAGAATCGTACTTACGGCAGATCTTCGGGTTTGTCGGCATCACCGATCTGCAGTGCATCAACGCCCAACCGATGGACCTGGCACCCGGTACCCGGGCGGCCGCGCTGGAGGACGCGACCCGCGCGGCGTGCCTGCTCGCCGACCAGTTCGCCGACGCCTACTCCGTGGCCTAAACCGGTAGACAGCCGGCCGGTGTCGGTGTCCGGCTTTTCCGACGCGAGCTGATCGCCCATCTTGGAACGGGGTTATCCACAGGCCATAGCCCGAGTGAGCAGTTCAAGATCCAATACGGCATGATGCCCGTTATGGGCACGCGTGGGTGGTTGGCCGTCACGGCGCTGATCGGTGCTATGGCGCTGCTGCTCGGCGGTTGCACGAGCGATGCCAAGCCGAACACCTCGACGGTGACGCCATCCGGCTCGACGCCTTCGACCAGTGCTCCGCCGACATCGGCACGCCCGACGCCGACTCCGCGGCCCTATCCCGCCGACGTGCCGCTGACCGGCCACAACGTCAAGCCCGGCGAGAAGCCACCGCTCTATCCGGCGGCGGCCCGGTCGCGCACCCAGGCCGGCGCGAACGCCTTCGCAGAGTTCTACATGCGCACCCTTGACTGGGCTTACGCAACCACCAATCCGTCGTACATGAAGCACTACACGGGCCCGTCGTGCGGACTGTGCACCGGGTTGGCGACCGGCATCAGCAAGACCGCCGCAGAACATCTCTGGTACATGGGCGGACGTTTGACGGTCCATGCCGCCACGGCGACGCCCGTCGGCCCAGTGACGGCACCAGCAGATTTCTGCTCGACCACCATGGTTGACATATCAGCTACATCAGTCGTGGACAAGACCGGCAAGATCTACAACGGTCAGGGTGCCCTTGTAAAACAAACCTTTAAGTTGTGCGCTAAAGCGACTTCAACTTCATGGCTCGCTACATACCTAATCGGTACTACCAAATGAACCGAGCTATCGGGTTGTCCCGGCAGGTGGGGCTTGCCCTTGCTGTCATCACTATCAGTTGGATGGCGCCGGTTATGTCTAGCGCCGCAGCTAGTTCACCATGTGGATCTGAAAGCAGAGGCACGCTCACCGGCAACCTAGGCATGGGATCCGTGGGAGTGTCTGGTACTTGTGGGGTTACGCCGACCGACTTGGGCGGCAGCGGCGGTTCGCAAGTGCTGGTGATCGACTGCGGCTACGCCACCGCAACCGACGACCACACGCATTGGAATCCCGCTTGTGGACCAACCGGTTTCCCTTGTCCGCCCGTTCCTGGCACTCCCAATCCGCACCAGTTCATCACCGTGGTGTCGCTGAACGACACCGCCGTTCCGATCGCCGCCTGGTGCGCCGGCGCCAACACGCCCATGCCGTCGGCCGCCGCCCTGCGCGACGAGGTGATAAGGCTGCTACGCCCTCCGACCCTGGGTGTTTCACCAAGCACCGGAACGGCATTGGTCAATCTGCGCACCCTGTTCTGGGTCAACACCGCCGCCGAGGTGGAACTGGGCAAGGCCCAACTGATCGGCTTTCCGGTCGACCTCCGGGTCAGCTACGACCGCACCGAGTTCGACTTCGGCGACGGAACCACCGACACCCTCGCGGCAACGCCCGGCACCGCCTACGACCCGGCCCACGATTGCGGTGCCTGCACCGAGCGGTTCGGCCACAACTACACCCAGCGCGGCACGGTCGATATCACCGCCCGGACTTACTGGCACGCCCAGTTCCGGATCGGCACCGGCGCCTGGACCGACATCCCAGGCGAGGTCACCGCCAATCAGCCGTCCCGGACCGCCCTGACCGTCAAGCAGTCCCGCGGCACCCTCACCGCACCGCGCTGAACTGGTCAGTATCGTCGGCACGCCGACCTGCTCCAGCCCGGTGGAGGTGAAACGTGCCGATAGTTCTCACGGTCTCAGCGCTGGCCGTTCTCGCCAGCTTCATCCTGGAAGCCGCGGCGGGAGCACCGACCTACGCCTACCTCATCAGCGCCGTCGGGGCGGTCCTTATCCTCACGGCGCTGTTCCTGTACAGCCGGGCCACCTGACAACTGCCCGACAAGCACGGCGCGGCAAGGACGCCGCGACCCGCACGAACGACCGCGGGCACCGCCGCATCCCCGAAGAGTGCGAACGGTGCCCGCGTCAGCGAAGCAACAAACGAGCTAGCGAACGGTGCGAGCCTTCGCACCACTCCGGGACCGGCGGGCCGGCGCAGCCGCCGCCTTCTCCCGCGCCTCGGCCGCCCGCTTGACCGCGAACTCGGCCAGCGCCTCGATCAGCGCCGGCACGTTCGCGGTTTCCGGCTGCACGTCTACCCGCAGCCCGAACTCGCGCGCCGTGGCCGCCGTCTGCGGACCGATGCAGGCCACCACCGTCTTCGAGTGCGGCTTGCCGGCGATCCCGACCAGGTTGCGCACCGTCGAGGACGAGGTGAAGCACACCGCCTGGAACCCGCCGGACTTGATGGCGTCCCGGATCTCGGCCGCTGGCGGCGCCGCCCGCACCGTCCGGTAGGCGGTCACGTCGTCGATCTCCCAGCCCCGCTCGCGCAGCCCCTCGGCCAGCGTCTCGGTGGCGATGTCGGCCCGCGGCAGCAGCACCCGATCGATCGGGTCGAGCACGTCGTCGTACGGCGGGAAGTCGGCCAGCAGGCCTTCCGAGGACTGCTCGCCGGACGGCACCAGCTCCGGCCGGATGCCGAAGGCCCGCACCGCCTCCGCGGTCTGCTCGCCCACGCAGGCGATCTTCACGCCGGCGAACGCCCGGGCGTCCAGGCCGAACTCCTCGAACTTCTCCCGCACCGCCTTCACCGCGTTGGTCGAGGTGAACACGATCCACTCGTACCGGCCGGTCACCAGGCCCTTGATCGCCCGCTCCATCTGGGTGGGCGTGCGGGGCGGCTCGACCGCGATGGTCGGCACCTCCACCGGCACCGCGCCGTAGTCGCGCAGCCGGTCGCTCATCGCGCCAGCCTGCTCCTTGGTGCGCGGCACCAGCACCTTCCACCCGAACAGCGCCCGGGACTCCCACCAGCCCAGCTTCTCCCGGTGAGTGGCGGCCTTGCCGATGGTCAGCACCACCACGCCGCACATGCCGGTGGCCGACAGCTCCGCCTCCGACAGCGCACCCGCCACCGTGATCTGCGAGGTCGTGGTGCCCTCGCAGGTCACCGCCATCGGGCTGTCCGGCTTGAGCCCGGACGCCACCAGCTGCTCGGCCACCCGGCCCACCTCGGCGGCGTCCACGGTCAGCACCAGGGTGCCGGGCGCGCTGGCCAGCTGCTCGAAGTCCACCGGGCCCTGCCGCAGGTCGACCTCGGTACGGACCGGCCCGCCCGGGATGCCGGCGTAGGTCGCGGTCGCCGCGGACACCGACAGCGCCGGGACCACCTCGAACGGCACCGTGGTCTTGGCGATGGCCAGCGCCTCACGGGTGACCGCCTCGGAACCGAACGGGTCACCGTCCACCACCCGGGCCACCACCGCGCCGTTGCGGGCCTCGGCCAGCACCGCCTTGGCACCGTCGGCGGGTATCGGCTCGGCCGGACGGATCTCGCCGGTTATCAAAGCCCGGACGGCAGGAGAGACCGAGGCATCGACATAGGCCACGGTGGCCGATGCCAGCACCTCGGCGGCGCGGACGGTAAGCAGTCCGGCGTCTCCGGTGCCGGTGCCCACGAAGGACACCCTGCCGACGGATTTACGCGCTCGGGTCATGTCGAGCTCCCCATCATGGTGTTCGCGCCGAGATCGATCAGTTCAGCGGCCAGCCGCTGCCCGACTTCCTCGGCAGTGTGAAGTGGACCGGACGCCGACAACCGGACGGCATCGCTGCCGTCGATCGCGGTGACCGAGCCACGAAGGAAAACTTCGAGCGCGCCGTCGTCAGCCTCGCTGACTTCGGCGAGTGCCCCCACCGGGGCGGTGCAACCTGCCTCCAGGGCAGTGAGCAGCGACCGCTCGGCGGCTACCGCCGCACGGGTCGCGTGGTCGTCCAGCGGCGCCAGCAGCGTCCGGGCCTCGGCGTCGGATTCCCGGCACTCCACCGCGAGCGCACCCTGGGCGGCGGCCGGCAGCAGCTGGATCGGGTCCAGCAGCTCGGTGATCACGTCGCCGCGGCCGAGCCGCTGCAGGCCGGCCACCGCGAGCACCACCGCGTCCAGCTGGCCGGCGTCACTGCCCACCCGGGACAGCCGGGTGTCGACGTTGCCGCGGATCGGCACGACCTGCAGCCCCAGGTCCAGCGCGTGCAGCTGCGCGGTGCGGCGTGGCGAGCCGGTGCCGACCCGGGCGCCGACCGGCAGCTCCAGCAGGGTCAGCCCGTCCCGCGCGCACAGCGCGTCCCGCGGATCCTCGCGGCGCGGCACCGCTGCCAGCGCGATGCCCGGCGCCGGAGCGGTCGGCAGGTCCTTGAAGGAGTGCACCGCGACGTCGATCTCGCCGGCCAGCAGCGCCTCGCGCAGCGCCGAGACGAACACCCCGGTGCCGCCGATCTGCTCCAGCGGCCGGGCCGACCGGTCGCCCTCGGTGCTGACCAGCACGGTCTGCACCGGCACGTCCGGGTTGCTGCCGGCGAAGGCGTCGATCACCCACTGGGTCTGGGTGCGGGCCAGCAGGCTGGCCCGGGTGCCGACCCGCAGGGTCCGGGTGGCCATCACGGCTCGGTCACCTCCCCGGACGCATCCGGGCCGTCGAACACCTGGTCGTCGTAGGAGTCCGGGTCCACCAGCTCGGCATGCCGCACTGCGATCACCGAACCCACCCGCGCCGGGTCGAGGTCGAACAGCGCGCGCAGCGCCGCCGCGTAGGTGCCGCCCTCTGGCGTCGCGGCGAGCTCCTTCACCCGGACCGTCGGGGCGTGCAGCACCTTGTCCACCGCCCGGCGGACCGCGCTCGCCAGCTCGTCGCGCACCTTGGGATCCAGCCCGGGCAGCCGGCTGTCCAACCGCAGCAGCTCGCTGTCGACCACCTGCGCGGCCCGGGCCCGCAACGCCGTGACGGTCGGCGCGACGCCCCGGACGTGCTGGCTGGTCAGGTAACCACGCAGCTCGGTGGCCACGATCGCGGTGGCGGCCGCCACCTCGGCGTCGCTGACCATCGCCCCGGAACTGCGCAGCACCTCGAAGTCGACGTAGTGGACCTCGGCCATCAGCGACACCGCCGGGTCGACGTCACGCGGCAACGCCAGGTCCAGCACCACCAGCGGGCGGCCGGCCCGCGGGCGCACGTCCGGGGCCTCGACCACCAGGCCGGTGGCCCCGGTGCAGCAGATCAGGACGTCGGCCTCGGCGATCTCGTCGGCCAGCGACTCCCAGGACCCGGCCCGGCCGCCCAGGGCGGCGGCCAGCCGCTCGGCCCGTTCCGGGCTGCGGTTGACCACCACCACGTCCAGGGCCGCGCCGCCGGCCAGCCGCTGCAGGGTGGCGCCGGTCAGCGCGCCCATCGACCCGGCGCCCACGATCACGATCCGCTTGGCCACCAGCTCCTCGGTGCCGCCAACCACCTCGGCCGCCTGCTGCAGCGCCACCGACGTCACCGACGCGCCGGCCCGGCCGACGCCGGTCTCGGTGTGCACCCGCTTGCCGACCCGCAGCGCAGTCTGGCTGGCCTCGTGCAGCACCCTGCCGACCGTCCCGGCGGCGGTGCCGGTGGCGTAGGCGGCGCGCAGCTGACCCAGGATCTGCGACTCGCCGACCACCATCGAGTCCAGGCCGGCGGCCACCCGCAGCAGGTGGTCGGCGGCGGCCTCGTCGAAGTGCACGTAGAGGTAGTCGCCGAGCTCGGTGACCCCCATGCCGGCGATCCGGGACAGCGTGGTGGAGATGTCGGCGACGGCCGGGTGGAACCGGGCCACGTCGGCGTAGATCTCGATCCGGTTGCACGTCGAGAGCACCACGACCTCGGAGATGGCCTCGCTGCGGTGCAGCTCGTCGAGCACCTTGGCCACCCCCTCCGGCGGGATGCTGGCGCGCTCCAGCACCGGGACCGGCGCGGAGTGGTGCGAAAGGCCTACGACCAGCAGGGTCACCGGACCACCGCCACCTTGGTGGCCGGGGCGGCATCGGAGCCGGCGCAGTCCGGCCGGGCTGCCTTGCGGTTGTCGTGGAAGGACAGGATCTGCAGCTCGGCGGCCAGGTCAACCTTCCGCACGTCGACGTGCGGCGGGACGGTGAGCACCGTCGGCGCGAAGTTCAGGATCGAGGTCACCCCGGAGGCCACCAGCCGGTCGCAGACGTCCTGCGCGGCCACCGCCGGCACCGCCACCACGGCAATCGCGATGCTCTCCCGCTCGACCACCTCGGCGAGGGAGTCCACGTGCTGGACGATCAGCCCGTGCACCTGGGTGCCGACCAGGGCCGGCGAGGCGTCGATGAGAGCGGCGATCCGGAAGCCACGGGAGGCGAACCCGGCATACCCGGCCAGCGCCTGGCCCAGGTGGCCCAGCCCGATCAGGGCGACCGCCCGGTTCTGGTGCAGGCCCAGCGTCTTGTGGATCTGCTCGGTCAGCACCGCCACCTCGTACCCGACTCCCCGTACCCCGTAGGAGCCCAGGTAGGACAGGTCCTTGCGCAGCTTGGCCGAATTCACCCCGGCCGCGGCGGCCAGCGACTCGGAGGAGACGGTGGCCACCCCGAGCTCACCCATGCCGAC
The DNA here is from genome assembly GCF_035474675.1 of Jatrophihabitans sp. GTDB lineage: Bacteria > Actinomycetota > Actinomycetes > Mycobacteriales > Jatrophihabitantaceae > Jatrophihabitans_A. Next base: position 6,865 of record NZ_DATINC010000062.1, on the reverse strand, counting down.
CAGAGCGCGCAGGTAGGTGGCCAGCCGCGCCACGGTCGCCTCGGGAATCACACGCTGGTCGCCAGCCGCGACTGACCGCTGACCGGCGTGCTCGCCGACCGCGTTCAGCTGCCCTGGCTGCACGATCGTCTGCTCCTGTAAAACAGACCGGTCGCGGCGAGGGCCGAGGCCCGCGTACTGGCTGCGAACCGGTGTGGTAATGGGGTGGACAGCAAGAAACCGTACGCTCTTGTGAAGGCATTCACAAAATCGCTGAGTGCTGTGGTATGGGGCTGTTTCAGCGTTGCAGGGCAGCCCGGAACCGGGCCTCTTCCAGCCGCCAGTAGCCGTGTTCGGCGCCGTCGATCAGGATCACCGGCACCCGCTCGGAGTACTCGTTGGCCCGGGCCCGGTCGGCGTCGACGTCCAGCGTCTCCAGCTCGAAGCCGAGCTCGTCGGACAGCGCCGCCAGCTGCCGCTCGGCGTCGCTGCACAGGTGGCAGCCGTCCCGGGTGATCAGGGTGACGCGGTGGGCGCCGGGCCCGGTGCCGGCCACCGCTCAGCTCCGCCCGGACGGGCCGGCCGCCGCCCGCAGCCGCCACTTCATCACCTTGCCGGTCGCGGTGTGCGGGAGCTCGGTCACCTCGATGATCTGCTTGGGCAGCTTGAACCGGGCCAGCGAGCGGCCGGCCTGCTCGAGCAGCGCGTCCGGGTCCAGCGCCGTCCCGGGCTCGGGCACCACGTAGGCCAGGATCGAGTCGCTGGTCTCGGTCTCGCTCACCCCGAGCACCGCGATCTCGGCCACCCCGGGCAGCTTGCTGAACACCGCCTCCACCTCGGCGGGGTAGACGTTGAAGCCGTTGACCAGCACCAGGTCGCTGCGCCGGCCGACCAGGTAGAAGTCGCCGTCGTCGTCGGCCACCGCCAGGTCCCCGGTCCCGAACCAGCCGTCGGGGTCCGGGCCGTCCGCGCCGTCCGGCCAGTAGCCGAGGAACAGGTTCGCGCCGCGCGTCTCCAGCAATCCCAGGTCGCCCACCTCGACCTCCTCGCCGTCGGCGTCCACCAGCCGCACCTCGATGCCGGGCAGCGGCCGGCCGACGGAGCCGGCCTTCGGGTCGGCCCAGCTGTGCGGGCCGGCCGGGGTCAGGTTCAGGGTGATCACCGGAGCCGCCTCGGTCAGGCCGTACCCCTCGAACAGCGGCACCCCGATGTTGGCGTAGCGGCTCACCAGCTCCGCCGACAGCGGAGCCGAGCCGGACAGCGCGAACCGGACGCCGGCGAAGCCGTCGGCGAACTGCGGCTGGCCGGCCCACATCGCGAACTCCAGCGGGGCGCCGATCACCACGCTGACCTGCTCGTCGCGCAGCTGTTGCAGGCTGGCGACGGCCTCGAACCGGGGCGCCAGCACCACGCTGGCGCCGAAGTACAGCGCCAGTCCCAGGCCCGCGTTGAGCCCGAACACGTGGAACAGCGGCAGCGGCAGGTAGATCCGGTCCGCGGCGCTGACCGGTACCGGACGCAGCTCGGCCACCTGGGCGAGGTTGGCCAGCAGCGCGCGCACCGGCAGCATGGCGCCCTTGGGACGGCCGGAGGTGCCGGAGGTGTAGAGCAGCACCGCCAGCTGCTCGCCGGTGCGGTCCAGTCCCTGCGGCGGGCCGTCCGGGGCCTGCCGGCCGGTGGCCGCGAGCTCGGCGACGGTGGCCAGCCCCTCGGCCCCGGACCGGGCGGCGACCACCACCCGGTCCAGCTGCGGATGCCCGGCGCGCAGCTCGTCGGCGGCGCCGACCGCGGCGACCGAGGAGGTGACCAGCATCCGGGCGCCGGAGTCGGCGAGGATGTACCCCAGCTCCGGCAGGGTGTAGCCGGGATTGACCGGCACCACCACCAGGCCGGCCTGCAGGGCGGCCAGGTAGACCTGGACGAACTCGGCGGTGGCCGGCGCCTGCACGGCGAGCCGGTCCCCCGGCTGCAGACCGGCGGCCACCAGCCCGGCGGCGAGGTCGCCGACCTGCTCGCGCAGCTGCGCCCAGGTCCAGCGGCCGTCCGGGTCGATCAGCGCGATCTGGTCCGGACGCTCGGCCGCCGCCCGGCGCAGCAGCGCGCCGAAGGAGGCCGGCGAGCGCCCGGCTGCGGGTTCTGCGCCGAGCGGGTCGACTGCCACGAGGCCTCCCTGAAGTTCCATGAGGTCGCATCCGCCAGTTCGACTACAAGCTACTGACGGGTATGCCAGCGCGCCAGGACACGTTAGGGTCGAAAGGCGGCGTCAAACAACGACACAGAGTAACCAACTGGCACTCGTGGTGGAACGATCGGCCGGGTAGCGTCGAGGGCACGAATGCGTCGGTCCTCGCCAGCACCCGGACGAGGGCACCTGGAATCTCCACCAGAGGAACCTCAACACGAAAGCGGGGCTTTGGCTGATGAGCATCCCCGGCGGGGCTGTGGGCATTCGGCAGCCACCGCCGCAGAGCTGGCCGGCGTGCTGGGCGGAACTCGCCCAGCACGTGGCGCGGGCCTCTCGCGACCTGCTGCACACCTCGATGGACGCCATCGACTCGGCGGTCAATGTTCCGTTGGCGGCCTCCTCGGCTGGTTCGACCTTCACCGGTACCTCTGACGATCTCCGATCCTCCAACGATCCGGCGCCGGAGAAGTTACCGCCGCCCCCTGACAACGGTGCCGACGACGCCGCGGACATCGACCCCGAGCATGCGGCGACCTGGGCCCTGGTGCGGGCGGCCCAGCGGGGCGACGGCGAGGCGTTCGGCAAGCTCTACGACCGCTACGTCGACGCGGTGTACCGGTTCGTCTACTACCGGGTCAACGACCGCGCGCTGGCCGAGGACTTCACCTCCGAGACCTTCCTGCGCGCGCTGCGCCGGATCGCCTCCATCAACTACCAGGGCCGCGACATCGGCGCCTGGTTCATCACCATCGCCAGGAACATCGTCTTCGACCACGCCAAGTCCGCGCGGTACCGGCTGGAGCTGACCACCGGCGACATCCTCGAGGGCGACGACGTCGACGCCGGCCCCGAGTACCTGGTGCTGGCCAACCTGACCAACGTCCGGCTGCTGGAGGCGGTCAACTCACTCGGCGAGGAGCAGAAGGAGTGCATCGTCCTGAGGTTCCTCAACGGCCTGTCGGTGGCCGAGACGGCAACGGTGATGGGCAAGAACGACGGGGCGATCAAGGCGCTGCAACACCGCGCCGTCAAGCGGCTGGCCAGCGTGCTCGGCGACGAGCTCAGGTGAGCAGCAGAAACTCCCGGCTGTCGAGTAACCGCACCGGGTTGTCCTCGTTGAACGCTGCGGAGCAGGCCAGCAACCGCCACCCCGGCGTCCGGATGCTGCGTCCGGTGAGCCAGGAGAGGGTGCGATGAGCGCAGGCAGGTTCGCCACAGGCTGGGGCCGTCACTTCACCACCCGGTGGGGACGCGGTCGCCACGCCGGGCGGCACGACCTCGACGCGAAGCTGGTCAGCCGGCTGCGGACGTTGCCCGGGCCGACTCCCGAGGCCGGTTTCCGGTCCGACCTGCGCACCCAGCTGGTCGCCATCACCGGACGGATCGTGTCGGAGTCCGAGACCGCTCCCGCCGGCCCGGCCACCGCCCCCACTTCCGGCGCCCACCGCGCTGCCTCCGCCACCGGACGGAACTCCCGCGGCCGGGCCGTCCGGGCGTTGCGCCGGCCGGTGCTGGTACTGGCCAGTGCGGCAACCGTGCTGGTGATGCTGCTCGGCATGGCGGTCTGGATGTCGAGCGGGTCGCTGCCGGGCGAGTCCCTGTACAGCGTCAAGCGGGCCAGCGAGAACGTCCAGCTGTCGATGGCCGGCAGTGACGTCGCCAAGGGCCAGGCCTACCTGGAGCTGGCCGGCAACCGGGTCCGGGAGGCGGCCAAGCTGCTCTCCCGGCCCTCGGCCATGCCGGTCGCGAATACCCCCGGGGCGGCCGGCGGGCAGATCAGCGCGCACACCGCGTCCCTGGTCTCCGACACGCTGGCCAGTGCCGACGACGAGACCGTGCACGGCATGCAGCTGCTCAGCCGGGCCGCGGTGGCGCAGATGTCGAAGGACCCGCTGGCGAAGATGACCACCTGGTGGCCCGGGCAGAACACCCGGATGACCGAGGTCCGCAACCGCATTCCGGCCGGTGCGCTGCGCACCCGGGCCCAGACCTCGCTGGTGCTGCTGCAGCGGATCGCCACCCGCACCGGGCAGCTCAGCACCGCGATGGGCTGCCCGTGCCTGGCCAGGGCGCTGGCCGACGAGCTGGGCCCGGTGCCGTGCAGCCCGTGCGCCGTGGCGCCGAACCCCGGTGGCGGCACCACGCTGCCGGTGCCGGTGCCCGGCGTCGGCACCACCCCGTCCGGTCCGCTGCCCACCGTCTCGCTGCCCCAGCTCGGCGGCGGGACGAGCACGTCGAGCTCGCCCCGCGCGGCCAGCCTGCCGCCGGTCCAGCCTTCGGTGCTGCCCACCACCGGGCCGTCGATCCTGCCCGCCGCGCTGCCTACCGTGCTGCCGACCGACCCGACCGGCAGCCCGTCCGGTTTCGTCCTGCCGAGCCTTCCGGCACCCGGGCTGCCGGTGCCCAGCCTGCCCGATCTGCCGGGAGCCGCGGCATCCGTCGCGTCCGGGCTGCTCGGCGGGCTGCCGCCGGTGCCGCGTCACTGAGGCGGCTGACTACGCTCGGGGCCTGCCCACTGAGCTCCAGCGTCGAAGGAGGCACCGGTGCCCACCACCGGATCCGCGGGATCGGCGGTACGCGAGCTGGAAGAGGCGCTGACCGTCCCGCCCCGCCCGCAGGCGGCCGCGTTCTTCGACGTCGACAACACCGTCGTGGTCGGCGCCTCGATCTTCCACTTCGCGAAGGGGCTGGCGGCCCGTAGGTACTTCTCCACCAGCGACCTGCGCCGTTTCGTCTGGCAGCAGGTGAAGTTCCGGGCCGGCGGCGAGGCGCAGCACAACATCACCGCCGCCCGGGAGTCCGCGCTGGCCTTCATCGCCGGCAAGCCGGTCGCCGAGATCGTGGCGATCTCGGAGGAGATCTATGACGAGACCATTGCCGCCCGGATCTACTCCGGCACCCGGGCGCTGGCCCAGCTGCACCTCGACGCCGGTGAGCGGGTCTGGCTGGTCACCGCAACCCCGGAGGAACTGGCCCGGATCATCGCGCGCCGGCTGGGCCTGACCGGAGCGCTGGGCACCCGGGCCGAGGAGCAGGACGGCATGTTCACCGGACGGCTGATCGGCGAGCTGCTGCACGGCGAGGCCAAGGCGGCCGCGGTGCGGGATCTGGCGCTGGCCGAGGGCCTGGACCTGGCCCAGTGCGCGGCGTACTCCGACTCCATCAACGACATCCCGATGCTGTCGCTAGTCGGCCGCCCGGTAGCGGTCAACCCGGATTCGGCGCTGCGCGACGAGGCCCGCCGGCGCGGCTGGGAGATCCGCGACTTCCGCACCGGACGCAAGGCCGCCCGGATCGGGGTGCCGACCGCCCTGGCGGCGGCCGCGGCCGGCGGTGCCATCGTCGGCGGCCTGGCGATCGGGCGCCGGCAGGCACTCAGCCGGGCCGCGGCTGGCTGATCCGCAGGCTCGCCCCTGGACGAGACGTCGTGCCAGGCCGAGTGGCGCTGCCCCGGACGAGACGTCAGTGCCAGGCCGAGCGGCGCTGCATCAGCAGCCGGTACAGGCCGCCCTGGATCTGCTCGCGGACCCGGTCGGTGATCTCGAAGACCAGCGCCGGGTCCTCCGCGGCGTCCGGGCCGTACTCGCCGGTCTCGATCGGCTCGCCGAACTCGATGTACCACTTGCTGGGCAGCGGGATCAGCCCGAGCGGGCCCAGCCAGGGAAAGGTCGGCGTCAGCGGGAAGTACGGCACGCCGAGCACCCGGGCCAGGGTCTTGGCATTGCCGAGCATCGGGTGGATCTCCTCCGAGCCGACGATCGCGGTGGGGATGATCGGTGCCCCGGTGCGCAACGCCGCCGAGACGAACCCGCCCCGGCCGAAGCGCTGCAGCTTGTACCGCTCGGAGAACGGCTTGCCGATGCCCTTGAAGCCCTCCGGCCACACCCCGACCAGCTCGCCGGCGGCCAGCAGCCGCTCGGCGTCGGGGTTGCAGGCCAGCGTGCTGCCGGTCTTGCGGGCCAGCGCACCGAGCACCGGCGTGCTGAACACCAGGTCCGCGCCGAGCATCCGCAGGAAGCGGTGGTCCGGCGTCGCGTCGTGCACCGCGGTCGCGGTCATCACCCCGTCCAGCGCCCACAGCGCCCCGGCGTGGTTGGCCACGATCAGCCCGGCCCCGGCCGGCAGGTGGTGGGCGCCGAGCACCTCGGTACGGAACCACCTGCGGTAGAGCTGGCGGGCCGCCGGCAGCACGATGGCCTCGGTGAGCTCGGGATCGAAGCCGAACTCGTCCACCGGGTAGTCGCCGGTGATCCGGCGGCGCAGGAACGCCAGCGCCGCGGCCGTCCGGCGTTCCCAGTCGCTCTCGGCCGGGCGCTCGGCATCGTCGGCCGGCTGCCGCAGCGGGATCACCTGGGCCTCAGCCATGGCGCAGCCGCCCGGACGAGCCGATCCGGGTCACCGAGGCCGGCGTCCGCGACGCCGGCGGCGGGGTGGTGCGCAGCAACCGGGCCAGCACCGCGCCGCCCGCGTCGAGAACCGATTCCGAGACCACCGGACGTACCGGCCACCCGGTCAGGAACTCGGAGAAGGCTGCCGCGGTGGAGTACTGCGGGTTGTAGCCGAACTCCCGCTTGAGCCGGTCGTTGGACACCACCCGCCCGAAGTTGAGGAACTGCATCTGCTCGGGCGAGAAATCCACCATGCCGCTGCGTCGCACCGCCCGGCCGACGAACTGCACGGCCGGTGCGGGTACCGCGACGG
>NZ_DATINC010000061.1:0-38050 GCF_035474675.1 Jatrophihabitans sp. | reverse complement strand
GTTCCTGGTCACCTCGGTGGCGATGCTGCGCGAGCGCACCACCGGCACCCTGGAGCGGCTGTTCACCACCCGGCTGGCCAAGCTGGACCTGCTGGTCGGCTACGCGCTGGCGTTCGCGGTGGCCACCTGCGTCCAGATCGGGGTGGTGTGCGCAATCGCGTTCGGCTGGCTGGGGCTGGACGCGCCGGCCGGGGTGGGCTGGGTGCTGCTGCTGGCACTGGCCAGCGCGCTGCTCGGCATGTCGCTGGGGCTGCTGGTCAGCGCCTTCGCCGCCACCGAGTTCCAGGCGGTGCAGTTCCTGCCCGCCGTGGTGCTGCCGCAGTTCCTGCTCTGCGGCCTGCTCACCCCGCGCTCGCAGATGGTCGACGTGCTGCGCTGGCTGAGCAACGTGCTGCCGATGTCCTACGCCGTCGAGGGACTGGCCCGGGTCCGGCAGGGCAGCGCGGACGCCGTGCTGGTCCGCGACCTGCTGGTGGTGGCCGGCTGCATCGCCGCCGCGCTGGCACTGGGCGCGGCCACCCTGCGGCGCCGGACGTCCTGAGCCAGCCGGCGCTACTGCAGGGTCGGCAGGTCCAGCGTGCCGGTGTCGGCGACGTCGGCGGCGATGTCGGCCAGCTTGCGGTGGGTGTGCTGGCTGGCCACCCGCAGCAGGTCGAAGGCCTGCTCTCGGGTGATCTTGTGCTGGGCCATCAGCACCCCCATCGCCACCCCGATCTCGCGGTTGCTCTCCAGCGCGCGGGCCAGCTGGGCGGCGGTGTCTCCGCGGCGCAGCGCCGACAGCGCCAGCGCGCCGTGGGTGGACAGCAGCAGGCCGAGGGTCTGGTCGTTGTCGTCGAAGGCGTCCGGCTTGCCGGAGTAGAAGTTCAGGCCGGCGATCAGGTCATCGCCCTCCAGGAACATCCGGAACGACAGCATGGACCGCACGCCGGTCTCCTCGGCGGCCCGCTGCCCGAAACCCGGCCAGCGCGGCTCGTTGGGCAGGTCGCCGGTGCGGTAGGTGGTGTTGTCGACGATGGCGTCGACGCACGGGCCGTAGCCCAGCTCGTACTGGATCGCGTCCACCTGCAGTGGTATGTCGCTGGTCGCCGCCACCGTCTTGAAGCTGCCGGTCCGGCCGCGGGTGATCGCCGCATGATCGGCGGCCTTGACCACCTGCAGGCCGTAACTGGTGATCGAGGCCAGCACGTCCTCGGCGGAGCCGGACATGCGCAGGTGCGGCTCCAGGCCGGCGAACGCCTCGGCCAGCTGCTGAAGGGACTGGTCGGCCGTCATCGGACGGCACGAGGAGCAGAAGGTGTCACGGTCACAGGAGCCTCACCCAGGGGTGCAGTTGGCCGGAGCCAAACAGGAGCCGACCCTGCTGTCGAAGGCCCCGGTCACCCGTCGGGCCGACTGTACACCGCGGACGGTGTGGCCACGGCAGAGCCGACGGCGGACCGGAGCGGGGCTGAGCGGGCCTGAGCGTCAGACCGGCAGCTTGTCCCGGACGGTGCCGGCGGCCGAGTGCAGCGCGTGCCCGGTGTCGCGGCGCAGCTCGCCGGCGGTGTGGGCGGCGGTGGAGACGGCTGAGTGCAGCGCGTGCTCGGTGTCGCGGCGCAGGCCGCTGGCGGTGTGCCGGACCAGCCACGGCGTGCGCCTGGCCCACCAGCCCAGCGACGGCCGGCCCTGGGTGTCGACGGCGGCCAGCAGCAGGCCGCCCAGCAGGCCGGCGTTCTTCGTCAGGTGCAGCCGTTGCTGGGTGCGCCGGACCGGGTCCGGCTCCTCCCAGAACCGGTGGCCGGCCAGGGTGGTCGGCACCAGGCTGACGGCCAGCACGGTGGCCGAGAGCCGGGGCAGCTTGCCCAGCGCCAGCAGCGAGCCAGCGACCACCTTGGCGGCGGCGTCGGCCTTGACCACCTGCTCGGTGTTGGACAGTTGCGGCACCCGGGCTGCCAACGGGGCCAGCACCCGGTCGGCGGCGGCGACCCGGGGAGCCGGGTTGCGCAGGACGGTGACGCCGCCGGAGATGAAGCTGGCGGCGAGCAGGGGACGGGCGATCGCGCGGACCAGGACCATGGAGGTCATTCTGCCAACTCCGCAGCTGCCCCGTCACGCCGGCCTCGCACCGGCCCCGGTCGGCCAGGCGTTGTCAGGCGGTGCGGTCGGTCAGCCGGCTGGCCAGCGCGGTGCCCAGCCGCACCCCGGACAGGAACGCCGCCTCCACCCGGGGCCGTTGCGTCCAGCCGTCCCCGCAGGCGGCGATCCGGCTCGGCCACAGCTGGAAGCCGGCCGCCCGTCCGGAGGCGGGCTTGGCGCAGTCCCAGCGGTACAGGGCGGTCCAGGACGGCTCGGTGGCGATGCCCAGCACCCGGCGCAGCGCCTGCAGCAGCTCCGCACCGGCCTGCTCCGGCTGGTCTGCCCGCCCGGCGGCCCAGGAGGGCGTGGAGTGCGCGACCAGCACCGGCGCCCCGTCGCCGCGCCGGCTGCCGTCGTCGGCGATCCAGGACAGCCGCTCGTCGCCGTGCACGAACATGCCGTCCAGCGGCTTCCAGTCCCGCCGCGGCCAGCCGGCGGCCAGCGCCAGCACCGGCTCGAACCGGGTGTAGAGCCCGGCCCGCTCCCGGGCCAGCGCCGGGTGCAGGACGGCCCGGGCCTGCGGGTCGGGCATCGCCAGCACCACCGCCACGGCTGGCTGGCCGGCCACCGTGAGGCCCGCCGGCCCGGCAGCCACCAGGTCCACGTCCACCCGCTCGACGGGAAGGTCCCCGGCCAGGTCGGCCACCAGGCTGCATAGCCCGGCGCCGGCCGCCCAGCGCAGCGGACCGGTGGTGCGCTCGGTGGGAGCCGCGGGACGGTGCACGTCGAAGGTGTCGGTCCACGGCCGGGCCAGCCCACGCCGCTGCCAGTCCCGCACCACGTCGGCGAACCGGGCGTCGGACACCGTGAAGTACGAGGCGCCGACGTCCACCGGCCGGCCGGCGTGCTCGGCGGTGGCCATCCGGCCACCGGGCTCGCCGGCCCGGTCGAGCACCCGCACCGGCAGGCCGGCGGCGGCCAGGGCGCGGGCGCAGCCGATTCCGGAGATGCCCGCTCCGACCACGACCACCGGGTGCATCCGGCCAGCCTGCCACCTTCGGCGGGTGGCCGTCCCGGCGGACTGGGCACGATCGCGGCGGCCGGCCGCGGTTGCCCGGGGCACCCTTTTCCCATGCCGATCGCCGCCTCCGGGTACGCCCACGTCCGCCTGACGGTTCGCGACTTCGCCCGGTCCCGGGCCTTCTATGACGACGTGTTCGGCCTGCCGGTGGCCTACGAGCTGCCGCCGGACGCCGACGAGGACACCCGCCGGCTGCTCAGCTTCCTGATGGGCGGGGTGATCTATGCGGTCGGCGACAGCCTGTTCGGCATCCGCCCGGGCGCTCCGGCCGACGACCGGTTCGACGAGAACCGGGTGGGCTTGGACCACCTCAGCTTCGAGGTGGGCACCCTGGCCGAGCTGGAGGAGACCGCCGCCGCCCTCGACCGGCGCGGCATCGCGCACGCCGGCATCAAGGACATCGGCCGCCACCACATCCTGGAGTTCCGCGACCCGGACAACATCGCGCTGGAGCTGATCGCGCCCAAGTAGGCCGCCGGCGGTCGGCGGCGGTGACAGAATCGCCGGATGCCGATCCGCATCAGCTACTCCCACGTGCGGCTGACCGTCACCGATCTCGCGCGGTCCCGGGCCTTCTACGACCGGGTGTTCGGGCTGCCGGTCGCCCTGGAACTGCCCGAGGACGCCGACGAGGCGACCCGCGAGCAGCTGAGGTACCTGTTCGGCGGGGTGATCTACCGGCTCGGCAGCGCGCTGTTCGGGCTCCGCCCGGTGGCGCCGGCCAGCGACCGGTTCGACGAGGACCGGGTGGGCCTGGACCACCTCAGCTTCGCCGTCGACAGCGTTGCGGACCTGCAGGAGATGGCCCGGACGCTGGAGGACATCGGGGTGGCGCACGGCGGGATCAAGGACATCGGGGTGGCGCACATCCTGGAGTTCCGCGACCCGGACAACATCGCCCTGGAACTGTTCGCCTGGAAGCAGGGGTAGCCGCGCGCCGACTGGATCGCTGGCTCGCCGGGACGCCGACGACGTACCGTGAGGGCGTGTCCGGACGGCCGAGCAAGCTGACACTGCTGCGCCCGAAGTGGCTGCTGCTGCACGCGTTCGCGCTGGCGGCCTGCGCGGCGATGATCTGGCTCGGGCAGTGGCAGTGGCGGGTCGCGATCCGCCACCACGGCGACCTGCGCAACTACGCCTACGCCCTGCAGTGGTGGGCCTTCGTCGGGTTCACCGTGCTGATGTGGGGACGGGTGGTCACCGACCACCTGCGCTCGGACCGGGCCGCCGAGGAGAGGCCGAGCGGTGCCGCGAGCCCTGCCGGGCCCGCCGCACCGGCCAGCCGGTACCGGGGCTATACCCTGGCGCCGTCCAGCCCTGCCGTCGAGACCGATCCGGAGCGGCGCAGGTTCAACGCCTACCTGGCGCAGCTGGATGCCGCCGACCGAGAGGCTCCCGAGTGACCGCGACCGCTCCGCCCACCGGCCAGCGCGGGCAGCGTGGCTTGTCCGGATCGTTCCTGCGCTACCGGATCCTGGCCTACACCACCGGGGTGCTGCTGGTGCTGCTGTGCTTCGTGGCCATTCCGCTGAAGTACCTGGCCGACCACCCGGGACCGGTCGCGGTGATCGGCACCGCGCACGGCTTCCTGTTCATGGTGTACCTGGTGACCGCCCTCGACCTCGGCGTCCGGTTGCGCTGGCCGTGGCTCAAGCTCGGCCTGGTGATGCTGGCCGGCACGGTGCCGTTCGCCTCGTTCGTCGCCGAGCGGCGGGCCGCCCAGGACGTCCGGGCGCGGACCCGGCCGGCCTGAGCCGGGCTCCAGCCGGATTCAGCCGGTGCCGCGGGCGGTCCGGCCGCCGACTTCCAGCCCGGCCACCAGCGCGTCGCGGGCCCGTGCCACCCGGGATCGGATGGTGCCCACCGGGCAGCTGATCACCTCGGCCGCCTCGGCGTAGGACAGCCCCACCAGCTGGGTCAGCACGAATGCCTCCCGGAACAGCGGGTCGATGCCGTCCAGCAGCAACCGCAGGCTGACCGTGTCGGCGGGGTCGGCGCCACGTCCGGGCGGCTCCAGCTCGGCCACCGGGGTGCTGGGCCGGCGGGTGCGGATGGCGTCGGCGCACACCCGCCGGGCGATCGACAGCAGCCAGGTGCGGCCCGCGGACCGGCCGGCGAAGCGGTGCAGCGAGCCGAACGCGCGGGCGAAGGTCTCCTGGGTGAGGTCGTCGGCGTCCCGCCGGCTGCCCAGGTGGGCGCACAGCCGCCAGACGTCGCCCTGGCAGGCCCGGACGAACGCGGCGGCGGCGTCCGGGTCGCCGGCCCGGGCCTGCAGGGCCGCCAGCGTCACGGCGTCGTAGTCCTGGTCTGGCGGCGGCACCTGGGCGTCCCTTCGGCGGAGGTCGAGCGGGTCGGGCATCGGGAATTCGGTGTGCCGGGCACACCGGATGGGACGCGTCCGGCCGGGCCCGGCACGTGAGCCGGGCCACAGGCAGGGAACTTACCGGGTAGTTTCCCCGACTGAGGTGGGCATGAGCTGTGAGGCCTTCCGGGAGGCTGCCTCCGCCCGGCTGGACGGCGAGAGGCCCGGGATACCCAGCGTAGTGCTGGACGAGCACCTGGCAGGTTGCCCCGGTTGCTCGATGTGGCTGGACGCCGCCACCCGGGCCGGCCGGCTGCTGCGGGTGTCCGGGGTGACCCCGCCGGACCTGAGCGAGCCGATCCTGCGCGAGGCCGGGTTGCCGGCGGCCCGGCTGCTGCGCCGGCGGCGGGGGCTGCAGGCGGCGCTGATCGCGTTGGCCGGCCTGCAGTGGGCGGTGTCGGTGCCGGGGATGTGGGGCGAGAGCGTCGGAATGGCGGCGATGCACATGGGCACCCACCAGGCGCACGAGAGCGCGGCCTGGAACGTGGCGGTCGGCGCCGCGCTGCTGGCGGTGGCGCTGCGGCCGGCCCGGGCGGCCGGCACGGTGCCGATCCTGCTGGCCTTCGTGGCGGTGCTGTCGATGCTGAGCGTGCCGGATCTGCTGGACGGGGCGGTCACCGCTGCCCGGCTGGCCAGCCATGCCGGGGTGGCGCTGGGCCTGCTGCTGGTGATCGCCCTGGCGCGGGCCGAGCGGGTGCCCGGGCCCCGCCGGCCGGCGGTGCCGGCCGGTGGGCAGAGCCCGGTCAGGTCGCTGCCGCGGCGCAACCGGGGGGCGGCATGAGGCGCTGGCCGCTCGGGCTGCTGGCGGTGCTGGCGGTGGCGGTGCTGAACCTGCTGCTGGCAGCACCCGCCTCGGCGCACACCGTGCTGGTCGGCTCGGACCCGGCCGACGGCAGCCGGCTGGCCCAGTCACCGGCCTCGGTCACGCTGCGGTTCAACGAGCAGGTGGGCCTGGACCTGGGCTACCTGCGGGTGGTCGACTCGTCCGGCCGGCGGGTCGACAGCGGCCAGCCCAAGCACCCCGGCGGGGTGGGCAGCTCGGTGTCGGTACAGCTGCGGTCCGGGCTGGGGGACGGCAGCTACCTGGCCAGCTACCGGGTGATCTCGGCCGACTCGCACCCAGTGGCCGGCACCGTCCGGTACGTGGTGGGCAACGGCCCGCTGGACATCGGAGGCGGCGGCTCCGGGTCGGCGCCGGTCGACCGGGCGGTCTCGACGGGGCTGGCGACCAGCCACTGGCTCAGCTTCGCCGGGGTGGCGATGGTCGGCGGCAGCTGGCTGATCTTCACGCTCTGGCCGGCCGGCCGGCGGCACCGGGCGGTCCGGCGGCTGGTCTGGTCCGGCTGGGGGATAGCCGCGGCGGGCGCTGTCACCGAATATCTGCTGGAGGGGCCGTACGCGGCCGGGACGGGGTTCAGCACCCTCACCCGGGGCAGCCTGCTGGACGCCACCCTGCACGACGGCACCGGCCCGTTGCTGTCGCTGCGGGTGCTGCTGCTGGGCGTGCTGGGCATGGAGCTCACCGCGTTGCTGGGCCGCGGTTCAGCGGCCGGCGCCCGGCCAGCGGACGATCCGGAGCGCCGGCCCAGCTGGGCGCCGGAGGCGGCGGCGATCGTCGGCGCCGGCATCGTGGTCACCTTCGCGGCGTCCGGGCACACCCGTTCGGCCAGCCCGCGTTCGCTGTGGGTGCTGGTGGACGCGCTGCACCTGACTGCCATGATCGTCTGGCTGGGCGGCGTGCTGGTGCTGGCGGTGGCCGCGCTCAGCTCCCGCCGTGCGGCTCGTGCCGAGGGCGGACTGCCGGACGCCGGGGCGGCGGACTGGCCGGACGACTGGCCGGACGACATGCCTGACCGGGAGGCCGACCGGGTCCAGCTGGCGGCCGGGTTGCCGGTCTTCTCCCGGGTCGCGATGGCCTGCATCGCCACCCTCGCGGTGACCGGCACCCTGCAGGCCTGGCGGGAGGTCGGGGCGCTGGACGCGCTGGCCAGCACCCGGTACGGCCAGCTGGTGCTGATCAAGGTTGCGCTGTTCTGCGCCATCCTCGGGCTGGGCTACCTGGCCCGCCGGGTGGTGCTGCGGTCGGCCGGTACCGAGCGGCCGGCGGACCCGGACGAGCCGGTGGACCTGCCGCTCGGTGGAGCCCCGCCTGGCGCGGGTCGTGAGCCGGCCGGTGCGGGGCTGGAGCCGGCCGGTGCGGCGCTGGGTACGGCGACCGCGTGGCGGGTGGCGGCGCGGCCGGAGCCGGGGCTGCCGGCCAGGCTGCGCCGGACGCTGCTGGTTGAGGTGCTGGTGGGTGCCCTGGTGCTCGCGGCCACCGCGGTGCTGGTCTCGCAGCCGCCCGGCAAGGTGGCGCTGGCGGCCGATCGCAGCAAGCCCCGGCAGGTCAGCGTGCGGGTGAATGCCGCCACCGAGGCGACGGTGCAGGTCACGCCGGGCGTGCACGGCAACGTCCGGTTCGAGGTGCAGCTGGCCGGCGGACCGGCGGCGACCGCCGTCACCGCGACCGCCAGCCTGCCGGCGCAGCAGCTGGGGCCGATCCCGGTACCGCTGAAGGCGTCCGGCCCGGGCAGCTACACCTCGGCAGTGGTGTCGCTGCCGGTGGCCGGCACCTGGGAGATCAGCCTGACCGTGCAGACCTCGGAGTTCGACTCGACGGTCGCGGTGGCCCGGATCAAGGTGTTCTGAGTGCCGGGACGCTCACAGCAGGTTCCGAACTCCGGTGGGGGATCATGGGTGGCGTGAAACGCATCCCGGTGTCGATGGTCCTCGCGGTGCTGCTTGCGGTGGCCGGCGCGGCCGGCCTGGTCCGCGGCGCGATGTCGAACTCGCCGGCCGCCGCGGACGTCGCGGCCGCGCCGGAGCAACCGATCGTGGCGAGCGGCGGTTACGTCCGGGAGCCGGCGAACGGGGTGAACGCGGCGGCGTACTTCACCCTCTACAACACCACCGGCACGCCGGACGTGCTGACCGGCGTGGACTCCGGG
Organism: Jatrophihabitans sp.; assembly: GCF_035474675.1. Lineage (GTDB taxonomy): Bacteria > Actinomycetota > Actinomycetes > Mycobacteriales > Jatrophihabitantaceae > Jatrophihabitans_A. The sequence goes on along the minus strand of NZ_DATINC010000061.1, from coordinate 29,565 downwards.
GCGGGCGAGCAGACCACCCTGCACTCCGACTCGCGCGGCGGGATGCGGCAGATCTCTGGGTTGAGCATCCCGGCGCACGGCAGCGTCAGCCTGCGGCCGGGTGAGGGGCACGTGATGATCGACAAGCTCTACAGCCCGCTCGAGGCGGGCCAGAGCGTCAACTTCCGGCTGACGTTCGCCAAGGCCGGGCAGCTGCTGCTGACTGTGCCGGTGATCGCGATCGGCGCGCCGGCCCCGACCGCCGAGGCGCCCCGATGAGCCGGCTGCGCGGTGCCGGTGCGGCGCTGGCCGCGGCGGTGCTGCTCGCCACGCTGGCCGGCTGTGGGTCCGGGGGCTCGGACGGCTCGCCGGCCGCCTCGGCCTCGGCCAGCGAGCTGAACGACCATGCCGCCGGCAGCGGCTACTCCGGGCTCGGCCTGGACCCGCCGCAGCCGCGGCCGCAGTTCACCCTCACCGACACCGCCGGCAAGGCGTTCCGGTTCGGCGCCGACACCGCAGGCAAGCCGACCCTGCTGTTCTTCGGCTACACCACCTGCCCGGACGTCTGCCCGACGACGCTGGCCGACATCGCCAACGCGTTGCGGGAGGTGCCCGAGGCGGTGCGCCAGGCGACCCGGGTGGTGTTCGTGACCACCGACGTCAAGCACGACACCGCGCCGGTGCTCAAGAGCTACCTGGCGAAGTTCGATCCGGGGCTGCCGAACCGGTTCATCGGGCTGTGGGGGAGCCAGTCGGAAGTGGACGCAGCCCAGGTGGCCGCGCACGTGACACTCGCCGAGGACGAGGGCCGAACCCATTCGTCCGAAGTGCTGCTCTATGGTACGGACGACTACGCACGGGTGGCGTTCCTGCAGAGCACCAACCAGGCCGAGCAGGTGGCCCACGACCTGCCACTGGTGGCCGATACCAAGTAAGGGGTTCGACGACGTGAGGTTCCCAGAGCTGACCACCCGGCTGCCTGCCCGTCGAGAGCCGGTCGTCCGCCGGGAGCCACCCGGCTGGGCGGGGCTGGTGGGCGTGGTGGTCCGGGTGGTGCTGGCGGCGGTCTGGGCCTGGGCGGCACTGGCCAAGATCGGCGACCCGCGCCGGTTCGTGCAGGTGGTGCGGGCCTACGACGCCACCCCGGAGTGGCTGTCCAAGGCGATCGGCTACGGCCTGCCGAGCCTGGAGCTGGTGCTGGCCGTCCTGCTGCTGATCGGATTGATCACCCGGTACGCCGCCGCGGTCAGCGCGGTGTTGCTGGTGGTGTTCCTGGTCGGCATCATCCAGGCGGCGGCCCGCGGGCTGGAGATCCAGTGCGGCTGCTTCGGCGGCGGGGGAGGGCCGTCCACCTCGACCTCCTACACCCTCGACATCCTGCGCGACCTCGGGCTGCTGGTGCTGTCGGCGTTCCTGATCCGGTGGCCGCTGACCAGGTTCTCGGTGGACCGGGCGATCATCGCCTCGGAGATGGTGCCGGAGCTGACCCCGAAGCAGCGCAAGAGCGAGAAGAACGTCCGGCGGTACCGGGCCGCGGTGGCCGCGGCCGAGACCGAGCTGCGGTACAAGCAGCGCTACGTCGCCGCCGGGACGGTGGTGGTGCTGCTGCTGGTCACCCTGATCGGGGCCGGCGTGCAGAGCGGGCGGGCCTCGATCAGCTCCGACGTCGACACCACCAACGCCTCGGCCGCGACCGGGGTGCGGGTGGGCAACCAGCAGGCGCCGGTGCTGGTGGACGTCTACGAGGACTTCCAGTGCCCGATCTGCAACGACCTGGAGCAGAGCGGGCTGGCCACCGACCTGGCCGCCAAGGTCAAGGCCACCAACATCAGGGTCAACTACCACGTGATGTCGTTCCTGGACTCGCTGTCCAACGGCAACAAGTACTCCTCGCGGGCGGCCAACGCCGGCTACTGCGCCGCCGACGAGAGCCCGGATGCGTTTCAGAAGTTCCACGACATCCTGTTCGGGAAGTCGGGCGGGGTGAACAACCAGCCGGCCGAGGGCAGCAAGGGCAAGCCGGACTCGCAGCTGACCGCCTGGGGCAAGGAGGCCGGCATCACCAGCGCCGCCTTCTCCACCTGCGTGACGTCGAACCAGCACAAGGACCTGGTAGCCGCGGTGACCGAGGCCGCGTCCAAGCGGGGCGTCAACGGGACGCCGGCGGTGTTCGTGGCCGGTACCCGGGTGGGCTCGGAGGGTGACGCGGTGACGGTGGCCCAGGTCGACGCGGCGATCTCCGCAGCGCTGGCCAAGGCCAAGTCCACCGCGGCGCCGTCACCGACCCCGTCGGCAACGCCCACCTCGCGGGCGTCCACCTCGGGCTCGACCAGCAAGCCGGCCTCGACCAGCCCGTCGCGGTCGGCGTCCCCGTCGGCCACCACGTCGAAGTAGCTCCGTGGTCGGCCCTGGTCGGGCCGACCGCGGACAGCAGAGGGGGCCGGTACCTGGCGGTACCGGCCCCCTCTGCGCGTGCTGGGGTTACTTGTTGGCGGCGTCCTTCAGCGAGCTGCCGGCGGTGAACTTGACGGTGTTGGCGGCGGCGATCTGGATGGTCTCGCCGGTGGCGGGGTTGCGGCCTTCGCGGGCGGCACGCTTGCCGACCGAGAGGGCGAAGAAGCCGGGCACGCTCACCTTGTCGCCCTTGGCGACGGCCGCTTCCAGGGTGGTCTGCAGGCTGCGCAGCACTGCGTCGACCGTCTTCTGCTCGAGATCGGCGTTCTCGGCGACCGCGGTCACCAGTTCCTTGCGGTTCACGAATGTCTCCTTATGAGTGTCCTCGCCGCGCGGTGGTGGTTCAGGTTCGTCGGCGCTGGGCCGGTGCGGCTCGCCCCAAGTATGGCTGAGAGGGCTCCAAGTCAAGAAATCCGGGGGGTCTCGGCGTGGCGGACCGGCTCTCCGGAGGGCTCTTGGTGATCTTTGGGACGGTTCGGAGGGGGTTCGGCAGTGGGCCGGCGGCGGGCGGTCGCTGGCGCTGTGTAAACTCACTTCCCGGCTCGCCGCACCAGGGTGGGTTGCTTGATAAGGGGCTGTGGCGCAGCTGGTAGCGCACCACACTGGCAGTGTGGGGGTCAGGGGTTCGAGTCCCCTCAGCTCCACCCATTTCTAAAGGGCTAGAGGCACTTGGCTTTCCGCCCGAAAGCCGGGTGGTAGCCAATGCCAGGGACGAATCTCGCTCCGTATTCCTCAGACTAACTAGAGCAGAGCAGAGTCGCTTGAAGGCTTCGCGGGGAGCCGGGCGGCGAGGTGCCGGGCGAGCTGAGCCCTCACCGGGGCGTCGAGAGGGCCCGCGGTCGAGACGAGCTTGGCCGTCCCGCCGAGGCCTTGTACGCGTACTTCGTTGATTTCGATGGTCCCGAAGAGCGGGAACTCGGCGTCGATGAAGCACAGCGCCGCGGTGATCGGGACGTCCGCGAACTCCGCACTGTCGCTCAATGCCGCGCGTACCGCGTCGACCTGCCAGCCCATGGCGTCGAGCAGCTTGGTCTTGTCTCGTCCGGCCACCATCAGCTGGGTCCGGACCGGGCTCAGAAACCCGCTGGATCGCCGGACGGCGATCTTCGCGTTCCGGTAGCGCTTGGCGTCGATCACATACACACCGGCTGGACCGATCACGATGTGATCGATGTTGGCTCGACTCTTCGGGACTTGCCGGTCGTGCAGCGCGATGACGGTGTCGCCGAGACTCGCCAGCTTCTCGCCGAGCTTGCGTTCTCCGGTCGCGCCGGACTGCCACGCCCGAGTGGACTGAGGGTCGTCGGACAGGGCGAGGATCAAGCCCCCGAGCCGTGGATGCGCCTCGCGGATGCGGTGCTCGCGCTTGCTGTGCCGCCGAGCGAACTCCTGCTGCGCAGATCCGCCGGCCACTCCCAACTCGATCGGCGCCGGCTCTATCGGTGGTGGAGTGGCGGCGGCACCCGCCAGCATGGGTTGCGCACAGGGCAGGCACCAGACGGCTCGCGTCGCCCGATCCCAGGCCGCCTGCTCGCCAGCGGCAAGAGCCGCCCCGCAGGCGCAGGTATCCGGACGGCGGAGTGTCAGGACCTTGAGCGAGGTGTTGGCGGCAGGGTCGGGGAGGTCGATCGACACGGTGGCCTCCAACTGACGTCCCCGACGTGAACTACCCGTTAAGTCTGCCTGGGGTGGGGCCAGTCCGCAAGATCGAGTTGGCTCAGTGGGAGCGCTTTCCACCGGACTCGATAGCGGGCTGGCCGCGCCACAGCCGGCCCGCACCTAGTCCCTAGCTCTCAGCCGGCGAGCCCAGCGCTTCGCGCTCCGGTCGCCGTGTCACCTCCAACGACCAAGACCGCATCCGGGAATCACACCTTGCATCTGGTCTAACGATTGGGAATCGTCGACGGGAGTTGACAGATCAGGCGGAGCTCGCCGATCTCCTCGGCCTCTGAGCCATCACCGCCGCCCGCTGGCCCCTCACCGCCCACGAGTGGGCCACCACGCAGCTATGCGCCGCGTCCCGGACACAGCACAATGATTACCCTCCAGAACGGGCCCCTTTCCCTCGCCTGACGATGATGAGGCAGAGGTCGGTCTTCGTCGCTGCGCAACAGCAGCAGGAATCGCGGGAGGAACAGTGCAGCTGCACCCCGGCGACGACCAAGGCCCGACGGCACCGGATGACGTCGAGCAACATGCCGACGAATTCTTCACAGAGACCAGGGCGCTCGTCGGCGACCGTTTCGCTGAGGCACGATTCGATCCCGACCGCGGTCTGCGCGTCACGATCATCGACCTGACTGACCAGGACACCACCGCCATCACCGACCTCGCCCGCCGGCTCGGCATCGCCAGCTGGGTGCGTGTCGAACGCGCCAAACCAGCAGACCTCGAAGCGTGGGAGCGGCTCAGACATGACCTGCAGCGGCTCTGGAGCGCGGAGCCTAGGCTACTGCTGGCGTCTCCGACTCCCGACCCGGGTTATCGCCGCCCGCCGGTGGAGATCTGCCTGACTGCCGCCGCCGAGTCCACAGCAGCCGACCTGCACAACACCTACGGCGACTTCGTATCGCTGCGAGTCGGCGCCCTGCCCTACCCACCCGCGGCACACCTGCCAAGCCCGTCGCGAAGATCAGCTCGGACCATCGACCGGGACCCGGTGAACCCGGCCGAGATGGGCATCGTCCTGGAGGCGCCGTTGGCGCTGCGCAGCGGCCAGACAACGACACATGGCCTACTGCTCACCAACCTCAGCGACCATGACATCAGCGTCCACACCAACGGCCAACTCACCGCGACCATCATCAACGACGCCGGCGCGGTAGTTGGCGGCCCCGACACCGGAGGAGTACGGATCGCACCGTTGGTGACCTTCACCGCCGCACCTTCTGAGACCGTCCGGATACCACTGCTCGTCGGCACCGCCAGCTACTCACCCGAGCTCGGCTACGCCGTCCCGGCCGGATCCTGGCACCTGACCGTCCCCATGAACCTCGCCGATGGCCGCCACCTCCTCACACCCGCACTCCCGCTGACCATCACCCGCTGACCCCCCGAGGGATACCAGGAACGGGTACGCGGTCTTGACTGGCCAATAGTCGCCGGTTCGAATACATCCCCTGCGCCGACAGACGACCGAATACCTGATCCGGCGCCAGACCGCGACACCATCGGTCGCGAATATCGCCGGAGTCGTCCGACGTCGAGTCCATGGCGCCTAAATGTCACCTCCAACAGGGCCCGACGATTCCGCAATTCGTCCGAGAAGCCGATACCGGACGCGGCATCCTCGCTGTGGGGATCTTGGTTCTAGCACGCCGGCCGGGTCGCTCATTCGGACGCGATGCGCCGGACCTCACTCGCGCTCGCGCACGTCAGGGCTTTCGCGGCCACCTTCGCGGCGCGCATGGTGTCGATGGTTCGCACCACCTGCTTGATCCGCGCAACGGCCGGCGCGGCCACGCTGAGCGAGTCGACGCCGAGGCCGAGGAGCAACTGGGCGGCGACCGGGTCGGTGGCGATCTCTCCGCAGACCGATACGGACGCGTCCCCCGCTTGGCGGCACAGTTCGGCGATCAGCCGCAGCACGCCCGGGTCGAGCGGGTCGGCCAGCGTGGCCAGCGCCGGGTTGCCGCGTTCGGCGGCGAGGGCGTACTGGGTCAGGTCATTGGTGCCGACGCTGAAGAAATCCACGTGGGGCGCGAAGGCTGCCGCTTTCAGCGCCACCGCTGGTACTTCGACCATGATCCCCACCCGGAGGCTGTCGGGTCGGTGGCCCGAACACGCCTCGTCGAGCAGCGCCGTCGCGGCCAGCAGCTCGTCCAGCGTGCTGACCATCGGGAACATGACGCTGACCGGTGCGTCGGCGGCGACGGCGCAGATCGCGCGCAGCTGTTCGAGCAGCAGGTCGGGATGGTGGAGCGAGAGTCGCAGTCCGCGGATGCCGAGGAAGGGGTTGGCTTCCGCCGCGACCGGGGCGAAAGGTAGTGGCTTGTCGCCGCCGGCGTCGAGGGTTCGGAAGACGACGCGCCGCCCGGCGAACGCGTCGGTGATGGCACGGTAGGTCGCGTCCTGTTCTCCAAGCGTGGGCGGCTCGGCGCGCGACTGGAACAAGAACTCGGTGCGGACCAGCCCGGCACCGTCGGCGTGGGCGTCGGCGGCGGCCTTGGCATCGTCTACCGAGCCGATGTTGGCGTTGATTGCGATGGTGACGCCGTCGACCGTGACCGCCGGCCGCATGGCCGCCGCGTGGGCGACGGCCTCGGCGCGGTTCCGGTTGGCGAGGCGAGCTCGGTATTCGCGCACGACCTCATCGGCCGGATCGATGAGCAGCTCTCCGGTGTCGCCGTCGACGACGAGCGGCGTGCCGTCCGCGATCTCGAGCACGTGCGTTCCGGCCGCGACGAGCATCGGGATGCCTTTCGCAGTGGCGAGAATGGCCGCGTGCGAGGTTGCGCTGCCGTAGGCCAGCACGACGGCCTGGACCAGTCCGGCGTCCAACTCCGCGGCCTCGGCCGGGGTCAGATCCGCGGCGACGAGAATGCCTGCGCGCGCCCCGAGCCCGGTGTCGATACCGAGCAGGTGGCGGAGCACCTGGTCGCCGACCGCGCGGACGTCGGCCGCTCGGCCGCGCAGGTACGAGTCGTCGAGCTGGCTGAACTCGTGCTCGACACCCGTGACCGCGTCTTGCCAGGCACGAGCTGGGCCGAAACCCGAGTCGATGAGGTGCCGCGCCTCGTTCAGCAGCTCGGCGTCGTCGAGCAACATCAGGTGCGCATCGAAGATCGCGGCGTCGCTCTCGCTGGTCTCGCGGCTGATCCGCGCGCGGGTACGGGCCAGATCGCGGCGCGTCGCCGCGAGGGCTTCGCGAAGGCGCCGCCAGCGGGTGGTCGCGTCGCCGGGTTCGTCGTCAGGAATGACCACGGCCCGCGCGCCAGCCCGGCGGGCCGGTGCGATGGCGATGCCCGGTGAGGCGACCACCGGCCCTGCGGTCTCGGTCGGGCGGCGGGGCGGCTCCGGCGCGTCCTGTTCGTCGAAGTGCCGGCCCGCCAGCGCGAGGATGTGCTCGAGTGCTTCGGCCGCCTGACTGCCGGTGACCGATACCTCGACCTGGTGGCCCTGCCGCGCGCCGAGGGTGGCTACCCGGCTCAGGCTCGATGCGGGGACAGGGCCATCGCCGGTGGTCAGGTTGGTGAGGTGCACCCGCGCGTCGTGGGTGCGCACTTGCGCGACGAGGCGAGCGGCCGGCCGGGCGTGCAGCCCGTGCGGGTTGCCGACAGTGAAGACGCCGCGAACCGCGTCGCCGTCGGTCATGCTCTCGGTGGCGATGACCGCACCTGAAGTGGCCGCAAGATGGGCCACCTTGCCAGCGAGCGCTCCGCTCGCTTCGGCTGCGACGTCGGCCGTTGTGCCGCCACCTGCGGCCGTGACCACTGCGGCGACCAGCCCTTCGACCAGCGGAGCCGGGCTGAGCACGACGCGGGCACGGGTCGCCTCGTCGAGCAGGTCGAGTGCGAGCTCGGCGCTGAGCAGCGCGCTGCCCAGGTCGAGCAGGACGACGACGCCATCCGGACTGTCGACGCGTTCGATCGCTTCCTTCACCTGGACCGCGTCCGTGCCCAGTGTCGTCTCGTCCAAGCCCGCGGCGATCGCGATGCTCGGGCGATGCCCGTGCAGCATCTGCTCGGCGAGTTCGACCGCGGCGCGCGCGAGCGCCCGGCTGTGGGAGACGACGACGATACCGACCATGATTCAGGCCAGTGTCGTCGCCGCGGCGCGCACCAGGAGAGCGGCCGAGGTCGCGCCGGGATCCTGGTGCCCGATGCTGCGCTCGCCGAGGTAGCTGGCCCGTCCTTTGCGGGCCAGCATCTCGATGGTCGCGTCCCGGCCCTTGTCCGCGGCCTCCGCCGCGGTCCGCAGCGCGACGCCGAGCGGATCGCCCTTTCCTGCCTCGAGTGCCTCGACCGCAGGAGCCAGGGCGTCGTACATCGTCTTGTCCTCGCGCTCGGCCTTGCCGCGCGCGACGATGCCGTCCAGGCCCGCTCGCATCGCAGCGGCAAATCCGGTGGCATCGAGCTCGGCGACGTCGCCGGCTGATGACCCGAACCGCAGCAGGAAGGTGCCGTAGAGCGGTCCGCTGGCTCCACCGACGGTGCTCACCAGGGTCATGCCTGCCTGCCTGCACAACTCACCGACGGTGTCACCACTCAGGCCGGCGATGACGGCGGACATGCCGCGCTCCATGTTCGTGCCATGGTCGGCGTCACCGATGGCCGCATCGAGTGTCGTCAGCTCGTCACGGTGATCGGTGACAAGCTGCGCGAACTCTCTCAACCAGCTCTTCAGCTCGTCGAGCGTGATGCGTCCCTCGGTCATCGTCAGATCCCCCAGCGCAGCGCAGGTGTGCGAACCGGAGCGTCCCACAGGCGCAACAGTTCGTCGGAGGTACGGAGCAGCGTGACGGAACAGCCGGCCATGTCGAGCGAGGTGATGTACGGCCCGACGAGGCTGCGGGCGACGCCGATGCCGTGCGCTGACAGCAGCTGCGCAACCTCGTTGTACATCAGATACAGCTCGATCAGCGGAGTGCCGCCCAACCCGTTGACGAAGGCGATGACGCTGTCTCTGCGATTGAACGGAAGGTCCTGCAGCACCGGCTCGACGAGCATGGTGGCGATCTCTCTGGCCGGCGCGTGCGGAACCCGTCGGCGCCCCGGCTCGCCATGGATCCCGACGCCGAGTTCGATGTCGGACTCGCCGAGTTCGAAGGTCGGCTTGCCGTTCGCGGGCACGGTGCAGGACGTGAGCGCGATACCCATGCTGCGTCCGTTGGCATTGACCTCGCGGGCGATGTCGGCAACCTCTTTGAGCGGTCGACCCTGCTCGGCTGCTGCACCCGCGATCTTCTCGAGCAGCACCGTGACCCCGACGCCGCGGCGGCCGGCCGTCCAGGTGCTGTCCTGCACTGCAACGTCGTCATCGGTCACCACCGAGACGACCTCGACGCCGGTCTCGGCGGCCGCGAGTTCGGCGGCCATCTCGAAGTTCATGACGTCGCCGGTGTAGTTCTTCACGATGTGCAGCACACCGGCCCCGCCGTCGACCGACCGGGTGGCCTGGAGCATCTGGTCCGGGACGGGGGAGGTGAACACCTCGCCGCAGCAGGCGGCGTCGAGCATCCCGAGGCCGACGAAACCGCCGTGCAGCGGTTCGTGACCCGAGCCGCCACCGGAGATCAGTCCGACCTTGCCCGGCCGCGGCGCGTCTCCGCGGTAGATGATCTTGTTGGCATGATCGACCCGCAGGTCCGGGTGCGCTGCCTCGATTCCGAGCAGGGCGTCGCTGACGACATTCGCCGGGTCGTTGATGAGCTTCTTCATGTCAGACCTCCGCGGGGACGAGGTCGGCCGCGTTGCTGGGCGCGTGCTGGTCGACCGAGGTTCGGGAGACGGCGCCGAAGGCCAAGGCCGCGGCCGCGCCGGCAAGCAACTCCGCGGCGATGTAGACCGGCAACTGCGTCCAGTGCACAGTCCCTCCCCAGATCTGCTGGATGAGCATGGGACCGATTGTGCGCGCTGGGTTGATGGAGGCGGAGGTGGTAGGCGCAACGACGATGATGATGGCAAAGACCGCGAAACCGATGGCGACCCCGGCGAAACCGGCGGTCGCGTTGCGGTGGATCACCCCGAAGACGACGAACACCAGGATGAACGTGCCGATGAACTCGGCGCCGAATGCTTGCGGCCAGTGCACCGTACCGCCGTACTGCGCCACGCCGAGACCGAGGTCGGACGCCTTCTTGCCCAGCACGACGATGATCGCAACCGCGCCGAGCACTGCACCGGTGACCTGGGCCGCGACGTAGGCCGGTACCTGCCGCCACGGGAACTTGCCTGCCGTCGCCAGCCCCACGGTGACCGCAGGATTGATGTGGCAGCCGGATACGTGTCCGAGCGCGTAGACGGCTGCGATGACCACCAGGGCGAAGGCGAAGGAGATCATGCCGAGGTCGGCCATGGTGAAAGGTGCGTTGCCATTGACGATCAACGTCGCCGGCACGGAGCCGACACCGATGAACACCAGGAAGGCCGTTCCGATGACCTCGGCCGTGAGCTTCTGTCTGATCGACGGTTCGTCCATTGCCCTGCACGCTCCTGTCTCTGGTGGCAGCCGAGACGACCGGTTCGCAAAGTGCCGTGATCTCGACTAGCATTCGATAATGTCGAACGATGTGCGGGAAATTACGCCTGTGCTTCAATCTCGTCAAGGGTTGTTCCGATGTCGAGGGACGAAAGGGGACGAGACACGTGATCCAGTCCGTCGACCGCGCAGCCCGCGTGCTATTCGCGTTACAGGGCGAGCGACGCCTGGGCATCGCCGAGCTCGCGACCCGGTTGGAGCTCGCCCCGTCGACGGTGCACGGCATCGTGAGAACGCTGGCCGCGCATTACCTGGTCGTGCAGGACCCGGGCTCCGGGCGGTACCAACTTGGTCCAGCCGTCCTGCGTCTGGGCAACGTCTATCTGGACACGCTGGAACTGCGTTCGCGAGCGATGTCGTGGTCAGAGGAGTTGGCCCGCCGCACCGGGATGGCGGTGCGGACGGGCGTGCTGGCCGGCGAGGACATGGTGATCATCCACCACGAGCCTCGCCCCGACGGCAGCCGGCAGATGCCCGAGACGGGGATTGTGATTCCGGCCCACGCGAGCGCGCTGGGCAAGGCTCAGCTGGCGTTCCTGCCGGCTGAGACCGAGCGTGTCCTCGCCTCGGCGCATCGCAGCATGACCGGTGAGACGATCACCGATGCCGCCGAGCTGCGGAAGGAGCTCGGCGCTGTCGCCCGCACGGCACTGGCCGAAGAGAAGGACGAAGCCGTGCTGGGCGAGTCCAGCGTGGCCGCACCGATCTTCGGCGCGTCCGGCACGGCGATCGGGGCGATCGCCGTGGTCCTGCCGACCACCGATTGGCCGGTCGGGGAACCGGTCCGCGACGCCCTGCGGGAGGCGGCCCGCAACGTGTCCCGCGAACTCGGCGCCATCCGCTGGCCAGCCCAATCCACTTAGCAGGCCAAGCCAGCGCGGCACCTCCTGACGGTGCTCGTGCAGGGCCTACTTGGCGAAGATCACGCGTTTCGTACGATATCTCTCGAGGGAGATGTCCACTATGCGCATAGCAGTCGTCGACGGTTACTCCACCGGCAAGCTGGTGGCAGCCATGCTCTCCTCGGCTGGCGTGGGATGCATCCATGTGCAGAGCCGCAAGGACACCCATCCCTACTACCGGGACAGCTTCGTCCCCGACGACTACCAGGCCGACCTGGGCTATGACAGCGACGTCGACCGCACCGCTGCGTTGCTGACCGGCTGGGGGGTGAGCCGGGTCGTGGCCGGGACCGAGTCCGGGGTCGAGCTCGCGGCCCGCCTCGGCTCCCTGGTCGGCGGCCCGCACGACGACCCGGCCCGAGCCGGTGCCAGCGCGGACAAGGCGATACTGGACGGCCTCGCCACCCGAGCCGGCATCGCCGTCCCGCTCGGCTCGACCTTCACCTCGGCCAGGGCCGCCAGGGCCTGGATGGTCGAACGCGGCCTGACCGACGTGGTAGCCAAGCCGGTCACCAGCGCGGGCACCGACCACGTTCGCTTCTGCGCCGGCCCGGACGCACTGACTGACGCCTGCCACGACATCCTCACCGCCTGCAACGTCTACGGCGATCCGAACGATCGGGTCATGGTGCAGGAGCGGGTCGGGGGCAGCGAGTACTACGTCAACACGGTCAGCCTCGACGGCGTGCACCGGGTGGCGGAGGCCTGGCGCTACACCAAGCGGACGGCACGGTCCGGGGCGCCACTGTACGACTTCGAAGAGCCCGTGCCGCCTGGGTCGACGGCCTGGCAGACGCTGCGGTCATTCGTCGTCACGGTCCTGGACGCGCTGGGCATCCGGTCCAGCCCGGCCCATACCGAGGTGATCATCCGGCCGGACGGCTCGCCGGTCCTGGTCGAGACCGGGGCCCGGCTCGGAGGCGGAACCCTGCCGGCCGTCGTGAGCGACCTCCTCGGCTCCTCCCAGGCCCACCTCTTCGTCCGATCCATCCTCGATCCGCCCTCGCTGGCCCGCTTCGACGAGCGCCCGGCGGCCCGGCTGGCGGCGGTGCGCAACGTCAGCCTGGTCAACCACCAGCCTGGCGCCGTCCCGGACCTCGGCTGGCAGGACTTCCTGCGGGGCCTGCCCACCTGTGTCGCGCTGAGCAGCAGCGTGACCACCGGAACGTGGCTGCCCGCGACGTCCACCCTGATCGACGCGCCCGGCTACCTCTACCTCGCCTCCGACGATCCGGCCGCGGTGGCCGAGGACTATCTCACGATCCGCGAAGCCGAGGCCGACGACCTCTACCTCGGCACGGCCGGAACCGAGCCGGTGCGCTGCGACGTCTCCCCGGAGGCGGTGCACGACGTCCTGGCCAAAGCCCTGCAGGAATGCCAGAACGGCCTGGCCTTCCGGCGCTACGACCTCAGGTTGGACCAGCCCCTGGCGGACGGGTCCGTCGAGCAGGTTCAGCGCCTCGGCGAACGGGTGGGCGCCCAGGTGGCAGTCACCGACCATGCCCTGGTGCTCGACACCGGCCCCAGCCGGGTATCGCTGACCTGGGACGGGAAGCGCGCGAAGGTGCTCGCTCGCCGGGCTACCCGGCCGCCGACCGCGCTCGACTGGCTCGCGCAGCCGCCGGCCGGTACCGCCCCGACCGGCGCGGTGTGGGACCGGGCCGGTGAGCTCTACGACCAGATGCGCTCGGGCTCCGCCGAGGGCTTGACCGGTACCGGCGAGGATCCCTGCCGGGTCTCCGCGGTCGCGGCCCTGGTCGAGGACCCCTCCTGGCTCGTCGCGACGATGGCGAGCGATCTGGCCAACCGGCTCGGGTTGCCCCTGGTGCCGCGTTTCGTGCGGGAGCACCGGCCCGGTCAGTTCGAGCAGGCCGGCACCCCGGGCGACGCCCGGTGGACCCAGCGGTGGGAGGACCGGATCAGCGTCGAGGAGTACGCCTTCTACGAAGCCGTCCATCCCGGCTACGGCAGCCAGGTCTATGTCGCCGCCTCCCAACTCGCCCGGCACGCGCGCCTGCCGGCCGACCGTATCCTCGACATCGGCTCCGGCCCGGGCCTGCCGACGATCATGTTCACCGAGCTGTTCCCGGACGCCGCGGTATGCGCGGTCGAGCCGAGCCCGGTCGCCTACCGGCACCTGGCCGCCAACTGCGCCGGCCGGACGATCGAGCCGGCGCATGCCGACATCGCCGACTTCCGGTCCGCTCGGGCGTTTCCGGCCATCGTCTCCGTCGGGACGTCCCACCACCTCGACACCCGGCTGTTCTTCGCCGCCGCGCGGAACAACCTCGCCCCCGACGGCATCCTGGTGGTGGCCGACGAGCTCGTCTCGCCCTTCCGCACCCCGCGGCAACGCTCGGTCGCCATCGCCGAGCACCACCTCGTCTACATCGAGCAGGCACTGAGATGGGTCGATCCCGGCCTTCTCGCGCCGCCCGAGCAGGACCGGCTCGCCGTCCTGCGGGCCGCCGCGGCTGCCGACGTCGACGAGCTCGCCACCCTGCTCGACCGGGCCCGGCAGGGGCGAGGCCCCGTGCCGAACGACGCCGGCGCCTGGCAACGAGTACGGTTCGCGGTCCTCGAACTAGAGGCCCTGGTCGCCGGGCTGGACTACGAGGTCGAGCGCAAGACCTGGGCGGTCAACCTGGTCGATCTCGCCTCCCAGGCCGGGTTCGTCCTGCTCGACCACGAGAAGGTCCACCCGACCGTCGGCGGCGGGGAGTTCGCCGCGGGTACCCACGTGTTCACCTTCGCGCACCGGCAAGACCGGCACTGACACCGTCACGCGAACCAGCGCTGCTCCACGGCGATCAGCAGCCCTTCGGCCGTCCGGGCCGCCGCGTCGACCCACCGTCGCGGGGCGGTCAGGTAGCCACGCCACAACAGGACGGTGGTGACCGCGTCCCGTTCGAGCGGCGAGAACGGGGCGGCCGTGATGCGGGCGAGGAAGTCCTCGCGCACGGGTGAAAGGTCCCATCCCAGGGCCAGCCTTGCCTCCAGTGCCAGGGTGAAGGCGGAGTACACGGTCATGGCCGCGGACTCGATATCGCCGACCGACAGCATGCCCGCGACGTCCTCGAGGTTGTTCTCCGCGATGTACTTGTGGTTCTCGGCGTACCACAGGGCATAGCCGCTGGCCTTCAGGGCCCGGCGGTACTCGGCGAAGCGGGCGTCTCCGGCCAGGGGCACGCCGGTGACGAGGCGGCGTAGCAGCTCCTCGTCGGCGGATTCCGGCTGGCTGTCTTCCTGGCTGGGAATGCTGGTCTGGAACCGGCTCAACAACGCCTCCAGCTGGCCGGATTGCCAGAACTGCACGGTGCATTCGCCCCCGTCCGGGGTGCCGACCTGATAGCTCGGGACCGGTCCGGTGCTGCTCCGCTCGACCTCCGCCTCGCCGGCCAGCTCGGGCCGGCGGTCGGTGACGACGACCGTGACGGCGGCGTCCGGATGCGCTGCCGGCACCGGGCAGGCGAAGGCGCACACCGAGCCGGCCGTCAGCTCGTCCGGGATCAGCTCGCCCGGGCGGCGGATGCTGCCTGCGGGGGAACCGTCGGCGGCCGGGTACGGCTCGAGAAAACCCAACGAGACCAGTTCGGAGAGGAAGCCCTGGACGTCTGCGCGAGCCCGTTCCTCGTCGACGTCGTAGCGGGCTGCGACCCAGGCAGCCAGGTCCGCGACGGTGGCACCGGTACCCGTTCGCGACCAGATGAACGCGCCGGTATCGCTCAGTGCATAGGCGTCGTTGTAGGTCTCGATGACCTTGCGGGAGCCGGAACGACGGCTGTAGATGCCGAGGTTGCGGACCGGGGCCCAGGTCAGCGGTTCGGTCATCGGTCGGCTCCCCTCGACGCGATCCCGTCCTGCAGGCTCCGGCAGTCGGCCAGCACGGCCGCGGTCCAGTCGGCGGGTGCGGCCTCGGCACCCTCCAGGCAGAGCCGGCGCCAGGCCTGGTCGGTCTCCAGGCCTGGTACCGGGGTGGCCTGCATCCGGCGGTAGAGCCACTTGCGATTGACCGAGTAGTCGCCCCCGGCGGCCAGCACGGCTTCCACCGTGCAGGTGAACGCCTCGCGAGCGGCCAGTACCGCGGGCACGGCAGAACCGGAATCCAGCCAGCGAGCCGCCGAGTCCGTCGCCGAGCGCGCCCGGCTCAACCGCCGGCCCACCAGCCAGGCCGGGTAGCTCGATTCCGTGATGCGGGTACGCGCCTGGCTCCACCACCGGTCACCGTGCAGCGGGCGGCCGGTGACCAGGCGGTTCAGCAGATCCTGCTCGGTACGGTCTGCCGCCCGGGCTGCCGGCGGTCCGTAGAAGCGGTCGATGACCTCGTGGATCTGCTCGTGCGTCCACACCTCGATGTCGGCCCGGAAGGCTCCGAACTGGCCCAGGACGATGTACATCGTCGGATCGGTGGTGGATGCCGTCCGGGTGTAGGCGCCCTCGATCGGCCCGCTCGCTTCGGGAA
The DNA here is from genome assembly GCF_035474675.1 of Jatrophihabitans sp. GTDB lineage: Bacteria > Actinomycetota > Actinomycetes > Mycobacteriales > Jatrophihabitantaceae > Jatrophihabitans_A. The sequence continues at coordinate 13,569 of NZ_DATINC010000061.1, read as the reverse complement.
GCACGACGTAGAGGTCGATGTCGCTGGTGCCGTGACCCCAGCCCAGGATGACCGAGCCAGCCATGAACATGCTGACCGCCGGCCGGAAGGCTTCGAACGCGGCGAAGACATCGGCCGCGGTCGGAAGGGCTGGTGTGCCCTGCCGGGAGGCCAGCATGCGCTCGCGGTTCGTCGAGGACGAATCGGACCCGGCCCCGAAACTGATGGCCAGCGTGGGAGAGGAGTACGGCGCCCTCACCGGGCTGCTTCTCCGTTCGATCCCTTCCCGGCCTGACTCGGGTGGTGGTGTGCGGTCATGGCCCCTCCATTCTTCGGGTCGTCCGTTATTTACTACAATCAGCCAGTCTGGTCCACGGCGCGAGTGCATCTCGCAGAGTTCGACCGTCGAGACGCACTGCCCACGCCTGGACACCGACAGGGACGAACGGTGGATCGATGAGCGGATCTTCACACCCCGGCGGAACGGGAGCCGGGCTCGTGCGTACCGTCCTCGACCGCCTGGGCTGGCTTGCCGCCTTCGGCACCCGGCCGGCCCGCCTGGTCGCCCTCACCGGCCTCACCGACGCCGCAGGCACCGGCATCGCCGCGGCCTGCCTACCCTTCTACCTGATTCGCGGCGCCCACTTTAGCGCGCTCGAGGTCGCGCTTGCCCTGACGGTGACCGGCGCCGCCGAGCTCGCCGGCGCGGTGCCCAACGGAATGCTCGCCCGCCGGTTTGGCGTTCGTCGCTATCTGATCGTCAACAAGTCGGCCCAGGCCGTGCTGTGGGTCGCCCTGGGCCTGGTCACCCAGCTGCCGGTAGTCATCGCCGTCCTGCTGCTCATCGGTTACAGCCGCGGCGGTCTCGGCGGGCTCAGCCAGTCCTTCACCGCGGCGGCGGTAGGGACCCGGCGCAGGTCGGAGATCCTCGGGGCAGTGCGTTCCCTGCGAAACATCGGCTACCTGGTAGCCGGTGGCGTGGTCGCCGCCCTGCTGTCGGTCGGCGGCACCGGGACCCTGACAGCCGCCCTGGTACTCAACGCAGCCTCCTACGCGATAGGTGCCTTCTGCGCCTGGCAGATCCGCGTCGAGGCGCGCCCGGCGCGCGAGGAGTCGGCTCCCCGCTCTGGGGCGGTCCTTCGCGATCCTGGCTACCTCTGCCTCATCCCCCTCGCCGCGGTATTCGCCACCACGGCCATGGTGCTGGACGTCGGCCTGCCCTTGTGGGTGCTGCGTCATCACCGGATCCCCGCCGCCATCGTCGGCGTGGTCCTGGTCATCAACACTGCCATCGTCATCGTCGCCCAGTTCCAGGTGGCCCGCCGCCTCGACACCGTGCGAGCCGCGGTGCGGGGCATGTGGGTCAGCGCGGCTGCGCTCCTGGTCGCCGCTGTCTGTATCGGGGTGACCGCCCACCTCGGCACCGGCCTGTCGGCCTTGCTGCTGGTCGTCGCGGCGCTGGCCCTGACCGCGGCGGAGCTGTGGGAGTCCCCGTCCTGGTGGACGCTCTCGTTCGAGCTCGCGCCGGTGGCTCGCCGCGACGAGTATCTGGCCACGTTCGACGTGAGTTCCTCGCTGGTGGCCCTGGTAGGTCCGGCGGCGATGACCCTGATCGTCGCGGCCGGGCCGGGTGGATGGGTCGCGTACGGGGTGGTCGCGCTGCTCGCCGCTGGCCTGACGTCGCTGGCGGTGCGCCCCCGGGTCGCCATCGCCGAGCCGAGCGAGGCCGAAGGTGCGGTGGCATGACGCCCTTCCTGCTGCTGAGCCACCACCGGTCCGGTTCGAACTTCCTCACCGACACGCTGCAAGCCCACCCGCAGGTCTCCGTGATCGATGAGCCGATGTCGATGCACACCGAGTTCTTCCCGAGCGTCGACCTGATCCGGTGGGGCGCCGAGGACTACCACCCCGCCCGCCTGCACGCGAGCATGGACGTCGCGCCCGGCGCGAGGTCGTTCATCCAGGATCTCTTCGACTACCTGCCGGCCGCCGCGCCCGGTCAGGTGCGTGGGTTCAAGGAGACCATGCTGCCGGAGAAGCTGCCGTGGCTGCTCGCCGCCCTTCCTGACCTGGTGGTGGTGTACCTGGTGCGCGATCCCCGCAGCGTCATCAGCTCTGTCCTGTCGCGGGACTTCACGAAGCTCTGGCGCTACGAGGTGACGATTCCGCGCTACCGCGCCCTGTACGACGACGTCCCGTTCCCGATCGAGGTGGGGGACGTGTTCGAACGGTGCGTCAGCAGCTGGCAGATCCGCCACTACGAGACCATGCGACACCTGCCCCGCGACCGCAGCCTGTCGGTACGCCTGGAGGACAGCCTCACCGACCCCGAGCGCACCTTGACCCGGGTGATGGCCGCGTTGGGGTTGGCGCCCACCCAGCGGCAGTACGACTTCATCGAGCAGTCCCAGCAGGACAGCCGGGGCAGCGCCTACTCGGTGTTCCGCCGGCCGGCCGACGTGCTGCACGGCTGGAGCCGTAACCTGACCCGCCGACAGGTCGCCACGATCGAGTCCCGGCTGTCCCGCGAGATGGCGTTGCACGGCTATGACCGGTAGCCGACACGGCCTGCTGCCGGGTCTGGCCGACGTCGAGATCGACTGCGTCGAGATCGACCTTCCGGGCGGCCGTGCGCGGGTGCAGCGCCACCTGGTGACCAACGCCCTGCTGTGCCGGGTCGTCAACGAGGCCGACCTCGAGAGCTGGCAGTGGGGTGGCTACCGCTGCCTCAACGACTTCAACGACGACCAGCCGGTCAAGCGCGACTGGTTGACCCGCCGCCTGGAGGTCGACGGCCGCTCGGCCGATCACCCGGCGGTGGGGGTGTCATGGCTGGGGGCCGCCGCCTTCGCCACGGCGGTGGGCGGTCGCCTGCTGCTGCCGGCCGAGTGGGCGTGGTTGGCCAGCAACGGCGGCCGGAGCACCTACCCCTGGGGAGACGAGGCACCGGCGCCGTGGCGGGCCAACTACGCCGAGTACGTGGGTTCGACGACGCCGGTCGGGCAGTACCCGCCAAGCCCGCTGGGGTTGTTCGACCTGGCGGGCAACGTCAGTGAGTGGTGCTCGCCCGCCCCGGGAGCGGAGCTGGCTGCCGAGGCCATGCGGCTGAGCGAGCAGCCGGTTGCGGGCGGCAGCTGGAACAAGCCTGCCGACGCGCTGGCCGCAACCACCCTGCGCACCAAGTGGGCCAGAATCGGCACGGTGTCGATCGGATTCCGGGTGGCCTTCGACCTGGACCGTCCGTGAGCGCGGCAACCGGGATGGCGCACCGGCTCTCACTCGTCACCTCCGCCGTCGTCCTCGACGGGATCGAGATGGACGAGTTCGCCGAGCTCGAGCCGTACCTGACCCGGCGGCAGGCTGGCCAGATCGAGCCGGCCGGGTGGCGGGTGCAGGTGTCGGCGGCCTCGGATTGCGGCCAGGAACCAGGCGCGGCTGCCACGCCGGTCACGCTGGCCGCTGGCGATCCGGGCCGCAGCCGAACCCGTTCCAGCGGCGTCACCGACGTCTACAACCTCCTCACCGCGACCCACTTCCACCTCGACGTCACCGCCCGCCGCCTCGGGATCTGCCTGGACCCTGCCTCCCTGCCCCAGCGACTGGAGGCCGTGCAGGTCATCCGTGGCCTGCTGCTCGGCCTGGAGGCCGCTTCGGGTGCCCAGTTCCTGCACGGCGGGGTGCTGTCGGTTGCCGGGTCGGGCGTGCTGCTCCTCGGCGCCAAGGAAGCCGGAAAGACCTCGTTCGCGCTGTCGGCCGTTCGCGCGAACCGGGACGTCGCGCTGGTCAGCAACGACAAGTCGATCCTGCGTCCCGGTGGCATTGCCCAGGGCCTGCCCTACGCCGTAGGGATCGGTCCCGGCACCCTTTCCCAGCTTCCCGAGCTCAGGACGCTCGCCACCCGCTGGAGCGGCGGGAAGGCAATGGTCTGGCCGTCCCAGCTGGCACCCGCGCTGGGGGGCCGGCTGGCCCGGGCGGTGCGTCTGGACCAGGTGTGGGTGATCCGGCTGGACCTGTCGGCGGAGCAGGTCACCCACCGCCCGATCCCGGCGGAGGGTGGTACGGGCGGTTTCCTGCCGGACACCTTGGAGTTCAGCAACGCCATGAGCCCGCGCTGGCTCTACCGGCTGGCCGGTCTCCCCGATCCCGGCCTCGGGCCGGATGGCCGGGGGTGGCTGGAAGAGCTGCCGTGGCTGGAGGTGGCCGGAACCCCATGGCCCCGCTGGGATCCGGCCGCGGTGGCGCGGGTCGTCGACCGGCGGGCCGGCGAGGAAAGGATCCCGCGGTGATCGAGTGGCGCGACTACCAACTGGTCACCGTGGACGGGGACGGGACCTTGTGGGATTTCGAGCTGACCATGCGCCGGGCCCTCGACCGCTCGGCGGACCAGTTCGCCGCCCGGCTGGGCGGCGGGCCGGCGGCCGGCTCGGTCACCTCGGCCGAGCTCCGGCGGCTTCGGGACGAGATCGCGCTGCGGCCGGGCTACGCCCAGGCCAGCATGGAGGAGATCCGGCGGGCGTCCTTCGCCGAGGCGGCGGCCCGGGCCGGCCTCGACGACGAGGAGTTCGTCGAGGCCGTGTACGCCGACTACATGGAATACCGCTTCCAGCACCTGGTCCACTACCCGGACGCCCTGCCGTTCCTGAGGGCGGTGCGCAAGGCCGGCCTGCTCATCGCCTTGGCCACCAATGGCAACACCACGGCTACCAAGGCGGGCCTGGCCGGCGACATCGACGCGTCCTTCGTCGCCTACGACGTCGGATTGAAGAAGCCCGATCCCCGTTTCTACCACCACGTGATCGAGCGGATGGGAGTGGCGGCCGGCGCGACGCTGCACATCGGTGACGACCCGCTCGAAGACGTCGACGCCGCCCGGACCGCTGGGTTGGCGGCAGCCTGGCTCGACCGTGCGGGCAGCCGATGGCCTGCCGCGCTTGCCGCCCCGACCCACCGGCTGAGCACTCTGGCCGACTGCATGCCTTGACCGATGACCGCCAACGGGAGCGGGAGTGACCTAGGAGGAGATCGTGCGAATTCTGTTGTTCAGCAATATCAGGGGTCCCGACGCCTATCTGCCGCTGAACCTGCTCAGCCTGGCGTCCTACGCCCGGGCCCTGGGCCATGACGTCACCGTCGTCGACGGCCAGACCGAGCCGGACTGGCTACCGCGTTGCATGGCGGCGGCCAACGACGCCGACCTGGTCGGGGTCTCCAGCTACACCGGCCCGTCGATCAACGCAATCCTCACCCTGCTGCGGGAAATGCGAGCCCAGGGCATCTCCCGGCCGGTGGCATGGGGCGGATACCACGGCACGCTTGCCCACCGCAAGATCCTGCAGGAAGGCTGGGCCAGTTTCGTCGTTCGCGGGTACGGCGAGCATGCGCTGCGCGGGATCCTGCGTCACCTGGAATTCGGCGAGCCGATCGCCGATGTCGTGAACGTGTCCCATCTGGATGCCGCCGGCCAGGTCGTCGAGAACCCGCGGACCAAGATCGACTTCTTGGACGAGCTCCCGCCGCTGGACTACGACTTCGTCGACGTCGATGCCTACTTCACCGCTGATCGGCGCATCGTCCAGTACATCAGCTCCTACGGCTGCCCGTACGCGTGCACCTTCTGCGCCGAGCCGGCTCACAGCGGACGGCGCTGGCGGGGATTTCCGGTCGCGCGCGTGGTGGCCGATCTGCAGCGCATCATGCAGCGTTACCAACCCGAACGGGTTTCCTTCGTCGATCCCAACATGTCCAGCCAGCCAGCGCGGGTGGCCGAGCTGGCCGTCGAACTGGTCGCTGCCGGCTCGCCGGTCGGCATCAACTGCAACATGCGCTCGCGCGACGTCCTCGAGATCGCGAAGCTGGTGCCGATCAGCGTGCTGCGGCAGGCTGGATTCCGGCGGGTGTTCATCGGAGTCGAGTCAGGTGACGACGGCCAGCTGAAGACGCTGAAGAAATCGGCCACCGCCAGCGGTCACGAGCAGGCCATCACCTTGTTGGACGAGGCAGGGATCGAGGTTCAGATGAGCTTCATCCACGATCTGCCGGGCGAGACCAGGGAACAGGCCGAGGCGACCCTCGACCTCGCCAAGTCCCTGCTGAAGGTGCGGACACCGCACTCGAACCAGTCCCATCACTTCTACATGCCGTATCCCGGTACCGAGTTGGCTGCCGCTGCTGGTGGCGAAGAGCACCCCTTCGACGAGGTGAGCCAGGACGCCTGGGCACGCACGTCCACCTTCAAGGCCAATGCCGTGTGGCGGGGGAACGCCGAACGCCGCAGCTGGGTGATAGCCGAACTCGACAAGCTGCACGCGAGGAATCCGGCTGTCCTCCCGGAGAAGGAGATCGCTCGGCTTCACGAAGAAGGGCGGATCGAGGACGACTACGTCGAACGCTTCATGCTCTGACCCGTCGCGGCCGGGCGGTGGGCGGCGGCGGATGCGCTACGGAACAAGCCGCGGAACAAGCCGCGCGCGATCTGCTCGATCTGTCCGGCGGCACGTCGAAGAGCCTGCGGGTCAGCCGCAACAGCCGCCACCACAGCACCCGCCGCCGCCGGGAGCGGGTGCCTGCGCCCGGCCGGTGACGCCGCCGAGGCTGAGCAGTCGTACCGTGTCGGAGTGGCCCGCGGGGCAGGCTGCGGGATCCGACGACGCGATCATCGGCCGGGTCTCGACGAACGTGGTGCCGCAGGCGCGGCAGCGGAACTCGTACCGAGGCATCTGGCCATTCTGGCATGCGACCCCGAGGAACCGGCTTCAGCGGAACCGGGATGGCAAGCTCGCGAGGTGCTGGCCGCGCTCGACGACGTCGCGCTCGGGCCGGCCGACCCGGTTCGCGTCACCCGGCCACTCCGTCGTGGCGGGGTCCGGCCCGCACCTGCCGTGCCCGCGGACGCGGCCGGCCTGCGAGATCGGGCTTGTCTGCAGCGTTCTGGAACCGGCAAGATCCTTGCTGTTCCTGAGAAAACGATGGCGAGGAGTACCGGTGCATCATCGATCGCGCGCGCTTGAACCGATGCGTCCGGGCAGCGACGCCAGCCGCAGGGTCACAGCCGATGCCTGAACTCCCTGTAGAAGCCGGCGCCGGCGACAAGCCGTTCCTGATCCTGGTATCCAGCTACGGGCGGTCGTCCCGGGAGTACTTCCTGGCCTCGGTGGGCTCGCGCTACCGGATGTGGCTGTTCCTGGGCGGCCCGGGCCGGCTGTCCGAGCCGACCTGGGAGCTGGCCTACACCATCGGCCACACTAGCCTCGACACCCTCGACGCGACCGCGATGACCGCCGAGGCCAAGCGCCTCGACAACCAGCTGCGCAGCGAGCACGGCGAAGGAATCGCCGGGATCATCAGCTACGACGAAGCCCGGGTGGTCGCGACGGCCGCCGTGGCGGAGGCGTTGGGCCTGCCCACCAGCCCCGTCGAAGCCATCGAACGCTGCCGCGACAAGCACCGCACCCGGCAGGCGCTGGATGCCGCGAACGTCCCGCAGGCCAAGTCCGTCGCCGTCCGCTCACCGGAGCAGGCCACCAGCGTCGCCGACCGGCTGGGCTACCCGGTGGTGGTCAAACCACGGCACCTGGCGGTCAGCCTCGGAGTGACCCGGGCCGACTCCGCCGAGGAGCTCACCGCCGCCTACTCCCGGGCCGTGTCCATCACGCTGCCCGAGACCCCGGGGGACTACGACGATCCGGTCCTGGTCGAGGAGTACCTGGACGGCCCGGAGATCAGCGTCGACTCCGCCTGCTTCGACGGCAGGATCGTGCCGTTGGCCGTCGCGCACAAGGAGGTCGGCTTCCCGCCCAGTTTCGAGGAGGTCGGGCACGTCGTGGACGGAGCGGATCCCCTCCTGCACGATGAGCACCTGCACGATGTGCTCGCCCGGGCGCACCAGGCAGTTGGCTTCAGCACCGGCATGACCCACACCGAGCTGCGGCGCACCGAAACCGGTTTCAAGGTGATCGAGATCAACGCCCGGCTGGGCGGTGACCTGATCCCTTACCTCGGCCAGCTCGCCACCGGCGTCGACCTGAGCCTGGCTGCCGCCGCTATCGCCTGCGGCCAGACCCCTGACCTCACGCCGGGCAGCAGCCAGGTCGCCGCGGTGCGGTTCTACTACCCCGACCAGGACCTGACCGTGGCAGAGGTCCGGATCGAGGACGACCGCCTGCCCGCCAGCATTCTCCAGGCCGACGTGCTGGCAGCCCCCGGCCAGCACCTGACGCTGCCGCAACGGCGAACCGGCGTGGCAGGCCGGCTCGCCCAGGCCGTCGCCGTGGGCGGCAGCGAGGAGGACTGCCAGGCTGCCCTCGACGCGGTGGCCGACGCGATCACGGTGGTAGCAGCAGCGCAGTGAACCCGAGAACTGCTTCTCGGCCACGATCACTCCGGGCGGCGTCCACGCGCCGGCCGGCCCGATCCGCAGTCACCGGGACAGCCAGTTGGCAGGAACTGGCACGCCCGCCTGACCAACCCGGCCGGACGGGCTCAGCCGGACCCTTCGCCGGCCTCGGCCCGGGCCTCGGCGCCGCTCTCGCCGACGTCGCTCTCGTCGGTGCCGGCCACCCGTCCCACGAACTCGGAACTGGGGGTGGTGCCGGTGGTGCTGGCCTGGTCGGGTGCCTCGGGGTTGCTCACCCCGCCGGTAGCCCGGCTGCCCGCCACATTGTCATCGGCGCTGGTGTCCGCCTCGCCCTTGTCGTTCGCCATGGCATCGAGTCTGTCCGATGCCCTCTCAATAAGCCAACCGCACGAACCCACCGCACAAGCCCACCGCACGAGCCGACTGCTTGGTCGGCGGCGCTCCCTCTAGGCTGCAGAGATGGATCGCCGACCGTTCGCCACTGTCAGCCGCTGGGACGTCCAGGTCAGCGCCCGGATCGGCGCCACCCGGCTGCCGCCAGTCCTGGAGCGCGGCCTGCCGCTGATCACCCGGGCCGCCGACAAGTCGAAGCTGTGGATGGGGATCTCGGCCGTGCTGGCCGGCTCCGGCAACACCCGGGCCCGCCGGGCGGCGGTCCGCGGCCTGGGCTCCATCGCGGTGGCCAGCCTGCTCGCCAACCAGGTGGGCAAGCGGATGGTGCCCCGGCGCCGGCCGCTGCTGCGCGACGTGCCCATCGGCCGGATCGCCCACCACGTCCCCACCTCCAGCTCCTTCCCGTCCGGGCACTCGGCCTCGGCGGCCGCGTTCGCCGTCGCGACCGCCGCGGAGTTCCCGGAACTCGCGGTGCCGATCGGGGCGCTGGCCGGCGCGGTGTGCTTCTCGCGGATCTTCACCGGCGTGCACTTCACCAGCGACGTGCTGGCCGGTGCCGCGCTGGGCGCCACCGTCGCCGGGATCGGGGTGGCCGCGGTCCCCGCGCACCACCCGGAACCGGTGCGGCTCAGGATCGGTCCCGAGCGTCCCCAGCCGCCCCGCCCGGACGGCCGGGGGGTGGTCACCGTGGTCAGCCTGCACGCCGGCGGGGGCAACAACGACGGGGTGGCGGGGGCCTTCCGCGAGGTGTTGCCGGCGGCCGAGGTGGTCGAGCTCGGGCCGGACGACGACGTCGCCGAGGCGATGAAGGCGGCAGCGGCACGTGCCGAGGTGCTCGGCGTGATCGGCGGGGACGGCACCGTCAATGCCGCCGCGACCGCCGCCGCGGAGGCCGGCATACCGCTGCTGGTGGTGCCCGCCGGCACCTTCAACCACTTCGCCCGGGACCTCGAGCTCGACGAGGTTCCCGACGCCGTGGATGCCCTGACGGCCGGCCGCGCAGTCGCCATCGACGTCGGCGAGGTCGATGGAGAGCTGTTCCTCAACACCGCGAGCCTGGGCAGCTATCCCGAGTTCGTCAAGATCCGGGAGCGCTGGGAGGGCCGGTTCGGCAAGCCGCTGGCCGCCACCTGGGCGATCCTGCACGTGCTGCGGCACTGCCCGCCGCTGGCCGCCGAGGTGGACGGCGTCCAGCGCCGGCTGGTGATGATCTTCATCGGCAACGGCCGCTACTCGCCGCGCGGGTACGTGCCCCGCTGGCGGGCCGGCCTCGACTCCGGGCAGCTGGACATCCGGCTGGTCGACTCGGCCCGGTCGGGCTCGTGGTGGCGGCTGCTGCTCGCGGCGCTGACCGGCGACATGTACCGCACCTCCCGCTACCTCGAGACCCGGACGCCCAGCCTGACGGTCACCATCGACGGCCCGCCCGGTTACCTGGCCCGGGACGGTGAGGTGACCGACGCACCGAGCACGGTCACCTTCTCGGTCCGCCGGGAGGCGCTCACCGTCTATTGCGGTCCGCCCCGGTAGGAATTTATTGCAGGAATCGCTGCAGGAATCACTGTAGGACCCGCTGTAGCGAACCGTGAGCGGCCTCGATAAATCCTGACTTACTCGATGTAATGTCAGGCATGTAGTCATTACAAGGCACGGCAAGAGTGGAGAAAGTCGCTGCCCTCCGTTCGCTAGCCTGGAACCGATTTCGCTTACGAAACCTGGACTTTCTCCCAGCCGGGCCGGCGCGCGCAAGCCGTCCCGCATAGCACGCAGAGGTGGTTCTCGACCCTGATCCCAGATGCCGGAGGCGTGGTGTTCGCCACGTCGAATTGAGGGTTCCGCCTGACATTAGGCGTGGGTTACTGTCTGCAAAACCAAGGCATTGAAGGAGTTGACCTGTGCCCACCCATCAGATCCAGGCGCTGTTTCTGGGCCTGGCCGCGATTCTGGTATTGGCCCGGGTCCTCGGCCTGGTAGCCGCCCGGCTCGGTCAGCCGCCGGTGATCGGTGAGATCATTGCCGGGATTGCGATGGGTCCGACGTTGTTCGGGGGCCAGATCGCCTCGACGCTGTTTCCCACCGAGATCCGGCCGTTGTTGGCCGCGTTGGCCAATGTGGGGTTGGCGTTGTTCATGTTCATCGTGGGGTGTGAGCTGGAGCTCGCCACGGTGGTGGAGCGCAAGCTGATGCCGATCAGCGTGTCGGTGGGGTCGACGGTGTTGCCGTTCCTGCTCGGCTCGGGTCTGGGCTTGTACTTGTATGCCGATCACCATCACGGGTCCCGGTTGGGGTTTGTGTTGTTCTTCGCCGCGTCGATGTCGGTGACGGCGTTTCCGGTGCTGGCCCGGATCCTGTCGGACCGGGGCATGACCCAGACCCGGCTCGGGGCGGTGGCATTGGCCAGCGCCGCGATCAGCGACGTGCTGGCCTGGGGCCTGCTGGCAGTGGCGGTCACGGTCAGCGGCGGCGGGTCCGGGCAGTGGCGCACCCTGCTGCTGCCGGTCTTCGTAGTACTCATGTTCACCGTCATCCGGCCGGCGTTGGCCTGGCTGGTCACGGCCTGCAGCAACCGGGGCACCCCGCCGGCCGAGCTGCTGGTACCGGTCGTGGTCGGCCTGCTGCTGTCGTCCTGGGCCGCCGAATGGATGGGGGTGCACCTGATCTTCGGAGCGTTCCTGTTCGGCGCCGTCATGCCCCGCGACGGCCTGCACGGCGCCCGCCGCCAGATCGTGGCCCGAATCGAACCGGTCACCACCCTGGTACTGCTGCCGATCTTCTTCATCGTCGCCGGGTTCAAGGTCGACCTGTCCGACCTCGGTGCTGCCGCCTGGGGCGAACTGGTCCTCATCATGCTGGTCGCCATCCTCGGCAAGACCCTCGGCGCCTACCTCGGCGCCCGAGCCCAAGGAGCCGGCAACCGGGACGCCGCCGTGCTGGCCACCCTGATGAACACCCGCGGCCTCACCGAACTGGTCATCCTCAGCGTCGGCCTGCAACTGGGCTTCCTCGACGGACAGCTCTACTCCCTCATGGTCGTCATGGCCGTCATCACCACCACCATGGCCGGCCCACTGCTCGCCTGGCTCTACCCCCGCCGGCAGGTCGAGCAGGACGCCGCCGAGTTCGCCGCCACCGCCAGCCCGAGCTAGGCCGGGGCACCGGGGCCCGCCCCGCCAGGCGCCCGGCCGAACTGGACACGGAGCGCGGGGTGGCCGGCCCGGCGTTCTGGTTCGATCTGGAGCAGAGCACGGGATCGGGTTCTCTCGGCAGCCGTACCTCGGCGGCCACCGACCCCGCGAGGAGTGTTGATGGTGCACGTTGCTCAGCCGGTCGTGCCGGTGGAGTCGGTGTTTGTTCGGATTCCGGCTGCTGCGGTGCGGCATGGTGCGGTGAATTTGGCGCAGGGGGTGTTCGATCATGGGCCGCCGGCGCAGGTGTTGGCGGCGCTTACCGAAGTGGGGGCGGGGACGGAGCATCAGTACGCGCCCAGTGCCGGGCATCCGGTGTTGCGGGCGGCGTTGGCCGGCCGGTACGGGCCGTTGGACCCGGACACCGAGATCACCGTGTGCGCCGGTGCCACCGAGGCGTACTACAGCACGATGGCGGCGCTGATTCGTCCGGGGGATGAGGTGATTGTGGTGGAGCCGGCGTATGAGCAGTACGCGCCGGTGATCACCGGCTTCGGCGGCATCGTCCGCCCGGTCCGGTTGACCGGGCCGGGTGACCGGCTGGACGCGGCGGCGCTGGCGGCGGTGACCAGCCCGGCGACCCGGGTGATCGTGGTGAACAGTCCGTGGAATCCGTTCGGGCGGTGCCTGGATGAGCTGGAGTGGCAGGCGGTGGCCGAGTTGGCCGAGACGAGGGGGGTGGTGGTGGTCTCGGATGAGACCTACGAGCACCTGGTGCTGGACGGCCGGCCACACCGGGGGGTGCTGGAGCGGGTGGCGGACCCGGAGTTGCGGGTCAAGATCTCCTCGGCGTCGAAGACGCTGGCCGTCACCGGCTGGCGGGTCGGGTGGGCGCTGGCCGGGCCGGGGTTGACCGCCCGGATTCGGGCTGCGCACCAGTTCGTCACTTTCTGCCCGGCCGCCCCGCTGCAACTGGCGGTGGCCCGGGTGCTGGACAGCCCCGACTTCGACGACCTGATCACCAGCACGGTGACCGGCATGGCGGAGCAGGTGACCGGGTTCGTTCACACCCTGACCGGCCTCGGCATCCCCACCCGGGTGCCCGAGGCCGGCTTCTACGTGCTGGCCGACGTCGGCGACGACGCCACCGCCTGGTGTGAACGGATGGTCCTCGACCACGGGGTGGCCGGGCTGCCGCTGTCGGTGTTCTACTCCCACCCCGTTCCCGAAGCAGCCAGCATGGTCCGCTTCGCCCTGTGCAAACAACCCAGCACGCTGGCCGAAGCCAGCCGGCGGCTACAAGCCCGACTGGCCCCGAGCAGGCCGGCCTGAGAGGAACCTCGCGACAACGACAGCGCCGGCCCGGTACTCGCGAGTACCGGGCCGGCGCCGTGTGGTTCGGAACTACCGATCAGAGCCGATCAGTAGCGGTAGTGGTCGGACTTGAACGGTCCCTCGACGTCGACGCCGAGGTACTCGGCCTGCACCTTGGACAGCACGGTCAGGTGCGCGCCGACCGCCTCCAGGTGCAGCCGGGCTACCTTCTCGTCCAGGTGCTTGGGCAGCACGTAGACCTGCTTGTCGTACTCGCCCTGCTTGGTGTAGAGCTCGATCTGCGCCATGGTCTGGTTGGTGAACGAGTTCGACATCACGAAGCTCGGGTGACCGGTGGCGTTGCCCAGGTTGAGCAGCCGGCCCTCGGACAGCACGATGATCGCG
>NZ_DATINC010000060.1:0-36808 GCF_035474675.1 Jatrophihabitans sp. | reverse complement strand
AGCTACCCCAACTGCTTCACAATCCTGCTGCGCAACCCGGCCGGCACTTCGCTCAACTCCGTCTGGTACTGCGGCGGCGCCAACTACATCGACACCACCACGCTCGCCACCGCCGGCACCTACAGCATCCACATCGACCCGTCCGGCACCGACACCGGCAGCGTGAGCGTCGCCATCAACCTCGTCGCGGCTGACTCCAGCACGGCGGTGAACGCCGATGGCACCGCGCACACCGTCACCACCAGCCTGGGACAGGTCGCCGACCTCACCTTCACCGGCACCACCAACCAGCAGGTGTCCGTGAACGTCTCCAACGGCAGCTACCCGCGCTGCTTCTCGGTGCTGCTGCGCAACCCGGCCGGCACTTCGCTCAACTCCGTCTGGTACTGCGGCGGGAGCACCAGCATCCCCACCACCACCCTGGCCGGAGCCGGCACCTACAGCATCCACATCGACCCACCCGGCACCGACACCGGCAGCATCACCGTCGCCGTCAACACCGTTGCCGGCGGAGGTGCGATCAGTGCCATCGCCGTCGCGGCAGCCCCGGACCGGACCTCGGATGTATCCACGGCCGACGAACTGCGACCGGTACATACCTTGCGTCCACGACCGCCTGCCAAAGCCCACCCCGCCATCCACTCCCACTTCACTCCTGTGGTGGGTGCGTCCACGGCCGACGAACTGCGATCCGTACACGCGGTGCGTCCACCATCGGCTATCACTTCTCAGTTCTCTCGAGCGGCTCAGCCGACCGCCGCTGCCCTGCCGGCATGGGTCACCACCACTCCGAGCAGCCGAGACGGCTGGCAGCCCAGCCGATCGAACCTGGCAGGCGCCGACTGGCTATCGCATCGCATCCCGGCGGCCGCCGCGTCGTTACCGCCGCTGACCGCGGTGCCCGGCGTGACCGCGCTGGCCGGTCAGGTATTGACTGTGGGCGGCACTCCGCTGCCTAACGTGACGCTGTCCGCGGACGGGCACAGCACGCGCAGCGACCGGGCCGGCCGGTTCCTGCTGACCGGCATCTCTGCCGGCCAGCGAGTGCTGCTGATCGACGGCGGCACCGCCAGCACGCCCGGGCGGCGGTTCGGCATCTTCCAGGTATCGGTGCACACCATCGCGGGCCGCACGGTGCCGCTGGGCTACACGATCTGGCTGACCAAGCTGGACATCGCGCACGCCAGCACCATCCCGTCGCCGACCACCCGGCAGACCGTGCTCACCACGCCGGAGATCCCCGGCTTCGAGGTGATTCTGCCGGCCGGCACGGTGGTCCGGGATCTGCAGGGCCATGTCGTGCGGCAATTGTCGATCACTCCGGTGCCGACCGACCGGCCGCCGTTCCCGCTGCCGCCAGGCGTGAACACGCCGGCCTACTTCACCGTCCAGCCAGGCGGGTCCTACATCTTCCCGCAGGGCGCGCAGATCATCTATCCGAACAGCCTGCATGCTCGGCCAGGCTCCCGCGTGCAGTTCTACAACTACGATCCGAAAGGCCGCGGCTGGTACGTCTACGGCGGTGGCAGCGTCACCGCCGACGGCAAGCAGGTGGTGCCCGATCCGGGCGTGCGGGTGTGGGAATTCACCGGCGCGATGATCAACAGCATCGGAGATTTCCTGGACGCTCTCGGCCGGGCGCTCGGCAATCTGCTGTCCTTCCTGGCCGCCGCCGATCCGGTGGACCCGGGCACCGGGCTGTTCTCTTTCGGCCAGACCGACCTGGTCGAGCCCGACACGCTGCCGCTCACGCTGACCCGCAGCTACCGGCAGATGGACACCAACCAGTTCGTGTTCGGCCAGGGCTTCAACTGGACCTACGGCATGTTCCTGTCGTCGGCCCAGCAGTACCAGCAGGCCGACCTGGTGTTCCCGAACGGCAGCCATATCCACTTCATCCGGACCAGCCCCGGCACTGGCTGGGCAGATGCGGTGTTCCGGGCCACCAACGGCTGGGGCGACTTCGCCAACGCGGTGATGGCGTGGAATGGCAACGGCTGGGACGTCACCGGCCACACCGGACTCATCTACGTCTTCGGTGAGAACCAGCCGCTGCAATCGATCCGAGACCGGTACGGCAACCAGATCACCATTACCCGCTCCAGCGGCGGCCAGTCCGGCAACATCACCCAGGTCACCTCACCACATGGGCTGTGGATCCGGCTGAGCTACAACAGCTCGAACCAGGTCACCCAGGCCGTAGACAACGCCGGCCGCACGGTCAGCTACAGCTACGATGCCAGCGGCCGGCTCAGCCAGGTCACCAACGCCACCGGTGGCACCACCAAGTACACCTGGGACGCCAACAACAACCTGTTGACGGTCACCGACGCGCTCAACCACATCATCGCCAGCAACACCTATGACAGCAACAACCGGGTAGCCAGCCAGCAGCTCGGCAACGGCGGCACCTTCACCTTCGGCTACACCACCGACGCCAACAACAAGATCATCCAGACCGACGTCACCGATCCGGACAGCCACATCATCCGCTACACCTTCAACGCCGACGGAGTGGTGACCAGCAAGACCCTGGCACCAGGCACCTCCTCTGCCGAGACCTGGTCCTACACCCTGGCACCCACCACCGACTACCTCACCTCGACGACCGATCCCCTCGGTCATCAGACAAGTTATACCTACGACAGCAACGGAAACGTGACCAGCCAGACCCTGATGGCGGGCACTTCGTCGACGCGAACCACGACCTTCGACACCTCCGGCCCGTACGGGCAGGTGGTATCGGTGACCGACCCGCTCGGCCACCGAACGAACTTCAGCTATAACACGATGGGCAGCCTGGCTTCGGTAACCAACGCGGCCTCGCAGGTGACCTCCTACACCTACGCGCCGGACGGCCAGTTGGCCAGTGTCGCGAACACCACGCAGGACAAGGTGACCGACAGCTACAACCCGCTCGGCCAGCTGGTGGCCAGCACCGATCCGTTGAACCGGGCCACCCAATACTGGAACGATGCCGTCAACCGACCAGTGATCACCACCGCGTCCGACGGCGGGCAAACCGTCACCAGCTACGACGCCGGCAACCACGTCACCCGGGTGGTCGATGCCGTCGGCCGGCAGGCCGGCTACAGCTACAACCTGGCCGGCCAGTTGACCACCATCACCGATGCCAATCTCCATACCACTACCTATACCTATGACACAGACGGTCGATCGACCGGCTGGGTACAGACGGGCGGAGCCAGCCTCAGCCGCAGCTACGACCCGGCCGGCAACCTAGCCTCGACCACCGACGGCCGCGGCAAGATCACGACCATTAGCTACGACGTGTTGAACCGGCCGTCCGTGGTGAAGTACGGGGTCAGCGGCAGCACTGCCACCAGCAGCATCAGCTACGGCTACGACGCGTTGAACCGGGTCACCTCGCTGCAGGACTCGGTGGACGGCACCACCAGCATCGGCTACGACAACGTCGGCGAACCGACCACCGTCACCACGCCACAAGGCACAATCTCTTACAGCTATGACGCGGCCGGCCGGCGCACCGGCATGACCGTGGCCGGCGGCACCCCGATCAGCTACGGCTACACCGCGGCCAATGCGTTGGCCAGCATCAGCCAGGGCAGCACCACGGTCAACTACGCCTATGACACCGACGGCCGGCCAACTAGCATAGCGCTGCCCGGAGCGACCCAGAGCTACACCTATGACACGGCCGGACAGCTCAGCTCGATCAACTACACCAGCGGCTCAACCACGCTCGGCACGATCAACTACAGCTACGACCCGGTTGGCCGGGTGGTCGGCGAGAGCGGCAGCTGGGCCCGGCTGGCGCTACCGGCTGCGATGACCGCGACTTACAACGCGGCCAACGAGGCGACCGCGGTGAAGGGGGTGGCGCAGAGCTACGACGCCGCCGGACACCTCACCAACGACGGCACGAACAGCTACAGCTGGAACGACCGCGGGCAGCTCGCTAGTGTCACCGGCACCGGGGTGAACGAGAGCTACGGCTACAACCCCTCCGGCCTGCGGACCCGTGTAACCAGCGGCGCTAGCAGCACCTCCTACCTGTGGGATCTGTCCGGCAATCAAGTCGCCGAGCTAACCGGCGGTTCGGTCAGCGCCACAGAGCTGACCGGGCCCGGCACGGACCGCACTCTGGTTCGCACCGACGCCAACGGAAGCCGCAGCCAACTCACCGACCGGCTCGGCTCTACGGTCGCCACCACCGACGCCACCGGAGTGGTGAAATCCCAGTTCGGCTACACCCCGTACGGCCAGCAGGCCGCCAGCGGTGAAAGCATCGCGGGTGCGCCCGGCTTCACCGGCCGCACCAGCAGCTCGGCCACCGGACTCCAGTACAACCGGGACCGCTACTACAACCCCACGCTCGGCCGATTCATCAGCCAGGACCCGACCGGCCAAGCCGGCGGCCTGAACACCTATGCCTACGCGTACGGCAACCCGACCAATGTGACTGACCCCTCCGGCGACGCCGGGACGCTGATGACAGTGTTCATCGTGGCGACACTCGCCCCCGAGGCTATCCCGTTCATCGCAGCCGGCCTCGATCTCGACATAGCCGGGATGATGGCGGCCGTCGCCGGTGAGGCGACCTTGGATGCGACCGTGGGCGACGTCATGGTCAGCGAGGTGGCGGCCGGCGAAGCCGCAGCGGGCGAAGCGGCTGGCGCTGGCGAAGCAGCGAGCACCGGTGCGGACAACATCGCTAACGGTCCTCGCCTGGCAGAGCAGCTTGCTCGTGAATCGGCCGAGTCTGCGTTTACCGATTCTGGCGAGCTAGCAAGCGATATGATAACTGGAGCAAAACAGATTAAGGACGGTTCCGAACTGGGTAACCCGGCCGTAATCTCCGATCTAACATCCGACGGCAGCAATATCAGTGACTGGGGAAAGTACTCCACACGAATTATGCAAAGCCCATCTGGCGACTTTGAGGTTCACTTCTACATGAACCCCACGACCGGAGCAGTGAATTACAACTTCGACTACAAGGTCATATTTTCTGGCGCCCTATAGATTACTGGCGTGCTACCCGCGATGATCAACGCTCAATCGGTCGTTTAGGACATGGCCACGCAAGTGGATCTGTGCCGTCCTATAGGGATTCGGGTGGCCAGGGCTGATCGAGAAGCTCCCTTGCTGCTTGGATGATGCGCAGGCTGTACATCTCACGCGGCATGTCCCACTCCTCCGTCCAGTCATCCCACTCGCTGACCATTCCGACGAGTGGCTGAAGCGCTTCGGGATACTTCAACTTGTTCCAGCCCTCGAACCAGATCAGCCGACCGCCTACCTGGGGAGGAAGTTTCTCCTCGACGATGAGTTGGCACCACCAGCGGACGAGTTCCCAGCGCGCTGCGGTGGGCTCAGTGGGCAGGCTGGGCGCAAGCGCGAACTCTTCAACGACCCGATTGAACAAGGTATGTGCTTCGGACTCCTCACTATGGCCGAGGGCTGCCAATTGGGCCAAGGCAGAACTCTCAACACCGGCCAACAGCGCGCCTAAGGCGGCCGCGATCAGCTGGTCGGAACTAACGGTGTTGCCGAGCTGTTCTCGGATCGCCGCCATCCGCAGCGGCTGCATCGGGTCGGACTGAATCACGATGCCACCACCTCCGCCAAGTCGTGTCGGGCTGTTCATAACGTGCAGTAGGACTCCGGTTGCTTCGGAGACCTCTGCACAATGCCCGATCGTCCCATGCAGCGGTAGTTCTAGGTTGGGCGCAGAGGAATAAGTTGCCTCAGTATCAGAGCCGCCAAGTCCGTGACTGGTGCCTTCCATAGTGCGTTCGCGGCTAGGTAAGCGTTGCCCTCGGAGCCCGGGTGAGCAACTTTCTAGGAGTCGCACCGGCTCCGCGTGATCGCCGACATCGCTCCAGCGATACGCGTGATCGTCCTCGCCGGCCGCCATTACAGCACCGTCGTGCTCACCATCTGGCCTCACACAGCCACTCCCAGGCCGGCGCCGGTGAACTTGACCACCAGCGCGCCGGAGCCCCGGCGGCCGGTCGAATCCGACGCATTCCTGCTGTGGTTGGGGAACGCCGAGTCATAGGCTTGAACCGGCGGGCAGCCGGAGGCCGGCCGCCCGCTCCAACGTCGTCACGCCTGGACCGTCACGGTGTGCTGGCCCTTGCCGGTGGACACCGTGATCTCCACGCCCCGGTTGGTCGTCACCATCTTGTAGTTGTGCACCCGGTGACCGTCCAGCCAGACCACCGCCGGATGCGAGCCGCGCGGCAGCGTGGCGCCGATCAGCACCTGTCGGGCACCGACCCCGCCGTGCGTGCGAACCACGGTGACGTAACGGTCACCGGTGTGGTTGGCGGACACGTCCACCGAACCGCGGCCCAGCCGGATGTCGCGTCCGGAGACGGTGGTTTGCCCTTCCGGAACCTGCGGAACCACGCTGAGCCGGTCGAGGCCCAGGTCCGGCCGGACGCCCAGCCACTGGTGCACCACCGGCCAGGCCGTGCCGTAGTTGCCCCAGGCCTGCATAAACATCGAGCGGCAGGTCCAGCACCGGTCGATGTTGGCGCCCTGGTCCGGCGACGGGAAGATCTCCGGCATCGCACCGGGCTGCTCGTCCGGGGTGCCGCCGGTGGCGGGCTCGGCGAACATGGTCTGGGTCAGCGCGTCGATGTAGCGGCCCTGCTGGTCCGGCCCGAGCCGGCCGTAATTGCCTTCGCCGACCGACTGGATGGAGGTGGTCAGGCCGAAGATGACCTTCTCACCCTGGCCGGTCGCGCCACCGCCGCAGCCGGTGTGGAACAGCCCAGGATTGAACGGCGGGGTGCCGGAGAAGCAGTCGTTCTCCCGGCCGGCGAGTGCTGCGTTGCCGTGGTCGTACGGAGCCAGGCCCGGCACCGGAACGCCGTTGACGTTCAGCTCGACCTCCATCGGGGTCTGGCCGATCCAGTGCTTCTGGAAGGACTGCACGTTGCCCGGGTCCACCAGCGAGTCGGCGTACTGCGACGTGGCCTGGTACCACCAGGTGGAGTCGAAGTGCTCGCGCAACTCACCCGCCAGATGCCTGGCCCACGAGTAGGTCGCCGTGTCGTGCTTGGACTTGGCCATGTCGGCCAGGTCGTACAGGCCGCGGATGAAGTAGACGGTGTTGTCCAGCTTCTCCTGGCCCATGCCGGTCCGTTCCACGTTGCCCAGCCCCTCGGGCCAGCCGTCGTGGTCGGCGTCGAGGCTGTTCACCACGTAGCGCAGGTTGCGCTTGGTGAAGTCGTACATCTCGTCGCGGAACTTGTCGTTGCCGGTCCAGCGCCAGAGCAGCGCCACGGTCGACGGGAACTTCACCGTCTCGTCGGTGTTGAAGTCGTAGCTGACGGTGCCGTCCGGGTTGGTCGTCCGGGAGTCGTGGCCGAACCAGATGGAGCCGTCGGAGACCACCTCGTGGGTCACCACCCCGGACCGGTCGTTCAGGATGTCGGAGACGTCGCGCAGTGCCCGCAGGTGGTCCTCGATCGCCTCGAACTGCCCGACCGCGACCGCGGCGAACGCGGTGTACTCGGCGTCGGTGCCGAAGATCCACGGGTAGTCCGGGTAGCCGGCTCCGATCCAGGTGGCCTTGGCCAGCGTGCCGGACGGTGCCGGGAACTGCTTGCCCTGGTTGGTCCAGCGGATCTGCAGGTTGCGGGCGCTCAGCGTCAGGTCGGCCAGGTTCTGCTTGCCCCAGTCGACGGCGTCCTGCAGCTGCCGGTCGCCGGGCAGCGACAGCTGGGTGCGGTTGGCCAGCCGCTGCCGGTAGGCGATCTTGGCGGCCAGGTCCTTGTCCGGGTGCTCCAGCACCTCGTGCAGCTGGTGCCGCGCGTCGGCCAGGCCCGAGTCGGAGCCGGCCACCGCCAGCCAGACGGTGCGCGAACCGTGCGCGGGCAGCTTCACGCTGTAGGTCAGCCGGCCACCGGTGCCCCTGCCGAACGGGCCGTCGTCACACGCCGACGGCTTGGGATCGGCCGGTGCGCCGGGCTCGGTGCCGGTGCAGACGTGGCCGGGTTGCGGGCCCCAGAACTGGTGGCCGATGGTGCCGGAGTCGGGCTTGAGCGAGGTGCCCACCAGTGCCGCGTAGTGGTGGGTCGGGGCGCCCGGCAGCGCGCCGTTGTCGGTGAAGACCAGGTTGCGCCCGTCGTAGCTGCCGGAGTCCGGCAGGTTGTCACTGGCGTTCGGGGTGACCCCGGTGAAGCCCCACGGGTACTGGCCCATCAGCTCGGAATGCGCGTCCACGCTGAGCTTGGCGGTCCGGGCGCCGCCCGGGTTGGTGATCTTCAGGCCGTACAGCACGCCGCGCGGGCCGTCCGGCACGAAATCGGTGCGCTGCACCCGCAGGCCGGCGGTGGTCGGCAGGTCGTAGCGGGTATAGCCCCAGCCGCTGGAGAACTTCGTCGCCGGGCCCACCCACTGGCCGTCCAGGCCGAACCACACGCCGTCGACCAGCTTCAGCGGCGGCGTCCACACCCCGCCCATCTCGCCGGTGATGTGCCAGCCGTTGGCGTAGAACCGGCCGTCTTCGAAGCCGATCGAGTACGCCCGGGTGCCGGCCGCCACCTCGCGGCGGTCGGCGAGCCGGCTGGAGACCGACAACTCCGGCCCGCGTGCCGGCCGGCTGCCTCCCGGTCCGGCATGGCCGCCGGGTTCGGAGCTCGCCGCCACTTGGCCCAGCATCGAGATGCCGAGCACGGCGCCGATCGCGGTCAGGACTGTAGGGAGCTTGGCAGGCATGCGGGCCGTCCTCATCGATCGCACCGGGACGGCGGATCGGGCACCCGCCGGCGGCGGCATGGCCACCTGAACGGTCGACGGTTTCGGACCGGGAGGGGAGATCCAGTGGCCGGGTCCTAGCCTCTCTCCGTCGGGCCACAAGGTCAACAGCAGGCGTTCAGCCTGTGCACAGGTTCAGGCTGCCGGTCCACAGCCCCGGCTGTCAGACTCGGGAGCACACCTCTTGCGAGGAAGGAAGCGATGAGCCTCGACGTCCAGATCACCGGCAACGCGATGCAGATGGCGATCGTCCAGCTCCGGCCCGGCCAGACCGTCTACAGCGAGGCGGGCAAGTTCCTGTTCAGCTCGGCGGACGTGACGATGGAGACCAAGCTCTCCGCGCCCACCGCCCCGGCCGCCGCCGGTCAGCCGGCCGGCGGCCAACCAGGCGGGCTGGGCGGCATGCTGCGCGGCGCGATGGACGTCGGCAAGCGGATGCTGGCCGGCGAGTCCTTCGCCTTCTGCCACTTCACCAGCACCGGCGGGGACGGCCTGCTGGCCCTGGCCGGGGTGCTGCCCGGCGAGATGCGGGTGCTCGAGCTCGACGGCCGGACCACCTGGTTCGCCGAGAAGGATGCCTTCGTGGCCGCCGAGGCCGGCGTGCACTTCGACATCGCCTTCTCCGGCCTGCGGCAGGGGCTGGCCGGCGGCGAGGGTTTCGTGCTGGAGAAGTTCACCGGCTCCGGCAGCCTGATCATCGCCGGCGCCGGCAACTTCGTCGACATCAACCCCGCCGACTACGGCGGCCGGCTCAAGGTGGACACCGGGTGCGTGGTGGCCTGGGACGACCGGATCTCCTACGGCATCGAGCGGGTCGGCGCGCTGAACCGGGCCGGGGTGATGAACGCGGTGTTCGGTGGCGAGGGGATGAACCTGGCCACCCTGACCGGCAACGGCCGGGTGATCCTGCAGTCGATGACCATCGACGGGCTGGCCAAGGCGTTGCGCAAGAATATGGGCGCCGGTGACCGCAAGACCGGCGCGGGCATGGGCGGGCTGTTCTCCGGCAGCACCGAGTGACCGGCACCGGGTGACCAGCACTGGTGAGCCGCCGGCCGGCGTCACACCGGTCACACACCGCTGGAACTTCTCAGCTGCCTCACTCGTCTTGCCTAGCATGAACGCGCCGCCCGCCGGGGGCGGCGATGTCAGCCAGAGATCCGCGACGAAGGCCCCGGCGGCCTTCCTCTAGCCACCTGGAGTTACCCGTGGGAGTCAGCCTCACCAAAGGCGGCAACGTCTCGCTCACCAAGGCAGCCCCCGGCCTGACCGCGGTCACGGTCGGCCTGGGCTGGGACGTCCGCACCACCGACGGCCGGGACTTCGACCTCGACGCCAGCGCGATCGCCTGCGGTTCCAACGGCAAGGTCGTCTCCGACCAGCACTTCGTGTTCTTCAACAACCTCACCACCCCGGACGGCTCCATCGAGCACACCGGCGACAACCTGACCGGTGAGGGCGAGGGCGACGACGAGCAGATCAAGGTCAACCTGTCCGGCGTGCCCGGCGAGATCGACAAGGTGGTCTTCCCGGTCTCGATCTACAACGCCGAGGCCGGCGGGCAGAGCTTCGGACAGGTGCGCAACGCCTTCATCCGGGTGGTCAACCAGGCCGACAACAGCGAGCTGGCCCGCTACGACCTGTCCGAGGACGCCTCCACCGAGACCGCGATGGTGTTCGGCGAGCTGTACCGCAACGGCGCCGAGTGGAAGTTCCGGGCCGTCGGCCAGGGCTACAGCTCGGGCCTGGCCGGCATCGCCCGGGACTACGGCGTCAACGTCTGAAACCCGGTCGCCCGCTGTCCGGGGACGGCGGGCGACCGGTACGGGAGGAGTCGGATGGGAGTCAGCCTCAGCAAGGGCGGCAACGTCTCGCTGACCAAGCAGGCGCCGGGGCTGTCCGCGGTGCTGGTCGGCCTCGGCTGGGACGAGCGCACCACCAGCGGCCAGGCGTTCGACCTCGACGCCAGCGCCCTGATGCTCGACGCTGCCGGCCGGATCCTGTCCGACGAGCACTTCGTGTTCTTCAACAACCTCACCAGCCCGGACGGCTCGGTCGAGCACACCGGTGACAACCTGACCGGCGCGGGCGAGGGCGACGACGAGCAGATCAAGGTCGACCTCGGCCGGGTGCCGGCCGAGGTCGACCGGATCATCTTCCCGGTCTCGATCTACGAGGCCGACAGCCGCCGGCAGAACTTCGGCCAGGTGCGCAACGCCTTCATCCGGGTGGTCAACCAGGCCGACAACAGCGAGCTGGCCCGCTACGACCTGTCCGAGGACGCCTCCAGCGAGACGGCGATGATCTTCGGTGAGCTGTACCGGTATTCCGGTGACTGGAAATTCCGGGCGGTCGGGCAGGGTTACTCCTCGGGGCTGGCCGGCATCGCACGCGACTACGGCGTCAACATCGGCTGAAACCCCAGAACCTGACGAAACGGGCTGGCCACCCACCACCGCGACCGGACCGGAACGAAGACCCGGTCGCCTATTACGGAGATGGCGAATCTTTCATGGTGTTGAGAACGTTCGGCGGCTCGTTCGGGGTCACCGCGGTGGGACTGCTGCTGGCCTTCCTCTACGGCGGCAACACCGGGCTGGTGGTTGCCGCCATCCTGATCGTCCTGGAGATCTCGGTCTCCTTCGACAATGCCGTGGTCAACGCCACCGTCCTCGGTGAGCTGAGCGCGTTCTGGCAGAAGCTGTTCCTGACCCTCGGCGTGCTGATCGCGGTGTTCGGCATGCGGTTGGCGTTCCCGCTGATCATCGTCGGGATCACCGCGCACCTGTCGCCGGCCGAGGCGGTGCACCTGGCCCTGGAGAAGGGCAGCGTGCACGAGCCGGGCAGCTACGCCAACCTGCTGCACGAGGCGCACCCGGCGATCGCGGCCTTCGGCGGCATGTTCCTGCTGATGCTCTTCCTCGGCTTCATCTTCGAGGAGCGCGAGATCACCTGGCTGTCCTGGCTGGAGCGGCCGCTGGCCCGGATCGGCAAGCTGGACCAGCTGTCGGTGGTGGTGGCCAGCGTGCTGCTGCTGATAGCAGCCACCCAGCTCGCCCCCGAGGGCAAGGTGGTCAGCGTGCTGATGTCCGGCGTGCTGGGCATGGTCACCTACATCCTGGTCAACGGCCTCAGCGGGCTGCTGGAGGAGCACGAGGCGGCCCGCGAGGAGGCCGAGGCCGAGCACGACCAGGCCGCACTGACGCCGCAACCCGCGCAGGTCAGCCGGGGCCGGGCCACCGGCGAGCTGGCCCTCAAGACCGGCAAGGCGGCCTTCTTCTCCTTCCTCTACCTGGAGGTGCTGGACGCCTCGTTCAGCTTCGACGGCGTGATCGGGGCCTTCGCCATCACCTCCGACCCGATCATCATCGCCATCGGCCTGGGCGTCGGCGCCATGTACATCCGGTCGCTGACGGTCTTCCTGGTGCGCAAGGGCACGCTGTCCGACTACGTCTACCTCGAGCACGGCGCGCTGTGGGCGATCGGCTCGCTGGCGGTGCTGTTGCTGCTCACCATCCGGTACGAGATCCCGGAGGTGGTCACCGGGTTGATCGGGGTCGGCTTCATCGCCGCGGCCCTGGTCTCGTCCATCCGCCGCAACCGGCGCCTGGACGGCACCCCGGCCGGCGCTTCCTCCGACCGCGACCCGGCGCCCGCCGCGGTCTGAATCCCAGCCCTGACGCCAACTCCCAGAGAAAGCAGGCCCTGACATGGGAATCGACTACACCAAGCGCCCGAAGACCCCGGACCCCCAGCCCGCGCAGCCGTCCGCACAGCCGGCGCAGCCTTCCCAGCAGCCGGCGCCGGTCTCGCTGTCCAAGGTCACCCTGACCAAGTCCGCGCCCACCGTGTCGCTGACCAAGCAGGGCTCCTCGACCGGCATGCTGCGGGTGAACCTGAACTGGAACGCCCGGCCGGGCGGTGGCGGCGGCGGGCTGTTCAAGCGCTCCGCGCCCAGCCTGGACCTCGACCTCGGCTGCCTGTACGAGTTCACCGACGGCAGCAAGGGCGTGGTGCAGGCGCTCGGCAACGCCTTCTCCGCCAGCCCGCGCGGGATCGGCGAGCCGGTCATCCGGCTGGACGGCGACGACCGTTCCGGAAGCCGGAGCGAGGGCGAGAACCTGCTGATCAACCTCGGCTACGCCAACCAGATCAAGCGGGTGCTGGTGTTCGCGCTGATCTACGAGGGCGCGGCGAACTGGGCCGCCGCCGACGGCGTGGTGACCCTGTACCCGGCCACCGGTCCGCAGGTCGAGGTCCGGCTGGACGAGACCCGCGACGGCGCCCGGATCTGCGGGATCGCGCTGCTGGAGAGCAGCAACGGCGAGCTGTCCGTGCGGCGCGAGGTCAACTACATCAACGGCAGCCAGAGCGCGCTGGACCGTGCCTACAACTGGGGCATGAACTGGGCGCCGGGCCGCAAGTAGCCCGTCGCACCGGAGTCACCGTCGCGATCTTGCCGCGAGTAGCCCCCGCCCGCAGCCGGCCGCGAGTAGCTTCACCCGGTAGCACCCACAGCAGAAGGAGTACCCCGCATGTCTGAGCTCGACCTCTCTTCGAGCGCCACCCCGGCGGCCGGCGCCAGCGCGCCGTCGTCGCCCGGCACCGCGCTGGTGCTGACGCCGCCGGCGCCGGTGGTCGTGGTGGAGAACGAGCAGGCCGTCGGCGCCGTGCCGGTGGACAGCGCCCGCCAGCTCGAGCTGCGCTCGCGTGCCGACGCCTTCGCCCAGGAGCTGGCCGCGCTGGACGCCAACTCGCCGGCCTTCACCGAGAAGGTCAACGCGATCACCTCGATGGGCGAGCAGGAGATGCGTGCCTCGGCCAGCGTCTCCAACCGGATGCTGGACCGCCCGGCCGCAGCCCTGAACGCAGGCAAGGGCCGCGGCGGCGGCGACGCCCAGTCCCGGGTCGCCGGCACCCTGGTGGAGCTACGCCAGACCGTCACCGAGCTCGACCCGAACCGGGCCGACCTGACCGGTGCCAAGAAGGTGCTGAAGTTCCTGCCGGGCGGCGACAAGGTGCAGCGCTACTTCGCCAAGTACGAGTCGGCGCAGACCCAGCTCAACGCCATCATCAAGTCGCTGGAGTCCGGCCAGGACGAGCTGCGCAAGGACAACGCCAGCATCGAGACCGAGAAGGCCAACATGTGGGCCACCATGGGCAAGCTCGGCGAGTACAACGAGCTGGCCGGTGCCCTGGACGCGGCCGTGGAGTCCAAGATCGCCCAGCTGGAGGCCGCCGGGCAGACCAAGCAGGCCGAGACCCTCAAGGCCGACGCGCTGTTCCCGATCCGGCAGCGCCGGCAGGACATCATGACCCAGATGGCCGTGGCGGTGCAGGGCTACATGGCCCTGGATCTGGTCCGCAAGAACAACGTCGAGCTGATCAAGGGCGTCGACCGGGCGCAGACCACCACCATCGCCGCGCTGCGCACCGCGATCATCGTCTCGCAGGCGCTGTCGCGGCAGAAGCTGGTGCTCGAGCAGGTCACCGCGCTCAACGCCACTACCTCGGACCTGATCGAGCGCACCTCGGAGCAGCTGCGCATCCAGGGCGGCCAGATCAACCAGCAGGCGGCCTCGTCCACGATCGAGGTGGCCAAGCTGCAGGCCGCCTTCGACAACGTCTTCGCGACCATGGATGCCCTGGACACCTTCCGGGCGCAGGCCACCGACTCGATGGCGGCGACCGTGCAGGCGCTGCAGGGCCAGATCGAGCGCGCCAAGCCGTACCTGGAGCGCACCCGGCAGGGTGAGCCGAACGGCTGAGCCCCGGCCGGGGGAGAATGGGGTGGGCAGGAGCGGTCCTTCCTGCGACCCGAGCGGGGACGGAGTAGACGGTCATGACCTGGTTCCGGAGGTTGCTGGCGCCGCCGGTGCCCGGCGCGCCGCCGGAGCCGCCGGCCACCGGGCCGCAGCCCGACGACGACGATCCGGCCACGCTGCGCCTCGACCTGGCCACCGTCAACCGGTTCGTCAACCAGAACTCCGGCCGGCTGCCCGGCGAGTCGGTGGTCACCGCGCGGCGGATCACCGACCTGCTGCGCGAGGTGATCGACACCTCGGAGATCCGCCCGCTCGACATCTATGCGGTGATCTCGATCAAGGGCATCGTGCGGGACTACCTGCCCACCACGCTGCGCGGCTTCCTGGCCCTGGACCCGGCCCAGCTGACGGTGCCCCGGCCGTCCGGGCGCACCCCGGCGCAGTCGCTGGCCGAGCAGCTGGAGGCGCTGCTGGACGCCGCGGCCGACCTGCTGGCCGCCACCCAGGCGCAGGACGCGGACGCGTTGCTCAGCCAGGGCAGCTTCCTGCGGACCAAGTTCTCCGGCTCGGACTTGGACTTGTGAGGATGTGCCCGGTGCGGATCGGTTCGTCATGGCGGTGATGAAGCGCGGCTCGAACGTCGCCCTGACCCGTGAGATCCCCACCCTCACCGGCCTGGTGCTCGGGGTGCGCTGGGACGCCGGTGCTGAGACGGCGCTGACCGACAACCTGGTGGTCGCCACCATCCTGTGCGACGAGCACTCCAAGGCGCTGTCGGACGAGCACTTCGTGTTCTTCAACCAGCTGACCGAGCCGTCGATGACGGTCAGCCAGCTGGAGCAGGCGATGGGCCCGGACGCCGAGCAGGTCGAGATCCGGCTGGACGCGGTGCCGACCGAGGTGAGCCGGATCGTGGTGGTGCTCTACCTGAACGAGGGCATGGGCCTGCGGCGCAGCCTGGGACAGCTGCGCGAGTGCGTGCTGCGGGTGCTGAACCTGGCCGACAACGCCGAGCTGGTGCGGTCGGAGAACCTGGCCAGCACCCTGGACGGCGAGACCGCCCTGACGCTGGGCGAGGTGTACCGCCACCAGGGCGGCTGGAAGTTCAAGGTCGTCGGCGAGGGATACTCCACCGGCATCGCGGGGCTGGCCAAGGACTACGGGATCACCCTGTGAACATCGACGTCTTCGCCCCGGACCAGGCACCGGCGCGTCCGGACCTGGGGTTCCTGCGGCACCGGGTGCGGCCCCGGCCGGCTGCTGCCCCAGCCGTCTCCCCAGCTGCCCCCGCCGCGCCCGCTGCCCCGTCGAGCAGCCGGTCCGGCCTGGACCTGTCGGGTCCGGCACCGGTCAAGTCCGCGCCGTCCGGCACCCGGTCGTCCAGCCTGGACCTGTCGGCTCCGGCACCGCCGGCACCTGCTGCCCCGGCAGCCCGATCCAGCCTGGACCTGTCCACGCCGGCCGCGGCCCCGCCACCGGCCACACCTCCGGCACCCGGACGCCGGCGCCCGGTCCGCCCGCTGCCCCGGGCCCGCTCCGGTGAGCGCACCCTGCTGACCCCCAAGACACCCACCGTCACCCTGAACCGGCTGCAGAGCGGGGTCGGGGTGCTGACCATCGAGGCGGCCTGCTCGCCAGCCGTGGGTGACCTGAGGATCGGCGCCGCCTACCAGCTGGCCGACGGGCACAGCTCCCTGGTGTCGCGGTCCGGCGGGATGACCACCGCGCCGCGCGACTCCCGGCGTCCGGTGATCGCCGCCCGGGCCGAGCAGTACGAGCGGTTGCTGATCGACCTGCGGCAGAGCCGGCAGCTGAGCCGGCTGGTGGTCCTCGGCTTCTCCGAGTCCGGCGGCCAGCTGGCCTGGGGCGGCACGCTGATCCTCACCACGGCCGGCGGGGCGCGGATCGAGCTGCCGCTGGAGCGGCCGGCGTCCAGCGGGGTGACGGTGCTGCTGTCGATCTACAACATCCGGGGCGAGTTCGTGGTGCGCGCCGAGATGGAGAACTTCGCCGGTTCCATCCGCACCGCGGTGCAGGCCTACGGCTTCGACCGGATCAGCTGGCTCGACGACCGCACCCCGGTGGCGTGAGGGCGGCCGGGATGCGCCATTTCGACTTCCTGTCCGAGGCCGACCGGCGCCGGCTGTTCTACCGGCCGCCGCAGCCGTTCGGCCCGCAGGACGACCTGGGCCTGCTGGGGGTGGCGCTGGGAGCCACCCTGTACAGCCCGGCCACCCGCCCGACCCTGGTGACCGACCTGGCCAAGCGGGTCAACCAGGGCGTGCTGAGCACGGTGATCTGCCTGGAGGACTCGATCCCGGACGCGGCGGTGGCCGCCGCCGAGCAGAACGTGATCGCGCAGCTGCGGGCCTACGCCGAGTCCGAGCTGCAACGCCCGCTGGTCTTCATCCGGGTGCGCACGGCCGAGCAGATCCCGATGATCGTCGCCGCCCTCGGCGACCAGCTGCCGATCCTGACCGGCTTCGTCTTGCCCAAGTTCACCGACGAGAACGGGGCGCGCTACCTCGACGCGATCAGCGAGGCCAGCACCGCGACCGGCCACCGGCTGCTGGCGATGCCGGTGCTGGAGGCGCCGGAGGTGATCTTCGCCGAGTCCCGGACCGAGGTGCTGCTGCAGGTGCGCGGAGTGCTGAACAAGTACCGCCGGCACGTGGTGGCGGTCCGGATCGGCGCGACCGACCTGGGCTCGGTCTTCGGCCTGCGCCGCTCCCGCGACCTGAGCGTCTACGACGTGCGGGTGGTGGCCGACGTGATCGCCGACGTGGTCAACGTCTTCGGCCGCGCGGACGACACCGGCTTCGTGGTGACGGGCCCGGTCTGGGAGTACTTCTCCGGCACCGAGCGGATGTTCAAGCCACAGCTGCGCGTGGCGCCGTTCGTCGAGCATGCCGAGCCGGCGCTGCGCACCGAGCTGATCGCGCACGACCTGGACGGGCTGATCCGCGAGGTGGCCCTGGACAAGGCCAACGGCCTGACCGGCAAGACCGTCATCCATCCCAGCCATGTCGCCGCCGTGCACGCGCTGTCGGTGGTGACCCACGAGGAGTACTGCGACGCCTGCGACGTGCTTGGCACCCGGTCCGGGGGCGGGGTGGCGTCCTCGGCCTACCGCAACAAGATGAACGAGTCGAAGCCGCACTCGGCCTGGGCCCGCCGGACCGTGCTGCGGGCCGCGGTGTTCGGCGTCGCCAACGCCGACGTCTCCTTCGTCGACCTGCTCGGCGCCGGGCTGCACCAGTGACCGCGGCACCAGCGCCGGCCGGCACCCTGCCCTGGCGTGGCCGGTGGGTCGCCGACGCGCTGGACCTGACCATCGACTCCGACCCCGGCTCGCTGCTGCCGGTGATCGACCTGGTGGGGCTGGCGTTGCGCCGCAACCCGCGCCGGGCCCACCTGCTGGTCTCGACGGTGCTCGGCAAGCACCTGCCGGCCGATCCGCGGCTGGTCTACGGCGCCGGCCGGCTGCTCGGGCTGCTGGTCGCCGGCCGGCTGGGAGGTGTCGGCGGATCGGGTGAGGCGGCCACCGGTGCGGCGCTGCTCCGCACGGCGCTGCAGGCCGCCGATCCGGCGCCGGCTGCCGAGCGCCTGATCGAGCTGTGCGACGCCTCCCGGGCCGCCACCCCGGCTCCGGCCGGCACGCTGGTGCTCGGGTACGCCGAGACCGCCACCGCGCTCGGGCACTGCGTGGCCGAGTCGCTGGACGCCGGCTACCTGCACTCCACCCGCCGCCAGGTACCCGGCTACCGTCCGGTGGCCGGCTTCGACGAGGAGCACAGCCACGCCACCCGGCACCTGCTGCTGCCGGCCGACCCGGACCTGCTGGCCGGTGCCGGGCCGCTGGTGCTGGTCGACGACGAGCTGTCCACCGGCCGGACGGTGCTCAACACCATCGCCGCGCTGCACCGGAGCTGGCCCCGGCCGCGCTACCTGATCGCCACCCTGGTCGACCTGCGCTCCGCGGCGGACCGTGCCCGGTTGCACTCCACCGCCGAGCAGCTGGGCGTGCCGATCGAGGTGGTGGCACTGGCGTCCGGGCAGCTGCGGGTTCCCGACGACGCGCTGGCCACCGGCCGGCTGCTGGCCGACCGGGAACCGGCGGTGGTGCCGAATACCGGACGGACAGTCTCGCTGAGCCCGGTGCTCACCGGCTGGCCGGCCGGGCTCGCCGAGGGCGGCCGGCACGGCTTTCCCGGCGATGCGCACGCCGCTCTCGGACAGGCGGCGGGGGAGTTGGCCCGGTCGCTGGCCGGCCGGCTGCGCAGCCACCCGGTGCCCGGTTACCCCGACGGCACCAGGCGAATCCTGGTGCTGGGCTGCGAGGAGCTGATGTACGCCCCGCTGCGGATCGCCGCCGCGCTGGCCGGCGAGCTGGCCGGCTGGGGGAGTGTCCGGTTCTCCAGCACCACCCGGTCCCCGGTGCTGCCGGTGGACGATCCCGGCTATGCGATCCGTACCCGGCTGGGCTTTTCCAGCACCGACTTCCCCGTCGACGGACCCGGCCCGCGCTGGGCCTACAACGTGGCCGAAACCGGGCCCGCCGACCGGTTCAGCGACATCGTGCTGGTCACCGACACCGAACTCGCCGGGCACGGCGGGCCGGCCGGGCTGGTCGGGCAGCTGGCCTCGGCCACCGACCACCTGCAGATCGTCCGGCTGCCGGCGTACCAGCCAGCTCTGCCTTTGCTGGCAAGGGGAAACGCCGCCACAGCCCGGCCGGCCCGGCTGCCCGAGCCGTTGACCGGGCCGGAGTTCGGCAGCTACCCGGCCGCGGACGTGGCGTGGCTGCTCACCGACCTGTCCGGCGTGCAGCTGGAAGCCCCGACCGAGGAACGGGAGGAGGCGATCCAGTCCGGGCTGGCGCACTATGCCGAGTCGCTGCCGCAGGAATACCAGCCGAGTGCGGAGTACCGGCAGTTGTTCGCCGACACGCTGGCGGACTCGGCGGACCGGCTCGCACACGCGGTCGGCGTGGTCACCGAACTGGTGCTGGACCAGCGCGGGCCCGGCGTGGTGCTGGCGTCGCTGGCCCGAGCCGGCACGCCGGTCGGGGTGCTGATGCGCCGCTGGGCCCGCTTCGCGCACGGGGCGGACCTGCCGCACTACAGCGTTTCCATCGTGCGCGGCAGGGGAATCGACCGGCTGGCGCTGGCCTACCTTGCCCGCCACCACGACCCGGCCGCGGTGCTGTTCGTGGACGGCTGGACCGGCAAGGGCGCCATCACCCGGGAGCTGACCGCCGCGGTGGCCGAGCTGAACCGGGCCTGGTGGCCGGCCGGCGGCGGCTTCTCCGCCGAGCTCGCGGTGCTCGCCGACCCGGGCAGCTGCGTGTCGATCTATGGCACCCGGCAGGACTACCTGATCCCGTCGGCCTGCCTGAACTCCACGGTGTCCGGCCTGGTGTCACGCACCGTGCTGCACCCCGAGCTGATCAGGCCGGGGCAGTTCCACGGCGCGAAGTTCTACGCCGAACTGGCCGCCGCCGACGTCTCGATGCGGTTCGTCGACACCGTCGCCGGCCGGTTCGCCGCGGTGGCCGGTGCGGTCGCCCGGGACTGGCCGGTGCTGCGGGACTCCGACCGCCGGCCGACCTGGGCCGGGTGGGACAGCGTCCGGCAGCTCAGCGAGCAGTACCGCATCGGGGACGAGAACCTGGTCAAGCCCGGCGTCGGCGAGACCACCCGGGTGCTGCTGCGCCGGGTGCCGGAGCGGGTGCTGATCCGGACTGGGGATGCCGAGCAGTTGCGGCACGTGCTGCTGCTGGCCGGCCAGCGCGGGGTTCCGGTGGAAGAGGTCGACGGGCTGGCCTTCAGCTGCGTCGGGTTGATCGCGCCCCGCTCGCGCCGGTCCGGAGCCGGCGGATGACCGTCCTGATCGCCAGCGACCTGGACCGGACGCTGGTGTACTCGCGGGCCGCGCTGGCACTGTCCGGCGCCGCGCTGCCGGAGCTGACCTGCGTGGAGCGGCGCGGCGGCGAGCCGGTCAGCTTCCTGACCGCGACGGCGGCCCGGCTGCTCGCGCGGCTGGCCGGCCGGGCGGTGCTGGTGCCGGTGACCACCCGGACGCCCGAGCAGCTGGCCCGGGTCGAGCTGCCCGGGCCGCCGCCCCGGTTCGCCGTCGCCGCGAACGGCGGCGTGCTGCTGGAAGCCGGCATGCCCGACCCCGACTGGCAGCGCCGGGTCGCCGCCACGGTGGCCGGGTCTGCGCCATTGTCTGACATCACGTCATACGTCAGACAGCACTGCCGGCCGGCCTGGACCCGGCACGTCCGGGAGGCGGCCGGGCTGTTCTGCTACGCGGTGCTGGAAGAGGGCGGGGCGCCGGACGGCTTCGTCGCCGAGGCCACCGAGTGGGCCGCCCGGCGCGGCTGGACGGTGACCGCACAGGGCCGCAAGCTGTACTGGACGCCGGACGGGCTCACCAAGGCCGCGGCGGTCGGCGAGGTGGCCGACCGGACCGGCGCCGAACTGGTGCTCGCCGCGGGCGACTCGGTGCTGGACCGGGAGCTCGTCCGCACCGCCCACCGGGGCATCGTGCCCGCGCATGGCGAGCTGGCCGGCTCCGGCTGGTCGGCGCCCGGCGTGGAGTGCACTGCCGCGACCGGCGTGCTGGCCGGTGAGGAGATCGCGGCCTGGTTCGTCGCCCGGGTCGCGGAGTTCGGCCGCTGGGCGGCACCGCCGGCCTCGGCGATAAGCTGAGCCGTACCGCAGCCGGAAAGCCTGGAGAGAAACCGCGCATGATCGACCTGAAGAAGCTGGCCGCCGATCCGGACTCCTATCGCCGCTCGCTGGCCAAGCGCGGTGCGGAATCGGTCGACGTGGACGGCGTCCTCAAGGCGCAGCAGCTGGTCACCCAGCTGACCCAGGAGTTCGAGCAGCTGCGGGTGCAGAGCAAGGAGCTGACCAAGCGGGCCGCCCGGGACGAGGCGCTGCGCGCCGAGGCGCGCGAGCTGCGCGACCAGCAGACCGAGCTGGAAGGCCGGCTGCGGCAGGCCCGCGAGGAGCTGACCACCAGGGCGTCCTGGCTGCCCAACTACCTCGACGACCGGGTGCCGGCCGGCGACGAGACCCACAACAGCGTGATCCGGGCGGCCAACCTGCCGGCCGGCGAGCGCAGCTACCGGCCGCACGACGAGATCGCGCACGGCCTGGGCATCCTCGACACCGAGCGGGCCGCGAAGCTGTCCGGTTCCCGGTTCTACGTGCTCAAGGGCGACGGCGTCCGGCTGCGGCTGGCGATGTTCCAGCTCTTCCTCGACCTGGTCTCCGGACAGGACTTCGAGCTGGTGTCACCGCCGGTGCTGGCCAAGAAGTTCTCCTTCTTCGCCTCGGGATACCTGCCGTTCGCCCAGTCCGACAACTTCGGCATCGCCGACTCCGAGCTGTCGTTGACCGGCACCTCGGAGCAGACGCTGCTGGCCATGCACGGCGACGAGGTGATGGACCAGCTGCCGGTGAAGTACCTCGGCGACTCGATGTGCTTCCGCACCGAGGCGGGCAGCCACGGCCGCGACGTGCGCGGCATGCTGCGGGTGCACCAGTTCTACAAGCTGGAGCAGTTCCTGTTCTGCGCGCCGGACGAGGCCGAGGCGCTGCACCTGCAGACCCTCGACAACGAGGTGGCCTTCATCGAGGCGCTCAACGTGCCGAGCCAGACGGTCATCTGCAGCTCCGGCGACGTGGCCGCACCCGGCTACTTCAAGTACGACGTCGAGGCCTGGTTCCCGTCCACCGGCACGTTCCGGGAGCTGACCTCCAACACCAACCTGACCGACTACCAGACCCGGCGGGCCGGCATCCGGACCCGGATCGAGGGCAAGATGGTGCACCCGTACACCATCTCGGCGACCGGCTTCTCGGACCGGCACATCGCCGCGATGCTGGAGAACAACCAGCTGGACGACGGCTCGGTGGCGGTGCCGGAGGCGCTGCGGCCCTACCTGGGCGGCCGTGAGGTGCTGCGCCCGGCCGGTTAGCTTCTTGGGACTGGTGACCGGGGAGCCGGCCCGGCGAGCGGGCCGGCTCCGCGTCCGGCTCAGAAGTGGCAGTTGTACAGCCGCCCGTCGTTGGGGATCCAGCCGTTGTCCAAGCCGTTGCCGTGCCCGTAGATCCAGGTCTCGGCGTGGTTGAAGTGGTCGATCCGGAAGCCACCGCCGGCCGGGATCGTGTACATCACGCTGCCGCCCTCGGTGTAGCGGACCCAGGTGTTCTGGTTGACGTTGCAGACTTGGCCCGGTAGCGCCGCGAATGCCGGGCTGGCTGGCAACAGCGCCACCGCTGCCACCGCCCCGAGCCCGGCCGCCGCGATCCGGGCCGATCTGGCTCTGCTCATGGTCGTCTCCTCAGCCCGGCCAGCCGGTCCGAGCGGCGAGTTCCGCTCCCCCTCTACACCGGGTACGCACCGTAGGCCAGATTTGAAACAAATGTCAATCATGAGGTCTCAGGGCGAAATGCCTGGCTGATCCGTCGGTGCACGCTGACCAGGTAGCCGTCCGGCTCGCCTGCGCCGTCCCAGCTGCCATATTGGTGCGTCCCGGTCAAGCCCGCCGCGGCGCAGGCGGCCAGGTAGTCCTCTGCCGGCGTCACCGGGCAGCCGGCCGGCAGGTGCGCGGCGTCCAGCCCGAAGCCGGCGACCAGCAGACCGTCCGGCGCCAGCACCGCGGCGAGCCGCTGGACGCTGGCGTCCAGCGTGCCGGGTGCCAGCAGCGGAATGACGTTGCCGGCAGCCACCACCAGGTCGGCACCGTGCTCGGCGAGCTCGGGCACCCCGGCCAGGTCGGCCAGCCGGCCGCGGTCGGGCAGGGTGGCCAGGTCCGCGGCCAGCCACGGCAGGTCCGGCCGGGCCCGGCGCGCCTCGGCCAGCATCGAGGCGTCCACGTCCACCCCGAGGGTGCGGTAGCCGAGATCAGCCAGCCGGGCGGCGACCCGGCCGGTGCCGCAACCGGCGTCCAGCACCGTCGCGGGCGGGGGCAGCAGGCCGGCGCAGAAGCCGGCCTCGCCGTGCACGTCCCGTCCGGCGGCGGCCAGCCGGGCGAACCGGGCGGCGTACTCCGGCCCTGAGGTGTGCCCGGCGATCGCCGACCACCGGGTGGCCGGCTGGCTCTCGGCGTCCATGGTGCTGCAGAGCCTAGGGCCCGCGCCGGCCCCGGTCGAACCATGCCGGTCGGCTCCGGCCGGCGATGGGGGAGACTGGCCGGGTGGACGAACAGACCAGGGCCCGGCGGGCGGCGTGCACCGAGTTCGTCAACGGCGACGGGCTGGTGCAGCCGGCCGACCTGCTGGCCACCATCGACCCGGGCACCGAAGCCGACGTCTACGGCGACGGTGGGGTGGTGGCCGACCTGGAGCGCTACATTGCCGGACTGCTCGGCAAGCCCGCCGCGGTGTTCCTGCCCAGCGGCACGATGGCCCAGGGCGCCACGCTGCGGGTGCACGCCGACCGGCGCACCAGCCGCACCGTGCTGTGGCACCCGGCCTGCCACCTGGACAACCACGAGGGGCAGGCGCACGCCCGGTTGCACGACCTCATCGGCCGCCCCGTGGGCGAGCCGGACCGGCTGATCACCCGCGCCGACCTGGACGGAGTGGCCGAGCCGGTCGCCGCGCTGCTGCTGGAGTTGCCGCAACGGGACCTGGGCGGCCAGCAGCCGGACTGGGGCGACCTGGTCGACCAGCTGGCCTGGGCCCGGGACCGGGGCGCCGCCGTGCACCTGGACGGCGCCCGGCTGTGGGAGGCCTCGGCCGGCTACGACCGCCCGCCGGCCGATATCGCGGCCCTGTTCGACACGGTGTATGTCTCGTTCTACAAGGGGATCGGGGCGCTGCCGGGCTGCTGCGTGGCCGGGCCGGAGGCCGAGGTGGCTCAGGTGCGGGAGTGGCGACGGCGGCTCGGCGGCACCCTGTTCGGCATGTGGCCGAACGCGGCGTCCGCGTTGGCGCTGCTGCCCGAGCGGCTGGCCGAGATGCCGGGACGGCTGCGGCACGCCCGCGCGATCGCCGCCGCGCTGGCCGGGGTCGCCGGAGTGCGGGTGGTGCCTGATCCACCGCAGGTGCCGATGATGCACCTGCTGTTCGAAGTGCCTTTCGACCGGTTCTGCGACAACGCCCGGCGGCTGGCCGAGCAGTCCGGCATCTGGACCTGGGCCAAGCCGTACCCGACCGGCGACCCGAACGTGGTGCGCTGCGAGCTGAACGTGGGACGGGCCACCTGCCGGCTGGAGCCAGCGGCGGTCGCCGACGCGCTGGCCGCGCTGGTCGCCTGACGGGTCCTCGCTCAGCCCGACGGTCTTTGCTCGGCCTGAGGAGTTCTCGCTCAACCCGGGGTGGCGGGGCGACGCAGTCGCAGGTAGTTCCAGCCGACCAGGCCGACGGTCAGCACCAGCAGCACCGCGAACGGCACGATCACGTCGCGGGCCTGCCCGATCAGCAGGGTGGAGAACAGGTTGATCACCAGGCCGCCGAGCAGGGTACCGAGCACGAAGCTGAACAGCGGGCGCTGCAGGCCCAGGGTGAGCGACCTGACCAGCGACGGCTTCTGCACCCGGGCCAGCACGCTGGTCACTGCCGCCTGGTAGCTCGCGCCGACGTTGGCGTGGGCCAGCTTTGCCGCGCAGGAGGTGCAGATGTGCCCGCTGCGGAGCTTGTAGACCTTGTCGGTCTTCTGCAACACCAGGTCGAAGATGCAGGCCTGGGTCTGCAGGTGGTAGAGCTGCTCGAAGTCGTCGATACCGGTCGCCCGCCGGTACTGCAGCCACAGCAGCTCGGTGACCAGGGTCTGGGCGACGTACTCCTCCTTGGTGCGGCCGGCCTGTTCGGAGACCTCCTGGGTCTGGTGCAGGGTGATCACGACCGAGTCGGTGCCCTGGGTGACGGTGTAGAAGTTGCCGTCGATCGGAGCGACCGTCACGCCGACGTGCACATGGCCCGGAATCCGTTTCGGAAAGGCGTGGAACAGGGTTTCCCGCGAGTAGGCAAGGTCGTTCACGTCCGGCTTGCCGATGGAGTGCCGGGTGTCGAGCAGGTCGACCGAGATCACCTGCTGGCAGCCGTTGATCAGCTTGGCGACCGCCCGCAGGTCCAGGTCGCCGCTGTAGCCGAGTGAGAACAGGTGCACGTACTGGCTGGTCATGCCAGCCTCCCTCCCCCGGAACTCGGCCTCATGGTGGCGGTG
This sequence comes from Jatrophihabitans sp., assembly GCF_035474675.1. Lineage (GTDB taxonomy): Bacteria > Actinomycetota > Actinomycetes > Mycobacteriales > Jatrophihabitantaceae > Jatrophihabitans_A. Next base: position 11,099 of record NZ_DATINC010000060.1, on the reverse strand, counting down.
ATCACCTCTGGTTGTCCAGAGCGTGCACAGGTTGGCGCGTTGTCGGTACCGCCCGGTAGGAAGGAGGCATGACCGCTGCCGCTCCTACCGCCGGCCGGTCGCTGCTCGGGATCCGGCGGATCTGGGCGGAGCCCGAGTCGGTGGCCAGCCCCCGCGGTCGGCAGATCCTCGGCCGGTTCCCCGGCGCCGAAGTGATCGAGGTCGACTCGCACTGGAAGATCGAGCAGTTGCACGGCAACGCCGGCAACGTCGAGCGGTGGGTGCGGGTCAAGTCCGAGGACCTGGTGATGGGGGTGAAGAAGTCGCTGTCGGCGCGGCCGAACGGCCGGTCGGCGGACTGGATCGCCCCGTCGCTGGCCAACGGCTGCGCGATGGCCTGTGCCTACTGCTACGTGCCGCGCCGCAAGGGCTACGCCAACCCGATCACGGTCTTCACCAACATCGAGCAGGTGCTCGGCTACCTCACCCGGCACATCGCCCGGCAGGGCGCCAAGACCGAGCCCGACCAGTGCGATCCGCTGGCCTGGGTCTATGACATCGGCGAGAACGGCGACTGCTCGGTGGACGCGCTGGTCAGCGACAACGTCGCCGACCTGATCGCCATGTTTCGCGACCAGCCGGCTGCCAAGGCCTCGTTCGCCACCAAGTACGTCAACCGCGGCCTGCTCGACCTCGACCCGCGCGGGCGCACCCGGGTCCGGTTCTCCCTGATGCCGCAGGCCGATTCCCGGTTGCTGGACATCCGCACCAGCCCGATCGCAGACCGGATCGCCGCCATCGACGACTTCGTCGCCGCCGGTTACGAGGTGCACCTGAACCTCTCCCCGGTGGTGCTGCGCGACGGCTGGCAGTCCGACTGGGCCGAGCTGCTGCGCCAGGTGGGAGACGGCACCGGCGCGGCGTTCCGGGCCCAGGCGGCGGCCGAGGTGATCCTGCTGACCCACAACCGGGACCTGCACCAGGTGAACCTCGGCTGGCATTCCAAGGCCGAGGAGGTGCTGTGGCGTCCGGAGCTGCAGCAGGCCAAGCGGTCGGAGAACGGGAGCTGGAACGTCCGCTACCGCAACGGCGTCAAGGCCGACGCGGTACGCCAGGTGCGGGAGCTGGTCGCCGCCGAGGCACCCTGGCTGACGATCCGGTACGCCTTCTAGAACACACCTTCTGGAGCACTCGCGGTCAGTCGGGGAGGATCGCGTCCGCCTCGACCTCGACCAGCAGGTCCGGTGCGATCAGCGCGCTGACCTCCAGCATCGAGGCGGCCGGCTGGATGCCGGCGAAGAACTCGCCGTGCGCCCGCCCGACCTCCTCCCAGCGGCTGATGTCGGTGACGAACATCCGGGTCCGTACCACGTGTTCCAGCCGGGCACCGGCCTCGTGCAGAGCGGCCTCGATCCGGCGGATCGCCTCGCGGGTCTGCTCGGCTATGTCGTCGCCGCCCACCGCCCCGCCCTCGGGCCGGGCCGCCGTGGTGCCGGCCACCGACACCCAGTTGCCCACCCGGACGGCCCGGGAGTAGCCGATCAGGGGTTCGTACCTGCCGCCTGAGAACACCGTCTGCCGCTGGCTCATGGCCGGAGTATCGCAGCCGGGGAGAACCGGTCAGAACAGGTGGCGCAGGTAGCTCTCGGGGCGGGACAGGAACGCCTGCCAGTGGTTGACCAGTTCCAGCTCCGCCCAGCTCGCCGGCCGGATTCCGTGCTCGCCGAACTCCAGGATGGTGGCCCCCGGCAACGCGGCCAGCAGCGGGGAATGGGTGGCGAGCACCACCTGCGAGCCGGTATCGGCCATCGCGGCCAGCAGGCTCAGCAATTGCAGGCAGGAGGTGAACGACAGCGCCGCCTCCGGCTCGTCCAGCAGGAACAGCCCGCGTTCGGTGGTCCGGGACTCCAGGTAGCGCAGGAAGGCCTCGCCGTGCGAGCGGGAGTTGAGCCCGCCGTCGAAGGCCCGGCGCGACGTGCCCGCGGCGTCCACCTCGGTGAACAGGCCGTGCATCGCCTCGGCGCGCAGGAAGCAGCCGCCGTCCGGGCGGGGCCACTCGGTCCGCAACCACAGCGCCCGGTGCAGGTCGGCGTCCTCGTCGGCCGGCTCCGGACCCCAGTGCCCGACCTCCGACTTCAGTCCGGATCGCCAGGCCGCCGCCACCGCCTCGACGAAGGTGGACTTGCCGGACCCGTTCTCGCCCACGATCACCGTCACCCGGGGATCGAGGTCCACGCCGGAAGACCGGAGCGCAGCGATCGCCGGCACCTCGAAGTACCAGGCGTCGGGCGTCCGCACCCGCGCCTCGTCGACCTCGACCCGCTCCAGGACGGCCATCCGGGAGAAGCTACCGGCTCGGTTCTGGTGGGGCGTCAGTGCCCGCGGTAGAGCAGGTCGCCGGCGGCCAGCTTTCGCCGGATCTGGGCGGCGATCTGCTCCGGGGGTTCCTCGCCGGTGACCAGGTAACGCGCCGGGATGCCGGCGGCGGCGAATTGCCGGTGCACCTGCTCGGTCGCCGCCAGGTCGGTGAAGCCGTGCCCGGTCCGGCCGGTCACCCGGGCCAGGCAGCAGTCCAGCGGCGGCAGCAGGACGGCATAGTGCAGCTCGGACAGGCCGGTCGCGGCCAGGAACACGTCCGAGAACCACGGGCCGATCACCCCGTCGTAGACGACCTGATACCCACCATCGACCAGCCGGCCGGTGGCGGCCGCCGCGGCCCGCATCACCACGTCGTTCTGCTGGTGTGCCTCGTCCCGCCAGGGATCGACATACCCCTGCCGGAGGAAGGCGAAGAACTCATCGCCCACCACCAGCGCGCTGCGGTCGTAGGAGTCGGCGAGCAGCCGGGCCACGGTGGACTTGCCGGCGCCGGGTGGTCCGCTCACCACGATCAGCCCGGCCACGACGGCCATTGTTCCGCACCTGGCACAGCCGCCGTACCCGGACCGCCGGCGATCGGCCGCCCTAGGATGGCCGGATGGCGGACTTCTCCACGGTGACCACGGCGGACGGCAGGGTGCTGGAGTACCTGGTCAGCGGCCCGCCGGACGGGAAGACCCTGCTGTTCCAGCCCGGCACGCCGAGCGCGGGGATGCTGCTGTCGGCGGTCGTCGAGCCCGCCGAGCAGCTGGGGCTGCGCGTGGTCAGCTACTCCCGGCCCGGTTACGGGCAGTCCACCCCGCGGCCGGGGCGTGGCGTGGCCGATGCCGTCACCGACATCGAGACCGTCCTGGACGCGGTCGGCGTCGAGCGGTTCGTGACCCTCGGCTGGTCCGGCGGCGGCCCGCACGCGCTGGCCACCGGCGCGCTGCTGCCCGAGCGGTGCCAGGCGGTGGCGGTGCTGGCGGGCCCGGCCCCTTACCCGGCATATGGCATCGACTGGTTCGCCGGCATGGACTCCGGCAACGTCGAGGAGTTCGGCGCGGCACTGGCCGGCAAGGACGAGCTGACCGCGCTGCTGGAGACGTTCGCGGCCGAGCTGGGCGGCGTGACCGGTGAGGGCGTGACCGAGGGACTGGGCGACCTGCTTTCGCCGGTGGACCGGGCGGCGCTGACCGGCGAGTTCGCCGAGGAGATGGCGGCGGGGCTGCGCCGCGCGGTGAGCAACGGGATCGCCGGCTGGCGGGACGACGACCTCGCCTTCGTCTCCTACTGGGGATTCGACCTGGCCGGGATCAGCGTGCCGGTCGCCGTCTGGCAGGGCCGGCAGGACCGGATGGTGCCGTTCGAGCACGGCCAGTGGCTGGCCGCCAAGGTGCCGAACGCCCAGGCACACCTGTTCGCCACCGAGGGGCACCTGTCGATGGTCAGCCGGTTCGGCGAGATCTTCGCCGACCTGCTGGAACTGGCCGACCGGCCTCGCTGACTCCGCACCCCGCCGGGCAGCTACCGGCACGGGCTAGCGGCTGGCGGTCAGTCGGCCGTTGGTCAGCTGGATCTGGCGGTGGCAGCGCGCCGCCACCTCCGGGTCGTGGGTGCAGATCACCACGGTGGATCCCCTGTCCGCCAAGGCGAAAACTCGTTCCAGCACGCGCAGCCGGGAGTCGTGGTCCAGCTCGGCGGTGAGCTCGTCGGCCAGCAACACCACCGGCTCCACCACCAGGGCACGGGCGATCGCGACCCGCTGCTGCTGGCCACCGGACAGCTGCTCGACCAGGTGGTCGGCGACGTCCTCCAGGCCCAGCACCGCCAGCGCGTCCTCGGCACGGTCGAGAATGTCGTTGCGTTCCAGGCCCTGTCCCTGCAGCACCACCTCGACGTTCTCGGCGGCGCTGAGCACGCTGACCAGGCCGTAGCCCTGCAGCACCAGGCCGTACCCCGCCGGCACCGTGCCGTCCGGTTGCGGGCCGGTCCTGGACACCGTTCCGCTGTCGGGCGGTTCCAGCCCGGCCAGCAGTGCCAGCAGGCTGGACTTGCCGCTGCCGGACGGCCCGGTGATCGCCAGCACCTCGCCCGGGTAGGCGCTCACCGAGACCTCGTCCAGCACCGTCCGGCCGCCCCGCCGGTAGCTCACCCGGTCCGCCACCAGGGTGGGCTGGCCGGCGGCGTGCCGCCCGGTCACCGGTAGCTCCCGGACCGCCGGCCGTCGGTGCTGGTGGCCACGAACTCCACGCCGCCGGGCTTGCGCACCACCCGCAGCTGGGAACCGGGCGGCAGCCCCGCCAGCACGTCCGGCGGCAGCCGCACCGTGCCGTCGGCCTCCACGTGGACGAACTGCTCGCGCAGCTGGTCGCGGTCGTCGGCATGCCCCTCGGTGATGGTGACGGTGCGTCCCATCGCCGCCGCCACCGCCGGGTCGTGGGTCACCACCACCACGGTGGTGCCGAAGCTCGAGGTGATCCTGGCCAGCAGCTCGCCGACCTTGTCGCGGTTGACGGTGTCGAGCTGCGAGGTCGGCTCGTCGGCCAGCAGCAGGCCGGGGGAGCCCGCCATCGCCACCGCGACCGCCAGCCGCTGCTGCTCGCCACCGGACATCCGCGACACCCGCTGCCCGGCGAGCTCCGACAGGCCCAGCGCGGCCAGCAGCTCGGCCGGGGCCTGCAGGTCGATCCGCCGGTAGCCGCGCAGCGCGCGCTGGGCGAAGCTGATGTTCTGCTCGGCGGTGCCGTAGGGCAGCAGGTTGCGCGACGGGTTCTGCACCACCACGCCGACCCGGTGGCCGCGCAGCTGCAGCAGCTCCGGCTCGCTCATCACCGTGATGTCGTCGGCGCCGAGGTAGATCTGGCCGGAGGACGGCCGCAGCAGCCCGGCCAGCAGGTTCAGCAGGGTCGACTTGCCCGACCCGGACGGCCCGAGCAGCGCCACCGACTCACCCGCCGCCACGCTGAACTCGACGTTGTCCAGGGCGGTGATCTCTTCGCCGTCCAGCTCGTAGTAGTGGCACAGGTGCTCGCAGTAGATCGCGAGCCCGGTCTGCAACACCCGCGCGGTCACTCGGCCTCCCGCAGCCGGGCCGGGGCCGCGGCCCGCAGCAGCGCGCGTCCGGCCAGCACCGCGGTGCCGGCCAGCAGCAGGCCGAAGACCAGCGCGAACAGCGCGATGCCGGTCAGCGCCGGCCGGTAGCTCAGCGACACCGGGGTGATGTCGGCGAACTCCGGCACCGACGGCAGGGCCCAGCGGGCGGCCAGGTAGCCGGCCGGCACGCCGAGCAGCACGGCGGCACCCAGCAACAGCAGCTGTTCGGAGATGCAGGCGCCCAGCAGCGTCCGACGGCGGATGCCCACCGCGCGCAGCGACGCCAGCTCGAAGGTGCGGCGCCGGCCGGTCGAGGCGATCGCGATGGCGGTGCCGCCGACGGCCAGGATCGAGCCCACGATGGCGCACACCACCAGCAGCCGCAAGGCCAGCGCCGGCCCCTGCCGTCCCAGCTCGTCGAGCCGGTTGGCGTAGCTGGCGCCGGGTTCGACCACCAGGCCGGCGGCACGCAGCCGGTCGAGCGCGTCGGCCGGCGCGTGCGGTCCCAGCCAGATCGACCAGCTCGCCTCGCTGTCGAAGGCCGGCAGTTGCTGCCGCAGGCCGGTGATGTCGATCAGCACCCCGTCGTCCAGCACCCCGGGCAGCACCGCCGGGCTGCCCGCCACCGCGACCGGCACCACCGCGCCGGTCTCGTCCGACATCCGCAGGTTGGCCTGGCTGGCCGCGTCGGGGATCAGGCCGCGGGGAGAGGCCAGCACCGGCATCGGCCGCGGGCTGTCGGCATGGGAGATGCCTGCCGAGCCGCCGCTCTGGCTGCGGTAGTCGTCCTGCAGGCCGCCCGCGGTGGCGCTCAGGACGTCGTCGGAATTGCCCAGCCGGCTGGGCTGGGCGCGCCAGTTCCCGGCGGCGGCGAAGCCGGCATCGAGCTGCTGCCAGCGGCCGCCGGCGAGGAACTCCAGCTTGCTGACCCGCACCGTGCCGGACAGCTCGCCGAAGGTGTCGATCGGGCGGTCCCAGGTGATGCCGGTCAGCGTGCAGCCGGCGGCGCAGCTGACTGCCGCGGTGTAGGTGTGCTGGCCGGGAGTCAGCGTCCCGGCCCGGGCGTCGAAGGCCGGCCGGTTGGGGGCGCGCAGGTTCAGCACCACCAGCGGGCGGTTGCCAGCACCCAGCCGGACGGTGTCGATGCTGACCCGCAGCCGGGTGGTGTGCACCTCCAGCGGGGCCGGCAGGTTGGCCGGCCGGAGCGCTCGGACGGCCTCGACGGGATCCGGAGCCGAGCCACCGGAGTAGGCGACCGCGGGCAGCCGGGCGGCGTCCACCGCCAGCACCCGGCCGGTGACCGCGCCGCCGCCGTCCGGCAGCCAGGTGGCGGCGGCCATCGCCCACCTGCCGTCCGGGTCGGCGCGGTGGGTGGCGGCCACCGGGTCGTGCAACGGCTCGAACTGCACCGTGGCCACCCTGTCGGTGCCGACCTCGATCCGGGCCCGGGTCTGGGCGTTGGAGCTGGCCACGCCCTCCCCGGCGATCGCGAAGGTGGCCAGGCCCACCGCGACCGCCAGCAGCGCGGCCAGCCGCAGCCCGGCCGGCCGCCGGACCACCTGCCGGGCGGCCAGGAACAGCCCGATCCGCCCGGAGGCCCGGGTCATCGGCAGCAACGGGCGCAGCACCAGCGGCAGCAACCGGATGCCCAGCAGGGCGACGGCGAAGACCAGCAGCGCGGGCGCCAGCAGGGTGACCGCCCGGGGGTCGCCGTTGCGGCCGGTGCGGTGCAGCAGCACCAGGCCGAGCACCGCGGCCAGCGCCAGCAGCACGTCGAGCACCAGCATCAGCGGGCTGGCGTGGTGGCCGGGGGTGCGCCGCCACTGCTCCAGCACCGAGCGGCGCAGGGTCTTGCGGCCGGCTGCCGCGGCGGCCACCACGCTGCCGGCCAGTGCCGCCGCCACCGCCACCCAGGTGGCCCGGGTGACCGGGACCGGGGTGCCCGGCAGCAGCGAGGTGGCCGCCAGCAGCCGCACCGAGAGCCAGCCGCCCAGCAGGCCCAGCGGGGTGGCCAGCGCCACCAGCAGCAGCGGCTCGGCCAGCCCGAACCGGAGGGTGGCCGACGGCGGCAGGCCGCGCAGCTTGGCCAGCGCGATCTCCGAGCCCTTGGCCTCGACCGCGTCGGCGATCACCTGGAACAGCACCAGCCAGGCCAGCACCGTCAGCTGCAGCGACACCAGCAGGGTGGACAGGTCGATCAGCCTGCGCTCGGCCTGGGCGGCCTTGAGCACCGACAGCACGTCGGTGCTGAAGGAGTCGGCGACGCCGGGCTCCGACCGCAGCTCGACCAGCTTGGCCAGGTCCGCCCGCAACGCCGGGACGTCGGCCAGCCGCACCTGCTCGGCCGCCACCGGGTAGTCGACCTGCACCTCGAACCGGCTCGGATACAGCAGCGGCAGCTCGGACCGGTCGACGAACAGCCCGTCGACGGTGTCCGGCCCGTCGCCGGCGCCGGGCCGGGCGTTGAAGTAGCTGCGGCCCTGCCAGAACGCGTCGTTGGCATCGCGCTGCCGGTACGCCCCGACGATGGTCACCGCGACGCCGGGTTGCTCCAGCTGGGCGTTGCTCACCGAGGCGTCGGCGATGCCGGACAGCGTCAGCCGGGTGCCGACCTGCCAGCCGTAGTAGGTGCCGGCCAGGGTGCGCTCGCTGGCCAGCGCCTCGCCGGGCTTGGCAGGACAGCGGCCCCGGGTCAGCACCAGGTGCGCGCAGGCGTCGGTCCGCCAGACCAGCTGGCTGATCGGCCCGACGTCACCGACGGCCACCTGGGCCGGCAGCGAGGCCCGGACCGGCAGCACCGCCGCCACCAGGGTGTTCGGATAGGCCTTGATACTGCCCGGCTGTGGGCCGCCGCTGGCCGCGGCGGCCAGGTCGCCCTCGGTCTGCAGGTCGCGGATAAAGGTGAAGTGCAGTGCCGCGTCGCTGGCGGACTCGATCAGCCGGTCGCGCAGCGTCGACTCGTCGGCGGCCCGGGCGAACATCGGCCCGAGCGAGCCCGCGCCGATGGTGATCACGGCCACCAGCAGGGTCGCCGCCGACAGGCCCCGACGCCACCACAGGGCCCGCAGCAGCAAGGCCAGCCGGGAAGGACCGAAGCTGCTGATGGCGTCCTGCCTCTCTCCCCGGGACCGGCCGGCACCCGCCATTCGACACCTGGCCGCAGCCGCCCGGCGGCCAAGCTGCCGGGTAGTTATCCGACTGATGCCATTCGGTATCCGGGGCGTACCCGGTGCGAGCCGCCCGGCACGTTCGGCCGGGCGTCGCGGACTCTAGCCGGACGCGCCGACAGTGCCGACTTCCGGTGGGCGGGAGTTACCGGACGGCCTCCGCGACCGCCCGCGACACGCCGATGCCGCCTCGGGCATCCCGGCCGAACCGGGCGATCTCGCCCGCCAGGTCCAGCGGTCGGATCGAGGCGGCCCGGGTCCGGTCCTGCTCGGTCAGCAGATCGGCCGGGATCAGCCACACCACCTCGAACTCCAGGCCGTCGGGATCGCGGCCGTACAGCGACTTGGTGGTGCCGTGGTCGGACGCGCCGACCAGCGCGCCGGCGGCCGACAGCTTGCCGGCCAGGTCCTCCAGGTCACCGAGGGTGTCGACCTCCCAGGCCAGGTGGTAGAGCCCCACCGTGCCGCGACCGGCTCCGGACGGGCGGGCCGCGCTGCCGATCTGGAACAGGCCGAGGTCGTGGTCGTTGGACGAGCCGGGCGCCCGCAGGAACGCCGCCCCGGGGAAGCCGTCGCCGTTGGGGATGTAGTCGAAGCCGAACACGTCGCGGTAGAACGCCACGCTGGTGGCGACATCACGGACATAGAGCACGGCGTGGTTCAAACGGTAAACGGACATGGCGTCCTCCTAGAAACCCGACAAGATCGAGAAGATGATGCTCGGTACAGCGCTGTTGAGCGTTCAACTATTCCTCGGACAGTGCTTAAACATCATTGTGACCGAAATCACATCAGCTCTTGCTCAGCTCACTACCCCGCCTGCCGAGGCCTCACACCGTTGATACATCGGCATCTTCGCATCGCGCGTCCCGATCCGTTCACTTCCAGGCCGTCGATCCTTGCGGATTTGTTGAGCTTTCCGGTTAGGCGAAACGGCAACCGTCCACTACCGTCGCCCTATCCGACACACCCCGGCATCCGCCACCTTGCGGCTGCCGTCCTCCCCTGTCCTAATCCGGAGATAGTGCATGCGCGCACGCAATAAAGCTTTGATCAGTGGGCTGACCACGTCAGCGCTGGTTGCCGGCACCTGGCTCGCGGTTCCGACCTCGGCCTTCGCCGGGGCGAGCAGCAGTGCACCCGTTGTGATCAACGAGGTGTACGGCGGCGGCGGTAACACCGGCGCCACCTACAAGCAGGACTTCATCGAGCTCTACAACCGCAGCGGTGCGGCGGTGAACCTGGCCGGCTGGACCGTCCAGTACGCCTCCGCGACCGGCACCTCGTGGGCGACCACCGCGCTGACTGGCACCCTGCCGGCCGGTGCCTCCTACGTGGTGCGTGAGTCGCAGGGCGCCGGCGGCACCACCGACGTGCCGTCCGACGTCACCGGCACCATCGCGATGAGCGGCACCGCCGGCAAGGTGGCGCTGGTCAACACCACCGCCGCGCTGAGCTGCGGCGCCGACTGCGACGGCAACGCCGCGGTCGTCGACTTCGTCGGCTTCGGCACCACCGCCAACGACTTCGCCGGCACCGGGCCGACCCCGGCGCCGAGCAACACCAACTCGGTCTCGCGCAACGCCAGCCACGACAACACCGCCAACAACGCGGCCGACTTCACCGCCGGCGCGCCGAGCCCGGTGGCCTGTGGCAGCGCCTGCACCACCATCACCCCGCCCCCCGGCACCAACAAGACCATCGCCGAGATCCAGGGCACCGGCGCCTCCTCGCCGCTGGTGGGCAGCACCGTCACCACCAAGGGCATCGTCACGGCGGCCTACCCGAACGGCGGGTTCAAGGGCTACTACATCCAGACCCCGGGCACCGGCGGGTCGATCGACCCGGCCACCCACACCGCCTCGGACGGCATCTTCGTCTTCCAGTCCACCGGCGCCTTCCCGGCCGCCGTGCAGATCGGCAAGTACATCCAGGTCACCGGCGCGGTCAGCGAGTTCTTCGGCCTGACCGAGCTGTCGGTGGCCGCCGCCGACGTCACCGACCTCGGCACCCCGCCGGCGGGCGTCACCGCGGCCACCACCTCGAGCTGGCCGGCCACCGACGCCGCCCGCGAGTCGCTGGAGGGCATGCTCTACCGCCCGACCGGCAACTACACGGTCACCAACACCTTCACCACCAACCAGTTCGGCGAGGTCGGACTGGCCTCGGGCACCAAGCCGCTGATCCAGCGCACCGAGGTCGAGAAGCCCGGTCCGGCGTCCTCCAGCGCCACCGAGGCCGACAACGCGGCTCGGGCAGTCACCCTCGACGACGGCTCCAGCGTCAACTTCCTGGCCACCAGCGGTGGAGTGCTCGTCAACGGAGCCCTGACCCCGCCCTACATCTCCCAGACCGCTCCGGTCCGGGTGGGCGCGGCCGCCACCTTCACCAGCGACGTGATCGTCGACTGGCGTAACAGCGCGTGGAAGTTCCAGCCCACCACCACGGTCACCGGCCCGACCAACGCCAACTCCCCGGCCAGCTTCGCCAACACCCGCA
>NZ_DATINC010000059.1:0-30228 GCF_035474675.1 Jatrophihabitans sp. | reverse complement strand
CCATCCGGCTGCCGGCCTGGTCGGCGGTCAGCGGGCCGTCCGGCCTGCGGTCAGCGGGCCGTCCGGGCCTGCGGTCAGCGCAGGCTGGTGACGATCAACTCGGCCTTCTGGAACTCCTTCACCGAGGAGTAGCCGCACTTGGCCATCACCCGGCGCAGCGACCCGAACAGGTTGCGTTCACCGCTGGGGTCAGCGGTCGGGCCGAGCAGCAATTCCGCCAGCGACGGACGGTCCTGCGGCTCGACGCCGAGATCGACCAGGGCCGAGCGCGGCACCCGGGGATGCGAGGCCGTCGGATCCCAGTAGCGCCCGCCGCCCGGGGCTTCGGCGGCGCCGGCCAGCGCCTCGCCGAGCATCACCGCGTCGGCCCCGCAGACCAGCGCCTTGGCGATGTCGCCGCCGGTGGTGATGTCGCCGTAGGCGATCAGGTGGACGTAGCGGCCGCCGGTCTCGTCCAGGTAGGCGCGCCGGGCCGCGGCCGCGTCGGCGATCGCGGTGGCCATCGGAACGTCGATGCCCAGCGCGGAGTGGGTGGTGGAGCCGGAGTGGGCGCCGTAGCCGACGATCACCCCGGCGGCGCCGGTCCGCATCAGGTGCAGCGCGGTCTGGTAGTTCGACACGCCGCCGACCAGCACCGGGATGTCGAGGTCGGCGATGAAGGTCTTGAGGTTCAGCGCCTCGTCCGCGGCGTCCGGCGAGCCGACGTGCTCGGCCGAGATCACGGTGCCCTGGATGACCAGCAGGTCCACGCCGGCCTTGAGCACCACCGGCGACAGCGCGACGGTGTGCTGCGGCGACAGCCGGACCGCCACCCGGATGCCGGCAGCCTGCAGCTCGCTGGTGCGGCGGGCCAGCAATTCCGGCGAGACCGGTTGGGCGTAGAGCTGCTGCAGCGTGCTGGTGGTGCACCCGGACTCGTCGGCGATGCTGGCCAGCGCGGCGGTGGGGTCGTCGTAGCGGGCCCACAGGCCCTCGCCATTGAGCACCGCGAGGCCGCCGAGCCGGTCGATCTCGGCCGCGGTGTCCGGCGAGACCACGGCGTCCGAGGGCGCGGCCACCAGCGGCAGCTCGAAGGTGTGCGCATCGATCTGCCAGGCGGTCGAGACCACCGACGAGCCCCGGGTGCGCCGGGTGGGCACCAGCGCCACCTCGTCCAGGTGGTAGCCGCGCCGGGCTTCGCGACCCAGTCCGATCTCCACGGTGTCAGGCATGTGCCAAAGTCTGCCCTATGGCCCGCGCCGCGTCGTGCGGGCACGACACCGAGGATGCGGGAGCAGGCATGATCGGACGGCTGCACCACCTCGTGCTGGACTGTCCCGACCCGGACGTGCTGGCGCGCTTCTACTCCGAGCTGCTGGGCTGGCCGATCACCTGGCAGCAACCGGACTGGGTGGTGGTGGCCGCCGACGACCGCTCGTCCGGACTGGCGTTCCAGCCGGTGACCGACTACCGGGCACCGGACTGGCCCGACCCGGCCCGGCCGCAGCAGCTGCACGTCGACGTGATGGTCGATGACCTCGACATCGCCGAGCCGCTGGTGCTGGCCCGGGGTGCTCGCCGGCTGGCTGCCGCGGACCCAGCAGGTCCGGAGCCGGGCTGGCGGGTGTACGCCGACCCGGCCGGCCACCCGTTCTGCCTGGTCCCGCGGCCGTCCTGGGCACCGCCGGTCAACCCCGCCGGGTCGGAGCCGTAGGTGTTCCGGATCGCGTTCCTGGAGCCGAAGATCCCGCCCAACACCGGCAATGCCATCCGGATGGTGGCCGCCACCGGCAGCGAGCTGCACCTGATCGGGCCGCTGGGCTTCGACCTGTCCGACGCCAAGCTGCGCCGGGCCGGACTGGACTACCACGACCTGGCCTCGGTCGTGGTGCATCCCGACCTGCCGGCGGCCTGGAGCGCCTGGGAGGCGGCGGCCTCCGGCGGCAGGGCCCGGGTCTACGCCTTCACCACCCGGGCCACCACCTGGTTCACCGAAGTGGGCTACCAACCCGGCGACGTGCTGCTGTTCGGCACCGAGCCGGTCGGGCTGCCCGCGGCGGTGCTGGCCGACCCGCGGATCAGCGCCGAGGTGCGCATTCCGATGCTGGCCGGCCGCCGCTCGCTGAACCTGTCCAACGCCGCCGCGGTGGCCGCCTATGAGGCCTGGCGCCAGCACGGCTTCGCCGGAGCCTGACCGGGCGGGACCGGCAGGGTCCGGTCGATGCCGCCGCTGCCGGCCGGGCATGATCTGCGTATGCAGACAGCACCGTACGGTTCGTGGAGCTCTCCGATCAGTGCATCCGACCTGGTGGCCAGCGCCCACCCGGTGTCGGGTGGTCGCTATGTGGGCGATCAGGTGTGGTGGACCGAGCAGCGTCCCGCCGAGGCGGGCCGGCAGTCCGTCCGCCGGTTCGGCGCCGACGGCCAGCCGGAGGACGTGCTGCCCCCGCCGTGGAACGCGCGCACCCGGGTCCACGAGTACGGCGGCGCCTCCTGGACTGCCACCCCGGACGGCAGCCTGCTGTTCACCGAGTTCACCGACCAGCGGCTGTACCGGCTGGTGCCCGGCACTGGCGAGCCGGAGCCGCTCACCCCGGCGGGTCCGGTCCCGGCCGGGTTGCGCTACGCCGAGCCGCAACTGTCGGCCGACGGCACCGAGGTGTGGTGCATCCGGGAGAGCCACCAGCCGGACGGCTCGATCCGCCGGGACGTCTGCGCCGTACCGCTGGACGGCTCCGCTGCCGACGATCCCTCCCGGGTCCGGTCGGTGGTGTCCGGCTCGCACTTCCTGACCAACGCCCGGGTGTCGCCGGACGGCAGCAAGCTCGCCTGGATCGCCTGGGAGCACCCGCAGATGCCGTGGGACGGCACCGAGCTGCGGGTGGCCGAGCTGACGCCCGACGGCACCTGTGGCCCGTGGCGCACCCTGATCGGCTCGACCACCGAGTCGGTGCTGCAACCGGAATGGGCCGACAACGATAGCCTGTTCGCCATCAGTGACCGGTCGGGCTGGTGGAACCTGTACCGGGTTCCGTTGACCGGGGACGCCGACCCGCAGCCACTGTGCCCGTGCTCGGAGGACTTCGCCGGCGCGCTGTGGCAGCTCGGCATGCGCTGGTACGCCCCGCTCGGCGACGGCCGGCTGCTGACCGTGCGCACCTTCGGGGAGGACCGGCTGGCGGTGCTGGACCCGGCCACCGGCGAGCTGTCCGAGATCGAGCTGGGCGGCCTGAGCACCGTGGCGCTCAACGGGGTCGGCGACGGCCGCGCGCTGCTGACCTGCGGCGGTGCCCAGGCCGGTACCGGCCTGCGAGCGCTCGACCTGGCCACTGGCGAGATCACCGACCTGCGCTTGAGCAACGACCGGTTGCCGCCGGCCGCCTACCTGCCGCAGGCCCGGTCGATGACCTTCTCCGGCCCGGGCGGCCGGGACGTGCACACCTTCGTCTACCCGCCCAGCAACCCAGATTTCCAGGCACCGGACGGTGAGCTGCCGCCCTACGTCGCGTTCGTGCACGGCGGCCCGACCTCCCGGGTGTCGCCGCTGGTCAACCTCGCCATCGCCTACCTGACCAGCCGCGGCATCGGCGTGGTGGACGTCAACTACGGCGGATCCACCGCCTACGGCCGGGTGTACCGCGACCGGTTGCGCGGCCAGTGGGGAATCGTCGACGTCGAGGACACCGTGGCCGCGGTGCGCGGGCTGGTGGAGGCCGGCATGGCCGACGGCAACCGGCTGGCCATCGAGGGTGGCTCGGCGGGCGGCTGGACGGTGCTGTCGGCGCTGACCGGAACGAAGGTGTTCGCCTGCGGGGTGAGCTACTTCGGCGTCGCGGACCTGGTGAAGTTCGCTCAAGACACCCATGACTACGAATCCCGTTACCTGGACGGGCTGATCGGCCCGCTGCCCGAGGCGCTGCCGCTGTACCAGTCCCGGGCACCGCTGTCGAAGGTGGACCAGCTGTCCTGCCCGGTGCTGCTGCTGCAGGGGCTGGACGACCCGGTGGTGCCGCCGTCGCAGTCTGAGATGTTCCGGGATGCCTTGGTGGCCAAGGGAATTCCGCACGCCTACCTGGCCTACGCCGGTGAGTCGCACGGCTTCCGGCGGGCCGAGACCCAGATCAACGCGACCGAGTCCGCGCTGTCGTTCTACGGGCAGGTGCTGGGCTTCGAACCGCCCGGCGTACCGGTGCTGAAGCTGTGGCGGGCGGCGGAGGACTCCCTGGTCTGAGGGCTGTGCCGAACTGCTAAATCCAAGCCGCACCGGAGCGGCAGGTAGGCGATGCCTACTTGCCGCTCCTGTCGTTCAGCTGAGCTATCCCGTGATCAGGGCACGGAGTAGCGCCAGTTGTAGAGATCGTTGGCCACCGTGGACGTGATCCGGGTGCCGTGGTTGTAGCTGCTGTGGTTCGGGGCGGTGCCGTGGACGTTCATGGTGTGGATGGCTATCACGTTCCACGCGGTGCCGGTCCACTCCATCACCGGGCTGCCGCTCATCCGCTTGACGGTGTCGTTGGCGTAGTAGACCTGATAGGCATCGGCCGCCCGTACCGTGTTGTCGCTACACCACATCGTGTCGACCGTCTTGTCGTACGGGTAGCCGCAGACCCTCGTCGAGTACCCGAGCGTGGGATTCGCGCCGTAGCTCAGCAGGCCGGTGCTGTTGCCTATCGTGCAGTTCAGCTTGAGCGCGCCGTAGTCGAAGGCCTCATTGCCGGGCTGGGTGGAGGTCTGGCCCGAGGTCCAGCCGGCGGGCACATAGGAGGCCACTACCCCGCACGACCCGTACGGCGTGGACGTACCGTTACGGCCCGGCCATACCGTCATGCCGGTGATGTCGAAGGTGCCGTTGGTGACCGCGGTCTTGTCGTAGACGCAGTGGCCCGCGGTCGCGACCATGTTGGGCGCGTACATCCAACCAGTGCACCTGCCGAGGCTGCCGGGCAGCAGGATCTCCACCACGGAGGAATACGGTGGGGTGGTGGTGGCGGTGAGCTGGTACCTGTCATCGTTGGGGTCATAGATGATGCTGGCGTTGGCCGGAGCCACGAACACTAACGTCATGAGCACGGCGAGCAGGCCGGCGGCCAGCGCCGACACGAGCCCTCGAACGCTCGTAAAATAGGTAGATCTCATAGCTTGCCCTCCCAGAGTATCGGTGAGGAATGGTCGTCATCCGGCGACGATCGGTAGCCAATCGGTGGCTGTCCAACTAATCAAGTCGCTCTGCACTATTCAGGATGACCTCACCATTGTAAGCCTAATCGGATGGCAGTGCACGTCTCATCGTGTCGTTGAGGGTAGGGGTTCCACGACCAGTTACCCTGAACCCTTCGATTTTGTAAGGCAATTCTTGGACGATCGATTGCGCGACCGCTGTTCCGCATGATTAACCTTGTTTTTATTGGCCAAGTAATGCTTGACGGACACGGATGCAGCCTGGTAACGGCTCTTTACATTGCGTGCTTACAGTTGAGCGGACAACGTTTTCCCTTACGGTCAAGGTAGAACCGAAGCTCATGGTTCCTACGACACAGAATTGTCAGACCCTTCCCCTAGCGTCTGATGTATGACAGCGGCAGTGATGGCGAACGAGGCGACGGTACGGGCAGCTGCCCTGCCGGCCGCTGTCGCTGAGCTGGCCGGCTGCTCGTTCTCCGCACTAGCCGACGACGACCTGCTGGACGTGCTCCGGCTGGCCGAACGTGCCCGCCGGCAACTGGAGGCGCTCGACTCGACGCTGATCGCCGAACTGGAGGCGCGCAACCTGGCCGGCCGGTACGTGCTGCGCGGGACGAGGCAGTTGCTGTCCGGGCTGCTCAACCTGTCTCCGGCCGAGAGCAGCACCCGGGTGCGGCAGGCACGCGAGCTGGGGCCGCGGACCGGCCTGACCGGCGAACAGCTGCCGCCGCTGCTGCCCGCCGCTGCGGCGGCCCGAGCCGACGGCATCCTCACCGGGCGGCACGTGGAGGTGATCCTCTCGGCGATGGCCAGGCTGCGCGCCGCCCGGCTGCCGGTCGAGCGGCAGGTCGATGCCGAGGCATTCCTGGTCGAGCAGGCGGCCCGCTTCGATGCCGGAACGCTGCGTGGGATCGCCAGGCGGTTGCTGGACACCCTCGACCCGGACGGCACGCTGGCCACCGAGCAGGCTCAGCAGCGGCGGCGGTTCCTCAGCTGCGTGCCCGACAGGGACGGCATGCACCGGCTGACCGCCGACCTCGACTCCGAGACCGCGGCGCTGGCCATGACGGTGCTGCACTCGCTGGCCGCCCCGAAACCGATGTGCGCCGGCGAGCGGGACGAGCGCACCGCCGGGCAGCGGATGCACGATGCCTTCCGCAGCGTGCTCAAGCTCGCCCTGCGGGCCGGTGAGCTGCCGGTCTCGGGCGGGGTGCCCGCGACGGTGCTGATCACCATGACCGCCGAGCAGTTCCAGGCCGGCACCGGACTGGCCGGCACCAGTTTCGGACAGCGGCTCAGCGTCGATCAGGCGCTGCGGATGGCCGACCAGGCGACCATCGCCTGGATCGTGCACAACAGCACCGGTGGCATCCTCGGCTACGGCACCACCCGCCGGGTGGCCAGCGACCGGCAGACTCTGGCGCTGATCGCCCGGGACCAGGGCTGCTGCTTCCCCGGCTGCACCGACCCGCCGGAGTGGACCGAGAAGCATCACGTCATTCCGTGGCGCGCCGGCGGCCGGACCGACCTGGACAACCTCTGCCTGCTGTGCGACTACCACCACGACCGGATCGACACCGGCGGCTGGCAGGTCACCATGCGCGACGGCGTGCCGTGGTTCGTCCCGCCGGCCTGGATCGACCCGGCCCGGCAACCGCAACGCAACGTCCGCCCATGACTGCGCCAGCGGCCGGGACGGCTCAGTGGCCGCCGCGGTTCAATGACCGCTGTAGTTCGGCGCCTCGACCGTCATCCGGATGTCGTGCGGATGCGACTCCTTCAGTCCGGCCGCGGTGATCCGGACGAACTGGGCGTTGCGCTGCAGCTCGGCGATGGTGTGCGCGCCCACGTAGAACATCGACTGCCGCAGGCCGCCGATCAGCTGGTAGGCCACCGCCGCCAGTGGTCCGCGGTAGGGCACCTGGCCCTCGATCCCCTCCGGGACCAGCTTGTCGTTGTCGGTCACGTCGCCCTGGAAGTACCGGTCCTTGGAGAACGACTTGACCCGGCCCCGGCTCTGCATCGCGCCCAGCGACCCCATGCCCCGGTAGGACTTGAACTGCTTGCCGTTGATGAACACCAGCTCGCCCGGCGACTCGTCGCAGCCGGCCAGCAGCGAGCCGAGCATCACGGTGTCCGCACCTGCGGCGAGGGCCTTGGCGATATCGCCGGAGTACTGCAGGCCGCCGTCGCCGATCACCGGCACCCCCGCCGGCCGGCAGGCCAGCGACGCCTCGTAGATCGCGCTGACCTGTGGCACGCCCACCCCGGCAACCACCCGGGTGGTGCAGATCGAACCGGGCCCGACCCCTACCTTGACCCCGTCGGCGCCGGCGTCGACCAGCGCCTGGGCACCGGCCCGGGTGGCCACGTTGCCGCCGACGATGTCGACGTGCGCGGCGGCGGGCTCGGCCTTCAGCCGCCGGATCATCTCGGTGACGCCCGCCGCGTGCCCGTTGGCGGTGTCGACCACCAGCACGTCCACGCCGGCCTCGACGAGGGCCATCGCCCGCTTCCAGGCGTCGTCGAAGAAGCCCACCGCGGCGCCGACCCGCAGCCGCCCGGAGGCGTCCTTGGTGGCCAGCGGGAACTGCTCGCTCTTGGTGAAGTCCTTGACGGTGATCAGGCCCTGCAACCGCCCGGCGGCATCCACCAGCGGCAGCTTCTCGATCTTGTTGCGGGCCAGCAGCCCCAGCGCCACGTCCTTGTGCACGCCGACCTGCGCGGTCACCAGCGGCATCGGCGTCATCACCTCGGCCACCTGGCGCGAGTAGTCGGTCTCGAACCGCAGGTCCCGGTTGGTGATGATGCCCACCAGCAGGCCGTCGCCGTCGACCACCGGCAGCCCGGAGATGCGGTAGCGGGCGCACAGCGCGTCCACGTCGGCCAGCGTCGCCGTCGGCGAGGTGGTCACCGGATGGGTGACCATGCCGGCCTCGGACCGCTTGACCAGGTCCACCTGCTGGGCCTGCTCCTCGATCGAGAGGTTGCGGTGCAGGATGCCGATGCCGCCCTGCCGGGCCATCGCGATCGCCAGCCTGGCCTCGGTCACCGTGTCCATCGCGGCCGACACCAGCGGTACCCGCAGGCTGATGTTGCGCGACAGCCACACCGAGGTGTCCACCTGGCTGGGGATCACGTCGGTGGCGCCGGGCAGCAGCAGCACGTCGTCGAAGGTCAGGCCCAGGGTGGCGAATTTCGCTGGCACGCCGTCGGCCTGATCGGGCACGCTGTAGCCGGGAACGGCACCGCCGCCGGCCTCGTTGTCCCGGTGGGCGTCGCCGCGCCCTGGCACTGGGGGTACTACGCGGTGGTCGGCGACTGCGTCCTGCTCGGGGGTTGCGATGGTCTCAGGGTCTGTCGGGTAGTTGGTGGTCACGCGAACTCCTCGATGCCGATAACCCATCCTAGGGGTGGCTGGGGGCCCACCCCGGGTTCAGCACTCGGCAGTGAGCAAAACCTCAGGGCAGGATCAGGGTTTCCCCTCCTGCCTCCGGTACTCCGAATCCGCAAGTCTGTAGCTCGCAACGTGGCCCGCGCCGGATCCGGCGGGACGGGGACAGCACCCGGCCCCGCCCGGCGGGACGGGGACAAGACCCGGCCCCGCCCGGTGGGCCCAGCAGAATCCGGCTCCGCCCGGCGGTGCCCGACACGACCCGGCTCCGCTCCGGCGAGGCCAGACAGGACCGGCCCGCCCGGCGGGCCACCCGATCTCGGAAGGCAGGACATGAAATCGCCCGTCAGCACCCCGCCCGCCCAGCCTCTGACCAGCGTGCCACCGGCCACCGGCGCGCAGCGCGGCATCGCCGCCCAGGCGATCGACCTCAGCAAGACCTACGGCAGCGGTGACACCCAGGTCCGCGCCCTGAACTCGGTCTCGGTGGACTTCCTGCGCGGCGAGTTCACCGCGATCATGGGCCCGTCCGGCTCGGGCAAGTCCACCCTGATGCACTGCCTGGCCGGCCTGGACACCGCCAGCTCCGGTTCGGTCCGGATCGGCGACACCGAGCTGACCGGCCTGTCGGACAAGAGGATGACCCAACTCCGGCGCGACCGGATCGGCTTCGTGTTCCAGGCCTTCAACCTGGTGCCGACGCTGACCGCGCTGGAGAACATCACCCTGCCGATGGACATCGCCGGCCGGCGCCGGACGCCCGAGGACCAGGCCTGGCTCACCTCGGTGATCGACACCCTGGGGCTGGCTGACCGGCTCGGCCACCGGCCCTCGGAGCTGTCCGGCGGCCAGCAGCAGCGGGTCGCCTGTGCCCGGGCGCTGGCTGGCCGTCCGGAGATCATCTTCGGCGACGAGCCGACCGGCAACCTGGACTCGCGCTCGTCCGGCGAGGTGATGGGCATCCTGCGCAGCTCGGTCACCGAGCTCGGCCAGACCGTGGTGATCGTCACCCACGACCCGCGGGCGGCCAGCTACGCCGATCGGGTGGTGTTCCTGGCCGACGGCCGGATCGTCGACGAGATGCGCGCCCCCACCGCCGACACGGTGCTGGACCGCATGAAGAACCTCGAGCAGGTCTGAGATGAGCAGCTCGACCCCCACCCTGACCCGGCCCGGCGGCAACGGCGACGGCAACGCCGCCCTCCCGGCGGGCTCGGCCGCCACCATGCGCAAGGTCTCGCTGCGCAACCTGGCCGCGCACAAGGTCCGGCTGGTCCTGACCGTGCTGTCGGTGGTGCTCGGCACCGCCTTCGTGGCGGGCTCGTTCGTGTTCACCGACACCCTGCAGCGCACCTTCAACGGCATCTTCGACGACACCGCGGTCGGCGTGGACGTCCGGGTCGCGGCCCGCGACGACAACAGCTCAGGCGTTCCGCTCGCCACCCTGGACCGGCTGCGGGCGGTACCCGGCGTCAGCAAGGTGGAACCCGGCATCACCGGCCAGATCGTGCTGCTGGGCTCCGACGGCAAGGCCGTCAAGGGCGGCGGGGCGCCCAGCCTGGGACTGTCCTACCTGCCGCCCGAGCAGCAGATCGGCGACCAGTTCACCTTCACCGCGGGCAGCCCGCCCGCCCGGCCCGGCGAGATCGCGCTCAACCCCGGCGCCGCCCGGCTGGGCAAGCTGACCGTCGGCTCGCACACCCGGGTGCTGGTGCCCAGCAAGGGCATGCTGGACGTCACCCTGACCGGCATCTACTCCACCAAGACCGAGACCGGCGGCTACATCGGCGCGTTGTTCCCGCAGGCCCAGGCGCTGCAGCTGTTCACCGACGGCCAGCACGTCGGCTACGTCGACATCGCCGGCAACGGCGTCTCGCAGAGCGAGCTGCGCGACCGGATCGCCCAGGCGCTGCCGGAGCTGCAGGCCAAGACCGGCGTGCAGGTCCGCCACGACGCCAAGCAGGAGATCAACAACGCGCTGAAGTTCATCAACTACTTCCTGCTCGCCTTCGGCGCGATCGCGCTGCTGGTCGGCACGTTCATCATCTACAACACCTTCTCGATGCTGGTGGCGCAGCGGGTGCGCGAGCTGGCGCTGCTGCGCGCGATCGGCGCCAGCCGGCGCCAGGTGAGCCGCTCGGTGCTGCTGGAGGCCGCCCTGGTAGGGCTGGCCGGCAGCGCCATCGGCATCGCCGGCGGCGTGGGGCTGGCCTACGGGCTGCGGGCGCTGCTCAACAGCTTCGACGTCGGGCTGCCGTCCGGCGCCCTGCAGTTGCGGCCGCGCACCGTGCTGGTCGCGCTGGCCATCGGCGTCGGCGTCACCCTGTTCAGCGCCTACTCCCCCGCCCGCCGGGCGTCCAAGATCGCCCCGGTGGCCGCGATGCGCGAGGAGTTCGCCTCGACCGGCAGCTCGCTGCGGCTGCGTACCGCGCTCGGCCTGCTGGCGACCGTGCTCGGCGTGGCCGGCCTGCTCGCCGGCGGCCTCGCCGGCTCCGGCGGTGGCGCGGCCGGGCTGATCGGGCTCGGCGCGCTGGGCCTGATCGTGGGCGTGCTGCTCGGCGCACCGGCGCTGTCCCGGCCGGTGATCGGGGTGCTCGGCACCGGTCTCGGCCCGGTGTTCGGCACGGTCGGCCGGCTGGCCCGCACCAACGCGGTGCGCAATCCCCGGCGGACTGCGGCCACCGCCTTCGCGCTGACCCTGGGCCTGATGCTGGTCACCACCATCGCGGTGTTCGGCGCCTCGGCCAAGAAGAGCCTCAACGGCCTGGTCGACAACGGCGTCACCGCCGACTACATCCTGACCGGCCCGGACGCGGTCGGGGTGCCGGTGGCGGCCGCGCCGGCGGCTGCCGAGGTCAGCGGGGTGGCCGCCACCGTGGCGCTGCACCCGGTGCAGGTGAGGATCGACGGCCACACCGAGTACGGCACCGGCGTGGACGGCCCGCTCGGCGACGTGCTGCGCTACCAGGTGGTGCAGGGCAGTGCCGACCTCACCGGCCACACCCTGCTGGTGTCGCAGAAGTGGGCACAGGACAACCACTGGAGCGTCGGCAGCACGGTAACCATGCTCACCCCGGACCAGAACACGGTGCGCACCACGATCGGCGGCATCTACCAGGTCAGCCCGTTGCTGGGCAACTGGCTGGCCTCGGGCAGCCTGTACCGCGAGCTGACCCCGAGCCGGCTGCTCACCGACGAGGTGGTGCTGGTCAAGGCCGCCCCAGGCACCGACCTGGCGGCACTGCGTACCGGCCTGGAGCGGGCCACCGACCCGCTGGTGGTGGTGCAGGTGCAGGACCGCGAGGAGTTCAAGGGCGAGAACGCCAGCCAGATCAACGCCCTGCTGGCGGTGCTCTACGGGCTGCTGGCACTGGCCATCGTGATCGCGGTGCTCGGCATCATCAACACCCTGGCGCTGTCGGTGGTGGAGCGCCGGCGCGAGATCGGCATGCTGCGCGCGGTCGGCGTGCTCCGCCCGCAGCTGCGCCGCACCATCTACCTGGAGTCGATGCTGATCGCGCTGTTCGGCGCGCTGGTGGGGCTGGCCATGGGGCTGGTGTTCGGCAGCCTGTTCGTCCGCACCCTGCGCGATCAGGGCCTGGACCAGGTCTCGGTGCCGGTCGGCCAGGCGGTGCTGATGCTGGTGCTGGCCGGCGTGGTCGGGGTGCTGGCCGCCCTGTGGCCCGCGATCCGGGCCGCCCGGACGCCACCACTGGCCGCGATCGCCGACCTCTGACCGCTGCCGTCAGCTCCGCCGGACCGGCGTGCTGCCCCTGGTGGGTGGCAGGCCGGTCCGGCGGCTTCCCGGTCGAACGCCGGTAAAAAAACCGGGAGAAGAAATCGCCAACGATTGGAACGGAGTGGCCAACGGGCGTTACCGTTGACGGGTGACCTCTCGCGACTCGTTCTCCGATCCGCACAGCGGACCGCTGGATCCGTTCCTGGGAGACCCCAACGATCCGTCGAACCTGTTGGACGATCTGGACCCCGTCGAGCCGCTGACCGACTCCGACCTGCAGGAGATCGCCGCGGACCTCGCCGAGTTGCTGGAGTTCGAGGCCGCGCTCAGCCCGCACGACATCCACGGCATCGTGGTCGACTGCGCCGACTGCGGCGAGCAGCACTACTTCTCCTGGGCGCTGATGGCGGCCAACCTGCGCAGCCTGCTCGGCAACGGCCGTACCGGCGTGCACGAGCCGGCCGCCGAGCCGCTCCCCGAGGCCTACGTGAGCTGGGACTACGCGCGCGGGTTCACCGACGCGCTGGCCCACCGCGGCTGAAATCGCTTTCTACCTGACGCCCCCTGCTCTGTAGCGGCTGACTCAGGGCCGGTAACGACTGCCCGGCATTCGCCAATCGGCGCCTACCTCGGGATACCTGCCGCATCCCGTCAGCGCCTGCCAAGCCGGGCAAAAAGCATTTTCGTATCCACATGCCTACTGTGCGTCACCTTCTGCCGTGCCGTTCGTTGAACGAAGCACTTGACACATTTTTGCCGGTGCAAGTTCGCTCGGGAGGTAACGATGGCGGATGTGTCCCGCTTGCCGACGCCGCGTGCGGAGGACTGGGAGTGGCAGATGCGAGGGGCGTGCCGGGGCCTGGATTCCTCCACGTTCTTCCACCCCGAGAACGAGCGAGGGCCTTCCCGGGTACGCCGGGAGCGGGCCGCCAAGCAGGTCTGCGCGTCGTGCCCGGTGACCCAGGCCTGCTTGAACTGGGCGTTGCGAACCCGCGAGCCGTACGGTGTCTGGGGTGGCAAGTCCACCGAGGAGCGGGCCCAGCTGATCCGGATGCGGGCCAGTTGAGGAGTCGCTGGCCGGCTGGCGAGTCCACTGGCCGGCCAGCCATGCTGCCGGCGGCCGACGATGTCGCCGGCCAGTCGACGACTCGGTTGGCCGGCTGACGCGAGTCGCCGACGGGGGATGCGGGCCAGCTGACACACGCCAGCTCGATGTGGACCAGTTTGATGCGGCCGGCTGACGGCGAAGCGGCGCGGCCGGTCGGGGCCGGCAGCCGATCGGCGGGCGCCGGGCCCGGAAAGGCCAACTCCCCGCTCGCATAGCGGACGATGCGAGCGGGGAGTTCCCTTATTAAGCGCTGCCCCGGCCGGGCCCCGAAGAGAGCCCGAGCCGGTGGCCGGCGGTCAGTGGCTGTGCGAGTGACCGCCATGCGAGTGCGAGTGGCCCTGCGGCTCCGGATCGGCCGGCTTCTCCACGATGGCGGACTCGGTGGACAGCACCAGCCCGGCAACCGAGGCCGCGTTGGCCAGCGCCGCCTTGGTGACCTTGACCGGGTCGACCACCCCGGCCTCGAGCAGGTTCTCGTAGTCGCCGGTCGCGGCGTTGAGGCCGAAGTTCGGCTCCAGCTCGCGGACCTTGCTGACCACCACGTACCCCTCGTGGCCGGCGTTGGTGGCGATCCAGCGCAGCGGCTCGACCAGCGCCTCACGCACGATGGAAGCGCCGGTGGCCTCGTCGCCGGACAGGCTGAGCTTGTCCAATGCCGGCAGCGCGTGCACCAGCGCGGCACCGCCACCGGCGATGATGCCCTGCTCCACCGCGGCCCGGGTCGCGGAGATGGCGTCCTCGATCCGGTGCTTCTTCTCCTTGAGCTCGACCTCGGTGGAAGCACCCACCTTGATCACCCCGACGCCGCCGGCCAGCTTGGCAAGCCGCTCCTGCAGCTTCTCCCGGTCCCAGTCGGAGTCGGTGGTCTCGATCTCGCTGCGGATCTGAGCGATCCGGGCGTCGATGTCGGCCTGGGTGCCGGCACCATGGGTGATCGTGGTCAGGTCCTTGGTGGCCACCACCCGGCCGGCGGACCCGAGGTCCTCCAGGCCGATCTGGTCGAGCTTGAGGCCGACCTCGGGCGAGATGACCTGGGCGCCGGTGACGATGGCCAGGTCCTGCAGGAAGGCCTTGCGGCGGTCGCCGAAGAACGGCGCCTTGACCGCGACCACTGAGAAGGTCTTGCGGATGGCGTTGACCACCAGGGTGGACAGCGCCTCGCCGTCGACGTCCTCGGCCACGATCACCAGCGGCTTGTTGGCCTGGATGACCTTCTCCAGGACCGGCAGCAGGTCGGCGATCGAGGAGATCTTCTGGGTGGTGATCAGCAGGTACGGGTCGTCCAGGGTGGCCGACAGGCCCTCCGGGTCGGTGACGAAGTAGGGCGAGATGTAGCCCTTGTCGAACTGCATGCCCTCGGTGAACTCGAGCTCGGTGGCGAGGGTGTTGGACTCCTCGACGGTGATCACGCCGTCCTTGCCGACCTTGGTCATCGCCTCGCCGATCAGGGCGCCGATCTGGGCGTCCTGGGCGGAGATGGTGGCGACGCCGGAGATGCTGCGCTCGCCCTGCACCGGGGTGGCCGCCGCGTCCAGTGCGGAGCAGATCGCGTCCACGGCCGCGTCGATGCCGCGCTTGAGGCCGGCCGGGTTGGCGCCGGCAGCGATGTTGCGCATGCCGGCGGTGACCAGCGCCTGGGCCAGCACGGTGGCCGTGGTGGTGCCGTCGCCGGCGACGTCGTTGGTCTTGGTGGCCACCGACTTCACCAGCTGCGCACCCAGGTTCTCGAAGGGGTCGGTCAGCTCGATCTCGCGGGCGATGGTGACGCCGTCGTTGGTGATCAGCGGTGCGCCGTAGGACTTGTCGAGCACCACGTTGCGGCCCCGCGGGCCGAGCGTGACCTTGACGGTGTTGGCCAGCTTGTCGACGCCACGCTCGAGCGCGCGCCGGGCGTCCTCGTTGAAGCTGAGGAGCTTCGCCATGAATGGTTCCTCTCTCTGTGCTCAGGTGCCGGGTGCGGTGGCAGCGATCCGGCGAATCCCCGGGCCACCGGCCGGCAGGGGCGCCAAGGATCTGCAAGCCGAGAACGCCCCGGGGCGCGGCGCGCTCCGGGGCTTCGGCGAACGGCTAAGGAACGACTACTTCTCGATGACGGCGAGCACGTCGCGGGCCGAGAGCACCAGGTACTCCTGGCCGGCGTAGCGAACCTCGGTGCCGCCGTACTTGGAGTACAGCACGACGTCGCCCTCGGAGACGTCGATCGGGATGCGGTTGCCCTTGTCGTCGACGCGGCCCGGGCCGACGGCGAGGACGGTGCCCTCCTGCGGCTTCTCCTTGGCGGTGTCGGGAATGACGATGCCGGACGCGGTGGTGGTCTCGGCTTCCAGCGCCTGGACCACGATGCGGTCCTCCAGCGGCTTGATGTTGACCTTGGTGGCGGTCACGCTCAGCTCCCCTCCTGGGGTCTTACCGGTATGGAATGTCATGTTCAGTGTTCGGCGGGGGCTGCCGTCGCGGGGGTCAGCCGTGCCTTGACTAGCACTCTAGCTCTGAGAGTGCCAACGCTCAACACCGGGTCCCGGTGCCCGGCGCGGCGGCCGGGCACCGCCCGTACCGGCAGCCCCGCCGGGGACTAGCCAGGGCTCACCCGTGGCTCAGCGGAAGGTGTTGGCCGTCCAGCTGCGGCCGGCGTCGGTAGTCGTCCAGACGGTGACCGAGCCCACCGCGCCGTCGGCGTCCAGGCCCAGCACCCGGCCCACCGAGGAGCTCTCGAAGCCGATGAAGCCGGCGGCCAGCGGTCCGCCGTCGCCGGTGCGCTGCCAGTGCCGGCCGCCGTCGGTGCTGCGGTAGAGCTGGTCCAGGCTCACCAGCAGGATCTTCGACGAGGCCGCCCCGAGCACCGAGCCGGTCGCAGCACCCAGGCTCGCCGGCGCGGCGTCGAAGTGTGCGCCGCCGTCAGTGGAGGTGACGGTGAACTGTCCGCCGGTACTGCCACGCGGCCGGCACAGGCCGGTGATGGAGCCGTCCGGGGCTACCGTGACCGCGACGGTGTCCACCTCGGCGGCAGCGCCGGAACCCTGCGGGCAGGGCTCGCCGACCTTGCGCCAGCCGGCGCCGGCGTCGGTGGAGGTGAACAGCACCGAGGTGGCGTTCTCGGCCCCGCCGGCGACGTGGCCGAAGGTGGCCAGCACCACCGTCCGGCCGCTGGCGGCCAGTTGCGCACCGGCCGTCTGGCCGCCGGCCGGCAGCGCGACGTCCTGCCAGTCGGCGCTGCCGAGGGCGGCCCGCTGCACCGAGAAGGTGCAGCCGGGCGCGCAGCCGGGCTGTTGCCCGCTCACCCGCAGCGCCGAGCCGTCGACGATCTCCAGCGAGTACGCCGAGCCGCCGGACTGCTTGTGCCAGCTGGCGCCGCCGTCGGTGGTCAGGAAGAGCGAGTTGGGACCGAAGGCGTAGCCGACCTGCGCGGTGGCGAAGCGCAGCCCGCTGACCAGGTCACAGGCGCTCGGGCAGCTGTCGGTCTGGACGAGCCGGGCCTTGGGCGCGGGGATGCCGATCCAGGTCTTGCCCCCGTCGCTGGTACGCGCGATCGAGGTGCAGGGCGGCTGCCCGCACGGCGCGGTGCCCAGCGCCCAGCCGGCGGAATTGCTGATCCAGGTCAGGTCGACCGCGCGGAACCCGGCCGGCACCGCCCCGCCGACCGGACCCGAACCACCGGAGCTGGTGCTCGAGCTGGGAGCGGAACTGGCGGTGGGACTGGAACTGGGTGCCGGGCTGCTCGCACTCGGCGCCGGGGGTGTGCTGGTCGCGACCGGCGGGGTGGTCTGGGCAGCCGGTTGCTGGCGGTCCGCGCGGATCAGCGAGGTGCCGACCAGGGCCGCCGCCACCAGTACCGCCACCAGCGCGGCGGCGGCGGCCGGCAGCAGCCAGCCCTGCCAGGCGGGCCGGCGGGCCGGCTGCCCGACGGCGTTGATGATCCGCTCGGTGAAGACCGGACTGGCCGTGACCGAGCGGGCCTCGGCCATCATCCCGTCCCGCAGCAGGGTGGCAGGTTCGCGTTCGGTGCTCATCGCAGGTTCCCGTTCGTCGGCGAGATGTCTCGCGGGCGGGCTAGGTGCTCGGTCTCGGTGCGCAGCATGGCGAGGCTCCGGCTGACGATGCTGCGCACCGTGCCCTGCCGGCAGCCGAGGTCGGCGGCGATCTCGGCGTCGCTGAGGCCGGAGTAGAACCGCAGCACCAGTACCGCGCGCTGCTTGGCCGGCAGGCTGGCAAGCAGCCCCCGTACCAGTTCCCGGTCGCTCAGCGGCCCGGCCAGGTCGGGGTCGAAGCCACGTTCGGGCAGGTCGGCGACCAGTACCTCGTGGCCGCCGCGCCGCCGGTTGTTGAGGAAGTTGTTCATCAGCGAGCGCCGGACGTAGGCCAGCGGCACGTCGGCGGCCATCACCCGCGACCAGTGCGGGAACAGCCGCAGGAAGGTGTCCTGCACCAGGTCCTCGGCCGAGGCCCGGTCACCGGTCAACAGGTAGGCCGAGCGCAGCAGCACTGTGCTGTGCGCCCGCACGAACGCGGAGAACTCACCGGTCTCGGCCATCGGATGCTCGCTTTCCTCTGCCCTCTGATGACACGGTGCACCCCGAATGCGTTGCAGGCCAGGTAGGACACACTGGGCCGGTGCCCGCAGACCTGTCCAGCCCGGCCGCCCGGGCCGAGCTGGAACGCGCCATCGAGCTGGCCGGGACGGTGCCCGACACCGACCCGGTCCGGCGGGCGGCCGCGGTCCGCCGGCTGCTGCCGCCGGAGCTGGCCAGGATCGCCCTGACCCAGGCCGGCCTGCGGGCCGCCGCCCGGGCCAAGTTTGGCGCGCTGGCCGGCAGCCTGCTGTTCACCGCCGACGGGCTGGAACAGGCCACCCGGGTCGAGGTCGCCGACCACCGGGCCGCCCGGTTCGCCGCGGCGGGGCTGGCCTCGGTGCTGGACCTGTGCTGCGGCATCGGCTCCGACGCGCTCGCCTTCGTCCGGGCCGGGCTGCGGGTGGATGCGGTCGAACGGGACCCCGACACCGCGGCGGTCGCGGCGGCCAACACCGCGGGCCGGCCGGTGCGGGTCAGCACCGGGACCGCCGAGCAGGCCGACTGGCGCTCGGCCGAGTCGGTGTTCTGCGACCCGGCCCGGCGCACCGCGCGCGGCCGGACCTTCGACCCAGCGGCCTACTCCCCCGGCTTCGACTTCGTGCTGCGGCTGCTGGCCGAGTCCCGGTACGCGGCGGCCAAGCTCGGGCCGGGCATCGCGCACAACCTGATCCCGGCCGAGTGCGAGGCCGAGTGGGTGTCCTTCGGCGGCGGGGTGAAGGAGGCGGTGCTCTGGTCGGCCGGTTTCGCCGAGGTCCGGCGGCGGGCCACCGTGCTGCCGGCCGGGCTGCAGCTGACCGACGCCGAGCAGGCCGAGCCGCGGGTCGGGCCGGTCGGCGGCTACCTCTACGAGCCGGACGGGGCGGTGATCCGGGCCGGCCTGGTGCAACAGCTGGCCGCGCTGCTGCCCGGCGGCTGCCGGATCGCCGAGCAGCTGGCCTACCTGTCCGCCGACGCGGTGGCCGACGGACCGGCGGCGGGACTGGCCCGGGGGTTCCGGGTGCTCGACGTGCTGCCGTACTCGGTCAAGCGGCTGCGCACCGAGCTGGCCCGCCGGCAGGTCGGCACCGTCGAGATCAAGAAACGCGGGGTGGACGTCGACCCGGCGGCGCTGCGCCGCGAGCTCAGGCCCGCCGGCCCGCACGCGATCACCGTGCTGCTGGCCCGGGTGGCCGAGCGGCACCTGGCGATCCTTGCCGAACCGCTGGCCCGATAGCGCGCTGGCCCGGTAGCGCCCGCTCCCAGAGCGCCCCGCTGCTCGGGTAGCGGCCACTAACCCGGCAGCGCCGGTTTCGGCGGAGGGGCGACCGTCCGTCTGAGGGGTGAGCGTCAGTCCGAGCCGCTGGGGTTCTCGACCAGCGGGTGCACGATGAGCCCGCAGGCCGACACCCGGGCCGGCAGCGGGCTCAACGTCACCCCGTTGGGCAGGGTGACGCTGAGCTGGTCCGAGGACTGGCAGGTGCCGGCCGCCGCGGCGCTCTGTTCGACAAGCGCGGTGGCGGTGCGACCGGCCGGCAGCACCAGGATCGGCGGCACCGTCTGCTTGGTGACCCCGCCGACCGGCCCGCTCAGGGTGGGCAGCGCGGTGGCCAGCGTGGCGCCGGCGCGCTGCGCCCGGACGACCGGGAAGCCCTCCAGGCCGCAGGCCTGGGAGCCGGCGTTGCGGACGGTCAGCCGCCAGGCCGGTGCCGGGGCGTCGGGCACCACGCTCAGCGTCGCGGTCACGGCCAGGTCCTGGTCCAGGTCGGTGCGCCCGCAGGGATCGGCCACCGTGAAGCTGTACCCGTTGCCGGGATCGGCCTGCGACAGGTCCCAGGTGGTGGACAGCACCGCCCCCGCCGGCCGGTCGGGCCCCTGGCGGTGCGCGATGGCCTGGATGCGCGCCGAGTCGGCCCCCGCGGTCATGAAGTCCAGGTACTCGTCCGCGGCCGGGGACAGCAGGGTGCGCCGGTACTTCAGCTGGCCGTCGACCTGCTGGAAGACCTGCAGCTCGCTGGCCGAGCGCTCGCCGTTGAACCCCACGCACAGGAACTCGAAGATGTAGTAGAGCTCGCCGGTGGAGGAGACGTAGTCGTCCCACTGCCCGGTGACCAGCCGGCTACCGCGGATGGTGGCGCAGTCGAGCGCCTTGCCGGCATAGACCGGGGTCAGCGGCGGAGCTGCCTTGGCGTTGGCCTGGTCGGTGGCGGTGCCCGGCAGCACCGCCGAGCCCTCCACCGGCGTCTGGCCGGCGGCTGGCCTCCGGCCGGTCGTCGAGGCCGCGCCGAACGCGGCACCGGCCACCTGGTTGCCGGACTGGTTCCTCTCATCGACGCCGCGGGTCCGGTAGGAGTTGATGCCGGCCACGGCCAGCAGCAGCAGCGCCACCACGCTGGCCGCCACCAGCTGCTGGGTCGACACCCGCCGGCCGGTCCGGGCGGGGACGGCGGCCGGCAGCCGGTCGCCGCCGAGCAGCGTCTGGGCACCGACGGTGTCGTTGAGGATCCGGTCCACGGTGGCGTTCGGCTCGGGTGCCTCCAGGGCGTGGAACAGCAGCACCGAGCGCAGCTCGTCGGTCAACGTCCTGGCGGTCATCTGCCCGGGTCTCCTACGGTCGGCCTCATGTCACATTCCTCAGGTATCGCGAGCTGATCGCGTCGTCGGCGTAGTCGCCCACGCCGCGCAGCACGCTCAGTCCCCGGCTGATCAGGCTGCGGACGGTGCCCACCCGGCACTCCAGCACCTCGGCCACCTCGTCGTCGGGCAGGTCGTGGAAGAACCGCAGCACCAGCGCCGCCCGCTGCCGTTCGGACAGCTCACCGAGCTGGGCCCACAGCGCGATCCGCTCGTCCACCTCGGCGGTCCGGTCCCGGGTGACCGGGCGGTCCGGCGCCCGGTCCCAGCTCGGGTCGAAGAACACCTCGGTGGCCGACAGCCGGCGCCGGCCGGCCAGGTAGCGGTTCACCACCGCCTTGCGGACGTAGGCCAGCTGGTGCTCGGCGAACTCCACCTGCTGCCAGCGCGGGTAGAGCCAGACCAGGGTGTCCTGCACCAGCTCCTCGGCCTCGCCGGCGTTGCGGGTCAGCAGGTAGGCGGTCTTGAGCAGCGCCGGGGTGTGTTCGCGGACGAACGCGGTGTAACGCTCGTCCGAGTCCATCCCAGCCTCCTCACTCGTCTAGATGCGCCGGCCCCGCCGCACCGTTGCCGACCAGTTCGAACTGCCACGCGTGCGGCGGCCGGGCGACCAGGGCGGCCGGGATGCCGGCCAGCCTGCCGGTCACCTCGCCGGTCGGGTCCAGCACCACCACCCGCGGCTCCCCGGCGCTGCTGCGATAGACCCGGGCCTGTCCGCCGAGCCGGGACTGCACCCAGGCCAGCAATGGCTCGAGCTGCCCGTCGGCGGCCCGGACCTCCCACATGGTGACAGTGCCGCCGCCGTCCTGGGGGATGTTCACGCCAGCACGTCGACGATCGGCATCGAGGAGTCGGCCGCTACCTCGAGCCGGCTGGGATCGGCGCCGGCGGCCACCAGCTGGGCGCCGAGTGCGGCCACCATCGCGCCGTTGTCGGTGCACAGCTTCGGCCGGGGCACCCGCAGCCGCAGACCGGCCCGCTCGCAACGCTGCGCGGTGAGCTCGCGCAGCCGCGAGTTGGCCGCCACCCCGCCGCCGAGCAGCAGGTGCTCGATGCCCGCCTCGGTGGCCGCCCGCACCGCCTTGGCGCTCAGCACGTCCACCACCGCCTCCTGGAAGCTGGCCGCCACGTCGGCCACCGGCACCGGTTCGCCGGCCCGCTGCCGGGCCTCCACCCAGCGCGCCACCGCGGTCTTGAGCCCGGAGAAGGAGAACGCCAGCGGATCGTCGTGCGGCCCGGTCATGCCGCGCGGAAAGGCGATCGCGTTCCGGTCGCCGTCCCGGGCTGCCCGGTCGATCAGCGGGCCGCCGGGAAAGCCCAGCCCGAGCAGCCGGGCCACCTTGTCGAACGCCTCGCCGGCCGCGTCGTCCAGGGTGGCACCGAGCTCGGTCAGCTCCTGCCCGCCCACCCGGGGCACCTGCAGGATCGAGGAATGGCCGCCGGAGACCAGCAGCGCCACGCAGGCCTCATCCAGCGGGCCGTTGTCGAGCAGGTCCACCGCGACGTGCGCGGACAGGTGGTTGACCGCGTACAGCGGCTTGTCCAGGGCCAGCGCGTACGCCTTGGCCGCGGCCACCCCGACCAGCAGCGCACCGGCCAGCCCCGGGCCGGCGGTGACGGCGATGGCGTCGATATCGGTCAGCGCGACGCCCGCCTCGGCGCAGGCCCGGTGCACCGTCGGCACCATCGCCTGCAGGTGGGCCCGGCTGGCCACCTCGGGCACCACCCCGCCGAACCGGGCGTGCTGCTCGACGCTGGAGGCGACCGCGTCGGCCAGCAGCTCGGTGCCCCGGACGATGCCGACGCCGGTTTCGTCGCAGGAGGTCTCGATGCCGAGCACCAGCGGCTGGCTGCTCATCCGGCCGTCCCCTTCCGGATCCCGGCAGGCCGCAGCGGAAACCGCATGGTCACCGCGTCGACCCGGCCCTGCTCGTAGTAGCCGCGCCGCCGGCCGAGCACCTCGAAGCCCTCGCCGGCGTACAGCCGCCGGGCGGCCTCGTTGTCCTCGCGGACCTCCAGCAGCACCTCGACGGCGCCGCGCCGGCGAGCCTCGGCGACCAGCTCGCGGATCAGCAGCCGGCCGATGCCCCGGCGCCGGGCCGGTGGCAGCACCCCGACGGTGAGGATCTGGGCGGTCTCGCCGATGGTCAGCAGGCCGGCCGTGCCGAGCAGTCGGGTCACGTTCTGAGGGACCCCCTCGGCGGTGCTCTCGGCGACGATGTAGTAGCGCAGCTCGGTGTCGGCCAGCTCGTCGAGATAGCCCTGCCGGGACCAGGCCTCCGGGCCGAACATCTGCTGCTCGTACGGCATCAGCACGTCGAGGTCGGCGCTGCGCATCGGCCGCAGCCGCACGGCTGATTCTCCCGGCTCTTCGCGCGAGCGCTCATCACGCCCACTCATTCGTACCTCGCTCATGCGGTCACCGGCTTGCGGGCGCCCGGCTCCACCGCGTCCGGCCGGCGCAGGTACAGCGGCACCAGCACCTCCCCCGGCGCCCGGCCGCGCACCCGATCGGCGGCGCAGGCCGCCAGCCCCGCAGGAGTCGGGTAGTCGGCATCCAGCAGCGGCAGGCCCAGGACCTCGGCGTACAGCCGGGCCCCGGCGCCGGCCATCGCGGCGGTCCGGCCGAACAGCTCGCCACGGAGCTCTGCCACCAGCTCGGCGGGCTTGCCCACCGCCGGGTCGGCCAGCCGCGCACCGTGCCGGTAGCGCGCCCAGTAGACCTCCTTGCGCCGGGCGTCGCCGGCTACCAGCAGCTCGGCTGTCCCGGCGACGCGCGCGGCAATCGCATCCAGCGAGCAGACGCCGTAGCTCGGCAGGCCGGTGGCGTCGGCCAGCGCCGCGGCGGTCATCAGTCCGACCCGCAGCCCCGTGAACGGACCCGGCCCGACGCCGGCCACCACCGCCGACAGCTGGTCCAGCCGGACGCCGGCAGCGGCCAGGCAGTCCCGCAGCGCCGGGGCGAGCAGCTCGGCATGCGCGCGGGCGTCCACCGTCACCCGCTCGGCGAGCACCGCAGGCTCGGGCCGGTCGAAGTCCACCAACCCCGCCGTCACCGCCGCGGACGAGGTGTCCAGAACCAGAGCCAGCACCCGGCCAGCCTAGTGCGTGACCGGATCCGCGCCCGGCTGGTCCGCCTGGTCCAGGGCCGCCAGCCGGTCGGCCCAGTCGCCGCCCTCGGCCACCAGCCGGGCCTGCCGGTGGTCGGAGTCCGGCAGCCGCTCGATCTCGATCCGCAGCCGGGTCTCGGCCAGCTGCTCGACCAGCCCGGCGCCCCACTCGACCACCGTCACCGAGTCGGCGAGGTCGACATCCAGGTCGAGGTCGTCCACCTCGGCCAGCGACTGCAGCCGGTAGGCGTCGACGTGCACCAGCGGGATCCGGCCGCCGCGGTGCACCCGGGCGATCACGAAGGTCGGCGACACCACCCGGCCGGGCACCTCCAGCCCGGCGCCGATGCCCTGGGCCAGCGCGGTCTTGCCGGCGCCGAGCGGGCCGGCCAGCACCAGCAGGTCACCGGGACGCAACAGCGCCGCCAGCCGCTCGCCGAGGGCCCGGGTGGCCTGCGGGGTGGGCAGCGACAGCACCGGCACGGAAGGTTCTGCCATCAGGCGCTGACCTGCTCGCCGGCCCGGGGCAGGGCGGGACGGCCGGCCAGCACCGACCCGACCAGCTCCACCAGGGGTGCGTTCACCACGTCCGGATGCTCGAGCATCAGCAGGTGGCCGGAGTTCTCCGCGACGATCAGCCGTGCCTCGGGCAGCTCCCGGGCGATGGCCTGCGAGTGCGCCAGCGGGGTCATCGCGTCGGAGTCGGCGCCGATCACCAGCACCGGGCAGTTGCGCAGGTTGCGCAGCCCCAGCCGGCCGTCGTGGGCCATCAGGGTGGGGTAGAAGTCGGCGACCACGTCCACCGGGGTGGCCGAGATCATTGTGGTGCAGTAGGCCACCACCGCCGGGTCCACGTCGGCCGAGGCGAAGCTGAGCCGCTTGGTCATCCCCCAGGCCAGGTCGCCGCCCATCGCCCGGACCTGCTCGATGAGCGCGGCGTTCTTCGCCGCCCGGCGCAGCACGATCGGCAGCACCGGCGCGTGCAGCCGGGCCAGCGCGCTGGGCAGTCCCAGCGTCAGGTTCTTCAGGTCGCCGGACGAGGTGTTGACCAGCACCACCGCCCGGACCCGGCCGGTGCCGGCGAACAGCTCCGGATGCTGGGAGGCCAGCGCCATCACCGTCATGCCGCCCATCGAGTGCCCGACCAGCACGATGTCGCCGGCCGGCACCAGCTGGTCGATCACGCTGTACAGGTCGTGCCCGAGCTGTTCGAGAGTGCAGGACTGGGCCGGCGCCCGGGCCGACCGGCCGTGCGAGCGCTGGTCGTAGAAGACCTGCCGGACGCGGGTGCCGAAGGCGGCGGTCAGCGCCCGCCGCTGGAAGACGAAGGCACCCAGGCTGAGGGTGTAGCCGTGCACGAACAGCACGGTCACCGGTGCTTCGGCCGGGTCGCCGGAGGCCGCGGTGCCGACCTCCTCGTAGTGCAGGTCGATCCCGTCGTCGGTGCGCACCAGGCCCTGGTCGCGGACCGGCGGCGCGTTCAGCAGCGCCGCCGAGCCCGCGTCGATCCGGCTGCGCTCGCGGGCCGCCGCCCGGCGCTGCTGGGCGACCGCGGCGGCGGCCACCGCGGTCAGCACGCCGACACTGCCACCGACGATCGCCGGTACCTTGCCGATCCGCATCAGGCGGCTCCGCCGGTGTAGCTGCGCGGCACCCGCGGGCCGACCCGGGTGACGATCTCGTAGTGGATGGTGTCCAGCACGTCCGCCCAGTCCTGCGCGGTGGGCTCGCCGCCGAAACCGGGGCCGAACAGCACCACCTCGTCGCCGGCGCTGACCTCGGCGTCGCCGACGTCGACCACGAACTGGTCCATGCAGACCCGGCCGCTGACGGTGTAGCGGCTGCCGCCGATCGCCACCGGCCCGGTGTTGCCGGCCGCCCGCGGCACGCCGTCGGCATAGCCCACCGGCACCAGCGCCAGGGTGGTCTCGCGCTCGGTGACGTAGGCGTGGCCGTAGCTGACCCCCGCGCCGGCCGGCACCCGCTTCACCCCGGCGACCGAGGTGCGCAGCGTCATTGCCGGCACCAGGCCGAAGTTCCCGCGCCCGGGCACCGGCGACAGCCCGTAGACGGCGATCCCGGCACGGACCAGGTCGAAGTGGCTCTGCGGCAGCGTCAGGGTGGCCGCCGAGTTGGCCAGGTGGCGCAGCCGCGGGACCACCCCGTGCTCCCGGGCGACCGCCAGCGCGGTGCCGTACGCCTCCAGCTGGCCGGCGACGCTCGGATCGCCGGGCGAGTCGGCGGAGGCGAAGTGGCTCCAGACGCCGGTGGTCTCGACCGCCCCGGTGGCGGCGGCCTTCGCGGTGGCCTCCAGCAGCGCCGGCCAGTCCGCGGCGGTGCAGCCGTTGCGGGACAGCCCGGTGTCGATCTTGAGGTGTACCCGGGCGGTGCTGCCCAGCTCGGTGGCGGTCGCCACCACCAGGTCCAGGGCCTCGCCAGAGGACACCGAGACGTCCACCCCGGCGGCCAGCACCGCCCGCAGCGCCTCGGCCTCCCGGGGCGTCCACAGCCAGGCCAGTACCGGTGCGTCGATGCCGGCCGCCCGCAGCGCCAGGGCCTCGTCCAGCATCGCCACCCCGAGCCAGCCGGCGCCACCGGCCAGCGCCGCCCGGGCCGCGGGCACCATGCCGTGGCCGTACCCGTCGGCCTTGACCACCGCCATCAGCTCGGCGGCGGTGTGCGACCTCAAGGTGGCGACGTTGGCGGCGATGGCAGCCAGGTCGACGACGGCCTCGGTGTGCGGCATGGCTCCAGTCTGTCAAACCGGCCGCGGCAGCCCGTCCGAGTTCTCCCCGGACGGCGCGTCCGGCAGCCCGCGGTTGTCCCGGTGCAGCCGGCCGATCTCGGCCCGCAGCGCGGCGATCAGGTCGCCGGCCAGCACCGGGCCGTCGGCCGCGCCCCGCTGCCCGGCCGCCGCGTGCAGGTAGGCCCCGGTGGCCGCGGCCATCCCCGGCGCCAGGCCCGCGGCCAGCAGCGAGCCGACCAGGCCGGCCAGCACGTCCCCGCTGCCGGCGGTGGCCAGCGCCGGCGCGCCGACCGGGTTGGCGAAGCAGCGCCCGGACGGCTCGGCCACCACGGTGGCGTAGCCCTTGAGCAGCACCGTCGCGCCGCTGTCCCGGGCAGCCTGCCGGGCCGCCGCGATCCGGTCGGTGCCGAGCTCGCCGAACAGCCGCTCGAACTCCCGGTCGTGCGGGGTGAGCACGGTCGCGGCGGTACGTCCGGCCAGCAGCTCGCGGCGCTCGACCAGCAGGTTCAGCCCGTCGGCGTCGACCACCACCGGCACGTCGGAGGCCAGCACCCGCTCGAGCGACTCGACCGCGTCGGCGGTGTCCCCGAGCCCCGGCCCGACCACCCAGGCCTGCACCCGGCCGGCGACGGCGACGGTGTCGGAGACGATCACCTCGGGCCAGCGCCGCACCACCTCGGCCGCGGCGTGGCCGGCGTAGCGCACCGCGCCCACCCCGCCGAGCCGGGCCGAGCCCACGCACAGCTGGGCCGCACCCGGATAGGCCTGCGAGCCGGCCGCCACCCCGACCACGCCCCGGGTGTACTTGTCGTCGGCCGGTCCGGGTGCGGGCAGCCGCAGGTCGCGGCGGTCCAGCCGGTACACCCGGGCCTCGGGCAGCCGCGGGCCGATGCCGATGTCGACCAGCCGCAGCCGGCCGGTGTGCAGCCGGCCGTCGCCCACCAGCAGGCCGGCCTTCAGCGCCCCCATGCAGACCGTGCTGGCCGCCCGCACCGCGGGCCCGGCCACCGCGCCGGTGTCCGGGTCCACCCCGGACGGGATGTCGACGGCCAGCACCGGCGCCGGCGAGTCCAGGCTCCACTCCACCAGCGGCAGCAGCGCCGGACGCACCGGCCCGCTGGCGCCGATGCCGAGCAGGCCGTCCACCACCAGGTCGGCGGGGCCGGCGTCGGCCAGCTCGACCAGCCGGCCGCCGGCGGCCCGGAACGCGGCCAGCCCGCCGGCATGCAGCCGGGTCCTGTCGGCCGGCACCGCCGAGACCGCCACCCCGCGCCGGCCGAGCTCGGCCCCGGCGTACAACGCGTCGCCGCCGTTGTCCCCAGGCCCGACCAGCAGCACCACCCGGGCGCCGTAGCTGAAGCCGAGCATGCCGACCGCCTCGACCGTGACCGCCCGGGCGGCGCGGGCCATCAGCGTCCCGGCCGGCAGGCCCGCCAGCACCTGCCGCTCCGCCTCGCGGATCCGCGCCACCGGCCAGACGCCCTGCACCTGCTCAGCTCTCCGCGATGACGACGGCCGAGGCCATCCCGCCGTCGTGGGACAGCGACACGTGCCAGGTGCTGATGCCCAGCTCGGCGGCCTTGCTGGCGACGGTGCCGGAGATGATCAGCCGGGGCCGGCCGTTGTCCTCGACCACCACCTCGGCGTCGTGCCAGGACATCCCGCCGGGTGAGCCCATCGCCTTGGCGACCGCCTCCTTGGCCGCGAACCGGGCGGCCAGCGACTCCGCGGTCCGGGCCACCCCGTGCGCGTTGAACCGCTCGGTAGGGGTGAACAGCCGCTCGATCAGCTGCTTGGTACGCACGCTGGCCGACTCGAAGCGCGCCACGGGCACCACGTCGATGCCCACCCCGACGATCACCGGCTCACGACGGCTGGGGTTGCGGCGTGACCGCCGCGCTCGACACGGCGGTGGGCGAGGTCGGGGTGCCCAGCGCGCCGGGCGGGGCGTAGTCGGACAGGTGGCCGGGGAACACCGAGGCCGACGGGTCCAGGTACTTCACGGCGTTGTTGACGGCGGTGGCCACCTCGCCGAAGCCGGTGGCGATCAGCCGGACCTTGCCGGGGTACTCGCAGATGTCGCCGGCGGCGTACACCCCGGGCACCGAGGACGCCATCGTGGTGTCGACGACGACGTGGCGTCGCTGCTGGATGTCCAGGCCCCACTCCAGCAGCGGCCCGAGGTTGGCGATGAAGCCGAGTGCCGCGACCAGCCGGTGGCAGGGCAGCACGCTGACCTCGCCGCCGACCTCCACCCGCACCTCGCTCACCGGGTCGCCGAGCACCGCGCTGACCTGGGCGTCGGTGATGATCTGCACCGAGGTGGCCCGCAGCACCTCCACCGAGTGCGGGTGGGCCCGGAACGCCGCCCGCCGGTGCACCAGGGCCACCGACTTGGCGATCGGCTCCAGCAGCAGCGCCCAGTCCACCGCCGAGTCGCCGCCGCCGACGATCACCACGTCCAGGCCGGCGTACTCGGCAGGGTCGGGGACGAAGTGCACCACCCCGCGTCCGAGCATCTCCTCGCCGGTGGGCAGCGGCCGCGGGGTGAAGGTGCCGATCCCGCCGGTGACGATGATCGAGCGGGCCCGCACCCGGCGGCCGGTGGAGGTGGTGACCACGAAGGCATTGCCGGAATCACTGTCAGGGTCGCCGCCGGCCACTCCGCGCTCCAGCCCGACGGCCTGCTCGCCGAGCAGGTACGCCGGGGAGAACGGGGCGGCCTGGGCGACCAGGTTGGCCACCAGCTCCCGGCCGCGGATGGCGGGGAAGCCGGCGACGTCGAAGATCGCCTTCTCCGGGTACATCGCGGTGATCTGGCCGCCGGGTTCGGGCAGCGAGTCCAGCATCGCGGTGGACAACCCGCGCACCCCCGCGTAGTAGGCACCGAACAGGCCCACCGGGCCCGCTCCCACGATCAGGACGTCGACTGAGGTCTGCAGCTCGGCGGTCACGGTGGGAAACCTATTCGACCGTGACCGACTTCGCGAGGTTACGGGGCTTGTCGACGTCGAATCCGCGACTTAGGGCAATTTCGGCGGCCAGCACCTGCAGCGGGATGGTGGTCAGCAGCGGGGACAGCAGGGTGGGCGCGGCCGGCACCTCGATCAGGTGCGCGGCGTGCTTGGCGGCCAGCAGGTCGCCCTGCTCGGCGATCACGATGGTGCGGGCGCCGCGGGCGGAGATCTCGGCGATGTTGGACAGCATCTTCTGGTGCAGCAGCGGCCGGCCGGACGGCGACGGCATCACCACCACCACCGGCAGCTCCGGTTCGATCAGCGCGATGGGACCGTGCTTGAGCTCGCCGGCCGGGAAGCCCTCGGCGTGCATGTAGGCCAGCTCCTTGAGCTTGAGCGCGCCCTCCAGGGCCACCGGGTAGCCGACGTGCCGGCCGAGGAACAGCACCGCCTTGGAGCCGGCGATCTCGCGGGCCAGCACCCGGACCGGCTCGATGACGGTCAGGGTGTCGGTGATCAGGGCGGGCATCGCCTGCAGCGAGTCGTACACCACCCCGACCTCGTCGCCGTACATGGTGCCGCGCGCCTGTGCCAGCGCCAGGCCCAGGATCAGCACCGCGGCGACCTGGGCGCTGAAGGTCTTGGTGGCCGCCACCCCGATCTCGGGGCCGGCGTGGGTGTAGAGCACCGCGTCCGCCTCGCGCGGGATCTGCGCGCCGTTGGTGTTGCAGATGGCCAGCACGGTGGCCCGCTGCTCCTTGGCGTGCCGGACCGCCTCCAGGGTGTCGGCGGTCTCGCCGGACTGGCTGATCGCCACCACCAGGGTCTGCTGGTCC
>NZ_DATINC010000058.1:0-17246 GCF_035474675.1 Jatrophihabitans sp. | reverse complement strand
CCTCGTACAGGGCCAGCGTCTCGCGCAGCGACATCCCCTCCGGCCGGGAGAACAGCAGGGCCGACAGCCGCGCCACGATGCCGAGCGCAACGAACTGGCGCAGCCACGCCCGCACCTGCAGCTGCGGCGGCCGCTCGTTGGAGAGCTCCAGGTGCAGCACCGCACCGTCGAAGTCGGTCAGCTCCGGCCAGACCTCGGTGCCCACCGCCATCGCCAGCACCTCCAGGCAGCCGCCGATCAGCGGGCCCTGCACCGGCTCGCTGCCCTGCAACCACAGCCAGCCGTAGTTGGGCACCCAGCGCCGGGGCCGGTCCTGCAGCTCCGGGCGGAACCAGTCCAGCTGCTCCTCGGTCCAGACCGGCGCCGGGGCGAGGTCGCCGATCGGCTCGGCGGACATCACGGTGGCCCGGAACGAGTCGGCCGAGAAGGTGGCGATGCCGCCGTTCTCGGCTGCGGTGCTGAGCACTGCCATGCCGTAGAACGAGCCGACCCCGGCCCGGCCGAAGGCGAGGTGGTTGATGGTGGTGTCGGAGTAGCCGGTGAACACCTTGGGATGCGCGGCGATCAGGCCGTAGTCCAGGTAGGGGACCATCCGCAGCGCGTGGTGGCCGCCGATCGTCGACACGATGCCGTGCACGTCCGGATTGGTCAGCGCCCAGTGCAGGTCGTCGGCCCGGGCGGCCGGGTTGTCCCGCAGCCAGTCGGAGTCCCGGGTGGCGTGCGGCGCGTCGATCACCCGCAACCCGAACGTCTCGGCCAGCTGCCGCTTGCCGGTGGCGTAGCGGTGCGGAAACGCCGCGGCCCCGCCCGAGGACAGCGACACGACGGCGACGGTGTCGCCCGGCCGCAGGGCGGGCGGGCGGACCGGGGGAGTGGTCATGCCGACATTCTCCAGCCACGCCCCGGATCGTCAGGCGGAGCCCGGACGGCAGGCTGGAAGTTGCGTTCCGGGCCGGCACGCCCACCCGCCCCGGAATGACCGGCCGGGCCCGGCAGTTGTCGCGAAGAGAAGCAGCAGAGGAAGCAGCAGACCACCACGAGCACGGGAGAGAACGTGTCAGCAGACCGCACCGTCACCGCCGAGGCATCCGGAACCTTCTCGATCGCGGGCCGCACCGTGCACCGGCTGGGATTCGGCGCGATGCGCCTGACCGGCCCGGGCATCTGGGGAGAGCCCGCCGACCGGGC
Source organism: Jatrophihabitans sp. (assembly GCF_035474675.1). Taxonomy (GTDB): domain Bacteria; phylum Actinomycetota; class Actinomycetes; order Mycobacteriales; family Jatrophihabitantaceae; genus Jatrophihabitans_A. The sequence goes on along the minus strand of NZ_DATINC010000058.1, from coordinate 16,058 downwards.
CGAGTGCGTCGCGGTGCTGCGCCGCGCGGTGGAGCTCGGCGTCGACTTTCTCGACACCGCCGACTCCTACGGCCCGGGCGTCAGCGAGGAGATCATCGCCGAGGCGCTGCACCCGTACCCGGACGGCCTGCTGATCGCCACCAAGGCCGGACTCACCCGGCAGGGCCCGGACCAGTGGAGGCCGGTGGGGCGGCCGGCGTACCTGCGTCAGCAGGCGGAGCTCTCGCTGCGCCGGCTCAAGCTGGAGCGGATCGAGCTGTTCCAGCTGCACCGGATCGACGCCGAGGTGCCGCTGGCCGACCAGCTCGGCGAGCTGACGGCGCTGCGGGACGAGGGCAAGATCGGCGCCATCGGCCTGTCGGAGGTGAGCGTGGCGCAGCTGGAGGAGGCCCGCGGCCTCGCCGAGATCGCCACCGTGCAGAACCTCTACAACCTGACCAACCGCCAGTCCGAGGACGTGCTGCGCTACTGCGAGGCGCAGGGCGTCGGCTTCATCCCGTGGTACCCGATCGCGGCCGGCGACCTGGCCAAGCCCGGCGGCCCGGTGGACCACGTCGTGCAGGCCACCGGCGCGAGCCCGTCGCAGGTGGCGCTGGCCTGGCTGCTGGCCACCTCGCCGGTGACCCTGCCGATCCCGGGAACCTCGAAGGTGAGCCACCTGGAGGAGAACGTCGGCGCGGCCGGGCTCCGGCTGACCGACGAGCAGGTCGCCGAGCTGACCGGGGCGGCCGGCTAGGACGAGCACCGGAGGAGCACCGGAGGAGCGCCTGCCGCCCGTCCGGACGAAGATTGACGTCGAAACGAGGCTTGTCCGCTACGCGCCGATCGTGAGATACTCGCCGGCCTTAGCTTGACGAGGTGGTTTCGTGCCGCCTTACGGGGGAGCCCGCTGCAGCGCTCGCCGCCGCAGCGCGGCGGTTCGGGGGTTGCGGTGGAGACATCGGCGACCATGCCCGCAGCAGATCTCACGGTCGAACTGCTTCCGGCCCGGCACGGCGACTGCATCCTCGTCAGCTGGGGGACCCCGGCCGACCGGCACCACCTGCTCGTCGATGCCGGACCGGCCTTCGCCTACCAGGACATCGCAGCGCAGTTGCAGGCGCGGTCGGTCACTGCCGTCGACCTGCTGGTGCTGACCCACATCGACGCCGATCACGTCGAGGGAACGATCCTGCTCGTGAACGACAGCGAGCTCGGCCTCGAGATCGGCGAGGTCTGGTACAACGGCGCACCCCAGCTCACCAGCGGCACGCTCGGTCCCGTCCAGGGGGAGATCCTCGGCGCCCTGATCGCCGAGCGGCGGCTGCCGTGGAACCGCGCGTTCGGCGGCGAGGCCGTGCTGGCCCGCGACGGCGAGACCCCGCGGTGTGTCGGGTTTCCCGCCGGCCTGCGGGTCACCGTGCTGGGGCCGGACCTGACCCAGCTGCATCGCTTGCACGACACCTGGCTCGAGGTGTGCCTGGCCGCGGACCTGCCGGTCGGCTCGACCGCCGCCGCGCTCGCCGCGCTGCGCGCCAGGCCGAAACTGGTGCCGGCGAGCGCCTACCTCTCCGCCGGTTCGACGCCCGACGTCGCCAGGTTCGCAGAGCAGCGGCGGGGCAACGACACCCGGGTGGCGAACGGCAGCAGCATCGTGCTGCTGCTGGAATGGCGCGATCGCAGCGCACTCCTGACCGGCGATGCCACGCCAGCGGCGCTGCGGCTGGCCGTGCAGCGGCTGCTCGACCAGCGCGGCGGCGCGACGTTGCCCGTCGACGTGTTCAAGATCCCGCACCACGGCAGCGCCAAGAACATCGATGCCGCCATCGCCCGGCTGGTGCCGGCCGACCACTACCTGATCTCGACCGACGGCAGCTACTTCAACCATCCCGACGACACCGCCGTGGCGACCATCGTCCAGCACGGCCGGCCGACCGGTGAGCTGGTGTTCAACTACGACAACCCGCGCAACCGGGCCTGGGACGACCAGGCACTCCTGGACACCTTCGGCACTCGGGCGCGCTACCCCGAGCCCGGCTCGGCCGGCGTCCGGGTCGTACTGCCCGCGGCGGAAGGGAAGCTGACGTGCGAATCCAGGTGAGCGTCGACGCCAACGGCGTCGTGCAGGCCGAACGGTGGGACAACCACGGCCGGTCGCCGACTACCACCGTCGGGCTTGCCGGCCTCGACGCCGAGCTCGTCCGGCTGTTCATGGAGTGGCTGGCGCTGCGCGAGCGGTACTGGCGCGAGCGGGAGATCAAGGCCTTCGGCAGCCTGCTGTTCCGCTGCCTGTTCCCCGACCGAGCCGTCTGGGACTGGGTGCAGGCGGTCATCGACCAGGCCGAGGGCACCGTCCGCGTCGAGCTCGTCTTCCCGGCCGAGGGCCCGTTCGCGGCGCTGTCGGCGATCCCGTGGGAATACCTCTACCGCCCCGAACGGGCAGGACGGCGCGGCGCCTACCTGGCCGCCGAGAAGGGGCTGATCCTGTCCCGCTACATCCCGACCGAGGAGGGCCAGCAGCCCTTCCCGCCGCTGGAGCACCTCAACGTCCTGGTCGTCATCAGCATGCCCGCCGATCCCCGGCTGGGACCGGTGGACTACCAGGACGTCCTGGACGAGATCACCCGTACCTCGGACGGGCTGGGCTTCACCCTGACCGTGTTGCGGCAGCCGACCATCGCCTCGCTGAACGAGGCGATGAACGTGGCCGGGCGGCCCCAGCACCTGGTCCACTTCATGGGACACGGCCGCTTCGACGCGGCATCGAGCGAAGCGGCCGTCGCGCTCACCGATCCCGACGACGGCCTAAGGTGGGTCGACGACCGGACGTTCTCCGAGCTGCTCACCCGCAACGGTGCCGCGCCCCGGGCCGTCGTCCTGCACAGCTGCGAGGGCGGGGTCGCCGACTACTCGGCCAGCTTCGCAGGCATGGCGCCGCAGCTGGTGCGAAACGGCACCCAGTCGGTCATCGCGATGCAGTACCCGGTGACCAACGAGACGGCGATCCTCTTCAGCACCTGCCTGTACGACCAGCTGGCCCGCGGCGCCGATCTCGACACGGCTGCCCAGGAGGCGCGCTGGAAGATCCTCCGGTTCAGCGACCCGGCCGACCCCCGCCTGGTGGGCGTCCCGGTGGTGTACCTGCAGAACGAGCACGCGCTGCTCGACCGCCCGGCGCCGGTGCAGTGAGCCATGGGTACCGGCACCGACTGCTACGAGTTCCGGATCAAGCTGATAGGGGACGAGGTCCGGTGCAGCTACGACGAGCCGGGCAGGTTGAACCAGGATCTCGAGGGCAGGATCGACAGGTCCCACCTCGACACGATCCTGCTGCTCGAGGAATGGCTCAAGCGGTGGGAGTGGATCGCCCGGATGAGCGGGGCCAGCACCCGGCTGCTGGTGCCGGACACCTTCACGATTCTCGGCAACCACCTGTGGAACCTGGCCTTCGCGGACGGCAGGGTCGGTCAGAAGATCATCGAGGCACGCCGCATCGTGCGCCGGGTCGACCGCGATGTCCGGCCGACCACGATCCGGGTACGGATGAGCTTCGGCAGGGATGCGACCGACCTCGCGGCACTGCCGTGGGAGTTCATCCGGTTTCCCGGCCCGCCGCCGCAGGCGGCCTTCCTGCTCGCCACCGAGACCAACCTGGTGCTGGACCGGTACCTGCCGGACCTGGGGCTGGTCAAGCAGGCTTTCCGGCCCGCCGACGGGCGGGTCCGGGTGCTTTTCGTGCTCAGCCTGCCGGTGGAGGGACGGTATTCCGACGAGCGTGCCGGGGTGGAGAACCTGCGGACGGCGCTGCTCACGCGCGGCCAGACCGAGGAGAACCCCACGGCCGTTCCCGACGTGGTCATCGAGGCTGACTACATCGACGGCTGGAATGCCGCGGAGGTCGGCAGGCGCCTGGCCGCCTTCAAGACCGGGCCGAACCCGGGCCCGGTCGACGTCGTGCACCTGATCAGCCTGTGCCGGCTGTCCTCGGCCGCGAAGACCCCGGAGCTGTACGTGGGTGGCAACCAGAGATGGACCGAGGCGGAGGGCGTGGTCGAGGTCCTGACCCGCGACGGCAGCAACCTGCCGCAACTGGTGGTGCTGCACCTGTGCGATTCCGACGACGAGGTCACTGAACATCTCGAGCAGGTCGCTCCGGCTTTCATCATGGCGGGCATTCCCGCGGTTCTCGCGATGCAGTACCCGATGCAACCGCAAAACTGTTGGTCGTTCGTCCAGACGTTCTACGAACGCCTGGCGGAGGGCAAGAACGTCGGCGACGCCGTCCAACTGGCCCGCTACGACCTCCGCCAGAACGGCGTCGAGCCCGCCCAGGCCCGCCAGTTCGGCATCCCGGTGCTGTTCATGCAGTCCATGGTGGACGGCAGCCTCGTCCGGCGCCGGGTCGCCAGTGACTCGGGGCAGCCCAGGGCCGGCGTGATCCCGTCCAGCCTGCCCGGTGAGCAGCACCGCGCCACTCCGGCACCGATCAGCCTGAAGCGGTTCCTGCTCGACGAGCTCGACAAGATCTACGAGGAATCCGGGTCGACGGCCGTCGACGCGCTGCAGGAGTGGCTGGACGGCACCCACTGGCCGGAGGGAACCGACCCGGAGACGCTGTACAAGGTCAAGCGGGCCATCCGGTTCCAGCGCCGGCAGTTCGCCAACGATCCGGAGGCGGACCTGATGTGCCAGCGCCTGCTGCAGGTGCTGCGCAAGCGTTTCGAAGGAACGGAGCCGGCATGAGCAGCCCGGGGCCCGACGTGCGCCTGCTGGACATGCAGCAAGCGCTGGAAGAGGGCGAGCGCCGGCTGGCCGAGCTCCCGCTGACCACCCGGGCGCTGACCAGGATCCGGCTGCGCTCGCTGAAGAAACGCGATCCGGCCGCGGCGTTGACGTCCCTGTCCAAGATCCGGGACGAGCTGCGCAGCGTGGAACGGATCCTCGACGACATCTACCAGCGTGGCCGGCGCGCCGAGGCGGCCGAAGCGCTGGCCGAACCACTGGGCCCGGCGTGGCTGGCCGATGTCGAGCGCAGGCTGGCCGAGACTCCCACGTCCGAAGGGCGGACCGCGCTGTGGCTGGACGCGTGGTCGCAGGCGCTGGCCGCCGACCGGCTCGGCCGGGCGCAGGACCTCGCGGTGCTGCCGGCCCCGATGGCAGGCGAGCCGGACCTGCACGAGCTGGTCGGCACCATCTCTGCCGGCCTCGACCCGCCCTGGACCTCGGAGCTGGCCGCGGCGGTGCGGACGATGGGCACCGCGGAACGCGTGCCACCGGCGACCCGGGTGCGGATGCTGGTGCTCAGGTCGCGCTACCTGCGCCGGTTCGGCGACGACTCGGCCGGCGCGCTCGAGTGCGCGGAGTCGGCGGTGCGTGCCTCCCGCCACGCCTCCGCCGACCCGGCCTTGACCGCGCTGGCCAAGGTCTCGGTAGCCGAGGCCTATCTCGCCCTCGGCCGGATCGACGACTCCGGCTACCTGCTCGGCGATCCCCTCGACCCGGACGAAGCGGGGTGCGACCGCCTGATCGCGGCGGGCCGGCTGGCGGCTGCCCAGGCCGACTACGCCCAGGCCGACGAGTGCTACGGCGCCGCCGCCGCCCGCTTCCCGGACGAGGCCGGCCGCTCCTGCCTGTTGCGCGAGGTGCCCGGCAACCTGTTGTGGGCCCTGGCCCGGGTAGCCGCCAACCGCGAGGACGACGAGGCGCTGACGCTGTACGACCGTGCGGTGGAGGCCGGCATGGTCGGCAACTCCGAGTACGCCGAGCGGCGGGCGCTGTGGGACAAGGCCGTCCTGCTCGAATTGCGTGGCCGGCTGCCCGAGGCCGCCGCGGCCTACCGAGCCGCGGCCGACCGGTACTCGGCCATCGGCTCGGATCGCGCGATCGAGCTGTACCGCAAGGCCTACCGCAACGATCCGGACAACGCCGAGTACTGCTGGCTGTACGGCGAATCCCTGCGGTTCAGCGCCGTCGACATCGACGAGGTCGTCCACCGCGAGCGGATGGCCGAGGCCCTGGCCGTCCTCGAGGAGGGCCTGCGGAAGGCGGATCCAACGGCCGAGCAGGCCTGGGTCTTCGGCAGCGCCGCTCTCGCGGCCGACGCCCTGGACGGCACGGCGGATTCCGAGCTGCTGCTCGAGCGGGCGCTGCTCCTCGATCCGGGCTACACCCTGGGTTACGCCTTCCTCAGCGTGCTGTTGCGCAGGCACGGATTCCTCGCCGAGGCCGTCGAGGCAGCCGAGCAGGGCATGGCGCTCGACCGGTCGGTGGAGTTCCTGACCGCCCAGCACCTGTGGACGCTGATGGATGTCGGGCGCTACGACGAGGTGATCGACTGCGCCGCCGAGCACCTCGCGAGCTGGCCCGGCTCGCAGCCCGTCCTGCTCGCGCAGGGAACCGCCTACCTCCGCCTGGGAAACCTCGACGCGGCGCTCACTGCGTTCGCGGACCCCGGACTCGACGAGGAGACCCGGCATTTCGCGCTCGGCGTCGGCTACAGCCACCTCGGCGCCGCGGAGGCGGAGCGGCGGGAGTTCCAGGCACTGTGGGACCGCGGGGACGCCGTCCGGAGCCGGTCCACCCTCGGCTGGGCCGGCTACCGGCTGGGCCTGGTCTCCGAGGCGATCGCGATCATGGCCGAGCTGCACCAGCTGGCTCCACAGCACCCGCTGCGGGCGGCCGACCTCGGGCAGGCCCTGCTGAGCCGGGGGGATCCTGCCGGCGACGACGTCGAGCGCGGCGCGGCGCTGCTGCTCGGTGCCATCGACGCGCACTGCCTGGCCGACGAGCTGCGGCACATCGACACCGTGGAACTTCCACTGCTCCGGGCAGCGGTGACTGCCAAGCCGCACCAGGAGGCGGTGTCGGCGGTGCTGGACCAGGCCGCGGTGCGGATCGAGCAGCGCGTCGAGGAGCTGCTTCGGCGCCGGCGGCCGGAGGAGAAGATCCCGGTACGCCTGGCCAGGGCCCGCCGGCCGGGCGCCGATCCCGAGGAGGCACTGCGCACCTATACCGATCCGGTCATAGCGGCAGCCGTGCCGGAGACCGCGGCGGCGGCGAGCAGGATCGTGGCCGAGCAGGCCGCCGCGGCCGATGCCCTGCTGGCCGACGGCGACCTGCCCGGGGCGCGGCGGCGCTGGCTGGAGCTGCACGCCCAGGCCGAGCGGCTTCCCGCGTTGTCCGCCGAGCGCGCGGCGTTGCGCGCGCGGCTGGGGCTCAGCACGCTGGAGCTGGCCGGGCCGGGCGACCCCGAGGCGGCGAAGTGGCTCGCGGGCAGCGACGCGAGCGCCCTGGAGGAGGCGTTCGACCGGTTCGCGCGCACCCCGGCCACCGCCTGGACGCACCAGGACGGCCTGCGGGCCGTCGCCGCCGATCCGGCGCTGCCGGCTGCCGACCGCGCCGCGCTGCTCGGGTGTGCCGAGCAGCTGCCGTACGAGCGGCTCTTCCGCACCAGCCGGACGCGCATTCCCGCGCAGGACGTCACGCCCCTCACCCGGCCCATCGGTCTCGCCCTCGGTCCGGCGCACGCGGCGTTGATCGGTATGCCGGAGTTCACGAGCGGGTTTCCGCCGCTGCGGGAAGGCATCCTGCAACGTACCGGGGTGCGCATTCCCGGGGTGAAGGTCTACCTGGACACCTCGCTGCCGGCGGAAGGCATTCGCGAGACGGTGCACGAGCGGACGGCCGGTGAGGCGTCGGTGCTCCCCGGTGACGGCGCGGTCGCGGCGATCATGCGGCATTTCGAGCAGGCGTTGCTGCCCCACCTGTTCCGGTGGATCGGGGTGGACGACGTCGAGCTGTGGGCAGCGGGCTGGAGTGCCGCCGAGGACTCCGACGGCGATCCGTGGCTGCCTCCGGACCCGGTGGATCGGGTCCGGCTGGCCCGGGTGTTGCGGGCGCTGCTGGTCGAGGAGGTGCCGATCGGCGACCGGGACGCGATCCTGGAAGCGTTCCGGGCGGCCGGGCCGGCCTCGCTGGCCACCACCCTGCGCACCGTGCGGCGCCGGCTCGACCCGGCGGTTCTCACCGGAGGCGCCGGAGCGGAGCCGGTACCGCTGGAGCGTGGCCTGCAGGACCGGATCGCCGCCGGCCTGAGCGAGTCGGCTCCCGGCACCTGGGAGCTGCCGCGGGATCAGGTCCGCGCGCTGGTGGCGGACCTGTCCGCGTGGCGGAAGCAGCAGGCAGCCGCGGGGGTGCAGGTGATCAGCGTCGACGACGGCCGGGTACGCCCGTTCGCCTGGCGCCTGCTCGCCGCCGAGCGGCCGTTGCTGCCGGTGGTGGGAACGGATGAGCTGCCGTGACCGAGGTGATCCGGGACCGGCTGCGGGGCCGGTGGCTGCGGTTCCGGCAGGAGCTGGCGGAGGCCGGCCCGCCGGCGCCGCTGCATCTGGACCGGCTCGTCGTGGAGGTCCGGCTGCCGGCCGGCTCGTCCGACACCCGGTGCGAGGTACTCGGAGAAGCGGTCAGCCGAATCCTCGAGCACCGCACCCGGGAGCTAGGGATCGACCGCAAGCTCGACGTGGGCGTGCAGGCGACCGGTGCGCTCGGCCCGACCGTCGAGATCTCGGTACGCGGCAGGCCGCTCGCGCTCTGCGACCTGCCCGGCTCCGCCGACGGGGGACGCGAGTACGACGAGGCACTCGAGCACCGGATCGACGAGGTGGTGCGCCGGCGGCTGGCGCTGGTGCTCGACGAGGCGGACGTGGCCTGGCACGCCAGGCGGTGGCAGTCGGCGTGCCACGACCGCCGCGCGCACCTCTACCTGGGCCTTCCGGCGTACCTGCTCGGCAACGGCGTGCGGCTGGGCATCCCGCCCGGCTTCACCCCTCCGCCGGAAGTGGCCGGATGCGACACGCCTGAGGAGCTCGCCGAGGTGCTGCTCGAGGTGGCCGCGCCGCGGGTGCTGGACCTCCAGGTCAGCGAGGAGGTGCTGCGCCGCCGGGATCCCGAGCTGGCCGACGGCTTCGACACGGTTCGATCGGCGCTCTTCGGCCAGTGGGGCGTCCAGCTTCCCGACCTGCGCATCCGCCCGGTCTCCGACCAGGTGGCACCCCGGGTGATGCTCAATCACCTCAGCTGTACTGGCGATCCCGGCCTGGACAGCTGGCCGCTCGTGCTCCGGTGGCTGCAGGCCGCCTTCACCGAGTCCGCCGCGTGCTTCGTCCGGTTGTCGGACGTGTCGGCCGCCTGGGACCAGCTGCTCGACATCATGCCCGACCTGGCCGCGGTGTCGAGCGTCGTATTCAACGATGCGCGGTTGACGGCCTGCCTGCGGTGCCTGGTGCGCAATCAGGACAGCGTGCGCAACCAGACCCGCATCATGTGGCTGCTGCTCGACATCGACGCCGGCGCCCGCCCCGGCGGATTCCGCATCGCCGACCTGGACGGCACGGTGACCGGGCGGGCTCACGGGGACGCCGAGCAGCTGGCCTCGCACGTCCGCAAGCGGATGAACGACGAGGCGTGGCAGGCCGGCCTGCCCGAGCGGCCGCTCGGCACGGTCGTGCTTCCTCCGGAGCTGGAGCAGGCGCTCACGGGGGAGGGGACCGCTCGCGCCGAGGCCGAGTGGGAGCTGGTGCGTGCGATCCACGGCATCGCCGGCCCGGTCGAGGTGGCGGTCGCCGCGCGCGGCTCGCTCGGCCCGGTCCGGCACGCCCTGGGCGCGCTCGCCGACGCACCCAGGGTGGTGGCGAGCGAGGAGCTGTCCCCGGACGTCGTGCCGCCCCGGCTGCCGTCTCGTTGACCCGTCCGTCCGCTACCAGAGTCCGCTGCAAGAGTCTGCTTCGAGAGAGGGAACACCGTGGCCAAGAACGTGGTGGTGTGCCTCGACGGCACCGGCAACCAGCTGAAGGCCAAAGGCAACACGAATGTCGTGAAGCTGTTCCAGATGCTCGACCTGAGCGACCCCGGCCGGCAGGTCGCGTACTACGACCCGGGGGTGGGCACCTTCAGCGCCGGCGGAGCTTGGACCCCGTGGACGCAACGGGCGTCCCGCCTGACCGGCCTGGCGTTCGGAACCGGGCTGAAGACCAACCTCGGCGAGGCGTACACCTACCTGCTGCACAACTTCGAGGCCGGCGACCGGCTGTTCCTGTTCGGCTTCAGCCGGGGGGCCTATACCGCACGGGCGCTCGCCGGGCTGCTCAACCAGATCGGGCTGCTGCGGCCCGGCACCGAGAACCTGATTCCCTATGCCATCGGCGTCTACGCGCAGAGCAAGGACCTCAGCGACGACGACTGGAAGCAGCTGCGGGACTTCGCCGCGACGTTCTCGCGCCGGGTGGACGGCCAGATCGCCGTTCCGGTCGAGTACCTCGGCATCTGGGACTCGGTGAAGGCGGCCGGTTTCCTGCGCTGGGGCGACCTGCACTGGCTGTGGACGCGGCAGCTGCCCAATGCGCGGCGCATCCGCCACGCGGTGTCGATCGACGAGAAGCGCCGGCCCTACCAGGAATACCTCGTCGCCCCGCGGGACAAGCCGCCGATCCCGCACCTGGAGGAGGCCTGGTTCGCGGGCGTGCACTCCGACGTCGGCGGGACCTTCGACGACGACCCCCGGCTGCCCCAGATCTCGCTGAAGTGGGTGGTGGACGGGGGGCTGGAAAGCGGGCTGTTCCTGCGGCCGGACGCCTACGCCCAGCACTGCACCGTCAGCGACGACAACGCCAAGGGAACCATCCACCGGATGGGCCGGGTGTGGGGCCTGCTCACCTACCGGCGCCGCCCGCTGCCGGCCAACGCGCAGTGCCATGCCAGCGTGCGGGCCCGGGTGGCGGCGCTGCCGGACTACCAGCGCAAAGTGCCCTCGACGGTGACCTGGGCCGACGAGGACTGGACGACGGCCAGCCCCAAGGCATGAAACGGCTTGCGGGCTGTGACGCTAACTACTAGGACGTCCTAGCATATAGTCGGACGTCCTAGTAGCATCGACGCATGGATGCCGAGCAGATCGACGCGGGCCGGGCCCGCTGGCAGCAGCGCTACGAGAAGTCCCGGATCGCCGAGCGCGACTTCACCACCCTGTCCGGCGTCGAGGTGGAGCCGGTCTACGGCCCGCCGGAGGGCAGCTCCGACGAGCGGCTGGAGCGGATCGGCTGGCCGGGGGAGTACCCGTACACCCGCGGCCTGTACGCCTCCGGGTACCGGGGCAAGCCCTGGACCATCCGGCAGTTCGCCGGCTTCGGCAATGCCAAGCAGACCAACGAGCGCTACAAGATGATCCTGGCCTCCGGGGGCGGCGGGCTGTCGGTGGCCTTCGACATGCCCACCCTGATGGGCCGGGACTCCGACGACCCGCGCTCGATCGGCGAGGTCGGGCACTGCGGCGTGGCGATCGATTCGGCCGCCGACATGGACGTGCTCTTCGAGGGCATCGACCTGGACGCGGTCACCACCTCGATGACCATCTCCGGCCCGGCGGTGCCGGTCTTCTGCATGTACGTGGTGGCCGCCGAGCGGCAGGGCGCGGACATCTCCCGGCTCAACGGCACCCTGCAGACCGACATCTTCAAGGAGTACATCGCCCAGAAGGAATGGATCTACCCACCGGAGCCGCACCTGAAGCTGATCGGTGACCTGATGGAGTTCGTCGCCGAGAAGATCCCGGCCTACAAGCCGCTGTCGGTCTCCGGCTACCACATCCGCGAGGCCGGGGCGACCGCCGCGCAGGAGCTGGCCTTCACCCTGGCCGACGGGTTCGGCTACGTCGAGCTGGGGCTGGCCCGCGGGCTCGACATCGAGACCTTCGCCCCGGGCCTGTCGTTCTTCTTCGACGCCCACCTGGACTTCTTCGAAGAGATCGCCAAGTTCCGGGCGGCCCGCCGGATCTGGGCGCGCTGGATGCGCGACGTCTACGGCGCCAAGACCGAGAAGGCGCAGTGGCTGCGTTTCCACACCCAGACCGCCGGGGTGTCGCTGACCGCCCAGCAGCCGGAGAACAACATCGTCCGGACCGCCATCGAGGCGCTGGCCGCGGTGCTGGGCGGCACCAACTCGCTGCACACCAACGCCTTGGACGAGGTGCTGGCGCTGCCCACCGACAAGTCCGCCCAGATCGCGCTGCGCACCCAGCAGGTGATCGCCGAGGAGATCGGCGTGCTCAACGTCGCCGACCCGCTCGGCGGCTCCTGGTACGTCGAGGCGCTGACCGACAAGATCGAGGCCGAGGCCGAGAAGATCTTCGCCCAGATCAAGGAGATGGGCGGCGACGGCACCATGACCGCCGGCCTGCTGCGCGGCATCGAGGACGGCTGGTTCACCGGCGAGATCGCCGAGTCGGCGTTCCGCTACCAGGTGGCGCTGGAGAAGGGCGACAAGCGGGTGGTCGGCGTCAACGTCCACCAGGGCGAGTACGGCGAGCCGCTGGAGATCCTGCGGGTGTCCCACGAGGTGGAGCTGGAGCAGCGCGAGCTGGTGGCCAGCCGCCGCGCCACCCGGGACGAGCAGGCCGTCACCGAGGCGCTAGAGCGGATGGTCGCGGCCGCCGTCCGCGACCAGAACACCGTGCCGGCGATGCTGGACGCGGTGCGTGCCGAGGCCACCCTGGGCGAGATCTGCAACGCGTTCAAGCCGTTGTGGGGGGAGTACCGGGAACCCGCCCGGTTCTGATCGGTTCGCTGTTGCCGGTGGGCCGGGCAGCCGGGGTGCTGCCCGGCCATTGACCGTCTGGAAAAATAGTTCTCATGCGTCCTGGTTCTCGCCCTGCCCGTTCCGCCCCGCCCGCTCCGTCGCCTGCCGCGCTCGCGGCGATGAGCGGCGCGATCGACCTTGCCGCCGTGAAGGCCCGGTCCGAGGCGGCGGCCCGCGCCGCCAGCGCCCCGCCGCCGGCCGGCGGCGAGTACGTCATCGACGCCACCGAGGCGAACTTCCAGTCCGAGGTGTTGGACCGCTCGTTCCAGGTCCCGGTGCTGCTGGACCTGTGGGCGGACTGGTGCCAGCCGTGCAAGCAGCTCTCGCCGCTGCTGGAGCGGCTGGCCAACGAGGCCGGCGGCAGCTGGGTGCTGGCCAAGGTGGACGTGGACGCCAACCAACGGATCGCCCAGATGCTGCAGGTGCAGAGCATCCCGACGGTCTTCGCGGTGATCGGCGGCCAGCTGGTGCCGGGCTTCCAGGGGGCGCTGCCCGAGCCGCAGGTGCGCGAGTTCCTGGCCGCGCTGCTGCAGGCGGCGAGCCAGGCGGGACTGTCCGGGCCGACGGGCGACGGTGCTGGGCCGGCTGGTGCGGCGGCGGCCCCCGAGCCGCCGGAGGACGAGCGGTTCACCGCCGCCGAGGACGCGCTGCAGGCCGGCGATTTCGACCTGGCGGCCGAGCGTTACCAGGCGATCCTGAACGCCGAGCCCGCCAACGCGCTGGCACAGCTGGCGCTGCGGCAGGTGGAGCTGCTGCGCCGGCTGGCGGTGCTGCCGGCGGACGTGCTGCACCAGGCGGTGCTCAAGCCCGACGACGTGCCGGCCCAGCTGGCCGCCGCCGACGCCGAGCTCGCCGACAACCAGGTCGAGGCGGCGTTCAGCCGGCTGATCGGGCTGGTGCGGCGGCTGCGCGGGGACGACCGGACGCCGGTCCGCGACCGGCTGGTGGAGTACTTCGACCTGCTCGGCCCGGACGACCCCCGGGTGCCGCCGGCCCGCCGGGAGCTGGCCAACGCGCTGTTCTAGCCCGGCGCCCTGAGCCCCGCCGCACTGTTCCTGTTCTGTGGAATATCCGGGACCGTTCCAGCGACCGCTCGATATCACGCCCGGGCAGCGCTCCGGCGACCACTCGGTATTCCACACCGCCAGGGCAACGGATTGGCAACGCCGGGCCCCGTTCGCCGGCCGTGCGGAGGTCCGGCTGGCAGCATCGCGGCCATCCCCACCCAGGCGGCAGGAGTGTCCGATGCACCGTCAGCCCATCCGTGCCCTGGCTGCGGCCCTGCTCTGTGCAGCCGGCTGCCTCCTCGGGTTCAGCCAGCCGTCGGCAGCGGCAACGGCCGCGCCCCAGATCGTCTACACCTACGAGGTGCGCGGGCTGGCCAACAGCAGCAGCCTGGAATCGTTCGCGGCCGCCGCGGCGAGCACCTACGCCGACCCGCGGGGCTGGAACCTCGGCGGCTCGATCGCCTTCCGCCGGGTCGCCTCCGGCGGGAACTTCACGCTCTGGCTGGCCGCCGCCAGCCGGGTGCCCGGCTTCGGCTCGCCCTGCGACAGCACCTACTCCTGCCGGGTCGGCCGCAACGTCATCATCAACGAGACCCGCTGGCTGAACGCCTCGCCGTCCTGGAACGCCTACGGAGCCTCGCTGGCCAGCTACCGCAACCTGGTGGTCAACCACGAGACCGGTCACTGGCTCGGCTTCGGCCACGCGTTCTGCGGCGGTTCAGGCCAGCTGGCGCCGGTGATGCAGCAGCAGTCCATCTCGCTGCAGGGCTGCCGCCCTAACGCCTGGCCGACCGCGAGCGAGCGGCAGCGGCTGGCCGCCTCGCGGGGCGTGCCGATCCGCACCGGCAACCCGGTGGGCAGCCTGGACAACGTGGTGCCGCAGCTGGCGGCGGTCTTCATCCGGGGCTGGGCGATCGACCCGGACACCTCGGGGCCGACCTCGGTGACCGTCCAGCTGGACAGCAAGGTGATCACGGTACGGGCCGACAGCCTCCGCGAGGACGTCGGCCGCACCCATCCGGGTTATGGCAACAACCACGGTTACCGGTTGACGCTGAACGCGAGTCCGGGCCGGCACACCGTGTGCGTGCGGGCGCTGAACGCCGCCGGCGCCGGCGCCACCGTGCTGCTGGGGTGCCGGACGGTGGCGGTCAGCGGCACCCCGATCGGGCACCTGGACTCGGTGGTGCCGTCCGGGCAGGGCATCCTGGTCACCGGCTGGGCCCTCGACCCGGACACCAGCACCGGGGCGGTGCCGGTGGCGGTGTACGAGCAGCCGGGTGGCCAGGTCGGCATCTGGGCCAACCAGCCGCGGTCCGACATCGCCACGCGCTATCCGCGCTGGGGTTCGGCACACGGCTTCGCGGTGCTGATGCGAGCCACGCCCGGAGTGCACCAGGTGTGCGCCTACGCCCGCAACATCTACGGCATCGGCAGCACCGCAACCCTCGGCTGCCGCTCGGTGTCGGTGCCGGGCTGACAAAGCGGGGCGGTGGCCGTAGCCACCGCCCCGCTCTCTCGCGTGTGTGATATCCAGGCGTCGTCCTGGCGACCGCTCGATATTCCGCTCGCGGGCACCTCCCCGTCGGTCAGTCCTCCAGCGGGCTGCGCTGGCCGCGCGGCACGTGCGGCATGATCGCGTTCGGCGGGATGACGCCCAGCCGGCCGGCCTGGTAGTCGGTCAGCGCCTGCTGCAACTCCGCGCGGGTGTTCATCACGAACGGGCCGTAGTGCACCATCGGCTCCCGGATCGGCTCGCCGCCCAGCAGGATGACCTCCAGCGAGCTGGTCCGGCTGTCCTGGCGGGCGTCGGCCGAGACAGTGATCCGGTCACCGGGGCCGAACACCGCGAGCTGCCCGGCATGGATCGGCTGGCCCTGCGGGCCGACCGTGCCGGAGCCGGCCAGCACGTAGCCGAGCGCGTTGTAGGTCGGCTGCCACGGCAGCGACAGCTGGCTGCCGGCCGCGACCGAGGCGTGCAACAGGGTGATCGGGGTGTGCGTCGAGCCCGGGCCGCGGTGTCCGTCCACCTCGCCGGCGATCACCCGCAGCAGCGAGCCGCCGTCGGCGCTGGCCAGCAGGGTGATGTTGGCGGCCTCGATGCCCTGGTAGTTGGGGGCCAGGAACTTGTCCTTGGCCGGCAGGTTCACCCACAGCTGGAAGCCGTGGAACAGCCCGCCCTCCTCGACCAGCTTCTCCGGCGGGGTCTCGATGTGCAGCAGCCCGGCACCGGCCGTCATCCACTGGGTGGAGCCCTCGGTGATGACGCCGCCACCGCCGTGGGTGTCCTGGTGGATGAACTGGCCCTCGATCAGGTAGGTCACCGTCTCGAAGCCGCGGTGCGGGTGCCAGTGGGTGCCCTTGGGCTCGCCGGCGGCGTAGTCCACCTCGCCCATGTGGTCCATCATGATGAACGGGTCCAGGTAGCGGTAGTCGATGCCCGCC
>NZ_DATINC010000057.1:0-50844 GCF_035474675.1 Jatrophihabitans sp. | reverse complement strand
GGCACCCGGATCGTGCAGATGGGCTACGGGGCGGCCAGCGGCGAGGGGATGGCCGGCACCGTCGACGACGTGGTGGACCGGGCGCAGGCCGAGATCTACGAGGTGACCGAGCGGCGCACCAGCGAGGACTACGTCCGGATCGAGGACCTGCTCGAGGGCACCCTGGACGAGATGGACCGGATGACCTCCAACGGCGGGGTCGGTACCGGCATCAAGACCGGCTTCGAGCACCTGGACGAGATCACCCACGGCCTGCACCCGGGGCAGATGATCGTGGTGGCGGGCCGTCCGGGGTCGGGCAAGTCGACGCTGGCGATGGACTTCGCCCGGTCGGCGGCGATCAAGCAGCACGCCTCGACGGTGATCTTCTCGCTGGAGATGAGCAAGCAGGACATCATGATGCGGCTGTTCTCGGCCGAGGCCCGGGTGAAGCTCAACGACATCCGGTCCGGGCGGATGACCGACGAGGACTGGCGCAAGATCGCGCTGCGGTCCTCCGAGCTGGCCGAGGCACCGCTGTTCATCGACGACTCGCCCAACCTCACCATGATGGAGATCCGGGCCAAGTCGCGCCGGCTCAAGCAGCGCCACGACCTGAAGCTGATCGTGATCGACTACCTGCAGCTGATGACCTCGGGCAAGCGGGTGGAGTCCCGGCAGCAGGAGGTCTCGGAGTTCTCCCGGGCGATGAAGCTGATCGCCAAGGAGCTGGAGGTGCCGGTGGTGGCGCTGTCCCAGCTCAACCGTGGGCCGGAGCAGCGCACCGACAAGAAGCCGATGCTGTCGGACCTGCGCGAGTCGGGCTCGATCGAGCAGGACGCCGACGTGGTGCTGCTGGTGCACCGGGAGGACATGTACGAGCGGGAGTCGCCGCGGGCCGGTGAGGCGGACATCATCATCGCCAAGCACCGCAACGGCCCGACCGGCCAGGCCACGGTCGCCTTCCAGGGCCACCTGTCCCGCTTCGTGGACATGCCCTCGTGAGCCAGCCCATCCGGCTGGCGACGTCGCCGCCGTATGCGGACTACCTGCGCGACCTGACCTGGCCCGAGGCGGCGGCCCTGCTCGGACCGTGAAGTCGATCGGGGCCTGCGCTCAATGACCGGCTAGGCAACGCTGCGGACCCGCCGGCTCGTCCTGGTGGCGCTGGCCGAGGAGCATCTGGAGTACGAGGTGGAACTCGACTCCGACCCTGAAGTGATGCGCTACCTGGGCAACGGGACGGCTCGTACCCGTGCGGAGGTGGAGCGCTACCACCGCGCAACGATGCCCGTCAGGTCGGGCTGCTGAGTGGCAGGGTCAGCTCCACCGAGGTGCCCGATCCGGGTGGGCTGCGCAGCACCAACTCGCCGCCCAGCGCCTCCACCCGGTCGGTGATGCCGACCAGCCCGGAGCCGCGAGCCGGGCTTGCGCCGCCCCGACCGTCGTCCCGCACGCTGACCCGCAGCACCCCGTCGCGAGCGGCGCCGGTGACCCGGATCAGGGAGGCACCGGCGTGCTTGGCGGCGTTGGTCAGCGCCTCGGCCACGACGTAGTAGGTGGCGACCTCGACCTGTTCGGCCAGCCGCGAGGTCACCTCCAGCTCCAAGTGCACCGGAACGGGGCAGCGGCGTGCCAGCGTCCTGAGCGCGGGTCCGAGGCCGCCCTGGACGAGGATCGCAGGGTGGATGCCCCGGGCGATCTCGCGGAGCTCGTCGAGGGTGCTGACCAGCCCCTGGGCGACCTGCGCGAGGTCGGCGCGCAGCTGCACCAGCTCGCTCGGTACCGCCTCCCGCATGGCCTGCAGGTCGATCGCCAGCGCGACCAGCTGCTGCTGCGCGCCATCGTGCAGGTCGCGTTCGATGCGCCGGCGGGCCTGGTCGGCAGCAACCACGACACGCTCCCGGGAGGCGGCCAGGTCGGCGCGGTTCTTGGCGTTGGCGATCGCGGTCGCGACTAACGCGGTGAAGTCGGCCAGCCGCGCTCCGGTGTTCGACGGCAGCGCGTGCAGGCCCGAGGCGACGATCATCGCGCCCCACAGCCGACCCTCGACGGTGATCGGCGCGCCCACCGCCGAACCCACCGCGTCGTCGCCGGGCGGCTGGCTCTCGATCCGCTGCGTCGTGCCGGTCCGCGCGATCAGCTCGGTGACCCGCTCGACCGCTGGTGGGTACCCGGTGGCCGGGCCGGGCGTCGACCTGGCCCACTGGCCCATCACCCGGGTGCTGCCGTCGTCCTGGTAGTGGCGCATCACCGCGAGGTCGGCACCGAGCAGCTTCCCGACCTCCGCCGAGATCAGCGCGTCGAGCTGTTCCCGGGTGGTTTCCTGCGCCACCAGCGTCGCGACGCGGCGCAGCGCACCCTGCTCCTTGGCCAGGCGTGCCGAGGCCCGGGCGGCTCGTTGCGAACGCGCGGCCAGTTCGCTGACCGCGACTGCGGTGATCACGAAGACCACCAGCGCGATCCAGTTGCCCGACTCGTCGAGGCTGAGCTGCCGGCGGGGCGGCACGAACAGGTAGCCGAACGTCAGGATGCTCAGCACGCTGACCGCAGTGGCGAACACCGTGCCCCACAGCACCGCGACCGGTACCACGGCCAGCAGGTAGAGCACGCCCAGTGCCAGGACCGGGGCGTGATCTTCCAGCACCTCGACGGCCAGGCTGATCGCGGCCACCAGTGCCGCGCTGGCGGCGGTTGCGCTGCTCCACCGGCGCAACCGGGATGCCGAGGCGCCCGGGTCGTCCGTGCCGGCCCACCGGGTCAGCGAGCGCCAGGAGCGCGCGATCCCGGCCGGAAACCGCTCAGCGGGCATGGTGGGCTCCGGGTGAGCGTGCCACCACTCGGGGCGTCCGGCAGCCGCCCGCCGCCCGGCGGCCAGCCTGCTCCAGGCCCGACAGACAGTTCCCAACCACCGCACCCGCGAGCGCCGGTGCTCTCACGAGACTCAAATTAGCCGAGTGGTCACCGCGCGGCCATTGCCGCTGCCCGGGTGGTCCCACTTGCGTCAGAAGAAGGCGGTCGTCCCAGCGGCAACGGCAGGTTAGGTTCTCTCCTATGACTCAGGCGTGCAATGGACGGGAACCCGCGACGGCCCGCTCGGACCGGCGCGGACGCGCGAGCTGAGTGAGTCGTCGTGAGTGGGCTGCGCGTAGTTCTTGCCGAGGACGACATCCTGCTGCGAGAAGGCATCGCCAGCCTGCTCCAACGCTCCGGCTTCGACGTTGTCGGCCAGGTCGCCGACGCCGCCGCGCTCCTGTCGCTGGTACGCGGCTCGCCGCCCGAGCTGGCGATCGTCGACGTCCGGATGCCGCCGGGCTACCTGACGGAGGGGTTGCAGGCTGCTCGTGCCATCCGCGAGGAGTTCCCCGAAGTCGCCATCCTGGTGCTGTCCGCGCATGCCGAGGTCGAGCACGCCATGGAACTGCTCGCCGGCGGCCGCAAGATCGGCTACCTGCTCAAGAGCCGGGTGACCGACATGGCCGAATTCGTCGAAACCCTCGAGCGGATCGCGCGGGGCGGCTCGGTGGTGGATCCGGCACTGGTGCAGGAGCTGATCTCCGCGCGGCGCCGCAACGATCCACTCGCGCTGCTCAGCCCACGCGAACGCGAGGTGCTCTCGCTGATGGCAGAAGGGCGTTCCAACGCCGGCATCGCCCGGCGGCTGTGGGTCAGCGAAGGCACCGTGGAGAAGCACGTGCGCAACATTCTGACCAAGCTGGGCCTCGGCGAGACCGGCGACGACCACCGGCGGGTGCTGGCGGTCGTGACCTTCCTCGACGCGCACTGAGTCGCGGCAAACCCTCAATTCCCCTGCAGGAGCAGGTGGATCGCCGCCGCCGAGAGGGCGGCCTTCGGCAGGAAGCCGAGCACGGTGCTGGCCGCGATGAGGTCGCGGTAATCCTGCTCGGCATGCGTCGAGATGAGGATGATCGGTGAAGCGGTCTCGCGCTGCAACCGCCGGGCCACCTCGAAACCGCTCTCGCCGCCGAGGTCGATGTCCAGCAGGGTGACGTCGGGCCGCAACTGCTGGGCCAGCCGCAGCGCGTCAGGCCCGTTGGCGGCCACTCCCACCACCTGAAGACCCTGACGCTCCAGCAGTGCGCTGGCAGCTTCGGCGAACCGCCGGCTGTCGTCCACGATCAAGCAGCGCACCATGGCCTCACTCTGGTCGCTTCCGGCAACCGCCGCATTCCTGTTACCCGGAAACCTGGTTCGGTCCACGGCGGCGGTAGGGCTACCCAGGCGCCGCCGTCGCGCTGGAGGTGGAAGTCGTTGTGAAAGGGGAGGGGGCGTGCGCCCCCTCCCCTCCCGGACACCGAGGAGGCTCGGTGTCCCGCAACACGGATGGCATAACGTGGGTCAGCCACTGAGGTCGGGGGTTACGGCCGGTGTCGGACCGTCTCAGTGGGGCCACGCGGGCAGTGACATCACCAAACCCGTCACTGCTCCAGCCATCCGCGGCGTTCGGGCCTGCCCCGCAGCCGCGGCATCACGACGCGTCCCGGCGTTGCACGAGGTTGCGCAGGTTCTCCAGCCGGGCGATCTCGTACACCCAGTACTGCGCCTCGCTCTGGTTTCCGGCGAAGAAGGCTGTGATGTAGCGCAGCCGATCGTGCGCGATCCGCTCGTCGATCTCGGCAACGGTGCCGGGCGGCTGCTGGTCGGATAGTGGCCGCTGTTGGGTCATTGCTGCCTCCAGGCAGGAAGAGCTTCGAGCCAGCTCGGTGCGGGCACCGGCGCCAGCCGGTCGACCACGCGAGTGCATACCTCAACGATCCCCTGCGGAGGCACAGCTGTCGTGGGGGGCTGCGCCCAACTTGACTACCAGCCAGCAGGAAGTGGCAGCTGGCAACGACGGCGGAGATGACGAAGCCGGCCAGGGAGGCTCGGTCAGAATGCAGGGCATGACCTTCGTCATCCCGCTCGGCCCCGGCCAGCTGCTCACCACCGAACGGCTGGTGGCGGTTCCTCGATGACCAGCCAGGCAACGCTGCGGACCCGCCGGCTCAGCCTCGTTCCGCTGGCCGAGGAGCACCTGGAGTACGAGGTCGAACTCGACTCCGATCCGCAGGTGATGCGCTACCTGGGCAACGGGACGGCCCGCACCCGCGCCGAGGTGGAGCGCTACCACCGCGCCCGGCTGGCCGCGGCCGAGCAGGTGCCCGGGCTCGGGTTCTGGGCCGGCTTCGCCGGCGAGCGGTTCGTCGGCTGGTGGATCCTCGAACCACCGCAGCGCGCCGACCAGGGACCGGTCGAGGGCCAGGCCGAACTCGGCTACCGCCTGCTTCGTCGGTACTGGCGGCAGGGCCTGGCCAGCGAGGGCGCCCGCGAACTGCTCCGGCACGGCTTCGAAGACCTCCACCTGCACCGGATCTTCGCCGAGACGATGGCGGTCAACGAGGCCTCCCGGGCGACCATGGCGTCCGCCGGGCTGCGCTACGTACGCACCTTCACCGCCGACTGGGACGAGCCGATCCCCGGTGCCGAACACGGCGAGGTCGAGTACGCGATCACCCGCGAGGAATGGCTCGCCCTGCCCAGGTAGACCGGGGTAGTCCGACGCAGCGGTGGTGGGCGGGTACTACGACGAAGGTCTTATCGCGCGCCGATGTCCTACCAGCCAGATTTCCGTACGGCCACCGTGGCGGCCCTGGTGGCCGCCGCCACGCCCGCAGCGGGTGGGGCGTCCCGGCCCGGCGGAGCAACCGACTAACCCCGGCCGGGCAGTGGGAACACCATTAGGATGCCGGCGTGAATCTGGCGGTAGCGAGATGAGCGCCGCGGCGCAGGGCCGCACCGGTGTCAGCCTGGGCGCGCTGACCAGCGCGGGCCTGTTCACGCTGCCGGGCTTCCTGACCGAGGCCGGCTGCGCCGAACTGTGCTCGGTCATGCGAAGCGGTGCGACGGTCACGGCGACCATCGCCCGTGGCGGCCGGGATCACGTGCTGGACACCCGGATCCGCCGTACCAGCGGGGTGTTCGTGCCGGCGCAGCTGCAACACACGATCAGGGCGGGCCTGGCGGCGCTCCGTCCCCGGCTGGCCGAGCATTTCCGGGTCGCGCTGGGCGATCCTGAGGAACCACAGTTCCTTGCCTACCGAAAGGGTGACTTCTTCCGCCCGCACCAGGACAACACCAGGGACCCGGGGTTGCCGGCGTTCATCCGCCGCCGTCGGGTCTCGGTGGTTCTCTTCCTCGGCCGGCAGACCCGGCTGCCCGAGCCGGACAGCTACTGCGGCGGCGAGTTGACCTTCTTCCGACTGCCCGGCCTGCCCGGCGACGACGGGATCCGGGCCCGGCTGTGGGGACAGCCGGGCCTGCTCGTCGCATTCGGCAGCGGGCAGTTGCACGAGGTGGCCCCGGTTACCCACGGCTTCCGGGCAAGCATGGTGACCTGGTTCCCAGAGCCCTGACCGGACAGTGGTCGTCGTCGGGCACCCGATCCGCGCGGGGGCCGCCGGGCCTGGACGGAGCAGGTGGGCAACGATTCCCGCCGGGCGGATTTCCCGCTACTCTCTCGGCACGTTGGCGGCCCGTTGAAGGGAAGCGACATGGGGATTGAGCCCGGTTTTCATGACCAGCTCAACGACGTGGTTCGGATCGACCGCATCGAGGAGATCGACTCCCACCTCGGCGTCGCGATGATGGGCTTCTTCCGGCGCCTGGGTATCAGCCACCTGTATCCCGAACGAATCGTCCCCACCATGGAGGGCGGGGGCTCGCGGGTCTACCTGGCGGCTCGGGACCGCCCCTGGCCGCCGTGGGGGCTGGGCGCCCGGGCCATCGGGGCGCTGTGCCAGGTGCATCCGGTGGGCAGGAACAGCTACGCTATCTCACCCGTCTACACCGCGGACGAGGACGCGACGAACATCGGCATGATCGCCGCCGTCTACAAGGAGGCCCTCGAGAACCTCAGCGAGGCCCAGGGCGCTGAGGTGAACTACCTGGTCGTGCAGGACTCGCGGTTCGCCGACCGCCTGCTGCGCGGCGTGGGCTTCTCCCCGAGCGATGACCTGCAGGTGACCGATCAGGCGAGGTACCGCTTCTACCGGACGGAGGCGGGAAAGCTGGCGAAGGCCCTCAGCCTGGACCGGATCAGCGTTCCGGAGCTGCTCGCCCACCAGATCGAGGACTCCGTCCTGGATCGGTTGTCCGGCTACTTCGCCGGCCTGTACCTGGCCACCGGCCAAGGCCGGTTCACCGATCGGGTGGTGCATGAGATCGTCTGGATCGACGGCGGCCTGTTCGACAGCGACCGTCCGGGGCTCGCGCCGCCGGATGCTTTCCCGCCTGGTTCGCCGGACGAGCTACGGTCTGCGCCGCCGGATGCTTTCCCGCCCGGTTCCCCGGACGAGCTGCGGTCTGCGCCGCCGGATGCTTTCCCGCCCGGTTCGCCGGACGAGCTGCGGCTGGCCCCGCCTGGTGACATTCCGGGCCGAGCAGGTATCGCTCCGCCCGGCAACGTCCCGGACTGGGGTTTCGCCCCGCCCGGTGGCCCGCCGGACGAGCTGGGTTTCGCCCCGCCCGGTGGCCCGCCGGACGATCTCGCCCGGCCGGACGACGGCTCCCCGTCCGAGTAGCGCAGGCACGGTCGAGCGCCTATGCCTGCGATTCATGCCACCCCGGTACCGCGCTACTCCTGCTTCCTGAGCGAAGAGACCGGCGGCGGCCCCGACGCTGCCGGGCTGCGGGTGGGCACCGGCGTGGAGGTGCAACTCGGCTCGACGCCCTCGCACCGGCTCATGCAGGCAACCCCGCACCGCAATCGCTTCCTCGGCGGGTACCCGCTGGTGTGGGTGAGCCATCCGGTGACCGGGTTCGCCGCGCCGTACTGGACCCCGCGGTCATGGGGCGCTGCCCTGGCCCAGCTCCGGCCAGGCAGGCCCGCGCCATCCCTCCCGGCGCCGATGGTGCCTGCCCTGCGGGCGGTGGGCGCGCTGACCGGCCCCTCCGTGCCGAATGACCAATCGCAGGAGCACGCGTTCGGTGCCGCAGCCGAGCACTTCCGGACCTTCTCCCACGCAACCGTGTCGGGCTTGGTGCCGCAGGCGCATCTGCGGGCGCTGGCCGACTACCAGCGCGCGCTGGTCGGCAGTGGCCAGGTGTCGCTCGGCGACGAGCAGTGCGGCCGGCGCTACGGCATGTACAACGAGCCGATGGCACGCTTTCTGCTCCACCAGCTGGCAGGCGCGGTGTCGCGCGTGGTGGGGAAGCCGGTGTTGCCGGCCTACTCGTACTCCCTGATCTACGAGGCAGGTGCGGTGCTGGCGCCGCACATCGATCGCGAGCAGTGCGAGTACACCGTCAGCCTGCTGATCGAGGGCACCGCGGAGGGCACTTGGGAGCCCTGGCCGCTCTGGCTGAAGGTGGCCGGGAAACCCGTGGCGGTGCACCAGCTTCCCGGGGACGCGCTGGTCTTCGCCGGCCGTCGGTTG
This sequence comes from Jatrophihabitans sp., assembly GCF_035474675.1. Lineage (GTDB taxonomy): Bacteria > Actinomycetota > Actinomycetes > Mycobacteriales > Jatrophihabitantaceae > Jatrophihabitans_A. The sequence goes on along the minus strand of NZ_DATINC010000057.1, from coordinate 42,430 downwards.
CCGCACTGGCGGGACCGGCTGCCGGACGGCCGCACCTCGACCTCGCTGCTGCTGCACTACGTCGACGAGACGTTCACCGGCGTGCTGCGCTGACCGGGAACAGCACCGTGCTCGGCACCTGGCCAAAGGAAGACGAGTGGCCGCCGGCGCACGGTTACCGGTCGGTCAGGCGGTTCAGCACCGCGGCGGCGACCGTGCCGTAGGCCAGGTGCGGCAGCACGTCGCTGATCCAGTCGGCGGCCGACCACGATCGCGGGTCGGTCACGCCCAGCACCGTCATCGGGCCGTTGCCGGCCAGCAGCGCGGCGGCGCCGGCCACAGCGGCGCCCGGCAGCAAGCGGGGCCGCCAGCCGGCCGCCTGCGCCACTCCGAGCACGGCACCGGCGCCGACCCCGGCCAGGATGCCGGTGAGCGCGCCCAGGCCGCTGACCCGGTTCGGCCGGGTATCGGAATCGCCCGGGATGGTCAGCGGAGACCGCGCGGCCAGCTTCTCGACAGTGTCCTCCGGGGTGCTGCTGGCCGGCCGCCCCCGCCAGACCATGTCCAGGTAGGTAGCGGCGTTGAGCGCGGTCGTTCCGGCGGCGCCGGCGGCCGCGCCAGCGAGAAGTCCGGTACTGAGCTTCACGAGGTCACCTCGAGGGCCACGAGCTTGGGCGCGCTGACTGCTCAGCTCCTCATCGACCGTACCCGCCGGCCCGGGCGCTACCCTCGCCGCCATGACCGGTGACGATCGGCTGATCAGGCCCGCCGTCGCCACCGACGCGCCGGCCTGCGCGGCGATCTATGCGCCGTACGTGACCGACACCGCGATCTCCTTCGAGACCGAGCCACCGTCGGCGGAGGAAATGGCCCGCCGGATCGAGGCCGCCACCCGCGCACACGCCTGGCTGGTGCTCGAAGAGGCCGGTCGGGTGGTCGGCTACGCCTACGCCGGCCCGTTCAACCCGCGCGCGGCCTACCGGTGGTCGGCCCAGGTGAGCGTCTACCTCGAACCCGGCCGGCAGCGCCGCGGCGGTGGCCGGGCGCTGTACCAGGCGCTGCTGTCCCGGCTGGCCGAGCGGGGCTTCCGCACCGCGCTGGCCGGCATGACGCTGCCCAACGACGCCAGCGAGGGGCTGCACCGGGCGCTGGGGTTCATCCCGGTCGGAACATACCGTCGGGTCGGTTTCAAGCACGGCCGCTGGCACGATGTGGCCTGGGTGCAGCGGAGCATCGGCGACGACGACACCGATCCGCCGGCCGAGCCGCGGTAGTGCCTGGCGCTATCTCGGCGAAGAACGGCCGGGCCGGCACTTCACCGGCCGCTACCCGTTACGGCAGGGTAACGCCATGACAGCTGAGCAGTACCGGGCCGAGTTCGACGCGACGGTCACCTTCTCCAACGGCGGCGGCCTGCGGGCCGAACGATTCCGGGTGGACGTCCCCGGGCCCGACACGTCCGAGCGGCAGGTCACCGAGCTGTTCGTCGCCTCGCTGAACCTGCTGATGGTCGAGCGGGTGGAACTGACGGCCTTGCGGCTGTTCGCCGAACCGCACAAGGGCACCCGTGGCGGCCCGAGCGACCTGCCGGCCGCGCCGGCCACCGGGGGCGGCACCCTGGTCGAGCTCAGCCACCCGATCGAGGCCGGCATGGTCACCTATCCGGGGCTGCCGGCGCCGGAGATCGTGCCGCACCTGACCCGCGAGGCCTCCCGCGAGCTGTACGCGCCGGGCACCGAGTTCGCGATGGACCGGATCAGCATGATCGGCAACACCGGCACCTACCTGGACAGCCCGTACCACCGCTACCCGGACGGGACGGACCTGGCCGGCCTGCCGCTGTCCGCGCTGGTCGACTTGCCCGCGGTGCTGGTGCGGACCGCCGGCAGCGGGATCCGAGCCGTCGACGTGGGCGCGCTGGCCGCCGTCGAGGCGCGCGACCGGGCGGTGCTGCTGCACACCGGCGGCGACCGGCACTGGGGCACCCCGGACTACGCCCGCGACGCGCCGTACCTCACCGAGGCCGGGGCCCGCTGGCTGGTCGAGCACGGTGCCCGGCTGGTCGGCATCGACGCGGTGAACATCGACGAGGCGGTCAGCGGCGGGCCACGGCCGGCGCACACCCTGCTGCTGGCGGCCGGCATCCCGATCGTGGAGCACCTCACCGGCCTGGACCAGCTGCCGCCCACCGGCGCGCGATTCACCGCCGCGCCGCCGCGCATCGCCGGGTTCGGCACCTTCCCGGTACGCGCCTACGCCTGGATCCCGGCCGGGATCAGCCGCCGGTAGTGAACCGTCGGCGCCGGGACCCAGGCGGTAGGGAGGGCACTGCGGAAGGCTAGCAGAATTCGAACACGCGTGCGATTATTTGCGGGTGCGTGAGAAGGCCTCGATCCTGCACGCCGACCTGGACTCCTTCTATGCCTCGGTCGAGCAGCGTGACGATCCCCGGCTGCGCGGCCGTCCGGTGGTCGTCGGCGGCGGCGTGGTGCTGGCCGCCAGCTACGAGGCCAAGGCGTTCGGCGTCCGGACCGCGATGAACGGCCGGCAGGCCCGGCAGCTGTGCCCGGACGCGGTCGTGGTGCCGCCCCGGATGGGCGCCTACTCGGCTGCCAGCAAGGCGGTGTTCGAGGTGTTTCGCGACACCACGCCGGTGGTGGAGCCGATGTCGATCGACGAGGCGTTCCTCGACGTCGGCGGCCTGCACCGGATCACCGGGTCGCCGACCGAGGTCGCGGTCCGGCTGCGGCAGCGGGTACGCGACGAGGTCGGCCTGCCGATCACCGTCGGGGTGGCCCGCACCAAGTTCCTAGCCAAGGTGGCCAGCGGGGTGGCCAAGCCCGACGGCCTGCTGGTGGTGCCGGCCGACGCCGAGCTGGCGTTCCTGCACCCGCTGCCGGTGGAACGGCTCTGGGGCGTCGGCCGGGTCACCGCCGAGAAGCTGCGTACCCGCGGCATCTGCACCGTCGCCGAACTCGCCGAGGTGGACGAGCGGTCGCTGCGGGCGATGCTGGGCGGGGCGTCCGGACGGCACCTGCATGCCCTCGCGCACAACCGGGACCCACGCCCGGTCACCGTCGGCCGGCGGCGGCACTCCATCGGCGCGCAGGCCGCGCTGGGCCGGCGCCGGCTGTCACCGGCCGAGCTGGACGGCCGGCTGATCGTGCTGGTGGACCGGGTCTGCCGGCGGCTGCGCACCGCCGGCCGGTTGTGCCGCACCGTGGTGCTGCGGCTGCGCTTCGACGACTTCAGCCGCGCTACCCGCTCGCACACGCTGCCCACCGCCACCGACGACACTGCCGTGCTGCTGGCAGCGCTGCGCCGGCTGCTGCAGGCCAACGCCGGCCTGGTGCGCGAGCAGGGCATCACCCTGATCGGGGTGACGCTGGCCAACCTGGACAACGCCGACGCCGTCCAGCTGGAGCTGCCGTTCACCCGGCGCAGCCCGCTGGAGCTGGACTCGGTGGTGGACCGGGTCCGCGACCGCTACGGCACGGCGGCGATCACCCGGGGCGTGCTGCTGCACGTCGACCCGGGCCTGACCGTCCCGCTGCTGCCGGACTAACCCCGCTCGCAGCCGATACCGTCGCCGTCCCGGTCGAGGTCGTAGGGGTCGCTGCCGGTCACGTAGACCGGGCCGTGCACGTAGCGCGGCCCGTTGCCGGTTCCGCTGCTGCAGTCGATGTCGCCGTAGCCGAGCGGGATGCACGGGCTGTAGCCCGGCTCGCAGCCGGACGCCTGGGCCGGCGGTTGGGCGGCAGCCGACCGGGACGCCTCAGCCGCTGCCGATCGGGACGCCTCAGCGGCGGCGGCCGACCGCGACGCAGCGGCGGCACTGGCTGCGGCAGCGGAGCGGGACGCGGATGCGCTGGCGGCAGACCGGGACGCGGCGGCAGAGCGCGATGCCGCGGCAGACCGGGACGCGGCCGCCGAGCTGGCCGCCGCGGCGGACCGGGAGGCTGCTGCCGCGGCGCTGGCGGCCGCCGAGCGGGATGCCTCTGCCGACGCCTGCTCGGCCGCCCGGCTGGCCGCGGCGACCGCCTCGGCCGATGCCGAGCTGCTCCCCGGGGCGCTCGACAACGGCGAGCCGGCGGGTGCCGCATGCAGCTTGGCCGGCCCGGACCGGTCGGCAGAGGAGGGCGCCTGGGGCAGGGCGAACAGGAGCAGCACGAAGGCGACCACGGCGCCGAGGATCCAGAACCGGATCGAGCGCCGGGCGGCCCAGGCCTGCATGCTGGAGAAAGTCACGGGAACAGTCCTTCGAAGACCTACTTATCGACAATGCAAAGTAACCGGACAGCGCAGCCCAGGCACGCGGCTTAACAAATTTGTTACACATCCCTCCACGAGCCAGGCGAGCGACGGCTGCCGCATCCCCACCCCGCGCGGGGCGGGAACCGCCGACCGGGGCTGATTCAATGGGCACTCCGCAACTCCCGAGAGCCGAAGGGATCGCCGGTGTCCGAGCGCTGGTACAAGGAAGCGGTCATCTACTGCGTCGAGGTCGACACCTTCGCCGACTCCAACGGTGACGGCTGCGGTGACCTGCCGGGCCTGATCAGCCGGCTGGACTACCTGGCCCGGCTCGGGGTGACCTGTATCTGGCTCAACCCGATCCATCCCTCGCCGCAGCGCGACGGCGGCTACGACATCAGCGACTACTACGGCGTCGACCCGCGGCTGGGCAGCCTCGGCGACTTCGTGGAGCTGGCCACCCAGGCCCGCTCGCGCGGCATCCGGCTGCTGCTCGACCTGGTGGTCAACCACACCTCCGACCAGCACCCGTGGTTCGTCTCCGCGCGCAGCGACCCGGACTCGCCGTTCCGCGACTTCTACGTCTGGAGCGCCGACGAGCCGCCGGACCGCCGGCAGGGCATCGTGTTTCCCGGCGAGCAGACCGAGACCTGGTCGTGGGACGAGGTCGCCAAGCTGTGGTACTACCACCGCTTCTACGACTTCCAGCCCGACCTGAACTGGGCGAACCCGGCGGTGCGTGCGGAGATCAAGAAGGTGATGGGCTTCTGGCTGCAGCTGGGCGCGTCCGGGTTCCGGATCGACGCCGCGCCGTTCGTGCTCGAGCAGATCAGCGCCGGGGTGGACCCGGGTCCGATGGACTGGGCCATCCTCGACGACTGGCGCCAGGACGTGCAGTGGCGCAACAGCGAGGCGGTGCTGCTGTGCGAGGCCAACGTGGGCCCCGAGGAACTGCCCAAGTACTGCTCGGCCGCCCCGGACGGCCCCAACGACCGGGCGCACATGATGTTCGCCTTCGCCCTCAACGCCCGGCTCTGGCTGGCGCTGGCCCGCTGCGACGCCGAGCCGCTGATCGAGGCGCTGGGCAGCCTGCCCAAGCTGGCGGCGATGGCCCAGTGGGCCACCTTCCTGCGCAACCACGACGAGCTCGACCTGAGCAAGCTGACCGACGAGCAGCGCGGCGACGTGTTCGCCGCCTTCGCGCCCAAGCCCGAGATGCGCCTGTACGGACGGGGCATCCGCCGCCGGCTGGCGTCGATGATGAACGGTGAGCAGCGCAGGATCCGGCTCGCCTACTCGCTGCAGTTCACCATGCCCGGCACCCCGGTGCTGCGCTACGGCGAGGAGATCGGAATGGGCGAGGAGCTGAAGCTGCCCGGCCGGCAGGCGATCCGCACCCCGATGCAGTGGGACGCCAGCCGCGGCGGCGGGTTCTCCACCGCCGGAGTGGACAAGCTCGTCCGGCCGCTGCCGGCCCGCGGCGCCTACACCGCCAAGCGGGTCAACGTGGAGGACCAGCGGACCGACCGGCAGTCGCTGCTGCGCTGGTTCGAGGAGATGATCCGGGTGCTGCGCGAGTGCCCGGAAGTCGGGGTGGGCCAGCCCAGCGTGCTCGACGCGGCGCTGCCCCGGTCGGTGCTGGTGCACCGCTACGACGCCCCCGAGGGCACCATCCTGCTGCTGCACAACCTCGCTGACTCGCCCGTCACGCTGGATCTCAGCAAGGCCGACCTGGGCATCGACCGGAAGGGCAAGAAGCCGTACGAGGTCTTCTCCGACGGCGAGTACGAACCGCCGGCGAGCAGCATGGCGCAGCTGCGGCTCAACGGCTGGGGGTACCGCTGGATCAGGCTGCGCCGTGGGGCGGCAGCCTGATCCAGCGGGCGGGGCCCAGCGGCCAGCGGCTGGACCCGCTGGCAGCCGGGCTCAGCGGCCGGAGGAGTGCTCAGCCGGCCGAGGCGGCCAGGCCGGCCTTGACTGCGGTGGCGATCCGGACCACCCGGCGGCCCTGGTAGGCGCCGGCCTCGCGTGCGGTGTCGTCCACCGGCAGGTCGCCCTGGCCGGCGACGTGGCTGGTGCCGTACGGGTTGCCGTCGGCGAACTTGACCGGGTCGGTGTAGCCGGGCGCGACCACGATGCCGCCGAAGTGGTGGATGGTGTTGTAGAGCGCCAGCAGGGTGGACTCCTGGCCGCCGTGCTTGGTCGAGGTCGCGGTGAACCCGCTGTAGACCTTGTCGGCGAGCAGGCCCTGCGCCCACAGCGGGCCCAGGGTGTCGAGGAACTGCTTGAGCTGCGAGGCGACGTTGCCGAACCGGGTCGGCGAGCCCAGGATCACCGCGTCGGCCCACAGAATGTCCTCGCCGCTGGCCACCGGCACGTCCTGCGTCTCGGCGGCGTGGCTGGCCCAGCCGGCGTTGGCGGCGATCGCCTCGGCCGGGGCGAGCTCGGCCACCTTGCGCAGCCGGACCTCGGCGCCGGCCTTCTCGGCTCCCTCGACGATGGACTTGGCCAGCTCGTACACGGTGCCGGTCGAGGAGTAGTAGATGACGGCGACCTTGGTGGGTTCGGACATGAAGACAACGCCTTTCGGGTGCGCGGGCAGGAAGTCGAACGTTCGCTTGAACGCTCAATCAACTCGGGAGAATTCCCCGCACCCGACGGGAAGGTGCCGGGCGGCTCAGCCGGCTGCCGGGTACCAGCGCGCCGTGCCGCGTACCCGCAGCCGGACCGCGGCGCCCCGGGCGGGGGCGTCGATGCCGGTGTGGCGCAGGCTGATCACGTCCGCCCCGGGCCCGTCCAGCCGGATTCGCACCATGGCGTCGTGGCCGTAGTAGTCGAGCCCGGTGACGGTGCCGGACACTCCCGCATCGTCCGCGCCGCCCGGCCCGCTGCTCAGCTCGATCTGTTCCGGCCGCAGCAGCACGCTGCCGGAGCCCGGCCGGGGAGCCGGCTGCTGGACCGGCACGCTGCCCAGCGCGCACTCGGCGACCGACCCGGCCAGCACGCCGGCCAGTACCACCGCGTCGCCGACGAACGCGGCGGTGTCGAGGTCCACCGGCTGCTCGTAGATCTGGCGCGGCGGCCCGATCTGGGTCAGCAGGCCGGCGCGCATCACTGCCACCTGGTCGGCGAAGGACAATGCCTCGGACTGGTCGTGGGTGACCAGCAGGGTGGTCACGCCGCGCTCGGCCAGCGCCGCGGCCACCGCTGCCCGGGTACTGGTCCGCAGCCCGGCGTCCAGCGCGCTGAACGGCTCGTCCAGCAGCACCAGCCCGGGCCGGGGAGCCACCGCCCGGGCCAGCGACACCCGTTGCTGCTGGCCGCCGGACAGCTGGTCGGGCCGGCGGCCGGCCAGCGCCGGGTCCAGGTTCACCAGTTCCAGCAGCTCGGCGATCCGGGCCCGGGACCGGCGCTCGGCCCGGGGCAGCCCGAAGGCGATGTTCTGTGCCACCGTCAGGTGCGGGAACAACGCCCCGTCCTGGGCGACGTAGCCGATGCCGCGCCGGTGCGGCGGCACCCACACCCCGGGCCCGCAGACCTGCCGGTTGCCGATGGCCACCGATCCCGGCGCCGGCCGCTCGAAGCCGGCGATCACCCGCAGCAGCGTGGTCTTGCCGCACCCGGACGGCCCCACGATGGCGGTGGTGGTGCCGTCGACGATGTCGAGGTCGATGCCCCGCAACACCTCCACCCGGCCGTAGGAGCTGTGCACCCCGCGGACCGTGAGCGCGCTCACCGCCCGGCCATCCGGTGCGACTGCACCAGCAGGAACCACGACACCGGCATCGACAGCACGATCATCAGCAGCGCGTACGGCGCCGCACCGGCGTAGTCGATCGCCGAGCTCGCCGACCAGAACTGGGTCGCCAGCGTCCGGGTGCCGGTCGGGGCCAGCAACAGGGTGGCGGTCAGCTCGGTGACCACCGCCATGAACACCAGCGCGGCGCCGGCGCCCAGCGCGGGGGCCAGCAGCGGCAGGGTGACCCGGCCGAACAGCCGCAGCGGCGAGCTGCCCAGCGCCTGGGCCGCCTCGTCCAGCTCGGGCGGGACCTGCTCGATGCCGGCCCGCAGGCTCACCATCGCCCGGGGCAGGAACAGCAGGGCGTAGGCGGTCACCAGCAGCAGGGTGCTCTGGTAGACGGGGCGGGCGTAGCGGATCGCCACCGTCACGAAGGCCAGCGCCACCACGATGCCGGGCATGGCACTGGCCAGGTAGGTGCAGCGCTCCAGCACCGTCGAGCCCCAGCTCCGGTGGCGCACCGCGAGCCAGGCCACCGGCAGCGCGACCGCGGCCGTCAGCACGGCGGCGTATCCCCCCAGGACCAGCGTGCTCAGCAGTGCCGGCAGCAGCTCCGGTGCCGTCCACAGCCCGCGGCCGCCGTGCGCCAGCCAGCGCGCGACGCTGACGAACGGCACCCCGATGGCCAGCGCGCAGACCGCCGCGCTCGCCAGCAGCGCCGGCCCGGTGGCCCGTTCCAGCCGTACCGGGCGGGCCGGCCGGGCGGCGCCGGAACCCAGCCGGGCGTAGCGGCCCCGGCCGCGCAGCAGCACCTCGACGGTGATCAGCAGCAGGCACAGGCTCACCAGCACCGCGGCCAGCATGGTCGCCGCCGCGCCGTTGAAGGTGGACTGGTACTGCTCCATGATCGCGGTGGTGAAGGTCGAGTACCGGATCATCTGCAGCGCGCCGTACTCGGCGAGCAGGTGCAGGCCGACCAGCAGCGCCCCGCCTCCGATCGCGACGCGCAACTGCGGCAGCACCACCCCGGCCAGCACCCGGGCCGGGGAGTGCCCGAGCGATCGGGCCGACTCCTCCAACGCCGGGTCCAGCCGCCGCAGCACCGCCGCCACCGGCAGGTACACGAACGGGAAGTAGGCAGCGGTGGTGATCAGCGCGGCGCCGCGCAGCCCCTCGATCGAGGGGTACAGCGAGACCCAGCCGTAGCTGGTGACGAAGGCCGGGACGGCCAGCGGCAGCGCGAACAGCACCGCCCACAGCCGGCGCAGCGGCAGGTCGGTCCGCTCCACCAGCCAGGCGGCCGACACCCCGAGCAGCACGCTGCCGGTGACCGTGCAGGCCACCAGGCCCAGCGTGTGCCGCAGCAGCTCGCCGACCCGGGGCCGCACCAGCAGGGCGTAGGCCTGGTCCCAGCCGGTGGCGACGGTCTGGGCCAGCACGTAGCCCAGCGGGACCAGCGAGAACACCGCCACCACGACGGCGGCCAGCAGCACCCCGGCCGGGGCCCGCCGGGACCTGCCGCGACCGCCGCCCGGCCGGCCGGCACGGGGCCGGGCAGCCGGGCGGGCGGCAGGGGTCAGGGTGGCGGGCACGGACGGATGCTAGAGAATGCCGGCCTCGGTCATCATGTCCACGACCTCGGGGCCGTTGAGCTTGGCCTCGTCGATGTCCGGCGCGCCCAGCTCGGACAGCGGCTTGAGCGCGGCGTTGGCGGCCACCCCGCTGCCCACCGGGTACTCGTACGACGTGCCGGTCTGCAGCACCTGCTGCCCGGCCTTGCCGGTGACGAACTTCAGGAACTGCTGGGCCTGCGCCGCGTGCTTGCTGGACTTGAGCACGCCACCGCCGGACAGGCTCACGAAGGCGCCGGGGTCCTGGTTGCCGAAGTAGTGCAGCTTGGTGTTCTTGCTGTTCTCCTTGGTCTTGGCCTGGTCGCCGGCCCAGTAGTAGTGGTAGATCACCCCGCCGTCCAGCTGGCCGGCGTTCACGGCCTTGAGCACCGCGCTGTTGCCCTTGTACGGCTCGGCGTTGGTCTTCATCTTTGCCAGCCACGCCTGGGTGGCCGCCGCCCCCTTGAGCTCGCGCATCGCGCTCACGATGGCCTGGAAGTCCGCGCCGGCCGGCGAGGCGCCCCACCGGCCCTTCCAGGAGTCGTCGGCCAGGTCCATCAGCGAGGCGGGCAGTTGCGCCTCGGTCAGCTTGCCGGTGTTGTAGACGAACACGGTCGAGCGGGCCGCGATGCCGACCCACTTGCCGGTGGACGGCTGGTACTGCGGCGGCACCTGGTCCAGCGTGGCGTCCTCGACGTCGGCGAACAGGCCGGCGTTCTCCACCACGGTCATCGCGGGGGAGTTCTCGGTGAGGAAGACGTCGGCGGGCGAGGCGCTGCCCTCCTGCTTGATCTGGTTGGCCATCTCGAAGTCGTCGCCGTTGCGCAGCACCACCTTGATGCCGGACTCCTTGGTGAAGGCGTCCGCCCAAGCCTGGGTCAGGGACTCGTGCTGGGCGTTGTAGACGGTGATCGTGCCGGAGCCCGCGCTCCCGCCGTCATCGGAGCCGGCGCCGCAGCCGGTTGCCAGCAGGGCGGTGGCAGCCACCGGGGCGATCAGCACCCATCGCTTGTTCGAACGCAACGTCAGTCAGCCTTTCCTGGGAGTTAGGTTAGGCATACCTTACATGGGCTGGTAGGCAGTCGAATTCTCGCTCCATGCGATCCGACCGCTTCCGCAGTGAGCCGTGGAACGGACCGGCCGGGCGAAGTTCGCGGGGATGTGCAACAAATCGTCTGCTCATGCGTCTTGCATGCAGAGCGCGCGCGACGACGCCACGAGGTGGGCCCTTGATGGACACGACGGCAGTCTGGCTGGCCGCCGACCAGCCGCCCGGCCCGGTGGACGACCGGCGCTTCGCCGCGCTCTACCGGGCCCAGTGGTGGCCGATGCTCCGGCTGGCCCAGGGCCTGGTCGACGACGTCAGCTCCGCCGAGGACGTGGTGCAGGACGCCTTCGCCGGGCTGTACCGCACCTGGAACTGCGCGAACCTGATCGCCGACAGCCAGGCGGCGGTCCGGTACCTGCGGGCCAGCGTGGTCAACGGCGCGCGGTCCACGCTGCGCCGGCGCCGGACGGTGCGGGCCTGGCTCGGCGGGTTGCGCGAGGCCGTCGAGCACGCGCCGGCGGCCGACGAGTCTTCGCTGCGGTCGGCCGAGCAGGAACTGGCCCGCCAGGCGCTGGCCGCGCTGCCCCGCCGGCAACGCGAGGTGCTGACCCTGCGGTTCCTCGTCGACCTCACCGATGCTGAGATCGCGGAGGCCACCGGCATGTCGCCGGCCCACGTCCGGTCCGCCGCCAGCCGGGGCATAGCCACCCTGCGCGCTCTCCGGGGAGAACTGTCGTGACCGACCTCGACACCACCATCAAGGAGCTGGTCAACTCCGCTGTCGACGCCGAGCTCGCCGGGCACCGGATGGTGCCCGAGTTCGACCGGCTGGCGCTCATCGAGCGGTCCAGGCCGGCAGGTGGCCTGCGGCAGTGGGCGCTGCCGGTGCTGGCGGCCTCGCTGGCAGCACTGCTGGCCGCCGGCATGATCCTGGCCATCACGATGAACCGGGAGCCCGGGCTGCGCCGGGCCCACGTCCCGGCGACCCCGTCGCCGTCCCGGTCGGCGCTGCCGACGGCGTCCTTTCCCGAGGCGAGGGGCGTTCCGGAGGCGGAGGACGTCGCCGGGGTGACTGTCGTGCCGGCAACGGCCGACGACGCCATCCTGTACGGGGATCCCCAGGATTATTACTATTTCTCACCCACGATCGCCGAGTACCCCAGTCCGGAGCCGGCCCCGGGCGAGCCGTTCGAGTTCACCGTGAAATACATCGCCGGACGGAACGCCCCTGAGGTGGCAGTGTTCTCCTCGGAACTTCGGGGGGTCAGCACCGGCGCCTGCCCCGGGCCCTTCCTGGCGCGCTCGGTGCACACCTATCTGCTGCACTGCCGGGCCGTCTACCGACCGGGTGGTGACGGTCAGCTCGTAATCTCCTATCACGCTGCCGGGTCCGAAGGCGGGCTCGCGCTGCCGCTGCAGGGATTCTCGGTGGCGCGGGACCGGGCAGCTACCCGGTTCGCCGAGGCGACGGCCGGCGTTCCGGAGGCCACCGAGGTGACCGGGGTGGCGGTCGGGCCGGCGTCGGCCGAGCATCCCGGCTACACCGGCCTGGGCGGGCCGGCCCGCGAGCTCGCCGGCACCACGGTGGTGCCGGGCCGCAGCTATCCGTTCACGGTGGACTACATCGTGGCCTCCGACGGCGATCCGGTGGCCATCCTGTCGGTGACGCTGGGCGACGTCGCCACCGGACGGTGCCCGAACCCCTTCCTGGTCCGGGCCGGGCACACCTACCGGATCTCCTGCCAGGTGACCTTCCGGACTCCGCAGGCCGGCCAGCTGGAGATTGCCAGCCAGTCGGTGATCGGCCGGCAGACCCAGACCTCGCCGCTGCTCGAGCCCAACCCCTGAGGCCGCCGGCTGCTCTAGGGGGCCGGGATGTCGGCGGCCCGCAGGGCCAGGGCCATGAACGCGTCGGCCCGGCGCTGGTCGCTGGTGCGGGGCGCGAAGCGGCCCCGGGCCATGGCATCGGCGTCCATCAGGATCAGCTCGGCCTCGACCCGCATCAGCGCCCGGACCAGCGGGCAGTTGGCGGGCAGGTTCATGCTCAGCCGCACCACACCGTCGGCGGCCGGGGTCAGCCGGGCTTCCACCAGCGCGTCGAGCAGGTCGTCGCGTCGCTCTCCGGCCACGAGGTCGGCGCCGTAGTCGTGCATGCCGGGGAGCCTAGGCCGACCGGCCTGCGGTGCGCAGCAAAGTGATGCTTTCGAAGCCCCGCCACCGGGTGAGTGCAGCCCGCCACCGGGTCAGTGCAGGCAGAACTCGTTGCCCTCCGGATCGGCCAGCGTGATCGCGTAGTGGTCCAGGCCGTCCTGGGCCAGCTCGGACAACCGCCGGGCGCCGGCCGCCTCCAGCCGGCGCGCCTCGGCCTGGATCCGGCGGCGCCGCTCGGCCAGTGGCACCTGGTGGCCGCCGCCGATCTCCAGGTCCAGGTGCAGCCGGTTCTTGATCTGCTTGGCCTCGGGAACCAGCTGGAACCAGATCCGCGGGCCCTGGCCGTCCGGGTCGACCACCGAGTCGCACAGGTCGTGGTCGGCGATCTCCTCCTCGGGCACCCCGATGCCGCGCAGGAACTCGTACCAGCTGTCGAAGCCGGCCGGTGGCGGCTCGGGCACGTAGCCGAGCACCTCGCACCAGAACCGCACCATCAGGACCGGGTCGTGGCAGTCGACGGTGACCTGGAATCGGGTGGCCATGGTGCTGGATCCTGCCCCATCCCGGACCGGCTCGCGTCCTTGCGAGGTACGGGCTCAGCTCTTGTCGATGTGCGCGCAGCTGGGCAGCCCGTAGCCGTTGAGGTAGGCCTGCACGACGTCGCTGTGGTCGGGCACTGCCGACAGGTCGCTGACGGCGGCCTGCACCGCGGCGTCGTCGTGGGCGTCCAGGGCCTGGAGCAGCGCCTGGCCGGCCGGCTTGAAGGCGTCGTAGTCGGCGCGCTCGGGGATCAGCCAGTTCTTCTCGAGCTGGGCGCGCTCGGCCGTCCGGGCGACCAGCGTCTGGGCGTGCGAGAGGTAGACCGGCATGATCCGCAGCACGCCGGTCACGTAGACCCGCATGGCGGCGTCGTCGGTCGGAGCGGGCAGCGCCTGCAGCTGGGCGTCGACCGCCGAGCACATCGCGTTGGCGTCGATCAGGAAGTCCGGCTTGGAGATCACGTCGCGGGGCGAGCCTGCCGAGGTGGAGGCGAAGGCGGGCGCGGACGGGCCGATGACGGCGCTGCTGGAGGCCGACGGGCTCGGGCTCGTGCCGGGACGCGCGGCCGGGGACGAGCCGCCGCAGCCGGTCAGGACGACGCCCAGCACCACTACCGGCGCGAGCCATCCGGCCGTTCTGGTCATGCGAGGTCTCCTGTCCGCGGGCAAGATCCCATTCTGCCCCTCGGCCCGCGGCAGCGGTCCACCGGCGGCAGCTCAGTCGGCAACCGGGCCGGCCAGGTCCCAGCCGGGCACGTTCATCTTCCGGTGGACGTCCCGGCGGTGCACCGGCTCGCCGCACTCGGCGCAGGTCCAGGACGCGTGCAGCACGTGGTCATGGTGCAGCAGGGTGATCGGTGGTGCCGAGTCGACGGCCCAGGCGTCGCCCCACTCCAGCAGCGCCTGCAGCACCGGGGCCAGCGCCCAGCCGGCGGGGGTGAGGTGGTAGTCCGAGCGGGGTGGCGACTGCTGGTACTGGCGCCGTTCGAGCACCCCGGCGTCCACCAGCACCTTGAGCCGGGCGGCCAGCCGATCGCGCGGCGCGCCGGTGTTGCGGGCGATCTCGCTGAAGCGCCGGTTGCCGAACATCACCTCGCGCACCGCCAGCAGCGACCACCGGTCCCCGACGAGCTCCAGCGCGGCGGCGGCCGAGCAGGGACGTCCGGGCAGGGCGGTCGGGTCGATGCGGGAGGTCGGAACGGCGGTCACACATTCAAGGTTGGCATATCAAACCGAGGACCGCTACTGTTCGGCTCATGTCAGTAGGGAAATCAAACCCAGGCGTTGCCGCCCGCGGTTACGTGATGGCCGTAGTGGTGACCGCGGTCTTCATGACCAACCTGGACCTCTGGATCGTCAACGTCGCGCTGCCGACCATCGGCACCGGCTTCTCCTCCGGTGGCCGGCCGCCGAGCCTGGCCGACCTGTCCTGGGTGCTCAACGGCTATGCGGTAGGACTGGCCGCCCTGCTGGTGGCCGCGGGCCGGCTCGGCGACCGGATCGGGCACCGCCGGGTCTTCCTCGCCGGCGTGGTGGTCTTCACGGTCAGTTCCGGGCTCTGCGCGCTGGCGCCCAACCTGCCGGTGCTGATCGCCGCCCGGGTGCTGCAGGCAGCCGGGGCGGCGGCGCAGCTGCCCACCTCGCTGGCGCTGCTGATGGTGGTGTTCCCGCCGGAGCGGCGGATGGCGGCCGCCCGGGCCTGGTCGGCGGTCGGCGCGCTGGCGGCCGCGGCCGGGCCGGTGATCGGCGGCCTGCTGGTGGTGCACAGCTGGCGCTGGGTGTTCCTGGTGAACCTGCCGGTGGGGCTGCTGTCGCTGCTGGCGGGGTTGCGGGTGCTGCCGCACCCGCCGGCCCGGGAGCGCGAGCCGTGGCCCGACCTGGCCGGGGCCGCGCTGGTCACGGTCGCGGTCGGCAGCCTCACCGGCGCGCTGGTGCAGGCCCCGGTCTGGGGCTGGTCGTCGGCCGCCACCCTGGCCCTGCTGGGGCTGGCGGCCGCCGCGACGGCGCTGTTCCTGCGCCGCAGCGCGGTGCACCGGTCACCGCTGTTCGAGCTGAGCCTGTTCCGGGTGCCGGGCTTCGGGCTGGCGAACACGGCCACCTTCGTGTTCGGGGCCGGCTTCTCGATCATGCTGCTGTCGGATGTGCTGTGGTGCCAGGAGATCTGGCACTACTCGCCGCTGCGCACCGGCCTTGCCCTGGCCCCGGGGCCGGCCATGGTGCCGGTGGTGACGCTGCTGTCCAGCCGGGCGGTGCGCCGTCGCGGCAGCGCCCCGGTGGTGGCGCTCGGCTCGGCGCTGTTCGCGGTGGCCATGCTGATACAGGCCGGCCGGCTGCACACCAGCCCGTCCTACCTGACCGGCCTGTTGCCCAGCATGCTGATCGGCGGTGCCGGGGTGGGCCTAGCGGTGAGCACCCTGATCGCCGCCGGGGTCACCGCGCTGCCGGCGCAGCGCTCGGCGACCGGCTCGGCGATGATCAACGCCGGCCGGCAGATCGCCAGCGCCGTCGGGGTGGCGTTGCTGGTCACCCTGGTCGGCGTGCACATCGACGCCGCCAGCCGGGACGAGTTCCGGCTGGCCTGGCTGGTCGCGGCCCTGCTCGGGGTGGTCACCGGGATGCTGGCGCTCGGGCTGCCCCGCCCGGGTGCCGCCGTCGCCGCCCCGACCGGCGTGGTCACTGCCCCGGTCGGCACGGTCGGCTCCCCGGCCGGCGCTCCGGTGGTCGGCGCTCCGGTGGCCGTACCCGGCCGGTCGGCTCCGGCCGGCCCGTCCGGGGCCTAAAATGGCAGCCATCATGACCGCCGCCGGATTCGCCCTGTTCGACACCGCGATCGGGTGCTGCGCGCTGGGCTGGACCGAGGCCGGGATCGTGGACGTGAACCTGCCGGATGCCAGCCCCGACGCCACCCGCCGCCGGATCGCCCGCCGGCTGGCCGGCAGTCGCGAGCAGCCGCCACCGCCGGCGGTCCAGCAGGTGATCGAACGGATCGTCGCGCTGTTCGACGGCTCGAAGGACGATCTTGCCGACGTCGAGCTCGACCTGTCCGGGGTGCCCGACTTCCACCGCGAGGTCTACCGGGTGACCCGTGGCATCCAGCCCGGGACCACGCTGACCTACGGGGCGATCGCCGCCGAGCTGCAGCAGCCGGGCGCGGCCCGGGCGGTCGGCCGGGCGCTGGGACACAACCCGTGCCCGATCATCGTGCCGTGCCACCGGGTGCTGGCCGCCGACGGCTCCATGCACGGCTTCTCGGCGCACGGCGGGGTGGCGGCCAAGCGCCGGATGCTGCAGCTGGAAGGCGCGCTGCCACCCGACGAGCCGACCCTGTTCTGAGCATCCGGGCCACCCCGTCGCGGGCCGGCCGCCCGTAGTCTGGGGCGATGGCGAGCCGGTTGCTGTTGATCTGCGGAAGCGTCCGGGCCGGTTCCAGCAACGCGGCGGTGCTGCGGACCGCCGGCCTGCTGGCGCCGGACGACGTGGCGGTGTCCAGTTACGACGAGCTGGCCGAGCTGCCGCACTTCAACCCCGACGACGACGGCGAGCACCTGCCGGCCGCGGTGGCCCGGTTGCGCCACCAGCTGGGCGAGGCGGACGCGCTGCTGTTCAGCACCCCCGAGTACGCCGGCGCCCTGCCGGGGTCGTTGAAGAACCTGCTGGACTGGTCGGTCGGCGGTGGCGAGATGTCCGGCAAGCCGGTGGGGTGGATTAACTGCGCGTGGGGCGGTCCGACCAGGGCGGCCGGTGCCTACGCAGAGCTCCGCACGGTGCTGACCTACACCGACTCGGTGATCGTGGAGCCGGCCTGCGTGCAGGTGCCGGTGACCCGCGCCGAGATCGGCCCGGACGGCCTGGTCACCGATCCCGCGGCCCGGGACCGGCTGGCCGCGGCGGTGGCGGCGCTGGTCACCGCCGGCCAGGCGAGCTGACGCTGGTCACAGCTGGCTGACCAGGCGCGGGACGCCGGGCCCTGCCGCCGCCGGATCGGTCACCGCCGCCCCGGCGGCCGCCGCCCAGGCCAGCAGGCCGGGCACGTCGATGCGGTGCGGCGCCCCGTCCCGGTAGCCGGTGAGGTTGCCCGCCCCACGGGCCAGCAGCGCGGCGGCCCCGGTCCGGTTGCCCCGGGCGGCGTGGGTCAGCCCCACCGCGAGCTGGGCGAGCCCCCGCCACAGGTCCCGCTCGGCGGCCGGGGCGGCCTTCCAGGCGTCCTCCAGCACCTCGTGCGCTTCGAACGGCCGGCCGGCGTCGAGCAGCCGCTGGGCCTGCTCCAGGGACTCCTCCGCGGTGCCGGCCGGTGCCGCGACGGCCGGGGGCACGCCGGCGCTGCCGTAGTCGAGCGGCCGGCCGAGCGCGTCCCGCGGACGGGCGTTGCGGGGCCGGCCGCCGGCATCCCGGTCCCGCTCGGAACGGGACGGCCCGGTGCTCATACCTGCAGATCGTGGCATTGGCGCACCAGCCGGCGCCACCACCCCTCAGCAAAGTCGATGCCCGGTAACCACGATCTCACCAGGCGCAGGAATCTGTCCGGATATGGCAGGTTTGCGGCGCGTTACCCGGGCAACCGGGCATGGTCGAACTCATATCTGAGATATCGTTCGGGCATGGTCGATGACGTAAGCGCCGCCAAGGACTACGCCCGCCGGATCGGGTCGCTGATCCGCGACTCGCGCCGCAACCGCGGCTGGACGCAGGCGCAGCTGGCCGAGTCCCTGGGCACCTCGCAGAGCGCGATCAACCGCATCGAGCAGGGCAACCAGAACCTCAGCCTGGAGCTGCTGACCCGGATCAGCGAGGCGCTGGAGTCCGAGATCGTCTCGATCGGCCGGTCCCGCCCGCCGCACCTGCGGGTGCAGGGCGGCCGGCGGCTGTCGGGCAGCATCGAGGTCAAGACCAGCAAGAACGCCGGGGTCGCCCTACTGTGTGCCTCGCTGCTCAACCAGGGCCGGACGGTGCTGCGCAAGGTGGCCCGGATCGAGGAGGTGAACCGGATCCTCGAGGTGCTCACCAGCATCGGCGTGCGCACCCGGTGGCTCAACGCCGACAACGACCTCGAGATCGTGCCGCCGGAGCGGCTGAACCTGGCCGGCATGGATCTGGACGCGGCCCGCCGGACCCGCAGCATCATCATGTTCCTGGCCCCGCTGATGCACCACGAGCAGACCTTCGAACTGCCCTACGCCGGCGGCTGCGCGCTGGGCACCCGCACCGTCGAGCCGCACATGACCGCGCTGCGGCCCTTCGGCCTGCAGGTCGAGGCGGCCGCCGGCGCCTACCACGTCCAGGTGGACCCGTCGGTGTCGCCGGCCCGGCCGATCGTGCTGACCGAACGCGGCGACACGGTTACCGAGAACGCCCTGATGGCTGCCGCCCGCCGGGCCGGGGTGACCGTGATCCGCAACGCCAGCCCGAACTACATGGTGCAGGACCTGTGCTTCTTCCTCACCGAGCTCGGGGTGCGGGTGGACGGCATCGGCACCACCACCCTCACCGTGCACGGGGTGCCGGAGATCCGCCGCGACGTGGACTACGCCCCGTCGGAGGACCCGATCGAGGCGATGAGCCTGGTGACCGCCGCGATCGTGACCTCCTCCGAGATCACCGTCAACCGGGTGCCGATCGAGTTCCTCGAGATCGAGCTGGCCCTGCTGGAGGAGATGGGCCTGCGCTACCTGCGCAGCCCCGAGTACCCCGCGGCCAACGGCCGGACCCGGCTGGTCGACCTGACGGTGCTGCCGTCGGAGCTGCACGCCCCGCTGGACAAGATCCACCCGATGCCGTTCCCGGGCCTGAACATCGACAACCTGCCGTTCTTCGCGCTGATCGCCGCCACCGCCCAGGGCTCCACCCTGATCCACGACTGGGTCTATGACAACCGGGCGCTCTACCTGACCGAGCTCACCAAGCTGGGCGCCAAGGTGACCCTGATGGACCCGCACCGGATCTACGTCGAGGGGCCCACCCACTGGTCGGGCACCGAGGTGATCTGCCCGCCGGCGCTGCGGCCGGCCGTGGTGGTGCTGCTGGCGATGCTGGCGGCCAAGGGCACCTCGCTGCTGCGCAACGTCTACGTCATCGACCGGGGCTACGAGCAGCTGGCCGAGCGGCTGAACCTGCTCGGCGCCAGCATCTCGCCGTTCCGCGACTCCTGAGCACCCGCTGACCTCCCGCCGGGCGATGCGGACATCGCCTGGCGGGCGTCCCGCCGAAACGCTGGAGGGCTCATTCCGGCGGGACGCCCTGGTTCAGGAAGCGATCTTGATGGTGGCGCTGTTGTTCTCCTCGCCGCAGAAGTAGGACGCGCACCCGTCGATGCTGGCGGTGACGTAGGCGGTGCCCTTGCTGAACACCGTGGCCGAACCGGCCGGCACCGTCACGGTGCTCTGCTGGCGCGAGCCGGTGCACCCGACGGTGACGTACTGGGTGCCGCTGGCCACCTTCTTGCCGACCCGTTCGGTGACCTGGACCCGCACGTAGGCCTGGCCGCTGGTGCAGGTGGTGGTGATCGGGACCGTGACGGCGGCGCCTCGGGCCACCAGGTGCGCCGGCGACTGGATCGAGATGTCGAGGAACAGCGGCGGTGAGGAGTAGGCCACCGCCGGGGAGGTGGGGCTGAGCAGGGCCACGCCGCCGCCGGCCAGCAGGGCGGTGGCCCCCGCACCGATCTTGAGCAGGGCAGTATTGATCATGGGAATGCCTTTCTGGATAAGAAGATCAGGAGGTTGGACTGCTATCGCGCGGCCGGAAAGCCGGCTCGGCGCAACCGACCAGGGCTGCTGCAGTCAGCACGATGGCCGGAAAGTGCCCGGTGAAGTCGAACAGGGCCGAGGTGCACAGCACCGCCAGGCCGGCGATCGCCGCCGCGGCTGCCTCGCCGCCGGCCGAGCGTGGCCGGCACCGCCCGAGCACCCGCAGGAGCGCTGCCAGGCAGGCCAGCAGCAGTACCAGCCCGATCGTCCCCAGCTCGGCCAGTACCTGCAGGTATTCGTTGTGCGCGTAAGCGAAAACCAACACGCCGCCGTGCGGGTCGGACCAGCTGAAGGTGCGCAGCCCGGGGCCGGCGCCGATGACTGGATGGCGGGCGATGACGTCGGTCACCGCCTGCCAGGCGGCGACCCGGTCGGCCGAGGACAGCGTGAGCCGGGCCTGCCGCAGCGAAGACAGCACCGACCCGGCGCCGGTGGCTGCCAGCAGGGCGCCGGTCAGCGAGACGGCCAGGCAGCCGAGGAATGCCAACGGTAGACGGGCCATTCTCGATCGCAGCCAATGCCATGCGAGCGGTGCCCAGCCGCCGGTGACCAGCCCGGCGGCCAGCGTGCCGGCGGCCAGCCCCGGGTGCGGCGCGGCGGTGGCTGCCAGCCCGGGCAGCAGGCCGGCCAGGGCCAGCGCCGCGCCCAGCACCGGTGCCCACAGCGCGGCCAGCACCCGCCGGGGCCCGAGCAACGCGGCCAGCGCCGCCAGGCCGGCCGCGGTGGCGAGCAGGCCGCCCCGGCTGAGCGTGGCACCCAGGCCGACCAGCAGGGCGGTGCCGGCCAGCGCCGTCGGCCAGTGCGCCGATCCGTTCCGGACCTGCCGGGTAACGGTGCCGACCAGCAGCACCGCCAGGAACGCCGCGGCGGCATTGGGATAACCGAGCGTGCCCATGGCACGCCAGAGGCCCTGGCCGGTCAGCGCGAACGCCGGGGAGTGGCTGGCCACCCCGTACCAGCCCAGCAGGCCGGTCAGGCAGCCCAACATTGCCACGGCGGTGCTGAGCCGGGCGCGATGGTCGGAGTCCAGCCACCGGCACAGCGCGATCACCGCGCCGGCCGCGACCACCAGCAGCGCCGGCCGCACGCCCGAACCCGGGGCGCCGTGCAGCCAGCCGTCCAGCAAAGCCCAGCCGGCGCAGGCAAATCCGGTCACCGCCGGCACCGACCAGGTCCTGGGCACCGGCCGGGCTGCCGACCACATCGCGACCGCGACGGCGGCGGCCAGGGCCAGCCCCAGCACCCGCTGGGCGCCGGCGTAGAAACCGCCCTGGTCCAGCACCGCTCCGGCCAGAGCGGCCAGCAGCAACCAGGTCACCGTCTCGCCGCGCCGCAGTCGAGCGTCCGGTCTGGCCTGCTCGGCCGTAACGGACACCTGCTCGACTGACAACTGCTGGCCTGACGACATGGCCGATCCCCCGTGCTGCCCGCTCCGGTCGGTGCGCTGCGAACAAGACAGAAGAGTCCGGACGGACCCCCGGCGTTGCTCCCGCGGGCAGAGTGTTACCTAGTCGTAATGCATATTTATCGCACCGGCCGCGGCCGGCCGCCGCAGGGGATGGTTCGCGTCCGCGAGGCATCGGTGACAGGATCTGTCCCGTGCTGCTGCCGATGTCACCGACGGACTCGGTGTTCCTGGCCGTGGAGTCGGCGCAGACGCCGATGCACGTCGGTGGCCTGGAACTGTTCGAACCGCCCGCCGACCTCTCCAGCCCCGCCGAGCTGTTCGAGCGGCTCAGCACCGGCTGTGCCGAGGACGTCGCCCCGCTGTTCCGCAAGCGCGCCCGCCGCTCGCTCGGCACCGCCGGCCAGTGGGCCTGGGAGGAGGACCGGCAGTTCGACCTGCGCCACCACGTCCGGCACAACTCGCTGCCCCAGCCCGGCCGGGTGCTGGAACTGCTGGCGCTGTGCTCGCGGCTGCACAGCACCCTGCTGGACCGGGAGCGGCCGCTGTGGGAGCTGCACTTCATCGAGGGGCTCGCCGACGGCCGGTTCGCGCTCTACCTCAAGGTGCACCACGCGCTGCTGGACGGCGTCTCGGCGCAGCGGCTGCTGCAGCGGGTGCTCACCAAGGACCCGGCGGCCCGCGACCTGCCGCCGCCGTGGGCCAACCGGCCGGTGGCCAAGCCCGCCGCCGCGACCCCGAAGCCGGCCGCCGACCCGCCGCCGACCCCGGAGGAGGTGGTGGCCAACCTGCTGCGCACCGCCCGGGACGTCGCCACCGACGTGGCCGGTATCCCGGCGGCGCTGGTGCGCACCCTCAACCGCAGCCTGCAGGCGCAGAGCGCACCGATCTCGTTCGCCGCGCCGCGCTCGATGTTCAACGTCCCGATCTCCGGCTCGCGCCGGTTCGCCGCCCAGTCCTGGCCGATGGAGCGCATCACCCGGATTCGCCGCCGGGCCGGCTGCACCGTCAACGACGTGGTGCTCGCCGCCTGCTCCGGGGCGTTGCGGTCCTACCTGCTGAGCTTCGACGCGCTGCCCGACACCTCGCTGATCGCGATGGTGCCGGTCGCGCTGCAGGTCCGTGACCGCAACCGGGAGTCCGGCAACGCCGTCGGCGCGGTGATGTGCACCCTGGGCACCCAGCTCGCCGACCCGGCCGAGCGGCTGCGCACCGTGCGGCGCTCGATGAAGGAGGGCAAGCAGGCGCTGGCCGGGCTGACCCCGCTGCAGATCGTCGCGATGACCGGGCTGGGGATGAGCCCGCTGATGTTGCAGTCGCTGCCCGGCTATGCCGAGCTGGCCCGCCCGCCGTTCAACCTGATCATCTCCAACGTGCCCGGCCCGCGCACGCCGCTCTACCTCAACGGCGCCCGGCTGGACGGCATCTACCCGCTGTCCATTCCCTACCACGGGCAGGCGCTGAACATCACCTGCACCAGCTACGCCGACGAGCTGTCCTTCGGCCTGACCGGCTGCCGGCGTACCGTGCCGCACCTGCAGCGGATGCTGGGCTACCTCGACGACGAGGTGACCGCGCTGGAGCAGGCCGTCGGCTGACGGCCTACCGGTCCGCCGGGCTGCCGGCCTCGTCCGGCTCGGGATCGGTGGGCAGCCGGGACCAGACCTGGGTGTCCACCCGCATGCCCTGCTTGAAGTAGCTGGAGCGCAGCACCCCTTCCAGGGTGTAGCCGGCCCGGACGGCCACCCGCTGGGATGCGACGTTGGCGACGTCGATCGCCAGGGTGGCGCGCAGGATGCCGTGCTCGGTGAAGGCCCAGGTGGTGAGCTGGCGCAGCATCTCGCTGGCCACCCCGCGGCCCCGGGCGGCCGTTGCGACCATGTAGCCCAGTTCCGACTCCAGCGACTCGCGGTCCAGGTGCGGGGCCAGCGCGACACCGAGGAAGGTGCCGTCGGAGTCGACCGCCGCGAACGCCTCGCCGCGGCCCTCCTCCCGGGCGGTGCGGTAGCGGGCGATCCAGTCGGCGGCGTAGCCCGGCACCGGCGGGTCGGGCAGCCGGGTGAAGCGCAGCACCTCCGCATCGGCGAGCAACTTCTCGAGGTCGGCCTGGTGGGCCTCGGTCAGCGGTTCCAGGCGGAGCTTGGTCACGCCCGGCATTGTGTCCCATCGGGTGTCCGGTCGCCGATGAAGCCGGCCAACAGCGCGGCGAACCGCTCCGGCTCGGCCAGGTGCGGAAAGTGCCCGGCGCGCTGGAAGATCTCGACCCGGCAGCCGGGAAAGCCGGTCTGGGCGGTGACGGCGTGCCAGGACGGAATGATCCGGTCCTTCGCACCCCAGACCAGCAGGGTCGGCACGGCAGTGGTCATCGGCAGGTGGCCCCAGGCGGTCACGGTCTGCCCACCCGGATCGATCACCGAGCGGACCGTGGCCAGAAAGGCCCGCCGGCCCTCCGCGTCCAGGTCGC
Source organism: Jatrophihabitans sp. (assembly GCF_035474675.1). Taxonomy (GTDB): domain Bacteria; phylum Actinomycetota; class Actinomycetes; order Mycobacteriales; family Jatrophihabitantaceae; genus Jatrophihabitans_A. Next base: position 18,498 of record NZ_DATINC010000057.1, on the reverse strand, counting down.
CGAGCCCCCGCCAGGCCTCGGCCAGGTCCGTGCCGGGCCGGATGCCCAGCCGGCTCAGGCCGGCCGCGACCGAGGCGGCCTGCCGGTGCAGCCAGCCTGAGGCGATCACCGGCAGCACCAGCTCGGCGCCGGGCAGCGCGGCGGCCCGCAGCAGCGGGCTCAACTCGCGCCCCAGGCCGCCGCTGCTGACCAGCACCAGCCGGTCGACCCGGTCCGGGAACAGGTAGCAGAACTGCATCGCGATGCCGCCGCCGAGCGAATGCCCGACCAGCGTCACCCGGTCCACCCCCAGCCGGTCGAGCAGGTCGCGCAGCGTGGCGGCGTGCGCGCCCAGGGAGTAGTCGCCGATCGGCTTGGCCGAGGCGCCGTGCCCGAACAGGTCCGGCGCGATCAGCCGGCGGTCGGCTGCGAGGGCGTGCATCAGCTGCGCCCAGTGCCGGTGCGAGCCGAGCAGGCCGTGTACGAACAGCACCGCCGGGCCGGCGCCGACGTCGGCATAGCTGAGCGGCTGGCCGTGCAGTTGCAGGGTGCGGGGCAGCACAGAGGTCATGTCGTCCCTTCTTCCAGGACTATGTTACTGATGCGTAACCTACGGTAGCGTAAGTTTCGAGCCGGGGCTGCGGCCGTGGCGCGGGCCGCCGGACAGCCGTTCCCGAGGCCCGCCGATGGGAGCGACCGGCCGGCAGGTCCTGTCGGTGGCTACATCTACTATCGGGCCCATGCCCAGCATCGACGCCGCATTCCTCGCCCTGCCCGCCGCCACGCTGGCCGACGCCGCGCTGAGCCGGGCCCGCGAGCTCGGTGCCGCGCATGCCGACTTCCGGCTCGAGCGCAACCGCAGGGCCACGCTGCGGCTGCGCGACGGCCAGCTCGACGCCAGCACCGACGACGAGGAGCTGGGCCTGGCGGTCCGGGTGGTGCACGAGGGCGCCTGGGGGTTCGCCAGCGGCATCGACCGGACTCCGGAGGCCGCGGCCCGGCTGGCCGAGCAGGCCGTCGCCACCGCCAAGCTCAGCCGGGTGCTCAGCTCCGATCCGGTGGAGCTGGCCGGCGAACCGGCGCACGCCGACGCGACCTGGGTGTCGGCCTATGACCTCAACCCCTTCGAGGTGCCGGCCGCCGTCCGGCTGGCCAGGCTCTCGGAACTGTCCGAGGTGCTGCGCGGCGCGGCCGGGGTCGACCACGTCGACGCCCAGCTGATCCAGGTGCTGGAGAACAAGTACTACGCCGACACCGCCGGCACCGTGACCACCCAGCAACGGGTGCGGGTGCACCCGGAGTTCACCGCGGTCTCCGTCGACCGGACCAACGGCGGGTTCTCCTCGATGCGCAGCCTCGCGCCACCGGCCGGCCGCGGCTGGGAGTACCTGACCGGCACCGGCTGGGACTTCGACGCCGAACTGGCCGAGCTGCCCGAGCTGCTCGCCGAGCACGTCGCGGCGCCGTCGGTGCAGGCCGGCCGCTACGACCTGGTGATCCACCCGTCCAACCTGTGGCTGACCATCCACGAGTCGATCGGCCATGCCACCGAGCTCGACCGGGCGCTGGGCTACGAGGCGGCCTACGCCGGCACCTCGTTCGCCACCTTCGACAAGCTCGGCAGCCTGCGCTACGGCAGCGAGGTCATGAACGTGACCGGCGACCGCACCGTCGAACACGGCCTGTCCAGCATCGGCTACGACGACGAGGGGGTGGCCACCACCAGCTTCGACATCGTCTCCGACGGCGTGCTGGTCGGCTACCAGCTCAACCGGCAGATGGCGGCGGCCAAGGGACTGGGCCGGTCCAACGGCTGCGCCTACGCCGACTCCCCGGGCCACATTCCGCTGCAGCGGATGGCCAACGTGTCCCTGCAACCGAGCCCGGACGCCCGCTCGATCGACGACCTGATCGGCGGCGTGGAACACGGCATCTACGTGCTCGGCGACAAGTCCTGGTCGATCGACATGCAGCGCTACAACTTCCAGTTCACCGGCCAGCGGTTCTACCGGATCGTCAACGGCCAGCTGGCCGGTCAGGTGCGCGATGTCGCCTACCAGGCCACCACCACCGACTTCTGGGGATCGATGGCGGCGGTCGGCGGCCCGGAGACGTACGTGCTGGGCGGTGCCTTCAACTGCGGCAAGGGCCAGCCCGGCCAGGTGGCGGCGGTCTCGCACGGCTGCCCGGCTGCGCTGTTCGAGAATGTCAACGTCCTCAACACCGTGACCGAAGGCGGCCGATGATGACCAGCACCACCACCACCACCGGCGTCCGGATCCAGGACCTGGTCGAGCAGGCGCTGGCGCTGTCCACCGCGTCCGGGTGCCTGGTGCTCGGCGAGGAGCTGACCACCGCGAACCTGCGCTGGGCCGGCAACAGCCTCACCACCAACGGCCAGGCGCATTCCCGCAAGCTCGTCGTGATCTCCATCGTGGAGGGCGAGCAGGGCGTCTCGTCCGGGGTGGTGTCGCGGGCGGTGACCGGTCCCGACGACCTGCCCGCCCTGGTGGCCGCCAGCGAGGAGGCCGCCCGGTCGGCCTCGCCCGCCGATGACGTCTCGCCGCTGATCGAGCCGTACGAGAGCTCCGACGACTGGGACGCACCCGCGGCGAACACCGGCATCGAGGTGTTCGAGGGCTTCGCGCCGGCGCTGGGCCGGGCCTTCGCCGAGGCAGAGAAGGCCGACCGGTTGCTCTACGGCTTCGCCGAGCAGTTGACGTCCTCGCTCTTCCTGGCCTCCTCGACCGGGCTGCGCCGTCGCCACGACCAGCCGACCGGCCGGCTGGAGCTCAACGCCAAGTCCCGCGACCTGACCCGTACCGCCTGGGCCGGCGCGCAGACCCGGGACTGGACCGACATCGACGTCGAGGCGATGGCCGCCGACCTGGGCACCCGGCTGGACTGGGCGGCCACCCGGATCGACCTGCCGGCCGGCCGGTACGAGACGCTGCTGCCGCCCTCGGCGGTCGCCGACCTGATGATTTACCTGTACTGGACCGCCACCGCCCGCGACGCCGAAGAGGGCCGCAGCGTCTTCGCCGCCGGCGAGGGCCGCAGCCGGATCGGCGAGACCCTGTCGCAGCTGGGCATCACGCTGCGCTCCGACCCCGCCGAGCCCGGCATGGCGGCAGTGCCGTTCCAGCTGGTCGTCGAGGGCGGCGAGCAGTCGATCTTCGACAACGGAGCCCCGGTGCCGGCCACCCGCTGGATCGACAACGGCGTGCTGGCGAACCTGCAGCGCACCCGCAACTGGGCGGCGCGTACCGGCCAGCCGTTCGTGCCCTTCGTCGACAACCTGATCATGACCGGGCCCGAGAGCGGCGCCGGGAGCGCCAAGAGCCTCGCCGAGATGATCGCCGGCACCGAGCGCGGCCTGCTGCTTACCTGCCTGTGGTACATCCGCACCGTCGATCCGCAGACCCTGCTGGTGACCGGCCTGACGCGGGACGGCGTCTACCTGATCGAGAACGGCGAAGTGCGCGGCGTGGTCAACAACTTCCGGTTCAACGAGTCGCCGGTGGACCTGCTCGGCCGGATCACCGAGGTTGGCCGAACCGAGCGGACGCTGCCCCGGGAGTGGAGCGACTACTTCACCCGGACGGCCATGCCCACCCTGCGGGTTGCGGACTTCAACTTCTCCACTGTGAGCCAGGCCTCATAGGCCCCGGTGTGAGCTAGGCCATTCGGGTTCGCGACCACGTTCCGAGAAGCCCGGTATACCGCGAATATCCGGCTCGCTTTATCCGGTTCTGCGCTGTTGTGACCGGGGCCGCAAGCTTCGGACGGGCTTGTAAGCGCTGCCGCTCGTTACGCTTTGATCACTGCCCGCCAGGACCGGAGCGCGAATCCGTCGCCCGTCCCGCGGCACCCCGCCAGTCACCGTCGACTGACAAGGAGTTCTGATCATGACGAGCACCGCCGTCCGGCTCGATACCGCCCCCACCGACCACGCCAGCCTGCTGCGCTGGGTGCGTGAAACCGCTGAACTGACCGAGCCCGACGACATCGTGTGGTGCGACGGTTCGGAGGCGGAATGGAACCGGCTCACCGAGCAGCTGGTCGCCGCCGGCACCCTGGTCCGGCTGAACGACGCCAAGAAGCCGAACTCGTTCTACTGCGCCTCCGACCCGTCCGACGTCGCCCGGGTCGAGGACCGGACCTTCATCTGCTCCCAGGATCCCGACGACTGCGGTCCCACCAACAACTGGATGGACCCCAGCGACATGAAGGCGCTGCTGACCGAGCGGTTCCGCGGCTCGATGCGCGGCCGCACCATGTACGTCATCCCGTACTGCATGGGCCCGCTGGGTGCCGACAAGCCGATGCTCGGCGCCGAGATCACCGACTCGGCCTACGTGGTCATCTCGATGCACATCATGACCCGAATGGGCCGCCAGGCCCTGGACCTGTTCGTCAAGGACGGCGTGGAGCAGCCCTACGTCGCCGGCCTGCACTCCCTCGGCGCCCCGCTGGCACCCGGCCAGGCCGACGTGGTCTGGCCCTGCAACGACACCAAGTACATCGTGCATTTCCCCGAGGAGCGGTTGATCTGGTCCTACGGATCGGGATACGGGGGAAACGCGCTGCTCGGCAAGAAGTGCCACTCGCTGCGGATCGCCTCCGCCCAGGCCCGGGACGAGGGCTGGCTGGCCGAGCACATGCTGATCCTCAAGCTCACCAGCCCGCAGCAGAAGCCGTACTTCATCGCCGCGGCGTTCCCGTCGGCGTGCGGCAAGACCAACCTGGCGATGCTGCAGCCCAGCCTGCCCGGCTGGAAGGTCGAGACGGTCGGCGACGACATCGCCTGGATCCGGTTCGGCGAGGACGGCCGGATGTACGCGGTCAATCCCGAGAACGGCTTCTTCGGGGTGGCGCCGGGCACCGACTGGCACACCAACCCCAACGCGATGCGCACCATCGCCAAGGGCAACTCGCTGTTCACCAACGTCGCGCTCACCGACGACGGCGACGTGTGGTGGGACGGCATGGGCGAGCCGCCGGCGCATCTGACCGACTGGAAGGGCCGGGACTGGGAGCCGGGTTCGACGGAGAAGGCCGCGCACCCCAACTCCCGCTACTGCACCCCGCTGCACCAGTGCGAGACCAAGGCGCCGGAGTGGAACGACCCGCGCGGCGTGCCGCTCGACGCGATCTTCTTCGGTGGCCGCCGCAAGGACACCGTGCCGCTGGTGGCCGAGGCGCACGACTGGCAGCACGGGGTGTTCCTCGGCTCCACCCTGTCCTCGGAGACCACCGCCGCCGCCACCGGCAAGGTCGGCGTGGTGCGCCGCGACCCGATGGCGATGCTGCCGTTCATGGGCTACCACGCCGGTGACTACCTGGCGCACTGGATCGAGGTCGGCAAGAGCGGCGACGCCGGCAAGCTGCCCCGGATCTTCTACGTGAACTGGTTCCGCCGGGACGCCGACGGGGCGTTCCTGTGGCCGGGCTTCGGGGAGAACATCCGGGTGCTGAAGTGGGCCATCGAGCGGATCGAGGGCCGGGCCGACGCGGTGGACACTCCGATCGGCTGGGTGCCCACCCCGGACGCGCTGGACACCGAGGGCCTCGAGCTCACCCCGGAGCAGCTCAACCAGGCGCTGGCCGTCGAGGCCGAGGAGTGGCGCGCGGAGATCCCGCTGATCGAGGAATGGTTCGCCAAGATCGGCGAGAAGGTGCCGTCCTCGCTGCACGACGAGCTGGCCTCGCTCAAGCTCCGGCTGAGCTGAGCCGGCGGGTACCCAGACACACGACGACGCCCGAGGAGTTCGTACTCCTCGGGCGTCGCTGTCTGTCCGGCAGGACTGCGCCGTTCTCAGGGGCGCTGCGGGAAGATGCCCTGCAACGCGATGATGAAGGTGATCGTCAGGTACGGCGGCATGTTGTTGTGCGGCTGGCTGCCACCGGTCGGCAGCACCGTCTGCGGAGCCATCATCAGGTTGGGTGCCTGCGTCGAGTAGATGTTCAGGCCCACCCGGCCACTCAACGACTGGGCCCAGGTGGCGTTGGCCGGGCTGGTCTCGGTGCCCGCATCGCTGACGCCCAGCGCGGTGTGGGTGTGCAGCGGCATCTCCGACTGGATCAGGGTGACGTAGGGGCTGCCGCCGATCTCACCGAGATAGCGCGGTGACAAGCCGGGCCCCTGCCCCTGCTGCATCGGGGTGCTGCCCTGCAGGTTGGGCAGGCCGAAGGTGACCCTGCCGTCACCACCGTAGGTGGTGCCCAGCAGGGAGAACAGTGCGGTGTTCTGCGAGATCGACATGAGCTGGCCGTTGCACAGTGCCCAGCCCGTGGGTGCGAAGTTGCCGCCGAACATCCGGATCTCGGCGAGGTAAGGATCGGTCACGGTATGCGCTCCGTAGCTAGTTCCGGCTCGGGAAGATGCCCACGAGGGCGATGACGTAGTTCAGCACCAGGTAGGGCGGCATGTTCTCGTGCGGCTGGCTGCCGCCGGTGGTGGTCACCGCTGCCGGGTTCATCGAGACGTTGGGCGCGGAGGCGAAGGCCGCATTCTGGGTGGCGGCCCAGATCGAGTTGGCCGGGTTGTCACCACCCGGGTTCGACGGCGTCGACTGGGCGACCGCCGGGTGCAGGTGCGCCGGCAGCTCGTTGATGGTCAGGGTGTGCGAGGTCTCGCCGCCGACCTGGCCGACGTTGTAGCTGCCCTGGTTGATGCCCTGGTGGATCGGCACCCGGCCCTGCAGGTTGGGCAGCGCGAAGTTCGTCTGGCCGTTGCCGCCGTACATGGTGCCCAGGATCGAGAACAGCGCCTGGTTCTGGTTGATGGCCAGCAGCTGGCCGTTGCAGAAGGCCCACCCCTTGGGTGGGAAGTTGAAGGAGATCAGCTTGATCTCGCCGATGTAGGGATCGCTCATGTCAGTCCACTCCGGTCTGGACGTCGGTCAGTTCGGGGACGGGTAGATGCCCTCGGTGGCGATGATGAAGTTGATCGCGAGGTAGGGCGACATGTTCTCGTGCGGCTGGTTGCCGCCGGAGTTGCTCAGCGCATTGGGTGCCATCGCGGCCGCCGGGGCCGCCAGGGTGTAGGGCAGGTTGGAGTTGCTGGCCCAGTAGCTGTTGCTCGGCGACGGGCCCTGGGCCACCGCGGCACCGACCGGCTGGTGGGTGTGCACCGGCATCTGGTTGCGGTTCAGGGTGACGGTCTCCACCCCGGCCATCTGGCCGAGCACGTAGCCCGAGCCCTGGTGCACCGGCAGCCGGCTGGCCAAGTTGGGCAGCGCGAAGGTGTTCTGGCCGTCGCCGCCGTAGGTGGTGCCGATCAGGTTGAACAGCACGTCGTACTGCGAGATGGGCAGCAGCTGGCCCTGGCAGAGCAACCAGCCGACCGGCGCGAAGTTGCCGCCGAACATCCGGATCTCACCGATGTAGGGAGTACTCATAGCACATTCTCATCCTCCGTCAGTGGGTTGAAGACGGCATGGAATTCCAGGCCGTCCGCTAGCGCTCGCACCGGCACCAGGAAGATCGCTGCCGGTGGGAAGTCCTCTCGGACGAGCAGGTAGTTGCCCTGCTCGCGGGGTGCGTCCGGGCCGCCCCGGAACGTCAGGTCGAACGAGCGGGAGGCACCGGGCACGGTGCTGCGGGCGCACTCGGTCAGCTCGACCTCGCAGGCCCCGTCGGCGTCCTCGCCGTCGGGCCGGACGGAGAAGCGCATGGTGAACCGCTGGCCCACCCGGTCGCTGAAGTCGGAGAAGCCCAGTGCCCGGTCGGTCATCGCGCGCCGGCTCGGAGCCGAGGTGCGCGGTCGGGGACGAACTGCAGCTCCAGGTAGCCGTTGCCGAGGTCGCCACCATCGGCCGGGTCGCCGCTGCCGGCCGGGGTAGTGAACCCCAGCGACCGGTACAGCTCGAGGGCGGCGACGTTCTCGTGCCAGACTGAGAGCCGGACCGGCTTGCCGGCCGCCGCGGCCTGCTCGCAGAGCGAGCCGAGCACCGCCCGGGCGATGCCGCGGCGACGGTGCTCGCGCAGCACCGCGATGTCGAGAACCCGCAGCTGCCCGGGCGTGTCGTCGAGCCAGCAGCTGCCGACCGGGCTGCCGTCGCTGCCGCAGATCAGGTACTCCACGGCCTCGGGATGGGCGGCGGAGTACTGGGCCTGCCGAGCCCGGTACTGCATGCCGACCAGGCCGGCCAGCGCGGCGGGCTCCATCCCGAGCAGTTCGAACCCGGCGCAGTGCGCCTCGGTGAAGACCCGCAGCAGGACCGCCTGGTCCGAGGAACCGGCGGGTCGCAGGGGCGGAGCGCCCTGCGACGAGAGGAGCCGCGGTATCTGTTCGGTCATCCAGCGACTCCTAGGCTCGGTGAACTGGATGAATACCAGTTCCAACACCGGCCCGCGAGGTGGCAGCAGCAGTGCAAGCAGCTTTATAACACAAAGATCACCCGGCGGAAGGGACTTTTTTTGTAGCGATTTGCCAGGTAATGCTAAGGTCTGGCGTTAAAGTTCTGTAGCCATTCGGGTTTCTTAATCTTCCTCGGCTAGCTACAGTTTCCTTCGCTCTTGTTTTCTGCTGCGCTCTGCGCTACTTGCGCGTACTTCCTGCTTAGCCAACAACTTCTTGTCACATCTTTACAGCGAGTCCACTCGCTACGGGGGCTTTAAGGACATGTCGATGCTGCAGATTCGTTCCTCGCTACCGCGGCTACTCCCACGCGCCGGCCTCGTAGTGGCCCTGGCGCTGGCCGGCCAGGTGGTGTTCCTGCCCTCGGTCTCGGCCGCCACGCTGACCGTCACCTCGACGGCAGACGTCGCCACCAACTTCGGTGCGTGCGGCAACCCCGCCCAGACCACCTCGAGCGGAAGCCTGCGCGAGGCGGTGTGCGCCGCCAACAACGCCGGAGCCACCTCCTCCACCATCACCGTCGCCGCCGGTACCTACACGCTCACCAACGGTGAGTTGCAGATGGGCAAGGTGTCGGGCAGCAACATCACCCTGACCGGCGCGGGTTCGGCCAGCACGATCATCAGCGGCAACAACGCCAGCCGGGTGTTCGACCTCGACCCCAGCGTCATCGGCGGGGTGACCACCAGCATCTCCGGTGTGACCATCACCAATGGTGCAGTCACCACCTTCGGCGGGGCGGGCATCATCGCGGGCTCCGGCAACGCGACGACCAGGGACGTCCTGACCCTCAGCAACTCGGTCATCAGCAACAACCACGTCAACTCGGCCACCACCAACAAGTACGGCGGCGGCGTGGAGTTCCAGGGCGGCTCGCTGACCGTCACCAACACGACGTTCACCGGCAACACCAGCGGCAGCAGCTCGGGTTCAGCCCTGGAATACCAGCATTTCGACGTCGCGGCGAATGAGCAGCTCACCGTCTCGGGCAGCACGTTCAGCGGCAACAGCGCCAACGCCTCGGTCGCCAACATCAACGTCGGCGGTGCGCTGCACGTGTCCGGCGTCAGCGGCACCACGCCGATGAGCGTGACCAACAGTGTGTTCACCGGCAACACGGTGGTCGGCAGCGGCACCGGCATCCCGCAGGGTGGTGCCATCTTCTCCGAGGGCGGCGCCCTGACCGTCACCGAGTCGACGTTCACCTCGAACTCCGTCGCCGGTGGCAGCAACCCGCAGGGCGGTGCCGTCTCCGTCCTCGGTGGCACGACGACCCTGCACTACAACCGGATCACCGGCAACACCGGCGCGACCGGATCGGGCGTCTCCCTGGGCGTCGCCAGCGGCGCCACCCTGAACGCCACCGACAACTGGTGGGGCTGCAACACCGGCCCCGGCACCGCCGGCTGTGACAGCGCCGCCGGCAGCCCGACCGTCTCGCCGCGGCTGGTGCTGACCGCCACCGCGAGCCCGGCCACCGTGGTGGGCCCGAACGCGACCTCGACCATCACCGCCACTCTCACCCAGAACTCGCTCGGCTCGGCGATCGGCGCTGCCAACCTGGACGCCTTCGCCGGCCTGCCGATCGGCTTCAGCGACCCGCTGCCCAGCGGCGCCACCCTGGGTGCGGCCTCGGTCAACCTGGCCTCCGGTTCGGCGAGCACCAGCTACAACTCGCAGAACACCAGCGGCCCCGGCCACGTGCTGGCCACCCTGGACAACGGCACCGCCACCGCGACCGTCACCGTCAACCGCCCGCCGGCGATCACCAGCACCAACACGGTGACCTTCACGGTCGGCACCGCGGCCAACTTCACGGTGACCACCAGCGGCTACCCGGCACCGGCGATCACCAAGACCGGCACCACGCCGCCGGGCATGACCTTCACCGACAACGGCAACGGCACCGCCAGCCTGGCCGGCACGCCGACCGCCGGTGGTCTCTATTCTCTCAGCCTGACCGCCAACAACGGGGTCAACCCGACCGCGATCCAGACCCTGAGCATCACCGTCAACCAGCCGGCGGCCTTCACCAGCGCCAACAGCACCACCTTCACGGTCGGCACGCCGGGCAGCTTCACGGTGACCACCACGCCGACCGCGTACCCGACGCCGGCCATCACCAAGACCGGCACCCTGCCGTCCGGCCTGACCTTCACCGACAACGGCAACGGCACGGCCACCCTGGCCGGCACCCCGGCGGCCGGGACCGGTGGGGTGTACTCGCTCAGCCTGACCGCGTCCAACGGGGTCAACCCGAACGGCACCCAGACGCTGACGGTCACCGTCAACCAGGCGCCGGCGGTCACCACCAACCCGTCGAGCCAGACGGTGAACAACGGGAACTCGGTGAGCTTCATCGCGGCGGCGTCGGGCTTCCCGGCCCCGACCGTGCAGTGGCAGCGGTCCACCGACGGCGGTGCCAACTTCTCCAACATCGCCGGTGCGACCAGCACGACCTACACCTTCACCGCCGCCTCGGCTGACAACGGCAACAAGTACCGGGCCGTGTTCACCAACTCGACCGGTTCGGCGACCTCGACCGCGGCGACCCTGACGGTCAACACCGCGCCGACCATCTCCAGCTCCAACACCACCAGCTTCACGGTCGGCTCGGCGGGCACCTTCACGGTGACCACCACCGGGTTCCCGAACGCGACGCTGACCACCACCGGCACCCTGCCGGCCTGGTTGTCCTTCACCGACAACGGCAACGGCACCGCCACCCTGGCCGGCACCCCGCCGGCGGGCAGCGGTGGCCAGTACAACTTCACCATCAACGCCGACAACGGCACCGCCCCGGCGGACAGCCAGGCGTTCACCCTGACGGTGAACGAGTCGCCGACCATCACCAGCGCCGACCACACCACCTTCCAGGTGGGTTCGGCGGGCAACTTCCTGGTGACCACGGCGGCTGGTTTCCCGGTGGCGACCGCGCTGAGCAAGACCGGGTCGCTGCCGTCCGGTGTCACCTTCACCGACAACGGCAACGGCACCGCCACCCTGGCCGGCACTCCGGCGGCCGGGACCGCGGGCAGCTACCCGATCACCATCACCGCCAACAACGGGGCGAGCACCCCGGCGACCCAGTCGTTCACGCTGACGGTGACCGCGTCGCCGGTGTTCACCAGCGCTGACCACGCCACGTTCGTGGCCGGCAACGCCGGGTCGTTCACGGTGACCACCTCCGGTGGTGCGGGTCCGGTCACGATCACCGAGACCGGCACGCTGCCCTCGGGCGTGACCTTCACCGACAACGGGGACGGCACCGCGACGCTGGCGGGCACCCCGGCGGCGGGCACCGGTGGCAGCTACGCGCTCACCTTCACCGCCAGTGACGGGATCACCCCGGACGGCACCCAGCTGTTCACGCTGACGGTCAACCAGCCGCCGGTGATCACCAGCGCCGACCACGCCACCTTCACCACCGGTGTCGCGGACTCGTTCACGGTGACCACGGCGCCGGGTGTTCCGGCGGCGACCACGATCACCAAGACCGGTTCGCTGCCGGCTGGTGTGACCTTCACCGACAACGGTGACGGCACCGCCACCCTGGCCGGCACGCCGACCACGGGCGGCTCGTTCCCGATCACCATCACGGCCAGCAACGGCGTGGCCCCGGATAGCACCCAGTCGTTCACCCTGACCGTCAACTCGGCGCCGAGCATCACCAGCGCCGACCACACCACCTTCGCGGTGGGCTCGGCGGGCTCGTTCACGGTGACCACCAACCCGGGTGTTCCGGCGGCCACCACGCTCACCGAGACCGGTTCGCTGCCGTCCGGGGTGTCCTTCACCGACAACGGTGACGGCACCGCGACGCTGGCGGGCACCCCGGCAACGGGCACCGGTGGCAGCTACGCCCTGTCGATCAAGGCGCAGAACAGCACCGGCTTCACCACCCAGTCCTTCACGCTGACGGTGAACGAGAAGGCCAGCTTCACCAGCGCCGACCACACCACCTTCGTCGTCGGCACGGCGGGCTCGTTCACGGTGACCACGGTGGCCGGCTTCCCGGTGGCGACCACGATCACCGAGACCGGGTCGCTGCCGTCGGGCGTGTCCTTCACCGACAACGGTGACGGCACCGCGACGCTGGCGGGCACCCCGGCGGCCGGTACTGCCGGCAGCTACCCGCTGACGATCTCGGCCACCAACGCGGCCGGTACCCGGCAGCAGTCGTTCACCCTGACGGTGCAGCCGGCGAACGCCTCGCCGGTGATCACCAGCGCCGACCACACCACGTTCGCCAAGGGCTCGGCGGGCTCGTTCACGGTGACCACCACGGCCGGGTTCCCGACCGCGACCACGATCACCGAGACCGGGTCGCTGCCGGCTGGTGTGACGTTCACCGACAACGGTGACGGCACCGCCACGCTGGCGGGTACCCCGACCGCGTCGGGTGCCTTCCCGATCACGATCACGGCCAGCAACGGTGCCACCACCGACGCGACCCAGAGCTTCATGCTCACGGTCACCGAGCTGCCGACCATCACCAGCGCCGACCACGCCTCGTTCATCCTGGGCACGGCGGGCTCGTTCACGGTGACCACCACGGCCGGTTACCCGGTGGCTACCACGATCACCAAGACCGGGTCGCTGCCGTCGGGCGTGTCCTTCACCGACAACGGTGACGGCACCGCGACGCTGGCGGGTACCCCGGCGGCCGGCACTGCCGGCAGCTACCCGCTGACGATCTCGGCCACCAACTCGGCCGGCACCCGTCAGCAGTCGTTCACCCTGACCGTGACCGAGGCGCCGACCATCACCAGCGCCGACCACACCACGTTCACTTCTGGCAGCGCGGGCAGCTTCACGGTGACCACCAGCCCGGCGGCGGCGACGATCACCAAGACCGGCACGCTGCCGGCCGGCGTGACCTTCACCGACAACGGCAACGGCACCGCCACCCTGGCGGGCACCCCGGCTGCCGGCACCGGTGGGACGTACACCCTGTCGCTGTCGGCCACCAACCCGTCCGGGACCGGGACCCAGTCCTTCACCCTGACGGTCAACGAGCTGGCGAACTTCACCAGCGCCAACCACGCCACCTTCATCATCGGCACCGGGAACTCGTTCACGGTGACCACGGTGGCCGGGTTCCCGACCGCGACCACGATCACCGAGACCGGTTCACTGCCGTCCGGGGTGAGCTTCACCGACAACGGTGACGGCACCGCGACGCTGTCGGGCAACCCGGCATCGGGCACCAGCGGCAGCTACCCGCTGACGCTCTCGGCGACCAACACCACCGGAACCCGTCAGCAGTCGTTCACCCTGACGGTGCAGCCGCCGAACTCCTCGCCGGTGATCACCAGCGCTGACCACGCCACCTTCAAGAAGGGTGTCGCCGGCCAGACGTTCACGGTGACCACCACGGCCGGGTTCCCGACGGCGACCACGATCACCAAGACCGGCACGCTGCCGGCCGGGGTGACCTTCACCGACAACCACAACGGAACGGCCACCATCGCCGGCACTCCGACGGCGACCGGGGTCTTCACGTTCACCATCACGGCCAGCAACGGGGCCAGCACCGACGCGACGCAGATCTTCACGCTGACCGTCACGGCCCCGCCGGTGATCACCAGCACCAACACCGTCACGTTCACCTCGCACCTGGCGGGCAGCTTCACGGTGACCACCACGGCCGGCTACCCGACGGCGACCACGATCACCGAGACCGGCGCGCTGCCGGCCGGTGTGACGTTCACCGACAACGGCAACGGGACGGCGACCATCGCCGGCACCCCGACGCAGACCACCAGCAGCAACTACACCCTCACCATCAAGGCCAGCAACGGGATCACCCCCGACGCCAGCCAGACCTTCACCCTGAAGGTGACCGCGGTGGCCGCGGCGCCGCTGCCGACCAAGCTGCCGACGAAGTTCGACGGTGCGCTGGGCGGGGTGCCGCAGAAGGTGAACGTCAACCAGGTGATCACCGTCACCGGTACCGGCTACAAGCCGGGGGCGCCGATCGAGATCGGCTGGTACTACAGCAGCAGCAACAACCAGATGCGGCTGACCGTGCTCGCCCACGGCTACGCCGATGCTGCTGGCAAGTTCAGCATCCCGGTCACGGTGGCCAACAACACCGGCTCCAAGACGGTGGTGGCATCCGGCATCGGCTCCAACGGCAAGACGCGCCTGCTGAACGCCTCCACGGTGGTCAACCCGCCGTCGGGCACCTCGGTGGTCGCACCGATCACGGGGACGAGCACCGGTGGCGGCGGGATGCTGGCCAACACCGGCCTGAGCGACCAGCGGATCTCGGCCGCCTCGGCGGGCGCGCTGGCCCTCACCGGGCTGGCACTGATGCTGGTCGGCCGGCGGCGCCGGAACGACGAGGAGTAACAGGTCGGGTTCGGCCGGCACCGTGAGGACCGGCTGAACCTCACCTGACAGCACGGGTATCGACCCGGTCCGCACCACGCGGGCCGGGTCGATCCCGTTGCGGTCCCGCGGCGCCCGTCCGGTCGGCGCCCGGGGAGATAAATCAGTTGCGGATGGGGTCTAGCGTTGACCAATCGTGAGTGACGATCCGCTACTGCTTGCCGAACGGAACCACCTACGACAGTCGCTGGCCTGCCTGGAGCAGATGCGCGAGGCCGCCGAGAGGATCGCCGACTACGGCGTGGATGCCCTGGCCAGCGAGGGCCTGGGCCGGCTGCGGGCCGACCGGCTCAAGCAGCTGGCCGACAGCTCCGCACCCCCGTTCTTCGGCCGGATCGACCGGGATCCGGACAGCCAGCACCCGGCCGGTGAGGTCTTCCACGTCGGCCGCCGGCACATCCGCGACGACTCCGGTGACCCGATGGTGATCGACTGGCGGGCCCCGATCGCCCGGCCGTTCTACCGGGCCAGCACCGCCGACCGGCAGGGGGTGCGGCTGCGCCGGCGGTTCGGCTTCGCCGACGGGCAGCTGACCTCCTTCGAGGACGAGCACCTCGACGCCGGCGAGGAACTGGGGCTGGCCTCGCAGCTGCTGCGCACCGAGATCGAACGGCCACGGGTCGGGCCGATGCGCGACATCGTGGCCACCATCCAGCCCGACCAGGACGAGCTGGTGCGGGCCGACCTGGACACCTCGCTGTGCATCCAGGGCGCGCCCGGCACCGGCAAGACCGCGGTCGGCCTGCACCGGGCCGCCTACCTGCTCTACAGCTACCCCGACCGGCTGCGCCGGTCCGGGGTGCTGGTGGTGGGCCCGAACTCGGCCTTCCTGCGCTACATCGCCGAGGTGCTGCCGGCGCTCGGCGAGAACGGCATCCAGCAGAGCACCGTCGACCAGCTGGTGTCGGCCACCCCGCCCGGCCGGCACGACCCGGTGCCGGTCGCGGTCCTCAAGGGCGACGCCCGGATGGCCGAGCTGCTGCGCCGGGCGGTCTTCAGCCACGTCGTGAAACCCGCCGAGGACGTGGTGCCGATCGTGGGCAACCGCCGGTACCGGATCCCGGTGGAGCGGGTGCGCCGCTATGTCGACGACGTGCGCCGCAGCATGGCCGCCGGCGAGCTGCACTGGGACAGCGCCCGGGAGCGGCTGCGGCAGCTGCTGGCCCAGGACGTCCGGCGGCAGCGCGAGGACGCCGGCGGCGCGCCGTCCGACGCCGAGACCGCCAAGGTGGCCCGTTCGGCGCAGGTGCGCGAGTTCCTCGACGCCGTCTGGCCGGTGCTCGACCCGCGCGTGGTGTTGCTGCGGCTGTACAGCGAGGACGGCTTCGCCGACCGCTGTGCCGGCGGCCGGCTGAGCGAGGAGGAGCTCCAGCTGCTGCGCCGGACGGCGCCGTTCCGGCCGGTACCGGCCAGCAAGGCCGCCTTCTCCGCCGCCGACCAGGTGCTGCTGGACGAGCTGACCGGGCTGATCACCGGGGTCGAGAGCTTCGTGCACGTGGTGGTCGACGAGGCGCAGGACCTGTCGCCGATGCAGTGCCGGGCGGTGGCCCGCCGCTGCCCGCTTGGTTCGCTGACCGTGCTGGGCGACCAGGCCCAGGCCACCGCGCCGTGGGCGGCCGGTTCCTGGCAGCTGGCGCTGACCCACCTCGGCCACCCGTCTGCCGAGATCCGGCCGTTGACGGTGGGCTACCGGGTACCCGGCGAGGTACTCGGCGTCGCCAACCGGCTGCTGCCGCACATCGCCTCCGACGTGCCGCCGGCGTCCTCGATCCGGACCGGGGCCGACGCGCTCAGCTACGGCACCGACCTGCTCGCCGCGGTCCGGCGCTGCCTGGCTGCCGAGGGCTCGATCGCGATCATCGTCCCGGACGAGCGGGTGGCCGCCGTCCTCGCCGAGCTGGCGGCGGCCGGCGTGACCGCCGCGTCACTGGCCGACGAGGTGGCCCAGGATCAGGACTACCGGGTCACCGTGGCGCCGGCGACGGCGGCCAAGGGCCTGGAGTTCGACTCGGTGGTGCTGGTGGAACCGGCCGAGATCGTGGCTGCCGAGCCGGACCGGCTGGCAGGCCTGCGCCGCCTCTACGTCTGCTGGACCAGGGCGGTGTCCCGGCTGGCGGTGGTGCACACCGAGCCGCTGCCGGCCGAGCTGGCCGGCTGAGCCGAACTGGCTGCTAGGCCGAACTGGCTGCTAGGCCGAACCGGCTGCTAGGCCGAACCGGCCGGCTGAGCCGAGCCGGCCGCGCGGTCAGCCGCGGGTGATGTAGGACTCCAGCTGGCCGCGGGTCTGCTCCAGGTCGGCGATCCGGGCCGCCACCACGTCGCCGATGGTCACGATGCCGGCCAGCTGGTCGCCGGACAGCACCGGCATGTGCCGGATCCGCCGGTCGGTCATGGCGGCGCCGATCTCGTCCACGCTGTCACCGGGCTCGCAGCTGATCACGTCGGTGGTCATCAGTTCCGAGACCGGCAGTTCCAGCACCCCGGCACCGGCTCGGTGCAGCCGGCGCACCACGTCCCGCTCGGAGACGATCCCGACCGTCCGGCCACCCTCGACCACCACCAGCGCGCCGATCCGGTGTTCGGCGAGCTTGGCGACCAGCTCGGGGACGGTCGCGTCGGACGGGATGGTGACGACGTCCGAGCCCTTGCGCCGCAAGATGTCCGAAATCAGCATCTGGCCTCCTGGTGTTGGGAGTGGCGGCCCCGTGAGGTCAGACGCTAGTGGAGTACCGGCAGCCCCGAAAGGGTTTTCTTGCTCTGGCGGCAGTCCACCGGCCGCCGGTTGTGAGCAGGATTACCGCCATCGGGCGACCGTGTTAGTGCCGAGTATCGCCAGCTGTCAACGGGCTCCGATCAGTTCATGCGACTATGGGGTGCCGAGTTCCACCCCAGCTCGCCACCCCTGAGCCGGAGTGTTCCTCGCCGAGAAGTTCGTCCCACGGAGAAGTTCATATCGTCGCCACTGGCAGAGCCGCCTCGGCCAGAACAGCAAGCCTGACGGCACCCGTACGGTGATCCCGAAGCGGTGCTCGACACGCGAGGAGACCCTGATGTCGCTGCACGGACATGTTCCCCCGGAGCCGGATCTCATCCAGCTCCTGACTCCGGAGGGCGTTCGGGTGTCGCATCCGGACTTCCCGCTGGAGATCAGCGACGACGAGATCAAGTCCCTGTACCGCGACCTGGTGCTGGTCCGCCGCTTCGACGGCGAGGCGACCGCGCTGCAGCGGCAGGGCGAGCTGGGACTGTGGGCGTCCTGCCTGGGCCAGGAGGCCGCCCAGGTCGGCGTCGGCCGGGCGCTGCGCCCGCAGGACATGTCGTTCCCGACCTATCGCGAGCACGGGGTGGCCTGGTGCCACGACGTCGACCCGGTGACCCTGCTCGGCATGTTCCGCGGGGTCAGCCTCGGCGGCTGGAACCCGAACGAGAACAACTTCAACCTGTACACGATCGTCCTCGGCGCGCAGACGCTGCACGCGGTCGGCTACGCCATGGGCGTGGTGCGCGACGGTGCGGTGGGCTCCGGTGAGCCGGACCGCGACACCGCGGTGCTGGCCTTCTTCGGCGACGGCGCCTCCAGCCAGGGCGACGTGAACGAGTCCTTCATCTGGGCGGCTGCGGCGAACCTGCCGGTGGTCTTCTACTGCCAGAACAACCAGTGGGCGATCTCGGAGGCGGTCGAGCGCCAGAGCCGGGTGCCGCTGTTCCAGCGGGCGTCCGGCTTCGGCTTCCCCGGCATCCGGGTGGACGGCAACGAC
>NZ_DATINC010000056.1:0-24531 GCF_035474675.1 Jatrophihabitans sp. | reverse complement strand
CCGCACCCCGGGCACCACCTCCGCCAGCGTCTGGGGCAGCGGGGTGAGCCGCAGGAACACCAGCAGCGACACCACGAAGCTGGCCAGGTCCACCGCGTATGCCAGCCGGATGTCGACGCTGGCCAGCACCCCGCCGAGCACGGTGCCGGCGATGTTGGCCAGTCCCCAGGCCTGGTTGTTCACCATGCTGGCCGCCGGGATCTCGGCGTGCGGCACGTACCGGGGCAGCATCGCGTCCAGGCTGGGCCGCTGCAGGGCGTCGGCCGACACCGCCCCGGCCGCCACCAGGTAGATCAGCCACAGCTGCGGCCGGGCCAGCAGCGCGTTGCCCAGCAGCGCCGCGGTGCAGGCCAGCGCCGCGAGCTCGGAGACCAGCACCACGGTGCGCCGGTCGAACCGGTCGGCGACCGCCCCGCCGAGCAGGCCCACCACCACGATCGGTACGAACTCGGCGGCACCCACCAGGCCGACCGCCACCGTGGAGTCGGTGAGCTGCTTGATTTGGATCGGCACCGCGATCATGGTGAAGAACGCGCCGAAGCTGGACACGCTGGCGGCGATGGTGCGCAGCCGGAAGTCCCGGTGCCGCCGCAGCGGGCTGAGGTCGAGGGTCATCGACCTCAGCCGGGCCCGCCAGTCACTCACCCGGACATCATCGCGGGCCGGGAAAGCGGAATACCGCTACAGGTACTGGCCGGTGTTGGAGATGGTGTCGATGGCCCGTCCGGACTCGCTGCCCTTGCCGCCGGAGATCAGGGTGCGGATGTAGACGATCCGCTCGCCCTTCTTGCCCGAGATCCGGGCCCAGTCGTCCGGGTTGGTGGTGTTGGGAAGGTCCTCGTTCTCCCGGAACTCGTCGATGCAGGCCGCCAGCAGGTGCTGCATCCGCAGGCCGCGCTGGCCGGTGGTGAGCAGGTCCTTGATCGCCATCTTCTTGCCCCGGTCCACGATGTTCTGGATCATCGCGCCGGAGTTGAAGTCCTTGAAGTACAGCGTCTCCTTGTCGCCGTTGGCGTAGGTGACCTCCAGGAAGCGGTTGTCCTCACTCTCGGTGTACATCCGCTCCACGGTGTGCTGGATCATCGCGTTGACGGTGGCCTCGGCCGAGCCGCCGTGCTCGGCGAGGTCGTCGGCGTGGATCGGCAGCGACGGCAGGATGTACTTGGCGAAGATGTCGCGGGCCGCCTCGGCGTCCGGCCGCTCGATCTTGATCTTGACGTCCAGCCGGCCGGGCCGCAGGATCGCCGGGTCGATCATGTCCTCACGGTTGGACGCGCCGATCACGATCACGTTCTCCAGGCCCTCGACGCCGTCGATCTCCGACAGCAGCTGCGGGACGATGGTGTTCTCCACGTCCGAGGACACCCCGGAGCCGCGGGTCCGGAAGATCGAGTCCATCTCGTCGAAGAACACGATCACCGGGGTGCCCTCGCTGGCCTTCTCCCGGGCCCGCTGGAACACCAGCCGGATGTGCCGCTCGGTCTCGCCGACGTACTTGTTCAGCAGCTCCGGGCCCTTGATGTTGAGGAAGAACGAGCGGCCCTTCTCCGAGTCGCCGCGCACCCGGGCGACCTGCTTGGCCAGGGAGTTGGCGACCGCCTTGGCGATCAGGGTCTTCCCGCAGCCGGGCGGGCCGTAGAGCAGGATGCCCTTCGGTGGGCGCAGCTGGTGCTCGCGGAACAGGTCGGCGTGCAGGAACGGCAGCTCCACCGCGTCGCGGATCTGCTCGATCTGCTTGCTGAGCCCGCCGATGTCGGTGTAGTCGATGTCGGGGACCTCTTCGAGGACCAGCTCCTCGACCTCGCTCTTGGGAATCCGCTCGTAGACGTAGGACGAGCGCGGCTCCAGCAGCAGCGAGTCGCCGACCCGCAGCTGCGAGCCGCGCAGGATGTCGGCGATGTGGACGATCCGCTCCTCGTCGGTGTGCCCGATCACCAGGGCCCGGTCGCCGCCCTCGAGCACCTCCTTGAGCATGACCACCTCGCCGGCCCGCTCGTGGCCGCGTGCCTGGACGACGTTCATGGCCTCGTTGAGCATGACCTCCTGGCCGTGCTCGAGGTTGTCGATGCCGACCTCGGGCGAGACCGCGACCCGGAGCTTGCGGCCGCCGGTGAAGATGTCGACCGAGTGCTCGTCCACCTTCTCCAGGAACACGCCGTACCCCGACGGCGGCTGAGCCAGCCGGTCGATCTCCTCCTTGAGGGCCACCAGCTGGTCGCGGGCGTCACGCAGCGTGTCCGCCAGTCGCTCGTTCCGGTCGGTCAGCGACGCGACCCGGGCCTGGGTCTCGACCAGCCGGTCCTCCAGCGCGCGGATCTGGCGAGGGGATTCGGCGATCCGGGCGCGCAGGATCTGCAGCTCGTAGGCGAGTTCCGCCGCATCCGGCTTGCTTGACCCTCGGTCGTTGCCGAACTCTTCCGCCATCTGGCCACCCTTTCCACCTCTGTTGCCGAGCAGTAGGGGCGCTGCTCGATTTTTACCCTACACACGCGGTGTGAAAACGCGAGGCAACTACTCTGATGAGGGGTCACACATCCATTACGTACGTCCAACAGGGCACGATGGCGATGATGGCCGGCAGCGACGGAGCGAGGGGCGAGGCAGTGACAGAGCAGGCGGCGACAGCGGGCGGCAGTCCGTCCGAGGCGCTAGAGGTGTGGATCGACCAGCAACTGTGCACCGGTGACGGTCTGTGCGTGCAGTACGCCCCCGAGGTGTTCGAGTTCGACGTCGACGGCCTGGCCTACGTCAAGGACGCCGACGGCGAGCTCAAGCAGAGCGACGGCGCCCGGGTTTCGGTGCCGGCCAACCTCAGGCTGGACGTGATCGACTCGGCCAAGGACTGCCCGGGCAACTGCATCCACGTGGCCCGGGCGGCCGACGGGGTGCTGGTGGCCGGTCCGGACGCCTGAGAGGCCACCGCCGGCGCGGTTCTGTTTGTTTGGGGTTCTGACGGGGCCGTGGCCCCTTTGGGCCGCGGCCCCTTTCGACCGTCATAAGGATTGGTCGCTATGGCGGGCGATCTTTATGACAGTCGCGCTGCGGGCTCCGGCCTCGGTTCCGGGCTCCCGGGCGGTGGCCTTCGGCCACCTGGGCTATGGCCTTCGGCCACCCGGACTATGGCCTTGGTCACCCGGCTCTACGGCAGCGGCGGCCGGAACGGCTTGCCAGCGCCGTCCGGGTCGGCCTCCGGTGCTGCCTCGGTTCCCAGGCCGAAGGCCTCCTCCAGCTCGGCGGCCTTGGCTGGCCGGCGTTGCCGGGTCGGCGCCACCACCCCCGGTGCCAGCCGGCGGGCGGTGACCAGGAACGCGGTGTGCCCCTGCATCCGGTGGTCAGGGCGGACCGCCAGGCCCAGCACGTGCCAGCTGCGCAGCAGGCACTCCCAGGCGTGCGGCTCGGTCCAGCCGCCGGAGTCCCGCAGCGCCTCGACCAGCCGGGACAGCTGGGTGGTGGTGGCCACGTAGCCCACCAGCACGCCGCCCGGGCGCAGCGCCCGGCCCACCGCGGCCAGCGCATCCCAGGGCGCCAGCATGTCCAGGATGACCCGGTCGACCACCTCGGTATCCGGGTGGGAGTTCACGTCGGCCAGCCGCAGCTGCCAGTTGTCGGGGGCGGCGCCGAAGAACGCGTCGACGTTGCGGCGGGCGTGTTCGAGGTGGTCGGCGCGGCGCTCGTAGGAGATCACCGAGCCCGCCGGGCCGACCGCCCGCAGCAGCCAGCAGGTCAGTGCCCCGGATCCCGCGCCGGCCTCCAGCACCCGGGCGCCGGGATGGATGTCGCCCTGGGTCACGATCTGGGCGGCGTCCTTGGGGTAGATCACCGCCGCGCCACGCGGCATCGACAGGACGTAGTCGGTCAGCAGCGGGCGCAGCGCCAGGTAGGAGGTGCCGGAGCTGGAGACCACCACCGAGCCTTCATCGGCGCCGATCAGGTGGTCGTGCTCCAGGGCGCCGCGGTGGGTGTGGAACTGCTTGCCGGCCGCCAGGGTGACGGTGTGCAGCCGGCCCTTGGGGTCGGTCAGCTGGACCCGGTCGCCGACTTGAAAAGGCCCGCAGCGCCCGGACGCTGCGCCGGTGCCGGGCACGGAGGAAGAGGCCACGCTGCCACAACTCTCTACTAGGGATCGATACCTTATCGACCCTGCCGTGCCGGGTCAGCTCGGCGGGTGCCGGCGCAGTCGCGGCCTCGGCAGCCCGAGCGCCCGGGCCAGGTCGACGGCGGCGACCACGCCGCGGGCCACCCCGTCCCTGCCGACCACCAGGTACTCCGAGGCCGGGTTGCTGCGCAGGGAGTCCAGCAACTGTTCGCCGGCCACGTCCTCGGCCAGGATCAGTCCCGGTTCGAGTTCGCGCGCCACCTGCGCCAGCGAGGTCCAGGGCCGGCGTTCGGAGGGCAGCTGGATGATCCGGGCTTCGTCCACCAGGGCCCGGCTGCGGCCTTGCCCGTCGATCAGCACGATGCCGCCGGCGCCGGTCTCGGCGGTCCGGCGGACCGCCTCGGACACCGGGGTGTGCGGTGGCAGGTAGAGCGAAGGTCGCAACAGGTCAGCGAGCCGCAGCCGGGCCGCCCGGGCGTTGAGCTCGGCCATCCGCAGCGTCTGGCTGGCCCCGATCCACAGGAAGGCCACCACCGCGAACCCCATCGCGGTCGAGGTCACGGTCACCAAGTCGGCCGGCGTGCTGCCGCCCAGCACCGCGTTGCCGTACAGGACTGCCAGGCCCAGCAGGACGGCCACCCCGCGGCCGCACCAGGCCGCGATCCGGATCGCAGTCAGCCGGGAACTGCCCATCATCCAGATCAGCGCCTGCACCAGCCGGCCGCCGTCCAGCGGCAGTCCCGGCAGCACGTTGAACACCGCGATGACCAGGTTGCTCCAGGCCAGCAGCAACAGCAGCACCCCGACCGCGGACTCCTCCGGCGGCAGCAGGCTGACCACCCAGCAGCCACCGGCCAGGCCCAGCGAGACCAGCGGGCCGGCCGCGGCGATCACGAACTCGTCGCGCGGCCGGCTGGCCTCGCCGTCGATCTCGGACACCCCGCCCAGCAGGAACACCACGATCCGTCGCACCGGCAGGCCCACCACCTGGCTGACCACGGTGTGGCCCACCTCGTGCAGCAGCACCGAGGCGGCCAGCGCGGTCGCGAACAGCATGCTCAGGACGTAGGAGGCGGTGTGCGAGGCACCCGGGATCTGTTCGCGCAGGAAGCCGGCGTAGCTGATGGTGATGAAACCGGCTGCCAGCAGCCAGCTCGGGGTGAGGAAGATCGGCACTCCCAGCACCGAGCCGATCCGGAGCAGCCGGCTGCCGGTCTGCGGATTCCGGTCCGGCTCCGACCGTGGGCTGCTCACGACGTCGATCGTACGAGGTGGGGGCGACAAGTCCGGTGGCTCGCGGCCGGCCCGGCCGGGCGAGCGCGGCGCGCGGGGCAAGCCGGCGACGCCCCGGTGGCTTGGCGACCCTTTAGCCTGGCGAGTGTGGCAGAACCTGGGCAGCCCGCGGCCGAGAACCCCGGTCCGGACCTGCGGACTCGCATCCAGGCCCGGATCGCGGAGCGGCGTGCCGCTGAGCAGCGGCCGGTGGAGTCGCCCGGCCAGCTACCAGTGGAGCCACCGATGGAGTCGCCCGGGCAGCCACCGATGGGGTCGAACGGCCGCCGGCCGGCAGGTACGCCCCGCCGGCCGGTCGCCGAATCGTCCGGCCGGCATCGCCCGGCCCCGGCCAGGCCGCGGAACAGCCCGCCTGGCCGGTTGCTGCGGGCAGTCGTGTTCTGCCTCGCGGTGGTGGTCTCGGTGGTGCTGCTTCGCACCTTTGTGATCGCCTCCTATTACATTCCGTCAGCCTCCATGGAGCCGACCCTGCACGGCTGCCAGCACTGCGAGCCGGACCTGGTGGTGGTGGACAAGCTGTCCTACCGGTTCGGCTCGGTCGGCCGGTCCGACGTGATCGTGTTCGACCGGCCGCCGCTGGCCCCGCCGGAGGACCCGCAGCTCATCAAACGGGTGATCGGGCTACCCGGCGAGACGATCAGCGGCCACGATGGGCGGGTGTACATCGGGTCCAAGGCGTTGACCGAGCCCTATGTCAGCCCGGCCTGCGGCGGCACCGCCGACTTCGCCGCCGTCACGGTGCCGCCCGGCCGGTACTTCGTGATGGGCGACAACCGCTGCGACTCCCTGGACTCCCGGGTGTTCGGGGCGATCGCGCGCTCCAGCATCGTGGGCCGGGCGGTGGCGGTCAGCTGGCCGGTCAAGCACCTGCGCTGGCTCTGAGCTGGGGCGCTGCCATGGATCAGGCGCCCGACGCGCGGAGCGGTTCGGAAGTTCTGTCAGTACCCCCGCCTAGTGTTGCCGCCATGACCTCCCCCGACGTGCTGGACGCCCCACCGGCTGAGCCGCGCCTGCTGCCCCTGCCCGCCCCGGGCGTGCTGCCGGCGGTCGAGCAGACCCCGCTCGCGCCGGTCGAGGCTCCGTTGCCGCCGGCGTTCCTCGGCTCGCTGTCGCCGTCCCGGGCCGCCGACTTCAAGACCTGCCCGCTGCTCTACCGGTTCCGCAGCATCGACCGGCTGCCCGAGACGCCGAGCCGGGCCGCCACCCGGGGCACCGTGGTGCACGCGGTCCTGGAGCACCTGTTCGACCTGCCCGCCGACGAGCGCACCGTCGAGCAGGCCCAGGCCGACGTGCTGCCGTCCTGGCAGCAGCTGCTCGACGCCGATCCGGAGCTGGCCCAGCTCTTCGACGGCGACGCCGAGGGCGTGGAGCTGACCGCGTGGCTGGACTCGGCCCGCGACCTGGTGAAGAACTACTTCGCGCTGGAGGACCCGCGCCGGCTGGAGCCGGCCGCCCGCGAGGAGCTGGTCGAGGTGGTGCTGGACGGCCTGCGGCTGCGCGGCTACGTCGACCGGCTGGACGTCTCGCCGGCCGGCGACATCCGGGTGGTGGACTACAAGACCGGCTCCATCCCACGCGAGACGTCCGAGGCCCGGGCGCTGTTCCAGATGAAGTTCTACGCGCTGGTGCTCTGGCGGACCCGGGGGGTGGTGCCCCGCCAGCTGCGGCTGATCTACCTGGCCGACACCGACACGCTCAGCTACCAGCCGGAGGCCGAGGAGCTGGCCCGGTTCGAGGGCACCCTGCAGGCCATCTGGAAGGCGATCGCGGCGGCCACCCTGACCGGTGACTTCCGGCCGAGCCCCTCAAAGCTGTGCGACTGGTGCTCCCACCAGCAGCTGTGCCCGGCCAAGGGCGGCACTCCCCCGCCGTTTCCGTTCGACGCCCTGGCCCGGTCCACCGAGGAGCGGCGTACCGAGCCCGCCCCCGGCACCGAACCGGTCGTCGACATCTGACCCGCCACCAGCCCGGACGGCACCGGAACCGGTCGCACACTCGGCTGGCAAGCGCCGTACGGCGTACGGCTCAGAACTTGGCGTAGTCCGCGACCAGGGTGGCCAGGTCGGTGACCGTCACGTCAGCCAGGTCGTCCAGAACTACCCGGCCCGGCGCGCCGGCCAGCGGCACCTGGTTCTGCACCGCCAGCACCACGCAGCCCGCCGCCTCCGCCGAGGCAACCCCGGCCGGCGAGTCCTCGATGGCCAGGCACCGGGACGGCTCGACGCCGAGCCGGGCGGCCGCGGTCAGGTACGCCTCGGGATCCGGCTTGCCGGCACTGACCTGGTCACCGGTCACCAGGGTGGCGAAGGTGCCGGGTGGCAGCTGGTCGGCCACCGCCCGGGCCAGCGGCTGGTAAGACATGGTGACCATGGCACACGGCACCCCGGCGGCGCGCAGCTCAGCCAGCAACCGCCGGACCCCGGGCCGCCACACCACCCGGCGCCGCACGTCGGCCAGCACCTCGGCCAGCAACCGGTCCACGATCTCGGCCAGCGGCAGCTCGACCCCGCCGTGCTCGCGGAGGTAGGCGGCTGACACCAGCAGCGGGTTGCCGACCAGCGCCCGGGCGTGCGCGTCGTCCCAGCTGCCGCCGAACTCGGCCACCAGCCGGTACTCCGCCGCCATCCAGGACGGCTCGGTGTCGACCAGGGTGCCGTCCAGGTCCCACAGCACGGCCTGCAGCCCGGCCAGGCCGCGCAGCTCAGGAAGCCCGGTCGATGCCGCCGGGCCGTCGGCGAGCTCGCTCACTTGGCGGCGAAGTACTTGGCCTCGGGATGCGGCACGATGATCGCCGAGGTGGACTGCTCCGGCACCAGCTGGAACTCCTCGGACAGGCTCACCCCGATCCGTTCCGGCCGCAGCAGCCGGAACAGCTGCTCCTGGTCCTCCAGGTTCGGGCAGGCCGGGTAGCCGAAGGAGTAGCGCGAGCCCCGGTAGCCCTGCTTGAAGATCTCGTCCAGGTCGTCCGAGTCCTCCCCGGCGTAGCCCAGCTCCTCGCGCACCCGGCGGTGCCAGAGCTCGGCCAGCGCCTCGGTCAGCTGCACCGACAGGCCGTGCACCTCCAGGTAGTCGCGGTAGTTGTTGGCCGCGAACAGCTCGTTGGCGAACTCCGAGATCCGCGAGCCCATGGTGACGACGTGGAAGGCCACCACGTCGGTCTGCCCGGACTCCCGGGACCGGAAGAAGTCGGCGATGCACAGCCGGCGGTCCCGGCGCTGCCGCGGGAACTCGAAGGACTCCGCCTCGACGCCGTCCTCGGTCAGGATGATCAGCTTGTTGCCCTCGCTGACGCAGTGGAAGTAGCCGTAGACCACGGCCGCCTCCAGCACGCCCTCGGTCTGGAACCGCTCCAGCCAGTACCGCAGCCGTGGCCGGCCCTCAGTCTCGACCAGCTCCTCGTAGCTCGGGCCCTTGCCGCCCCGGCCGCCCTTGAGGCCCCACTGGCCCATGAAGGTGGCCCGCTCGTCCAGCAGCGTGGCGTACTCGGCCAGCGCGATGCCCTTGACCACCCGGGAGCCGAAGAACGGCGGCACCGGTACCGGCACGTCGGTGGCCACGTCCGAGCGGGTGCCCTCCAGCGGGTCAGGCTCCGCCTCCTCGGCAGCCCTGCGCTCGGCGGCAATCCGCAGCGACCGCTCCCGGCGAGCCTTGCGCTCGGCGAGCTTCCGGCTCTCCTCGTCCGACAGCTTCGTGTCGTCCGGCCCGTTCGGGTCCACCGCGACCCCGCCGCGGCGGACCGCCATCAGCGCGTCCATCAGCCGCAGCCCGTCGAAGGCGTCCCGCGCGTAGCGGACATCGCCGGTGAAGATCTCCGACAGGTCGTGCTCGACATAGGCGCGGGTCAGCGCCGCGCCGCCGAGCAGCACCGGGTACTTGTCGGCCACCCCGCGGGAGTTCATCTCCACGAGGTTCTCCTTCATCACCACGGTGCTCTTGACCAGCAGCCCGGACATGCCGATCGCGTCGGCGGAGTGCTCCTCGGCGGCCTCCAGGATGGCGCTGATCGGCTGCTTGATGCCGATGTTGACCACCGTATAGCCGTTGTTGGACAGGATGATGTCGACCAGGTTCTTGCCGATGTCGTGCACGTCGCCCTTGACGGTCGCCAGCACGATGGTGCCCTTGCCGTCGCTGTCGGTCTTCTCCATGTGCGGCTCGAGATAGGCCACCGACGCCTTCATCACCTCGGCCGACTGCAGCACGAACGGCAGCTGCATCTCGCCGCTGCCGAACAGCTCGCCGACCGTCTTCATCCCGTCCAGCAGGGTGGAGTTGATGATCTCCAACGCCGGACGCTCCGACAGCGCCTCGTCGAGATCGGCCTCCAAGCCGTTGCGCTCACCGTCGATGATCCGCCGCTTGAGCCGCTCGTCCAGCGGTAGCAGGGCCAGCTCCTGGGCCCGGGTGGCGGCGCTGGACTGCGAGGAGACCCCTTCGAACAGCTGCAGGAACCGCTGCAGCGGGTCGTAGGCCTCGCGAACGCTGCCGTCCTCGGCGACACCCTCCGGACGGCGCCGGTCATAGACCAGGTCGAGGGCCACCTCCAGCTGCTCGGCCGGGATCTTCGACATCGGCAGGATCTTGGAGGCGTGCACGATGGCCGAGTCCAGGCCGGCCTCGACACACTCGTGCAGGAACACCGAGTTCAGCACCTGCCGGGCCGCCGGGCTCAACCCGAAGGAGACATTGGACAGCCCCAGCGTGGTCTGCACCTCGGGATGGCGGCGCTTGAGCTCGCGGATCGCCTCGATGGTCTCGATGCCGTCCCGGCGGGTCTCCTCCTGGCCGGTGGCGATCGGGAAGGTCAGGCAGTCGACCATGATGTCGGACAGCGGGAAGCCCCAGTTGCCGGTCAGGTCGGCGATCAGCCGCTCCGCGATCGCGATCTTGTGCTCGCGGGTTCGAGCCTGGCCCTCCTCGTCGATGGTGAGCGCGACCACCGCGGCGCCGTGCTCCTTGACGATCGGCAGCATCCGGGCGTAGCGGGAGGTCGGGCCGTCGCCGTCCTCGAAGTTGACCGAGTTGACGATCGAACGGCCGCCGACCATCTCCAGGCCCGCCTCGATGACCGGCGGCTCGGTCGAGTCCAGCATCAGCGGCAGGGTGGAGGCGGTGGCGAACCGGCCGGCGATCTCGCGCATGTCCTGGGCACCGTCGCGGCCGACGTAGTCGACGTTGACGTCCAGCAGGTGCGAGCCGTCCCGGCTCTGCGACCGGGCGATCTCCACGCACTGCGACCACTCGCCGGCCAGCATCGCCTCCCGGAACGCCTTGGAGCCGTTGGCGTTGGTGCGCTCGCCGATCATCAGCACCGAGGCGTCCTGCCGGAACGGCACGCTGGAGTACAGCGAGGCCACCGACGGCTCGGTCACCGGGCGGCGGCGGGCCGGCCGCAGCTCGGCCACCCGCTCGGCGACCAGCCGGATGTGCTCCGGGGTGGTGCCGCAGCAGCCGCCGACCAGGTTGGTGCCGAACTCGGTGACGAAGGAGGCCAGCGAGCTCGCCAGCTCCTCGGGGGTGAGCGGGTAGACCGCGCCGTTCGGGCCGAGCTCGGGCAGGCCGGCGTTCGGCATCACCGACAGGCCGATCTCCGCGTGCTGGGACAGGTAGCGCAGGTGCTCGCTCATCTCGGCCGGACCGGTGGCGCAGTTCAGGCCGATCAGGTCGATGTCCAGCGGCTCCAGGGCGGTCAGCGCCGCGCCGATCTCGGAGCCGAGCAGCATGGTGCCGGTGGTCTCGACGGTGACCTGGGCGATCACCGGCAGTTGCCGGCCGGCATCGGCCAGCGCCCGCTTGCAGCCGATCACGGCGGCCTTGGTCTGCAGCAGGTCCTGCGAGGTCTCGACCAGCAGCACGTCCGCGCCGCCTTCGATCAGCCCGGCGGCCTCCTCGGAGTAGGCGTCGCGCAGCTTGCTGAAGTGGACGTGGCCGAGGGTCGGCAGCTTGGTGCCGGGGCCCACCGAGCCGATCACGAACCGGGGCCGCTCCGGCGTGGAGTGCCGGTCGGCGACCCGGCGGGCGATCCGGGCGCCGGCCTCGGCCAGCTCGCGGATCCGGTCGGCGATGTCGTACTCGGCGAGGTTGGCCCAGTTCGCGCCGAAGGTGTTGGTCTCCACCGCGTCGGCGCCGGCGGCGAAGTAGGCCTCATGGACGTTTTCCACCACATCGGGCCGGCTGACGTTGAGGATCTCGTTGCAGCCCTCCAGCCCCTCGAAGTCGTCCAGGGTCAGGTCGGCCGCCTGCAGCATGGTGCCCATCGCGCCGTCGGCGACCAGCACTCGTTCGGTCAGGGCGGAGAGGAACTCATTGCTTGCGGGATCCAAAGGCACGACCAGCAGTTTACCGGGCTGCGAGGTCCCCGACGGCCGCTGCGCGTGCTGTCCGGCCGGGGGTCGCGGTAGTCGCGCCGGAGGGTATCGGCAGCCGGGCGGGAAGGTTACGGCCCGTTACTGCTCCTGCCGCAGCCGCGGAGCCCTAAGCTGGTCCGATGATGGAATTCGAGAACTGGCCGGAACTCAAGGACCCGGTTCTCGTCGCCGCCTTCGAGGGCTGGAACGACGCCGGGGACGCCGCCACCGGCGCGGTGGAGCATCTGGAGCTGACCTGGTCGGCGAGCCCGCTGGCCGCGCTGGACCCGGACGACTACTACGACTTCCAGGTCAACCGCCCGACGGTCTCGCTGGTCGACGGCGTGTCGCGCCGGATCAGCTGGCCGACCACCCGGCTGTCGGTCTGCCGGCCCACCGGGGCGGACTTCGACCTGGTGCTGGTGCGCGGCATCGAGCCGAACATGCGCTGGCGCGGGTTCTGCGAGGAGCTGCTGGAGATCATGCGCGAGCTCGGGGTGCGCACCGCGGTCACCCTGGGCGCGCTGCTGTCGGACTCGCCGCACACCCGGCCCACCCCGGTGACCGGCACCTCATACGACCCGGCCAGCGCCGCCCGGTACGGCCTGGACCGGTCCCGCTACGAGGGCCCGACCGGCATCGTCGGCGTGCTGCAGGAGGCCTGCGTGCGGGTCGGCATCCCGGCCATCTCGTTCTGGGCGGCGGTGCCGCACTACGTCGCCCAGCCGCCGAACCCCAAGGCCACCATCGCGCTGCTGCACCGGGTCGAGGAGGTGCTCGACATCGCGGTGCCGCTGGGCGAGCTGCCGGCCCAGGCCGACGACTGGCAGAAGCTGGTCAACGAGATGGCCGCCGAGGACGAGGACGTCCGCGACTACATCCGCAACCTCGAGGAGCGCGACGACGAGGGCGAGCTGCGGGAGGCCTCCGGGGACGTGATCGCCCGGGAGTTCGAGCGCTACCTGCGCCGGCGCGACAAGGGCAACCCGCCGTCGGGGCCGATGTAACGGGCCTGAGGTAGTACGCCACGCACGGTCGGTAACGCGCACGGTCGGCGGGCCGGGACATCGCCGGGCCAATAGACTGCCAGTTCGACCAGCAGCCGTCGCACGCCGGACGAAGGGATGCCGCGCAGACCATGCTCACCTTGCGCTGGGGTACCGCG
This sequence comes from Jatrophihabitans sp., assembly GCF_035474675.1. Classification (GTDB taxonomy): domain Bacteria; phylum Actinomycetota; class Actinomycetes; order Mycobacteriales; family Jatrophihabitantaceae; genus Jatrophihabitans_A. The sequence continues at coordinate 11,630 of NZ_DATINC010000056.1, read as the reverse complement.
ACCGACGTCGGGCGGGTCCGCAAGCTGAACGAGGACAGCCTGCTCGCCGTCCCCACCCTGTTCGTGGTGGCCGACGGCATGGGCGGGCACGCCGCGGGCGAGGTGGCCAGCCAGCTGGCGGTCGCCGAGTTCGCCCGGCTGGCCGAGCAGCAGGGGGTCAGTTCCGACGACCTCGCCGAGACGGTCCAGCGGGCCAACGAGCACATCCTGTCCGCGGGGGCCGAGCGCGGCGACCGGTACGGCATGGGCACCACGCTGACCGGCATCGGCGTGGTGAGCGCCGCCGACGGTGAGCAGCTGGCGGTGTTCAACGTCGGCGACTCGCGGGTCTACCGGCTCAGCGACGGCCGCCTCGACCAGCTCACCGTGGACCACTCGGCGGTGCAGGAGCTGGTGGACGCCGGCCGGATCACCCCGCAGGCCGCCCGGTCGCACCCGCGGCGCAACGTGGTGACCCGCTCGCTGGGCTCGCAGCCGAGCCCGGCCCCGGACGTCTGGCTGGTGCCGCCGGTGGCCGGCGACCGGTTCCTGGTGTGCTCGGACGGGCTCACCGGCGAGCTGGAGGACCCGGCCATCGCCGAGCTGCTCGGCAGCAGCGACGACCCGCAGGCCGCGGCCGACGAGCTGGTGCGCCAGGCGCTGGCCGCCGGCGGCCACGACAACGTGACCGTGGTGGTGCTGGACGTGGCCGAGGTACCCGACTCCGCACCGGCCGGCGCCTGACCGGCTGCCGCGCCACCGGCCCGCCCGGCGCACCCCGCGGTACGGATCGCGGGTTAATAACTGATTAACGCAAGGTTAATTCGTGCCTGCCGCCGTGCCTGAATGCCTAAGTTTGCGATGCAGTCACCGGTGACTACAGACTGCCCCGCATTTCCCTCTCGCATTCCCCCTAGGAAAGGACGACCCACGTGTCGCGTTACGACTGGGGCAAGAACCATGCGGCCATCGACGAACTCCGCGAGCGGGTCGAGCCGGCGCGGGTCCAGGTGATCCACCATCCCGTCTACCACCGGTTGGCGAGCCTGCACGATGTCAACACCTTCACCGAGACGCACGTGTTCGCCGTGTGGGACTTCATGTCCCTGCTGAAGAACCTGCAGCGCAACCTCACCTGCGTCGACGTCCCGTGGGTGCCGCGCGGCTCGACGGAGAGCCGGCGGCTGATCAACGACATCGTCCTGGTCGAGGAGAGCGACGCGCTCGGCGACGGGTTCACCAGCCACTTCGAGCTTTACGTCAGCGGAATGGAGCAGGCCGGCGCCGACACCGTCCCGGTCACCGAGTTCCTCGCCAGGATCGGCACCGGCGAGCCGGTCCGCACCGCGCTGGCGGCGGCCTCGGTGCCGGCGGCCGCCGCAGCGTTCGTCGAGACCACCTGGGGGTTCATCGAGTCCGCACCGCTGCACAGCCAGGCCGCGGCCTTCGCCTTCGGCCGCGAGGACCTGATCCCGGAGATGTTCGACCAGGTCGTCAAGATCGACGACCAGGGCGGGCGGCTGGCCACCTTCAAGGACTACCTCGCCCGGCACATCGAGGTCGACGGCGAGGAGCACACCCCGATGGCCATGGCGATGCTGGCCGACCTGTGCGGCGACGACCGCGCCAAGTGGGACGAGGCGGCGACCACCATCATCGCGGCGCTGCAGGCCCGGGTCGCGCTGTGGGACGGCATCCTGGCCCAGCTCGAGGTCGCCCCGGCCCCCGCCTAGTCCCACCTGGCCCGGCCCCGGGCCTAGCTCCGGCCTAGGCCCGGTCGGGTGACGGCGGAAGCCGGACCGGCACCGGCGCGGCGAGCACGGTGTTGTCGATCACCACGTCGGCCCGCTGCTCCGGCCGGCAGCGGGCCAGGTAGTGGCGCTGGGCGAGCACGTAGCGCGCCATGGACGGATGCTCCGGATCCGGACTGGTGCCGTCCCGGTGTGCCATCCGGCGGGCGGTCTCGGCGAAGCCGACGTCGAGGAACACCGACAGCTCCCAGGCACCGGCCAGCTCCTCGCGGTGCAGGAAGATCCCGTCCAGCACCAGCACCGCGCTGGCCGGAGCGCTGACCGGCGGCGCTGCCAGCACCCGGTCGGTGGCCAGGTTGTGGCCGGCGGCCCGGTAGCGGCGGCTGCCGCCGGGACCCAGCGGGGTGAGCACCTCGGCCCACAGCCGCGGGTAGTCGAAGGAGTCCAGCCAGAACCCGCTCGGCGACTGCCGGCCCCGGCGGTAGCGGACCGCCCGCACCTGGTGGAAGTCGTCGGCGCTGACCCGCACCACCGGCCGGCCCCGGCGGCGCAGTGCCGCCGCCAGCTCGTCGGCGAAGCAGGTCTTGCCGGCCCCGTCCACGCCGTCGACGCCCACCCGGACGCAGTCGTCGCTGGTGGCCGGCGGCACCAGGGCGGCGACTAGGTCCAGCAGTCCGGCGCGGTCCGGCGGGGCGGGCAACTGGCCACCCACCCCGTGTTACAGCCGGACGCCGAGCAGCGCGTCCACGGTGCGGGCCATCAGCGCCGGTGCGTCCGGATCGGCGCCGGAGGAGACCTGCTCCACGGCCGAGCGGGCCCACCGGTCGACCGCGGCGATCGCGCCGGTGGTGTCCAGGTCGTCGGCCAATCGGTCGCGGACCTGCTCCAGCAGCGGCCGGGCGTCCGGGCCGGTCGGCTGGGCAGCGGCCCGCCGCCAGTTCGCCAGCCGCCGCTCGGCCTGCGGCAACCGGCCGCCGGTCCACTCCCGGTCGGCGCGGTAGTGCCCGTCCAGCAGCGCCAGCCGGATCGCCATCGGGTCCACCCCGGCGCCGCGCAGCTTGGAGACGAACACCAGGTTGCCGCGGGACTTGCTCATCTTCTCCCCGTCCAGCCCGATCATGCCGGCGTGCACGTAGTGCCGGGCGAACGGCCACTCGCCGGTGAGCGCCTCGGCGTGCGCGGCGGAGTGCTCGTGGTGCGGGAACCGCAGGTCCGACCCGCCGCCCTGCACGTCGATGCCCATGCCCAGCCGGTTGTGGGCGATCACCGAGCACTCGATGTGCCAGCCCGGCCGGCCGGGGCCGACGGCGGTGTCCCAGCTCGGCTCGCCGTCGCGGCGGCCGCGCCACAGCAGCGCGTCCAGCGGATCCTGCTTGCCCGGCCGGTCCGGGTCGCCGCCGCGCTCGGCGAACAGTTCCAGCATCTGCGCCCGGGAGTAGCGCGACTCGTAGCCGAACCGGCCGGCGGTCCGGGCGTAGATGTCCTGCTCCAGCCGGTAGGCGTGGTCGTCGGCCAGCAGCTTGGCCACCCCCTCGGCGATCTCGTCCACCGCCTCGGTGACGCCGACGTAATCCTGCGGCGGCAGCACCCGCAGCGCGGTCATGTCCTGGCGGTACAGCTCGGTCTCGCGTTCGGCGAGCTCGGTCCAGCCGATGCCGGTCGCGGCGGCCCGCTCCAGCAGCGGGTCGTCGATGTCGGTGACGTTCTGCACGTAGTGCACCCGGTGGCCGGCGTCCAGCCAGAGCCGGTACACCAGGTCGAAGGCCAGGTAGGTCGCGGCATGGCCCAGGTGCGTCGCGTCGTAGGGAGTGATGCCGCACACATACAGCCGGGCGGTGCTGCCCGGCGCGGTGGGCCGGACCTCGTCGGCCGCGGTGTCGTAGAGCCGCAGCGGGCGGGGTTGCCCCGGCAATGCCGGCAGATCGGAGGTGTGCTCGGGGCTGGGCCAGGACCGCATGGCCGCTACGTTAGCCGCCGGTGGCACCGCAGACACCCGCCGGGCGGCGCATTCCGGACCGGTCCGGTAGAACTGGTGGGGTGTTCGGATCCTCGCGCTACCTCGTCTCGGTGACCCGGCTGATCCCGGCCGACCGACAGTGGCTGTTCGACCTCGTCGCCGACCCCGCTCAGCATCCGGTGATCGACGGGTCCGGGTCGGTGAAGGCGGCCCGGCCGGGCGGCCCCGAGCGGCTCAGCCTGGGTGCCACCTTCTCGATGGACATGAATCTCGGCACGGACTATCGGATCCGCAACACCGTGATCGAGTTCGACGAGCCGTCGCTGATCGCCTGGCGGCACTTCAACGGCCACGTCTGGCGGTACCGGTTCGCCGAGGCGCCGGGTGGTACCCAAGTGACTGAGGAATGGGACGCCCGGGGTGTGTGGAACCGGCTTGCCCTGGTACTGCTGGGCTTTCCGCAGCGCAACCGGGCCGGCATGGCGGCCACCCTGGACCGGCTGGCCGAGCTGGCGGCCGCCCGCGACTGACCCTGGCCGAACCGTTGACCGGCCGTTGAACCCACCCGGCTAGTACGGCGGGTACGGCACCGCCGGCCAGTTGGGCGACGGCATCGGAAAGCTGCCCTTGACCAGCAGCCGGCGCACCCGTTTGCGGGCGGCCCGCACTTCGGCGGTGGTGAGCAGCTCGCCCAACGCCTCCCCCAGGCTGCCGTCCAGCAGCCCGGACAGCCGCTGCAGCATCTCGATGCCCTCGTCCGGGATGGGGTCGCCGGCCCACTGCCACAGCACGGTGCGCAGCTTGTTCTCCACGGCGAAGCTCACTCCGTGGTCGACGCCGTAGACGTGCGGGTCGGTGCCGGCCACGCCACTCAGGCCGGGGCCCGGAACCGGCAGCAGGTGCGAGACCTTGCGGTCGGAGTTGTTGACCACCGCGTCCAGGAGCGCCATCCGCTGCAGCCCGGTCAGCTCGCCGCCGTTGATCGCGGCGATGATGTCGAAGGACTCGTCGTGGGCGATCCACAGCTGCACCATGCCGGTGCCCAGCGGCCCCTCGCGCAGCACGGTCGGCGGCACCGGCTCCCAGCCGGTGGCGGCGGCCACCAGGTAGGTGGCCACCTCGCGCCCGGCCAGCGTGCCGTCTGGGAAGTCCCACAGCGGGCGCTCGCCCGAGACCGGCTTGTACACGCAGGCCGCCGCCACCCCGGCCAGTTCCACGCCGCAGTACAGGGTGGCGTTGGAGGCCGTGGTGATCCGGCCCTGGACCGTGATCTCGCCCCGTTCGAGCAGTTCCAGAGCGTCGGCCACCGGCAGTGCAACCGGCGGGGTGAGCTCAGTCACCCGACCCCAGCCGGACCTGGCGCCGGTAGCCGTTGCTGCGCGGACAGACGTGCCCGGCCGGATCCAGCGGCTCGTTGCACAGCGGGCACGGCGGCCGGCCGGCCGCCACCACCCGGCGGGCTCGCTCGATGAACTCCACCGCGGCCTGGTGGGCCAGCCGCACCCGCAGCGCGTCCGGGCCCTCCTCGACGTCTTCGAGCAGGCTGTCCTCGGCCGCCTCCTGCGAGTCGGCCGGCGCCTGCGCCTCGATCATGATCAGGCCGGAGTCGGTGTCGTAGGCCAGCCCCATGGCGGCCACCCGGAACTCCTCGTCGATCGGGTTTTCCAGCGGATCGGTATCCGGCACGACCGCCTGCGGCAGCTCGACGCCACTGCGGCTGGCGACCTCGTCGAGCAGCTGCTTCATCCGGTCGGCGAGCACCATGACCTGGGCTTTCTCCAGTGCCACGCTGACGATCCGGTGGTCGTCGGCGGCCTGCAGGTAGAACACCCGTTCGCCGGGTTGGCCGACGGTGCCGACGACGAAACGTCGCGGCTGGTCGAAGAAATACAACTGGCGGCTCATCACACCCAGCCTAGACGGCTCCGGCTCCAGCGCCACCGCCCACGGTCGCATCCGAGGACGGCTGCCTGCGGCGCCCGCCGCGTTTCGGCGGCGGCGGCAGGAACCGGCTCAGGTCGCCGGTGGTGTCGTTGAGGCTGAGCACGAACGGCCGGCCGGCGGTGTAGCGCACCGCCGACACCGAGCACGGGTCCACCACCAGCCGCTGGAACAGGTCCAGGTGCAGGCCGAGGGCGTCGGCCAGCACGGCCTTGATCACATCGCCATGGCTGCAGGCCACCCACAGCGCGTCCGGGCCGGTGGCGGCGGCGAGCTCGGCGTCGGTGGCCCGTACCGCGCGGACCGCCCGCTCGGCCATCGCGGCCATCGACTCACCGCCCGGGAAGGTCACCCCGGACGGGTGTGCCTGCACCACCGGCCACAGCGGGTCCTTGGCCAGCGAGGCGATGGTGCGGCCGGTCCAGTCGCCGTAGTCGCACTCGACCAGCCGGCGCTCGGTGCGCTGCGGCACCGTCCGGCCGGCGGCCTGCTGGGCCCGCACGACGGCCCGGGCGGTCTCGGCGCAGCGCTCCAGCGGGCTGGTGCGCACCGCGGCCAGCGGCAGCACCGCCAGCCGTTGGGCGACCGCGGCCGCCTGCGCGGTGCCTCGCTCGTCCAGGTGCACCCCGGGGGTCCGGCCGGCCAGCACCGGACCGGTCATCGCGGTCAGGCCGTGCCGCAGCAGCAGGACGGTGGGCATGCCGGCCGCCTCAGGTCGCCGACAGCGCGCCGCCGGCCAGCAGGCCGAACAGCAGCAGGCCGAGCGCGACCCGGTAGCCGATGAACAGGAACGTCGAGTGCCGCGAGACGTAGCGCAGCAGCCAGGCGATCGAGGCCAGCCCCACGCCGAACGAGATCACCGTGGCCAGCACGGTGATGCCCATCCCGGGGGCGTCCGGGCCGCCGATGTCCTTGGCCTCGAACAGGCCCGAGGCCACCACCGCCGGTACCGACAGCAGGAACGAGAACCGGGCCGCGGTCACCCGGTCCAGGCCGCGGAACAGCCCCGCGGTGATGGTGGAACCGGACCGGGACACGCCGGGGATCAACGCCAGCGACTGGGCGGCGCCGACCACCAGGGCATCCGTGGTGGTGATGTCGTCCTCGGCCCGCTTCCGGCTGCCGACCCGCTCGGCCACCCCCAGCACCAGTGCCAGCACGATCAGCGCGCTGGCGATCAACCACAGGTTGCGGGCGCCGGTGGTGATCTGGTGCTTGAACACCAGGCCCAGCACCCCGACCGGGATGGTGGCCAGGATCAGGTACCAGCCCATCCGGTACTCCAGGGTGCCGCGCACCCGGCGGTCGACCAGGCCGCGCAGCCAGGCCACCGCCACGTGCAGCAGCTCGCGCCAGAAGAACAGCACCACCGCGGCCATCGTGCCGAGCTGGATGACGGCGGTGAACGCGGTGAAGCCGGGCTGGCTGACGTCCGGGTTGATCCAGGCCTGCAGGATTCGCAGGTGCGCGGTGGACGAGATCGGCAGGAACTCGGTCAGCCCCTGCACCACGCCGTACGCGGTGGCCTGCCAGAACGAGATGTCGGCGCTCATCGGCCGCTCGCAACGTCGGAAGCCGGCCGGCTCGTGTGGCTCATGAGGCGCAGCCCGACCGGCGCAGCGCCTCGGCGGCGACCCGCAGGCTGGTCAACCGGTCCTCCAGGGTGGCGCCGTGCGGCATCACGTTCAGCGAGGTGACCCCGGCGGCGGCGTAGTCGGCCATCCGCCGGGCGATCCGCTCCGGGGTGCCGAGCAGCGAGGTGGCGTCGACGAACTCGAACGGCACCGCGGCGGCCGCGGCCTGGTAGTCGCGGGCCAGGAACCGCTCCTGGATCACCGCCGCCTCGTCCGGGTAGCCCATCCGGACGGCGAGCTGGTTGTAGAAGTTGACCTCCCGGCTGCCCATCCCGCCGATGTAGAGGGCGGCGTAGCCGCGGATCGGCTCGGCCAGCGCGGCCAGGCTGTCGGCGTCGTCGGAGTCCCCGACCACCAGCGGGGCGCTGGCCACCACGTCGAAGCCGTCGAGGTCCTTGCCGACCCGGGCGCGGCCGGCGGCGATCCGGTCCAGCTGCTCGGCGGCGAAGTCGGTGGAGAAGAAGATGGACAGCCACCCGTCGGCGATCTCGCCGGTTAGTTCCAGGTTCTTCGGCCCGACCGAGGCCAGGTAGACGGGAATGTGCTCGCGCACCGGGTGCACGGTCAGCTGCAGCGCCTTGCCGGGCCCGTCGGGCAGCGGCAGCGTGTAGTGCCGCCCTTCGTAGCGCACCCGCTTGCGCGACAGCGCCAGGCGAACGATGTCGACGTACTCCCGGGTGCGGGCCAGCGGCTCGGCGAACCGGACGCCGTGCCAGCCCTCGGACACCTGCGGGCCGGACACCCCGAGCCCGAGCCGGAACCGGCCGCCGGACAGGGTGTCCAGGGTGGCCGCGGTCATCGCCGCCATCGCGGGACTGCGGGCCGGGATCTGCAGGATCGCGCTGCCCAGCCCGATCCGCTCGGTCTGCGCGCCGACCCAGGCCAGCACCGTCGGCGCGTCCGAACCGTAGGCCTCGGCTGCCCAGGCGCAGGAGTAGCCGAGCTGGTCGGCCTCCCTGGCCAGCACCAGGTTCTCGGCATCGTTGCCCGTCCCCCAGTAGCCCAGGTTCAGTCCCAGTTTCACGCGGGCCACCATACCGACGGCCGGAGACCGGCTACTCGCGGGTAGGTCCCGGCCGGTGGCCTCGAGGCGGTGCGCGTCCCGGCCGGCGCCGGAGGCGTGCACTAGGTTCTGGCGCGTGGAACTGCGTGCGCTGGGACGGAGCGGCCTGAAGGTGTCCCGGCTGGGACTGGGCACCATGACCTGGGGGGCGGGCACCGACCCGGACGAGGCGGCGGCCATCCTGGTCGCCTTCCGGGACGCCGGCGGCACCCTGGTCGACACCGCGGCCTCCTACTCGCACGGCGATTCCGAGCGCATCCTGGGCGCCCTGATCGCCGACGTGGTGCCGCGCTCGGAGCTGGTGCTGGCCTCCAAGGCCGGGCTGAGCTGGCTGGGCGACCAGCGCTCGGTGGACGCCTCCCGCGGCGCGCTGCTGCGCACCCTGGACGAGTCGCTGACCAACCTGGGCGTGGACTACCTCGACCTGTGGCAGGTGCACACCGTCGATGCCGGTGTGCCGGCCGAGGAGACGCTGTCGGCGCTGGACGCGGCGGTCAGCTCCGGCAAGGTCCGCTACGCCGGTGTGTCGAACTATCCGGGCTGGCGTACCGCCCAGGCCGCCACCTGGCAGCGGGCGGTGCCGGGCCGGGCGACGCTGGTGTCCAACCAGGTGCGCTACTCGCTGCTGGAGCGCGGCGTCGAGCGCGAGGTGCTGCCGGCCTGCCTGGAACTCGGGCTGGGCATCCTGGCGTACTCCCCGCTCGGCGGCGGGGTGCTGACCGGCAAGTACCGGCACGGGGTGCCGGCGGACTCCCGGGGTGCCGCGCAGGGCCGCAGCCTGGCCAGCTACTCCGACGGCCGCCAGGTCGGCATCGTCGAGGCGGTGGCCACCGCGGCCGACGGGCTGGCCACCTCGCCGATCACCGTGGCGCTGTCCTGGTTGCGCAACCGGCCCGGGGTGGCCGCGGCCATCGTCGGCGCCCGGACGCTGGGCCAGCTGACCGCCGCGGTGCAGTCGCTGGCGGTGGAGCTGCCGCTGGAGATCCAGCTGGCCCTCGACGACGTGTCCGCGCCCCGGTTCGGCTATCCCGAGGACGTCCGCTGACCGCAGCGAACCCGGCCGATCAGGCGTTCGCGGCGTTCTGCTCGGCCGGGTTGTGGCCGGGACTGGGCAGCACGCTGGCCGCCGAGCTGCCCGAGGCCGGCATCCGCCGCCCGCAGGACGTGAGCGTCGAGGCGCTGACCCGGCTGCCCCGGGTGGGACAGCTGCGGGCCGGCCGGCTGTTCTCGGCCTACCTGGCCGCACAGCCGGCCTACGAGGTGGTGCAGCTGCTGCTGGCGGCGGGGTTGCCGGCCCGGCTGGCCGGCCGCGCGGTGGAGCTGTTCGGGGCGGGAGCGCACCGGCTGCTGCGCGACGACCCGTGGCGGCTGCTGCAGTTGCCCGGGGTGGACGTGCCGGACGCCGACGCGCTGGCCCGGGCGGCGATCCCGGGCGTCGGGCCGTCCGACCCGCGCCGGTCCCGGGCGCTGGTGGGCTTCGTGCTGGCCCGGGTGGCGCGCGACGGCCACACCGTGTGGCCGGCCGCCGAGGTCAAGCTGGATCTGGAGCTGTACCGGATTCCCGACCCGGACCAGGCGATCGCCGATGCCTGTGCCGGCGAGACCGTCCGGAGCGTGCTAGCCGCCGGCGGAACGGAGCAGCTGCTGGCGCTGGCCCGGTACGCGGCGGCCGAGGCCGAGATCGCCGACTCGGTGCACCGGCTGGCCCGCACCGCCACCCCGCTGGCGGCTGTGGGAAAGAAGGGTCGCCGGACCAAGAAGGCTCCGGACGACGACCCGGACTCGCTGGACGAGGTGCAGCGCAGCGCGGTCGGCAACGCCCTGGCGTACGGGGTGAGCGTGCTGACCGGGGGCCCGGGCACCGGCAAGAGCCGGACGGTGGCCACCGTGGTGCGCGAGGCCGGCCGGCTGGGCAAGACGGTGGCGCTGGCCGCCCCGACCGGCCGGGCCGCCAAGCGGCTGGCCGAGCTGTGCGATGCCGACGCGATGACCATCCACCGGCTGCTGGGCGTCCAGCCGCGCGCCGGCGAGGGCGGCGAGGTGGACTTCAGCGCCGGCTTCGCCCGGGGTGCGGACTGGCCGCTGGACGAGCAGCTGGTGGTGGTGGACGAGGCCTCGATGCTGGACGTGGAGTTGGCGGCCGCGCTGCTGCGGGCCTGTGCCGACGGCACCCACCTGATGTTCGTGGGCGACTCCGCGCAGCTGCCTTCGATCGGGCCGGGGCAGGTGCTGGCCGACCTGATCTCCTCCGGCGCGGTGCCGGTGGTGGAGCTGGCCACCCTGTACCGCCAGGACGCCGGCGGCGCGATCGCCCGGCTGGCCACTGCGGTGCGGGCCGGCGAGCTGCCCGCGGTGGACTCCCCCGACCGCGAGGTGGTCATCGTCCCGGCCCGCGGGTCGGCCGACTGCGCGCACCGGGTGGTGCAGCTGATGACCGACTCGATCCCCCGGGCGCTGGGCATCGAGACCGACCAGATCCAGGTGGTGACGCCGGTGCACCGCGGGCCGGCCGGCACCATCGAGCTGAACGCCGCGCTCAAGGCCCGGCTCAACCCGTCCCCGTTCGGCAAGTCCGGCGGCCGGTTCGACCCGGGCGACCGGGTGGTGGCCACCGCCAATCACCTGGAGGCGAGTCCGACTGGCTTCGCCAACGGCGAGGTGGGGACGGTGACCGCGGTCCGCGACCGGGTGGTGACCATCGACTTCGGCACCACGGCGCCGGCGCTGGCCGAGGTGTCGGGCAAGATGCTGGCCGACATCAGCCACGGCTGGGCGATCACGGTGCACCGGGCACAGGGCTCGGAGTTCCGCGGGGTGGTCGTGGTGCTGCCGCCGGAGGCGGGCCGGATGCTGTCCCGGCCGCTGGTCTACACCGCGCTGACCCGGGCCCGGGCGCACCTGTCGGTGGTGCGCGGCAGCGGGCCGGCGCTGGTCCGGGCGGTCCGCGACATCGGCGCCACCCCGCGGCGCACCACGCTGGCGTCCGCGCTGATGGCCGGCGCCGGTTCCAGCATTCGCACCGAATCGTAAGAACCCCGGGCCGGAGTCTGGGCAATCATGGAAGCCGTGGACCCGACCGCACAGCCGAGAGATTCCGCGCCGACCGCCAGGACGACCGGTGCGCTGATCGGCCTGCTGGCCGGCGGGGTGGCGGTGGCCGCCGGTGAGCTGGCGGCGGCGCTGGTCCGGCCGGCCGCCGCGCCGGTGATCGCGGTCGGCAACCGGCTGATCCTGCTCACCCCCGAGCCGGTCAAGCGCTGGGCGATCCGGCAGTTCGGCACCGGTGACAAGCACGTGCTGCTCAC
>NZ_DATINC010000055.1:0-9109 GCF_035474675.1 Jatrophihabitans sp. | reverse complement strand
CGTGGTGGAGTTCCAGCACGTCAAGCCGGGCAAGGGCGGCGCATTCGTGCGGACCACGCTGAAGAACGTGCTGTCGGGCAAGGTGGTCGACCGGACGTTCAACGCCGGCACCAAGGTCGAGACCGCCACCGTGGACAAGCGCGGCATGACCTACCTGTACAAGGAAGGCGACGACTTCGTCTTCATGGACGCCGACACCTACGAGCAGGTCCACGTGCCGGGTGCGGTCGTCGGGGACGGTGCCAACTACCTGCTGGACAACTCCGAGGCGATGGTCGCGGTGCACGAGGGCGTGCCGCTCTACATCGAGCTGCCGACCTCGGTCGAGCTGTTGATCACCTACACCGAGCCCGGGCTGCAGGGCGACCGGGCGACCGGTGGCACCAAGCCCGCCACGGTGGAGACCGGCGCCGAGGTGCAGGTGCCGCTGTTCGTCACCACCGGCGAGAAGATCAAGATCGACACCCGGGACGGCCGCTACCTCGGCCGCGTCAACAGCTAGTGACCCGAGTGAGCATCGCAGGCGCGTCAGCGCCGAGGAGCGCAGCGAGGTTTGCGATGAGCGCTCGCGCGAAGAGCCGAGTCTTCCGAGTGAGCATCGCAGGCGCGTCAGCGCCGAGGAGCGCAGCGAGGTTTGCGATGAGCGCTCGCGCGAAGAGCCGGTGAGCTAGGTGGCCGCTCGGAGCAAGGCTCGCAAGCGCGCCGTCGACCTGATCTACGAGGCCGACCTGCGCGGCGCGGACCCGGTGAGCACGCTGGCCGAGCGGATCGCGCTGGCCGACCCGCCGATCAGTGACTACACCATCGAGCTGATCGAGGGCGTCGCCGAGCATCGGGCGGCGATCGACCAGCTGCTCAACGACTACTCCGAGGGCTGGACGCTGGACCGGATGCCCGGGGTGGACCGGGCGGTGCTGCGGGTCGGGTTGTACGAGCTGCTGTGGGCCACCGACGTACCCGACGCGGTGGCCATCGACGAGGCGGTGGAGCTGGCCAAGCTGCTGTCCACCGACGACTCGCCGAAGTTCGTCAACGGAATCCTGGGCAGGGTGCTGCGCGATCAGCTGCCGGCCGGCGGCACGGCAGCCACCTGAGCCGGCAGCGGAGTTACTCCAGGCCGTGGCCGATCGAGCCCGGCGCCAGCACGCCCCAGGCGACCAGCTTCTCGGTCAGCCGCTCCAGCGAGGTGTCGAACATCAGGGCCAGCGCCCGCAGGTCCTCGCCGCGGATCGAGAGCACCTTGTTGCCGTAGTCGCCGCGCTGCCGCTGGATGGAGTGGGCGTAGCGGACCAGCGGGGCGGCGTCCTCGGCCGGTACGTGCTGCAGCTTCTGCAGGTCGAGCACCACCTTGCCGCCGCTGTCGGACCGGCTGCTGGTCGCGCCGTCCTCGGCGGGCAGCAGTTCGGAGATCGGCACGCCGTAGAACTCGGCCAGCTCCGCGAGCCGGGCCACCGACACCGCGCGGTCGCCGCGCTCATAGGAACCGACGACGACTGCCTTCCACTTGCCGTTGGACTTGCGCTCCACACCGTGCAGGGACAGCCGTTGCTGGGAACGGACAGCCCTCAACCGGCTACCCAGCGCGCGGGCATACTCTCGGTCACCCGGAGCCAGCCCGGCGACCTCCGAGCCGGCGCCTTCGGCCCCCGGGGCCGCGGCGACGTCGTCACCGATGGTCGGAGTGTTGTGCTCAGTCACGTCCCCGTCCTTCAACAGATTGGCCACGGGTGGTAGTCGTTCTCAACTGGCTGTGCTAGCAAATCCTTGCGTAACGCTGATTTTACAGAGTAACACTTCCACATACTGTAACCGGGTAACCCGACACTAGCGGTCAACTGCGGTTGCCATGCTTCATTCTGCTACCGTCGGCTTTGTTACGACGTCCTTTAACGACTCGTCCTGTGAGGCGAGGAAGGAGGTCTACGCAGCGTGCCTGCGCAGCCCATTTCGGACACATCAGTCCCCCTCTCCCCGACATTCACCCCTCCGGCCGACCCGCGGCCGGCCGCGGCGGGCGCCAAGACCGTCCTGCAGGCCGACGACATCGCCCGGGTGCTGGACCGGATCGCCCACCAGATCCTGGAGAAGACCTCCGGCGGCGACGGCGTGGTGCTGCTGGGCATCCCGACCCGCGGCGAGCCGCTGGCCCACCGGCTCGCCGAGCGGATCGCCACCTTCGCCGGCGTCCGGGTGGGCCTGGGCAGCCTGGACATCACCCTCTACCGCGACGACCTGCGCACCCAGGCCAGCCGCCCGCTGGGCCGCACCGTGGAGCCCGCCGGCGGTGTGGACGGCAAGCTGGTGATCCTGGTCGACGACGTGCTGTTCTCCGGCCGGACGGTGCGCGCCGCGCTGGACGCGCTGACCGACCTGGGCCGCCCGCGTGCGGTGCAACTGGCGGTGCTGGTCGACCGCGGGCACCGCGAACTGCCGATTCGGGCCGACTACGTGGGCAAGAACCTGCCGACCTCGGCCGAGGAGCAGGTCCGGGTGCGGCTGGCCGAGACCGACGGGGTGGACGAGGTCAGCATCCACGCCGGTGCCGCCGGTACTGCCAGGGCTGGAGGGCCGGCATGACCCGGCACCTGCTGTCGGCCGCCGACCTCGACGCCGCCGGCGCATACGAGATCCTGAATTCCGCCGAGCAGATGGACGCCATCCAGCACCGGCAGGTGAAGAAGCTGCCGGCGCTGCGCGGGCGCACCGTGGTCAACCTGTTCTTCGAGGACTCCACCCGCACCCGGTCGTCGTTCGAGATCGCCGGCAAGTGGCTGTCGGCGGACGTGGTGAACGTCAGCGCCAAGGGGTCGAGCGTCAGCAAGGGCGAGAGCCTGCGCGACACCGCGCTCACCGTGGCAGCGCTCGGGGTAGACGCGCTGGTGATCCGGCACCCCAGCTCCGGGGCGGCGCACCGGGTCACCGAATGGGTCGACTGCCCGGTCATCAACGCCGGCGACGGCACCCACGAGCACCCCACCCAGGCGCTGCTGGATGCCTTCACGCTGCGCCGCCGGCTCGGCGAGCTGGCCGGCCGGCACATCGTGATCGTGGGCGACCTGACCCACAGCCGGGTGGCCCGGTCCAACGTCCTGCTGCTCGGCCTGCTGGGCGCCCAGGTGACCCTGGTCGCGCCGCCGACCCTGATGCCGGCCGGCGTGCACACCTGGAACTGCTCCACCAGCTGGGACCTCGACGCCACCCTGGCCGGCAAGGTCGCCGGCGACGTCGACGCGGTGATGATGCTGCGGGTGCAGCGCGAGCGGATGGGCACCGGGTCCTCCGGCGGCGGTCGGGCCGCCGTGGGGTACTTCCCGACCGAGCGTGAGTACGCGATCGGCTACGGGCTGAGCCCGGCCCGGCTGGACCTGCTGCCCGAGCACGCCCCGGTGCTGCATCCCGGCCCGATGAACCGCGGCCTGGAGATCTCCTCGATCGCCGCCGACAGCCCCCGGTCGCTGGTGCTGGACCAGGTCCGGGCCGGCGTGGCGGTCCGGATGGCGGTGCTCTACCACCTGATGGCCGGTGCCGACGAGGGCTCCGGACGTACTGGGACGACCGGCGAGCCGCACCCCGCGGCGGTGCACGCGTGACCGGGTTCTCCCGGCCGGTGCTGCTGCGCGGCGTCCGGCCGCTGGGTGCCGCGGCGGTCGACGTGCTGCTGGCCGACGGCGCGATCGCCGGCCTCGGCCCGTCGCTGGAGCGGCCGGACGGCGCCGAGCTGATCGAGGCCGACGGGGCGGTGCTGCTGCCCGGGCTGGTCGACCTGCACACCCACCTGCGCGAGCCCGGCCGCGAGGACACCGAGACGATCGCCACCGGCTCGGCCGCCGCGGCCCTGGGCGGGTTCACCGCGGTGCACGCGATGGCCAACACCAACCCGGTCGCCGACACCGCCGAGATCGTCGAGCAGGTGGCCCGGCTCGGCGAGCTGGCCGGCCTGGTCGACGTGCGCCCGGTGGGAGCGGTCTCCCGCGGGCTGGCCGGCGAGCAGCTGGCCGAGATCGCCAACATGGCCCGCTCGTCGGCGGCCGTCCGGGTGTTCAGCGACGACGGGCACTGCGTCAGCGACGCCCGGTTGATGCGCCGGGCGCTGGAGTACCTCAAGCCCTTCGACGCCGTACTCGCCCAGCACGCCCAGGACCCCCGGCTGGCCGACGCCAGCTGCTGCGCGCACGAGGGGGAGCTGTCCGGACGGCTGGGGCTGCCGGGCTGGCCGTCGGTCGCCGAGGAGAGCGTCATCGCCCGGGACGTGATGCTGGCCCGGCACACCGGCTCGCGGCTGCACGTCTGCCACGTCTCTTCCGCCGGCAGCGTGGACGTGCTGCGCTGGGCCAAGCAACGCGGCATCCCGGTCACCGCCGAGGTGACCCCGCACCACCTGCTGCTGACCTGCGACCTGCTGGCCGGCTACGACCCGCTCTACAAGGTCAACCCGCCGCTGCGGCCGGCCGAGGACGTCGAGGCGCTGCGGGCGGGCCTGGCTGACGGGACCATCGACGCGGTCGCCACCGACCACGCCCCGCACGCCGCGCACGACAAGGACCACGCCTTCTCCGACGCCGCGTTCGGCATGCTGGGGTTGCAGACCGCGCTGGGGGTGCTGATCGAGACGATGGTCGAACCCGGCCGGCTGGACTGGGCCGGGCTCGCCGACCGGATGAGCGTCCGGCCCGCGGTGATCGGCCGGCTGGCCGGGCACGGCCGCCCGATCGCGGTGGGGGAGCCGGCCAACCTCACCCTGGTCGACCCCTCCGCGAGCTGGGTGGTGCAGCCGGCGGCGCTGGCCTCGCTGTCGCGCAACACCCCGTTCGCCGGCCGGCGGCTGCCGGGCCGGGTGCTGGCCACCTTCCTGCGCGGCCGGCCCACCGCCCGCGACGGGGTCGTGCCGGCACTGTCAGGGGCCTCGGCGGTGTGGGCATGACCCGGCTGCTGCTGGTGGCTGGCTGCGTGCTGCTGTTCGCCCTGGCCCTGGCCGGCATGCGGCTGGGCTGGCGGCACCGCGGCGCGCGCCAGGACTGGCTGCCGGAGCTGCCCGCGGTGCCCGGCACGCTCGGTGCCGAGCTCGCCGCGCCGCTGGCCGGCCTCTACGTCGGCACCACGCTCGCCACCCGGTGGCAGGACCGGATCGTGGCCCGCGGCCTGGGCGTCCGGGCCGCCGCGCTGGCCCGGTTGACCGAGGCCGGCGTGCTGGTCGAGCGGCAGGGCAGCAGCCCGGTCTTCCTGCCCGCTGACCAGCTGGTCGACGCCCGGCTGGAGCCGGCGCTGGCCGGCAAGGTGGTCGGCGCGGGCGGGCTGCTGGTGCTGCGCTGGCGGCACGGCGGGCAGGACCTGGACAGCGGCATCCGAGCCGAGGACAAGACCGGGTACCCGGCGTGGCTGGCCGCGCTGGAGCACCTGACCGCACCCGCCACCAGTACCGGCAGTGCCGGTCACGGGACGCGCACCGGAACCGAGAACGAGGCAATCTGATGACAGACAAAGCCATTCTGGTGCTCGAGGACGGCCGGACATTCGCCGGCGAGTCCTACGGGGCGGCCGGTGAGACCTTCGGCGAGGCGGTGTTCAACACCGGCATGACCGGCTACCAGGAGACCCTGACCGACCCGTCGTACCACCGCCAGGTGGTGGTGCAGACCGCGCCGCACATCGGCAACACCGGGGTCAACGACGAGGACCCGGAGTCCCGCCGGATCTGGGTGTCGGGCTACGTGGTGCGCGACCCGGCCCGCCGGACGTCGAGCTGGCGGGCCACCCGGTCACTGGACGAGGAGCTCGTCGCGCAGGGCGTGGTCGGGATCTCCGGGATCGACACCCGGGCGCTGACCCGGCACCTGCGCGAGCGGGGCGCGATGCGCTGCGGGATCTCCAGCACCGACCTGGATCCGGAGTCGTTGCGGCGGCGGGTGTTGGCCTCGCCGCAGATGGCCGGCGCGGACCTGGCCGGCGAGGTGAGCACCGGCGAGCCCTACACCGTCGAGGCGATCGACACCCGGCGGTTCAGCATTGCCGCGCTGGACTACGGCATCAAGGCGATGACCCCGCACCGCCTGGCCGAGCGCGGCATCACCACCCACGTGCTGCCGGCCGCCTCGAGCCTGCGCCAGGTGCTCGACACCGGTGCCGACGCGGTGTTCCTGTCCAACGGGCCCGGGGACCCGGCCACCGCCGACGATGCGGTCGCGCTGCTGCGCGAACTGCTCGGCACGCAGCTGCCCGTGTTCGGCATCTGCTTCGGCAACCAGCTGCTGGGCCGCGCCTTCGGCTTCGGTACGTACAAGCTGCGCTACGGCCACCGCGGCATCAACCAGCCGGTGCAGGACCGGGCCACCGGCAAGGTGGAGATCACCGCCCACAACCACGGCTTCGCCGTTGACGCTCCGATCGACCGGCCGACCTCGACGGACTTCGGCGAGGTGGAGGTCAGCCACATCTGCCTCAACGACAACGTGGTGGAGGGGCTGCGGGCCCGCGACGTCCCGGCGTTCTCGGTGCAGTACCACCCGGAGGCCGCGGCCGGCCCGCACGACGCGGCGTACCTGTTCGATCGGTTCGCCGAGCTATTGGAGGGTCGCGAGCGAGCATCGCAGCGCAGCGAGGAGCGGAGCGAGCCCGGCGATGAGCGCTCGCGCGAAGAGCAGAATGGATCAGCCTGATGCCCAGGCGCACCGACATCTCCCACATCCTGGTGATCGGCTCCGGCCCGATCGTGATCGGCCAGGCCTGCGAGTTCGACTACTCCGGCACCCAGGCGTGCCGGGTGCTGCGCAGTGAGGGCTTCCGGGTCAGCCTGGTGAACTCCAACCCGGCCACCATCATGACCGACCCGGAGTTCGCCGACGCCACCTACATCGAGCCGCTCACCCCGGAGTACGTGGAGAAGGTGATCGCGACCGAGGCGGCCCTGGGTCATCCGGTCGACGCGCTGCTGGCCACCCTGGGCGGGCAGACCGCGCTGAACCTGGCGGTCGCGTTGCACGCCCGCGGCGTGCTGGAACGCTACGGCGTGGAGCTGATCGGCGCCGACATCGACGCCATCCAGCGCGGCGAGGACCGCCAGAAGTTCAAGGACATCGTCCGGACGGTTGGCGCGGACGTGCCCGCCTCGGCGGTCTGCCACACCCTGGACGAGGCGATCGCCTTCGCCGAGACGGTGGGCAACCGGGTGGTCATCCGGCCGTCGTTCACCATGGGCGGCCTCGGCTCGGGGATGGCGCACACCGCCGAGGAGGTGCGGACCCGGGTCGAGCGCGGGCTGGCCGCCTCACCGGTGCAGGAGGTGCTGGTCGAGGAGAGCGTGCTCGGCTGGAAGGAGTTCGAGCTGGAGCTGATGCGCGACCGCAACGACAACGTGGTGGTGGTCTGCTCCATCGAGAACATCGACCCGATGGGGGTGCACACCGGCGACTCGATCACCGTGGCGCCGGCGATGACGCTGACCGACCGGGAGTACCAGCACATGCGCGACGTGGGCATCGCGGTGCTGCGCGAGGTCGGCGTCGACACCGGCGGCTGCAACATCCAGTTCGCCGTCGACCCGGCGTCCGGCCGGATGATCGTGATCGAGATGAACCCGCGGGTGTCGCGATCGAGCGCTTTGGCTTCCAAGGCAACGGGATTCCCGATCGCCAAGATCGCGGCGAAGCTGGCGGTCGGCTACACCCTGGACGAGGTCAGCAACGACATCACCGGCGCCACCCCGGCCTGCTTCGAACCGAGCCTGGACTACGTGGTGATCAAGGTGCCGCGGTTCGCGTTCGAGAAGTTCCCCGGTGCCGACCCGGTGCTCACCACCCACATGAAGTCGGTGGGCGAGGCGATGGCGATCGGGCGCAACTTCACCGAGGCGCTGGGCAAGGCGCTGCGTTCCACCGAGACGGCCATGGCCGGGTTCTGGACCGGCGCCGATCCGGACCCCGAAACCGCCTCGGTTGCCGAGCTGCTCCGGATCGCCGCGGTGCCCACCGACGGGCGGATCTACGCCGTCGAGCGGGCGTTGCGGGCCGGTGCGAGCGTGACCGACGTGGCCGAGGCCACCGGCATCGACCCGTGGTTCGTCGACCAGCTGGCGCTGATCGGCGAGGTCGGCCGGGAGCTGGCCGAGGCACCGAGCCTCACCGCCGAGCTGCTGCGCCGGGCCAAGCGGCACGGCCTGTCGGACCGGCAGATCGCGGCGCTGCGGCCGGAGCTGGCCGGCGAGGACGGCGTCCGGCTGCTGCGGCACCGGGCCGGCATCCGGCCGGTGTACAAGACCGTGGACACCTGTGCCGCCGAGTTCGCCGCCCGCACCCCGTACCACTACTCCAGCTACGACTCCGAGACCGAGGTCAGCCCGCAGCGCGAACGTCCCAAGGTCCTGATCCTCGGCAGCGGGCCGAACCGGATCGGGCAGGGCATCGAGTTCGACTACTCCTGCGTGCACGCGGTGATGGCGCTGCACGAGGCCGGCTTCGAGACGGTGATGGTCAACTGCAACCCCGAGACCGTCTCCACCGACTACGACACCGCCGACCGGCTGTACTTCGAACCGCTCACCTTCGAGGACGTGCTGGAGGTGGTGCACGCCGAGCGGCAGTCCGGCACCGTCGCCGGGGTGATCTGCACGCTGGGCGGGCAGACCCCGCTGGGCCTGGCCAAGCGGCTCAAGGACGCCGGGGTGCCGGTGCTGGGCACCCAGCCCGAAGCGATCCACCTGGCCGAGGACCGCGGCGAGTTCGGCCGGATCCTGCAGCAGATCGGGCTGCCGGCGCCCCGGTATGGCCTGGCCACCTCGTTCGACGAGGCCAAGCAGGTCGCCGACTCGATCGGCTACCCGGTGCTGGTCCGGCCGTCCTACGTGCTGGGCGGGCGCGGCATGGAGATCGTCTACGACGAGACCGGGCTGGCGACCTACATCGCCAAGGCCACCCACATCACCCCGGACCACCCGGTGCTGGTGGACCGGTTCCTCGACGACGCCGTGGAGATCGACGTCGACGCCCTCTACGACGGCACCGAGCTCTACCTGGGCGGGGTGATGGAGCACATCGAGGAGGCCGGCATCCACTCCGGCGACTCGGCCTGCTCGCTGCCGCCGATCACCCTGGACGGCCGGACCATCGACCGGGTCCGC
>NZ_DATINC010000054.1:0-32911 GCF_035474675.1 Jatrophihabitans sp. | reverse complement strand
CCGCTTGACCTTCCACGGCGGCATGCCGAGCACCGGCGCCAGCCGGAACGGGTCCCCCGGCCCGGCGCCCAGCACCCGGGCCACCGTCCGGACCCCGTCGGCCAGCGCGTCGGCGATCACCACCGCCGGCACCCCGACGTTCAGCGCCCAGCGCAGGTTGGTCACCGCCTCGGCGACGTTGCCGACCACCGCCTGGTCGGCCACCGCGAACCCGCTGACCTCGGCCCGGCCCCGGTGGTAGGCCGCCACCGCGGCCACGTCGATGGAGCCGCCGGTGTCGCCGACCAGCTGGGCCACCGTCGCCGAGATCTCGCGCAGGTCGCTGCCCACCGCGTCCATCAGCGCGGCAGCCGCGTCGGGAGTGATCTTGCCCCGGAACCGGCGCACCTCGTTGCGCAGGAAGGTCCGGCGGTCCTCGAACCGGGTGATCCGGGCACAGCTGATCTCGGCGGGCTTGGCCTTGCGGACCGCGTCCAGCACCGCCTTGCCCTTCGCGCCGCCCAGGTGCTGGACCACCACGGCGGTGTCCGGGTCGGTGTCGAGCAGCAGCGGCACCACCGTCGCCACCCGCGCCGCGGGCAGGTCCTGGGCCGAGCGCAGCACCACCAGCCGGCGGCCGCCGAACAGCGACGGGCTGAGCAGCTGGAGCAGCTCGGCCGGCTCCACCGTGCCGGCCTCGGCCTCGTGCAGCTCGACGTCCGGGTCCTCGCCGGTCACCGCGTTGCGCAGGTCCTCCAGCGCCCGGCTGACCAGGAACTCCTCATCCCCCACCACCAGGGTCAGCGGGGCGACAGGGCTCGCGGCAGGCACGCGCTCATCCTCGCATGCGTCCCGCGTGCGGGCTGAGGTGCGATAGTCGGCCGGTCGGATCCGTACGCCGTGGAGGCCAGCGTTGACGCACACCACCCGCCGGGCGGTGCTGCTCGGCGGCCTCGGCGCGCTCGCCACCGCGGCGGCCGGGCTGACCGCGGTCGAGGCCGGCGTGCTCGGCGGACGCGACCGGCTGCCGGCCGGCGTTCCGACCGCCACGCCGGGCCGGCTGGTCAGCGGCAGCTTCGACTCGGCAGCCCGGCACGGGGCCCGGACGTCCTGGGCGGTGGCCTACCCACCCGGCCCGGACCGCGACAACCTGCCGGTGCTGATTTCGCTGCACGGCCGCGGCGGCAGCCACCGGGACTCGTTCACCGGCAGCCTGCACCTGCACCGGTTCCTCGCCGACGCGGTGGCGCACGGCAGCGCGCCGTTCGCCATCGCCGCGGTGGACGGCGGCGACCACGAGTACTGGCACCCGCGCCGCGACACCGACCCGGCCGCCATGGTGATCTCGGAGTTCCTGCCGCTGCTGGGCCGGCGTGGACTGGACACCACCCGGGTCGGGCTGTTCGGCTGGTCGATGGGCGGCTACGGCGCCCTGTACCTGGCCGGCCGGTTGGGCCGGGAGCGGACCGCGGTGGCCGTCGCCGAGAGCCCCGCGGTGTGGCACCAGGCCGGTCAGAGCGCCGCCGGAGCCTTCGACGACGCCGAGGACTTCGACGAGCATGCGATCTTCGGGCGGCTGGAGCTGCTGGCCGGCATCCCACTGCGGCTGGACTGCGGCGCCTCGGACGGGTTCGCGGCCGTCACCCGGGACCTGCGGGCGGCGCTGTCGCCGACCCCGGCGGGTGGCATCGAGCCGGGCGGGCACGACGCCGGCTATTGGCGCAGCCAGGCCGCGGCCCAGCTGCGCTTCGCCGCCGGGCAGCTCGCCGGCCGGTGAGCCCTGCGCTGACAGCCGTCTGGCACCCTGAGCGGCGTGCCTGCCGATCGGGAGTTCGAGCGACTGGTGGCCGAGGCGCAGGCCGTGCCGGTCGCCGGTTGGGACTTCTCCTGGTTCGACGGGCGGGCCAGCGAGCAACGGCCGTCCTGGCGGTACGCCGAGCGAATGGGCCGGCGGATGGCCGCGGCGACAGCGACGCTGGACCTGCAGACCGGCGGCGGTGAGGTGCTGGCCGGCATCCCGAGCGTTCCGCCGACGCTGTGCGCGACCGAGTCCTGGCCGCCGAACCTGGCCATCGCCCGGCGCAACCTGGCGCCGCTGGGCGGTGCGGTGGTGCGGGCCGCGGACGACCAGCCGCTGCCGTTCCGAACGGCGAGTTTCGACCTGGTGACGAGCCGGCACCCCACCGTGGTGCGGTGGGACGAGATCGCCAGGGTGCTGCGTCCGGGCGGTCGCTACCTGTCCCAGCAGATCGGCATCGGCTCCAACCGGGAGCTGTACGAGTTCCTGATGGGACCGCAACCGCATCCTCCGGGCAACGGCACGGAGCGGGCGTTGCGGGAGCTGAGGTCGGCGGGATTGGTGGCCGAGGACGTGCGGCACGAGGCGCTGGAGGTTCGCTTCGACGACATCGCCGCGGTGATCGTGTTCCTCCGCAAGGTGGTCTGGACGGTGCCGGACTTCTCGGTGCACCGGTACCGGGCCCGGCTCGCTGACCTGCACTCCCAGATCCGGCGAGCCGGGCCGTTCGTCTCACACTCCCAGCGGGTGCTGGTGGAGGCGTCCAAGCCTGGCTAGTGGGGGCTGCCGGCTCAGCAGTGCGCGGCAGGCAGCGCGCTCAGCGGCACCAGGCTCAGCCCAGCCGAGCCGAACGCCTGGCCGGAGTTGTGGCTGTCGGTGCCGAAGACCACGCTGTCTCCCACCACCGCCTGCACGATCGTGCCGATCGGAAACGCGACCGGCGTGCCGGTGCGCAGATCCACCAAGCCGTCCACGTTGTGCACCACCGCCGCGACAAAGGGAAAAACTGCCGCACTGATGCCGAGCAGGGTGCCGGCGGCGCGGTCCGCGGCATGGCTCAAGGGCTCAGTGCTCACCCCGGTGCCGCCCACGATCAGGACGGAGTAGCTGGCCGAATCGCCGTCGTACCGCAGCCAGGACAGCTTGCTGGTGCCGTCGAAGCCGAAGTTGCTCCCCCCGGTGGTCGCGTCCAGCTGAGCCTTGGTCAACGGCACCCCGGCGCCGTTGCGGAGGGTGGCGGTGATCGCCGAGGACTCGGATACCGATTCGTACATCACAGCCACGCCGCTGCCGTAGCCGACGAGCCCGGTAGCGTCGGCGGCGTTCCGCGAAGCGGCGGCGGAGTTCCGGGACAGATCCCAGGATTCCAGCGTGGTGGTCTCGGGATGGTTGTCGACCGAGGCCAGCCAGTACACCTTTCCGGCGGCGATCACCGGCGCTCCCCTGACCAACTTGCGTTCCGGATTCGGCTGGTCCGCCCCGCCGGCCAGCGTACGCAGGGTGCCGGTGCCACGCTGGTACAGCATCACCTGGTAGCGGTAGGGGTAGTCGGCCGAGTTCTGCGGACTGACGACGGCGAAGGTGACCCAGCCGGCTGAGATGGCCCCGGTCGGATCGGCCTGGACGAAGTCCTTGCTGCCCTGGGCGGTATAGATGACGTTGCCTCGGGTGTCGTGGTACAGGGCGAGCTCGAGGTCGGCATAGATCTGCGAGGTCTGGTCCGTCGGGGCGTTGCCCTGGGTAACGAGGTAATCCCCCGTCCCGCCGTTGGCGCTGACCACGGTGTTGAGGTCGTTGTCCCCCCGGAACGCCCCGGCGGTTATCGCCTGCAGCCAGCTGGCCGGTGCCTCCACCCAGCAGGACGCGTTCGTCGGCGTGGGCGTGGGCGTGGCGTTCGTCGGCGCGGACGAGGCGGTCGGTGTGGCGGTGGACGTGCCGAGCGGCGGGGCCGGCCGGGGCCGGCTTGCCTGGATTGCCACGATGGTGGCGGCAACCGCGACGAACACCGCCGCCGCGGCGGCCAGCACACCGAGGTGCTGCCAGCGCCAGCGGTCCCGGCCCGGCTCCAACCCGGCGGGCTTCCGGCGGCCATCGCCCGGGCCGGCGTCGAACTGCCGGACCTGCGTGATGGTGGCCGCCCGCTGCTGGAACAGCTCGGTCAGCCGGCGTTCGAGGTCGTCGGGGTCCGGAGCGCTCATCGGTTCGTCCCGTCGTCGGAGGAGTGCAGCAGGGTGATGTCGTCCGAGCCGCGCAGGTCGGCCAGCGCGCGGGAGGCCAGGCTGCGGACGGTGCCGCGCCGGCAGGCCAGCGTCTCGGCGATCTCGGCGTCGCTGTAGCCGAGGTAGTAGCGCATCACCAGCACCACCCGTTGCCGGTGTGGCAGCCCGGCTACCAGCTGCCACAGGCCGTCGGCGGAACCGGGATCGGACTCGCTCACCGGCCGGTCCGGGTCGACGGCGGTGAGCACCTCGGTGCTGGCCCGGCGGCGGGCCCAGCTGATGTTGGCGTTGACGATCGCCCGGCGGGCGTAGGCCAGCGGCTGCTCGATCTCCAGCCGGGCACCGAAGCGGCGGTGCATGGCCAGCAGCACGTCCTGGACGAGGTCCTCGGCCCGGCTCCGGTCGGCACTTACGAGGTAGGCGAACCTGGTCAGCTCGAGCCCGTGCTCGCGTGCGAAGTCGCCGAGGCCTCGGCCACCGGGGGCTTCGAAGCTGATGTCGGGCACCGCCGCCTCCACCCCGGGTGCCGGGCGGGCGGCCCGGGGTCCGTTGCGCCATACCCGCATTCCCGGATGCACGGCGATCTGTGTCGTCATACCCCTCAAACGGGGTGACGAACCGAAACTGTTGCACAGCCGGCTCTCGTTCGTGGCTGGATGGCACGGCCCGGAAATATCTCGGCCTGATCTTTATGCGTTATCCGCGCACATCCTTCCCCGGCGGTCACAATGACCAGGTGAGCAACCACCCTCCCGATCCGGGTGACGTCGACTGGCTCGACCTCGGGCCGGACCCGGACGAGGGCAAGCCGCCGAGAGATCCCCGGCGCCGCTACCTGTGGTACGGCGGCGGGGCCGCGCTGGTGGTAGCCCTGCTGGTTGCCCGTACCCAGAACGGCACCGACCGAGCCGCCTCGGCACCCCGGTCGCCGGCAGCCACCGTCTCGTCGAGCTCGGCAGCTGCGTCGGTCTCGGCGGCGGCGCCGGCTTCCTCGGGATCGTTCGCCAACCCGACGGCGACGCCGACCGCTTTTCCGAACGTTCCGGTGCAGGTGAGCAACGCCGGGCATCGGCTGCTCGACGTGCCTGCCGACTGGGAACTGTTCGCCCGGGGCGAGGACACCGTGATCCGGATCCAGCTGGCGCTCGGGCGGGCCACCATCACCGCCGTGCCCAGTACGAACCCCGAAAGCTCGGTGCTCTTCGTCGTCGGCGCCGACCGGGCCATCGTCCGCCCGTTGGACAACATCCCTGGCTCCGTGGTGCGAGACGGCAAACCGGCCGCGGACCTGCCGCAGTCCCTGTCGCAGGTTTTCACATTATTGCCGGGCCCCGACGCACGGCACCTGTGGACAGAGCAGGGCGGCGGGTTGTCACTGATCACCCTGGACGGCAAACCCACCGGTGCCACGATCGACATTCCGTCCTCGGGTTCGGTGGTCGGCTCCGACGGCGCCGGCTACGCGCTGCTGTCAGGTATGACCGGCGGCACCTACTACGCCACACCCCGCGCTGTGCACCGGATCACCAGCGGCCTGCTGGTAGCCAGCGGGCCCACCCGCTGGCTCACCGTCGAGTGCGATGACAGCCTCAACTGCGCCCTGGTGGTCATCGACCGAGCCAGCGGCGCTCGCCGCACCGTGGAGACGGTGACCGGAATGTACGGGCAGAACAACCTGCCCCTCTCACCGGACGGCAGGACCCTGGCAACACCCCAGCTCAACGACATCAGCGGTGGCACAGTCGAGCTGCTCGATCTCGATTCCGGAGTCCGCCGCCTGCTGGATGTGACCCCGAACGGCACCGACCAGCCCATCGGCCCCTCCCTCGTCTGGTCGCCGGACAGCCGGTGGCTGTTCATCGTCAATGCCGATCGGCAAGTGGTGGTCGTCAATCGGGCCACCGGCAAGGTGACGCCACTGGGCATGGACCTGCCACCGGTGCTCCAGCTGGCCTGGCGCCCCCGCACCGGCTGAGTCAGCCGGCCCGTCGGGCGCCGCTGGCTACCGTGCCCTGCCGGGGTTAGGGAGCCCACTTCCCGCCGGCTGGAAAGCCGGCTCCTCGCATGGCCCGGTGGAGCAGGGCAGGATGGGACGGTGGCCGATCGCGAGCCGGACCTGGACCCGGTGCACTGGCTGGACCTGGGACCGGACCCGGACCTGGCGCGTGACCGGCCGCCGCCGCGACGCTGGCGGTGGTGGTACGCGCTGGTCGCCGCGACGGTGCTGGCAGCGCTGCTGCTGACCCGCAACCAGAACGGCGCCGACTCTTCGCACCCCGCGCCGGCCGGGGCCGCTGCTCCGGTGTCGCCGCGCACCTCGGCGGCCGGGTTGCCCGGGATCCACCCGCCGCCACCGGGTCTCGGGACCGCGGACTCGGTATCTGTGGTCGATGCCGGCCACCCGCTGCTCGATGTGCCGGCCGGCTGGGAGTTGTTCGGGCAGGGGCAGGGGGTGGTGGTCCGGATCGAGCTCCGGAACGGCCGGGTCACCCGTACCGCGGCGCCGGAGGTGGGCGGCACCAACCGGATCTTCTTCGTGGTGGGACCGGACCGGGCGATCGTGCACCCGGTAGGTCTCGTTCCCGGCTACGTCGTGCGCGACGGCAGGCCGGCCGTGGCGTTGCCGCCCGCGCTGGACCAGGCCTTCTCGGTGCTGCCCGGCCCGGACCCGCGGCACCTGTGGGCAGAGACCCGGGCCGGCACCGGGTCGGCCCTGTCGCTGCTCACCCTGGACGGCCGGCCGGCCGGCATCCAGCTGCCCATTCCGCGGGACGCGTCGGTGCGAGCCTCCGACCGGGCGGGGAACGTGGTGATGTCAGGCACCGGCGGCGTGTACGACGCCCGGCCGGACGGCCTGCACCGGATCACCAGCGGGTCGCTGCTGGCGATCGGCCCCACCCGCTGGCTCACGCTGGAGTGCGACGAGACCTACCGCTGCGCCAGCGTGGTGACCGACCGCGGCACCGGCCGGCGGCAGACCGTGGCCACGCCGCTCGACGCGTACGCGCAGAACTCGGGCGCGATCTCACCGGACGGCCGGACGGCCGCGTTGCTGCAGCCCAACGGGCAGGGCTCGCTCAACCTGCACCTGCTCGACCTGAGCACCGGCGGCGTCCGGGTCACCGGCGTGACGACCAGTGTGGACCGGACCGGCGGAAGCCGGACCCTGGCCTGGTCGCCGGACAGCCGCTGGTTGTTCGCGACCGACGGCACCGGCCGGCTGCTGGCCCTCAGCCGGACCGGCCAGGAGGTCAGCCTCGACGTCACGGTGGGCCCCATCGACCAGATCGCGTTGCGCACTGCCTCACGCTGACCGCCACCCCGCACACGGTAGTGAATTGTGGATATGTATTCCCGAGTTCGGTCGCGGTGTTAGGAGGACTTGTGCGCTGAACGCCTTCCCGTTGCCCGCTGCCGACGCTACGGTCCGAGTCCCTTGACAGCACCGGACGTTATGGAGGCGTGCTATGCGCATCAGGATCGCGGTACTTCTCGCTGGCGCACTTGCCCTGGCAGGGACGCTGTCGCTGACGACGGCGTCGCAGGCCAGCACCACCCACGTCGACCTGTCGATCACCGGGAACACCGTCGCGGGCTACACCACCGGGGGGTATGACAAGGAGCTGCCGGTGGTCTTCACCATGAAGAACCGGAGCGGGACCGCCGTCTCGGTGGACTTCTACTTCACCTTCGGCAACGCTACCGCTGAGTTATCGGACTACACCTGCCCGCTGATCTCCAACCATGCCCTCATCGATCCGGATTCGCCGGCCTGTGAGCCCGGCGTGCTCGGCGCCCGGAGGAGCACCAGCGCGGCCATCCTGGTCACGCCGACCATCTCCAGCGGCACCGTGACGGTGACCGCCTGCGCGCAGGACGAGGACGGCTACCCCGACCCGGTCCCCGCCGACAACTGCAAGACGGTCAGCATCCCCGTCGGCTGACTCTCCACGGCGCATATCAGCTGAGCGCGGTGTCGGCGTAGTGGGCCATCGCGTCGCGGTAGAACTCGGCCAGCCCCTCGGCGATCCGGTCGTAGTTGGCCTTGAAGCGCTGGTCCTCGACATACATCCGGCCCAGGTTGGTGAAGGCGGCGGCGTCCGGGGTCCAGAACCGGCACACCCCCCGGTACGCGGCGTCGATCTCGGCCTGCACGGGCGCGCTGTCCACCGCGGCGCCGGCCACCATCAACTCCGCCATCCGGATCATGGCCGCCGTCATCTCCCGCTGCAGCCGCTCGGTGTCCGCTTCGGTCAGCGTGCCGGCGTAGGCCTGCGACTGCTCCCATTCCGCCGGCCAGCGCCGGCGGGCCTCCTCGTCGTAGACCGACGGGTCGAAACCTTCGAACAGGTTCTCCGGCCGGTTGATCCGGGCCATGGCGGTGCCCTCCTCCGAGTGTTGGTCGTCGTGGGTGAGCTGGTCGACGGTCAGTTCGTCGATGGTGCGGGCCACGGTGTGCGCGAGGACCGTGAGCCGGTCCCGTTCGCGCAGCAGCCGCCGGTGATGCGCGCGAAGCGCCTGCACGGCGTCGAGCTGACTGTCCAGGATGCTGCGGATGTCGGCCAGCCCCAGGCCGAGTTCGCGCAGCAGCAGGATCTGCTGCAACCGCAGCAGCTCGGCCTGGGCGTAGTAGCGGTAACCGTTGGCGCCGACCTGTGCCGGCGGCAGCAGGCCGATCTCGTCGTAGTGCCGCAGCGTCCGCGAGCTGACACCGGACATCCGGGCCACCTCGGCGATCGACCAGGCCATGTCTCTCCCCCTCGCAGGTCGGCCGGCACCGCGTCGGAGTGGCGGTGCTCTCGCCGACGGTAGGGGTTGACGCCGCGGCAAGGTCAAGCGGAATCTGCCGGTTGCGGTGCCGGCGGAGCGCACCACCGGCACCAGCCGGCCGGCCCGGTTCACCACCGCGATGTCGCCCTGCTGGTCGGTGCGGGCGAACGGCATGCCCAGCCTGGCCAGCTCGGCGATCAGCACCGGCGACGGGTGGCCGTAGTCGTTGCCGGCCCCGACCGAGATCAGTGCCAGCCGGGCCTGGCTGGCCTGCAGGAACGCCGGGTCGGAGTAGGCGCTGCCGTGGTGCGGCACCTTGAGAATGTCGGCGCGCAGGTCGGCGCCGCTGCCGAGCAGGTCGTCCTGCGCCTCTACCTCGGCATCGCCCGGCAGCAGGATCCGCACCCCAGCCACGGTCGCGCGCAGCACCACCGAGGAGTTGTTCGGGTCCGACCGGGAGCCGGCGAAGACATGGCCTGGACCCAGCACGTCGAGATGGCTCTGACCGGCGTCGAGGTGCTGGCCGGCACGGGCCTGTTCCAGCCGCAGGTGACGGCCGGCCAGTGCCGAGAGGATCAGCCGGTTGCCGGAGGCGGGCTCGGACAGCGGTGAGACGAGCACCCGGTCGACCTGGCGCCCGTGCAGCACCCCGGCCAGGCCGCCGACGTGGTCGAGGTGATCGTGGCTCAGCACCAGCACCGTGACCCGGGTGATGCCCAGCTCGTGCAGGCAGCGATCCACCGGCACCGGGTCGGGGCCGGCGTCGATCACCACGGCGCTGCCCCGGCCGGCGTTGAGCGCCAGCGCGTCCCCCTGGCCCACGTCGCAGGCGACGACGAGCCAGCCGGGCGGCGGCCAGCCAGCCAGCACCGCCCGTCCCGGGATCTGGATCAGGACACCGAGCACGACCGCCACGCCGAGCAGCGCCCGGGCCGCCGGCCGGCGGCACACCAGCACCGTCGCAATGCTCAGGCCGGCCAGCAGCAGGCCGCCGCGCACCCCGGCCGGCCAGGGCAGCGAGGCGCCGGGCAGCGACCCGAAGTACTTGGCCACCCAGACCAGCCACCGGCAGGGCCAGCCGGCCAGCTGGGCCAGCAGCACCGCCAGCGGCAGCCACAGCACCGAGGCCAACGCGGCCAGCAGGCCGAGGATGGTCACCGTCGCCACCACCGGCTCGGCCAGCACGTTGGCCGGGATCGCCACCAGGCTGATCCGCCCGCCCAGGCCGGCGATGATCGGCGCGGTGGCCAGGTGAGCCGCCGCGGCGACCGCCAGCGCCTCGGCCAGGCCGGCCGGCACCCGCCGGCGGCGCAGCGCCTGGACCCAGCCCGGCGCGACCAGCAGCAGCGCGGCGGTCGCGGCCACCGACAGTGCGAAGCCGGCGCTGACCGCCAGGCCCGGCTGCCACAGCAGCAACCCGAAGCTGGCCGCGGCCAGCACTGGCAGCGCCGCACGTTGCCGTCCGGTGGCCAGCGCCACCAGCGCGATGCCGGCCATGACCGCTGCCCGCAGCACGCTGGGCGACGGCCGGGCCAGCACCACGAAGCCGACCAGCACCACCGTGCTGACCAGCGCGATCGCCGCCGGCGAGGCCCGGACGCGCCGCAGCAGCAACGCCACCGTGCCGATCAGCAGGCTCAAGTTGGTGCCGCTGACTGCGGTCAGGTGGCTGAGGCCGGCCACCCGGAACCGTTCGGCCAGCACCGGGTCCAGCTCGCTGGTGTCACCTTCCACCAGGCCGGGAAGCAGCCCGCGGGGCAGCACCGGCAGGCCGGCCGCCGCCTGCCGCAGGCCTGAGCGCAGCCGGCCGGCCCCGCGCTGCCACCACGGCGGCCGGCCCAGCAGTTCCGGTTTCGAGCGGGCCAGGACGGTGGCTGCCAGCAGGTTGCCCGGCAGCGGCGGGCGCAACCGGCCGTCCAGGCGCACCCGTTGGCCGGGCAGCACCCCGCGCCAGGCGTCGGCCGGCCCGAGCACCAGCACCGCGCCGGACAGCCTGGCCCACCGGCCGCCGTGCAGCACCGCGAGCAGCTGGGCGTCCACCGCCACGGTGGGCGACCCACCGGAGCTGCCGGCGCCCAGCGGTCGCGGATCGCCGCGCACCCGCAGCTCGGCGCTGACCTCGACGCCGGCTTGCGCCAGCCCGGCCAGGGCGCCGTCGTGGGCCGCGTGCAGCCGGACGGCCAGCGGGGCGAGCAGCACCGCCGCGCAGCAGGCCGCGAACGCGCCGGCGAACAGCACCGGCCACCAGCGGGCCGCGACACCCAGCACCACCGCCACCAGGACGGCGCCGAGCACCGCCAGGGCAACCGCGGCAGCGCTGCGTTCCAGCCCCCACAGCACCGCCGCCCAGCCGGCCAGGGCACCCGAGGCCAGCCGCAGGTCGAGCGGCTCGCTCATCCCACCGTCACCAGCGGCTTGAGGTCGGCGAACTTGCTGTCGCCGATGCCGGACACCGCGTTCAGCTGGTCGACCGAGTCGAAACGGCCGTGCTCGGTGCGCCAGTCCAGGATGTGCTGGGCCAGCACCGGCCCGACGCCGGGCAGCGCGTCCAGCTGGGCGAGGGTGGCCGAGTTCAGGTCGAGCGGACCGGCGCCGCCCGGCGACCCGGCATCCGGCGGCCCGGCGGGCCCCCCGGTGCCGGCCGGTGCGGTCACCCCGATCACCACCTGCTCGCCGTCGGCCAGCTTGCGGGCCAGGTTCACCGACACCGGGTCCACCCCGGCCAGCAGCCCACCGGCGGCTCGTACCGCGTCGTCCACCCGGGCACCGGCCGGCAGCCGGTAGACGCCGGGCCGGCGCACCTTGCCCACCACGTCCACCACCAGCACCGGACCGGCCGCCGCGGGAGAGCCAGACCGCCCGGCCGAACCACCCAACGGCGCGCCCGAAACACTCGGCGGGGCAGCCGAACCGCTCGACGGCGCGGCACTGACCGACGGCGCGCCGGTAGGCGCGGACTCGGCGGCCAGCATCGGATGCGGCCGGGACGCCAGCACCCAACCCCCGGCCACCAGCACCGTCAGCACGGTCACCATCGCCATGGCCAGCACGCCCCGGCGACCCGGATTGAGCCGGGTACCAGCCGGCCGGTACGGCTCGCCGGGCTCCAACGCGCCGAGCTGCGCCGATGCGGAGCCGCCCAACAGCCGGCCTACCAGGACACCGGCTGCCGCCAGCCTGGCCGCCCACCCACGCTCAGAACCCCGTTCCACCCGGACGACGCTAGGCAGCCGAGGACGCCCGGAACCGGCCGTCGGGGCATCTGTGGGAAAAGCTGCTGGTTGTGGATGGGACACTGCGAAGGTGCCCGTGACGTCCGTGCCCGCCGCGTCCGTCGGTGCGCCGCCGGACCGGTCGCGGCGTCCGGCGGACCTGGCCAGGCGGGTCTGGCAGTCCGGATACCGGCCCACCCTGATCGCGACCGGGTTCGCCGTGCTGCTGGCGTGGGGTTTCCTGCTGTTGCCGCCGATGAACTCCGACCTCGCCGCGCAGCTGGCCCGGGCGGACTTCGCCAGCAGGTACCCGGTCTCGATCATCGACTTCCGGTGGTTCGGCGGCACCGTCGAGTACGGCTACACCCTGTGGGCCTCGGCGCTGATGGCCCATCTCGGCACCAAGGTCACCGGGGCGCTGGCTGCGGTGATCGGCACCTGGTACACCACCCGGCTGCTGAACCGCCTGCAACCCGCCCGGCCGGTGCTGGGCGGGATGGCTGCGGCCGTCACCCAGGTGGCCAACGTGGTCGAGGGCCGGATCACCTTCGCCTGCGGGCTGGCCTGCGGCCTGGTCGCGATCACCCTGTTCACCACCACCCGAGTGCCGCGCTGGCTGGCGGTGTCGCTCGCGGTGCTGTTCAGCCTGCTCTGCGGCGGTGCCAGCCCGGTCGCCGCGCTGCTGCTCTGGGTGGCCGGCGGGGCGGCGTTGCTGATGCGACGCCCGCTCGCCGCCGCGGTGCTGATCGTGCCGTCGGGCCTGTCCACCGCGGTCACCTCGGTGATCTTCGGCGACGGCGGCCACCAGCCGTTCACCTTCGTCGACTGCCTGAAGTCGCTGACGGCGCTGGCGATCGTGCTGGCCACGGTGCCCCGCCGCTGCCATCCGATCCGGCTCGGCGCCGGCATCGGGATCGTGCTGCTGATCGCCGCCTTCCTGCTGCCCACCCCGGTCGGCTCCAACGCGACCCGGCTCGGCGTGCTGTTCGCGCTGCCGATCGCCGCCTCGTTCGTGCACTGGCGCACCCGGGTGCTCACGGCACTGGCGCTGATCGCGATCCTGGCACTGCAACTGCCGGTCAATCCGGCCACCATCGCCAGCACCGGCCGGGTCTCGGGCTACAGCGCCTACTACACCGCCCTGTCCGAGGAGATCCGGTCCCGCGGCCCGCTCACCGGACGGGTCGAGGTGCCCGAGATGGCCGGCCACTGGGACTCGGTCTACCTGGCCCGCGGGGTGCCGCTGGCCCGCGGCTGGCTGCGCCAGACCGACGTCCGGCTCAACGACGCGATCTTCTACAAGCGCAAGCCGACGCTGGTGTCCTACCAGCAGTTCCTCACCGACAACGCGGTGCAGTACGTCGCGGTGCCCGACGCCGAGCTGACCGCCTTCGGCCGGGACGAGCTGGCGCTGATCGCGACCGGCCTGCCCTACCTCAACCCCATCTGGCGCAACGCGCACTGGACGCTGTATGAGGTCGTCGACTTCGCCGCGCTGGTCGACCCGCCGGCCCAGGTGCTCAGCCAGCAACCGGACGCCATCGTGGTCTCGGTGCCGGCGAACAGCTCGATCTGGGTGCGGCTGCGCTGGTACCGCTGGCTGGGCATGGAGAGCCAGGACAAGCAGGCCTGTATCGCGCAGGACGGGCTGTACGTCAGGCTGAACACCGGCCCGGCCGGCGGCAACTACACCTTCAACTCCCGGTTCCCGATCGGCACCGGCCACTGCCCGAAGGGCTGAGCGATCCGTTCAGCGTTTGGTGACGCACACCCCGAGCAGCCCGGGCCCGACGTGCGCGCCCACCACCGCCCCCACCTCGGACTCGTACAGCTGGCCCAGGTGCGGCAGCGCCTCCTTGAGCTGGCCGGCCACCTCGGCGGCCCGGTCCGGGGAGGCCAGGTGCTGCACCGCGACGTCCACCGGGTCGGTGCCGGCCGCCCGCACCGTCAGCTGCACCAGCCGGGCGATCGCCTTGGACGCGGTCCGCACCTTCTCCAGCGGCATGATCCGGCCGTCGGACAGGTGCAGCAGCGGCTTGACCGCGAGCGCGGTGCCGAACCGGGCCGCCGCCGTTCCGATCCGGCCGCCCCGGTGCAGCCACTCCAGCGAGTCGACGTAGAACAGCGCCGAGGTGCGCTCCAGCGACCGGCGGGCGGCCTGCTCCACCAGCTGCGGGTCGGCGCCGCTGGCCGCGGACCGGGCGGCGGCCAGCACCGCGAAGCCGAGCGCCATCGCCGCCGACCGGGAGTCGATCACCCGCACCACGTCCGGGTCGAACTCGGCCGCCGCCAGCCGCGCTGAGTCGCAGGTGCCGGACAGCTCCGCCGACAGGTGCAGTGACACCACGGTGCTCGCCCCGGCATCCAGCGCGGCCCGGTAGACCTCGACGAACTCGGCCGGCGTCGGGCGCGAGGTGGTCACCGGAGTGCGGACCCGCAGCGCGGCGCACACGTCGGCGGGCGTAACGTCCACGCCTTCCAGCCCGGTCCGGCCACCCAGCTGCACCTGCAGCGGCACCACCTGCACGCCGAGTTCCTCGGCCACCCCGCCGGGCAGGTAGGAGGTCGAGTCGGTGACCACCGTGACCTGCTGCTGCACCGCCATCTGCCGAACGTTAGACGACGAAGTTGATCAGCCGGCCGGGGACCGTGACGACGCGCTTGCCGGGCCTGCCCTGCAGCGCCGCCGCCACCTTCTCGTCGGCCCGGGCGGCGGCCTCCAGGGCGGCCGGGTCGGCGTCCGCGGGAACCGAGATGACCGAGCGCACCTTGCCGTTGACCTGCACCGGAATCTCGATCCGGTCCTCGGTCAGCAGCGCGGGATCGACTTCGGGGAACTGCTGCCAGGCCAGCGACTGCTGGTGCCCGAGCCGGGCCCACAGCTCCTCGGCGGCGTGCGGGGCCAGCGGCGCCAGCATCAACGTCAGCGCCTCGGCCACCGCCCGCGGCGTGCCGCCGTCCGGGTAGGCCTGGGTGACGGCGTTGTTCAGCTCGGTGATCCGGGCGATCGAGGTGTTGAACCGCAACATCTCATAGCCCTCCCGCACCGCGGCGATGGTGCGGTGCAGCAGCCGGTTCAGCTCCGGCGGCACCTCGACGTCGGCCACGTGCGGCTGGCCGGTCTGCTCGTCCAGCACCACCCGCCAGATCCGCTGCAGCAGCCGGTACGGCCCGACGATCGCCTTGGCGTCCCACGGCCGGGACTGGTCCAGGGGGCCGGAGAACATCTCGAACAGCCGGAAGGTGTCGGTGCCGTAGCCGGCCACGAACTCGTCCGGGGTCACCACGTTCTTCAGGCTCTTGCCGATCTTGCCGAACTCCCGGTTGACCTGCTCGCCCTGGTGGAAGAACCGGCCGTCCCGCTCGCTCACCTCGGCCGCCTCGACGTAGAAGCCGTCGGCGTTGGTGTAGGCCGGCAGCTGCAGCATGCCCTGGTTGACCAGCCGGGCGAACGGCTCGGAGCTGGAGACGTAGCCCAGGTCGTGGAGCACCTTGTGCCAGAACCGGGCGTACAGCAGGTGCAGCACGGCGTGCTCGACCCCGCCGACGTACAGGTCCACCCCGCCCAGCGGGCGTTCGGCCGACGGGCCCATCCAGTACCGCTCCACCTCCGGGTCCACCGGCGCGCTGGAGTTGGTCGGGTCCAGGTAGCGCAGCTCGTACCAGCAGGAACCCGCCCAGTTGGGCATGGTGTTGGTCTCGCGCCGGTACCGCTTCGGCCCGTCGCCCAGGTCCAGCTCGACGTCGACCCAGTCGGTCAGCCGGCCCAGCGGCGGCTCCGGTTCGGAGTCGACGTCGTCGGGCGGGTAGGACTTCGGGGTGAAGTCGTGGGTCTCGGGCAGCAGCAGCGGCAGCATGTCCTCCGGCAGCGCGATCGGCTGGTCATTGTCGTCGAAGACGATCGGGAACGGCTCGCCCCAGTACCGCTGCCGGCTGAACAGCCAGTCCCGCAGCCGGTAGGTGGTGGCGCCGCGACCGGTGCCGGTGCGCTCCAGGTAGTCGATCGTGGCGGCCTTGGCCTCGGCCACGCCCAGGCCGTTGAGGTCCAGCTCGTCGTTGGCGGAGTTGATCGCCGGCCCGTCGCCGGTGAAGGCTTTACCGTCGAAGCCCTCGCTGGGCTGTACCGTGCGCACGATGGGCAGGCCGAAGCTCTCGGCGAAGTCCCAGTCGCGCTCGTCCTGGCCGGGCACCGCCATGATCGCGCCGGTGCCGTAGCCCATCAGGACGTAGTCGGCAACAAAGATCGGCAGCTGCGCCCGGGTCACCGGGTTGGTCGAGAATGCCCCGGTGAACACACCGGATTTGGTCTTGGCGTCAGCACCCTGGCGGTCCAGGTCGGTCTTGGCGGCGGCCTCGGCCTGGTAGGCGGCCACCGCCTCGGCCGGGGTGGTGTAACCGCCGGTCCAGGCCGCGGGGGTGCCGTCCGGCCAGGCCGGCGCGACCAGGCCGGCTACCAGCGGATGCTCCGGCGCCAGCACCAGGTAGGTGGCCCCGAACAGCGTGTCCGGACGGGTGGTGAACACCGTCAGCGAACCTGCCGGCGTGCCGAACGCGACGTGCGCGCCGACCGAGCGCCCGATCCAGTTCTTCTGCATGGTGCGGACCTTCTCGGGCCAGTCGATGGCGTCCAGGTCGGCCAGCAGCCGGTCGGCGTAGGCGGTGATCCGCAGCATCCACTGCCGCAGCGGCTTGCGGAACACCGGGAAGTTGCCGCGCTCGGACCGGCCGTCGGCGGTGACCTCCTCGTTCGCCAGCACGGTGCCCAGGCCCGGGCACCAGTTGACCGGCAGGTCCGCGACGTAGGCCAGCCGGTGCCGGTCGACCACGGTGCGCCGCTGCACGGCGTCCAGCTCTGCCCACGGCCGGCCGAAGTCGTTGGTGCCGGCGTCCGGCTCCCGGCTGCCGGCGTCCAGCTCGGCGATCAGCTCGGCGATCGGACGGGCCTTGTCGGCCTGGTGGTCGTAGAAGGAGTTGAAGATCTGCAGGAAGATCCACTGGGTCCAGCGGTAGAACCGCGGATCGGTGGTGGACACCACCCGGCGCTGGTCGTGGCCCAGCCCCAGCGCGCGCAGCTGGCGGCGGAAGGTCTCGATGTTCTGGTCGGTGGTGGTCGCCGGGTGCTGGCCGGTCTGCAGCGCGTACTGCTCGGCGGGCAGGCCGAAGGCGTCGAAGCCCATGGTGTGCAGCACGTTCTCGCCGCACATCCGCCGGTAGCGGGCATAGACGTCGGTGCCGATGTAGCCCAGCGGGTGCCCGACGTGCAGCCCGGCACCGGACGGGTAGGGGAACATGTCCAGGATGTAGGTGTGCGGCTTGCCGGCCACCCGCTCGAACCCGTCGCTCAGCTCACCGCTGGGGTTGGGGGCGTCGAAGGTACCGCGGTCGAGCCATTCGGCCTGCCAGCGCGCCTCGATCTCGTTCGCCAGCGCGGCGGTGTAGCGGAACGGCGGCGACTCCTCGCCCGGCTGCGCTGCGCTGTTCGGCTGCGCGGTGTCCTCCGGCTGCGCGGTGTCGTCCGGCTGCGCGGTGTCGCTCGGCTGCGCGGTGCTCGCGGTCATGCTGGGTCTCCTGGTCGGAATGCGTCGAGGGAATTGGGCCGGTGCTGGAGCGTTCAACAGGCCCCCGGACAGACGAAGAGCCCCTGCGCGGAAGGCAGAGGCTCGAGCCGCACTGGTCGGAGGAAGCTGACTCAGCGCGGCTCGGTAAGGAGCAGGCAGGTACCCATGGCCCCGATACTACCCGCGGGCCGTCCGGACGAATGCGCGGCCGGTACCGGCCTGCTCCGGGACAGCCTCCGGTCAGGCCTCGGCGTCGGAGTGCTCGCCGTCCGGGGCCAGCAGCGGAATGACCGGACCGGGCGGGCCGGCGTTGTGTGCGCGCAGCGTCCAGCCGTCCCCGCCGTCGCGCAGCTCCGTCCAGTGGCAGTTGGCCAGCGGGCCGAGGATGGACGGGGTCTGCGGCAGCCCGAGCAGCGCCGCGGACAGGCACATCGAGGTGGCACCGTGGCTGACCAGCACCGTCAGCCCGACCTCGGGCAGGTCCCCGAGCGCCTTGACCGCCCGGGTGGCGACGTCCTGCCGGCTCTCGCCCCCTCGGCGCACCACGTCGCGGCCGGCCAGCCAGTCGGCGAATTCCGCCGGGTAGCGGGCCTGCACCTCGTCGCGGGTCAGGCCCTGCCAGTGGCCCAGGTGCCGCTCGCGCAACCGCTGGTCGAAGACCAGCTTCTGGCCGGTCAGGGCCACGACCTTGCGCGCGGTCTGCTCGGCGCGGCGCAGGTCGGAGGAGACCACCAGGTCGGGATGCATGGCCGCGATCAGCGCGGCGACCTCCAGTGCCTGCACCTGGCCGACCTCGTCCAGCGGCGGGTCCTCCTGGCCCTGGTAACGGCGTTCGGCGTTCCAGGCGGTCCGACCGTGCCGCAGGATGACCAGCCGGC
Organism: Jatrophihabitans sp.; assembly: GCF_035474675.1. GTDB lineage: Bacteria > Actinomycetota > Actinomycetes > Mycobacteriales > Jatrophihabitantaceae > Jatrophihabitans_A. Next base: position 14,497 of record NZ_DATINC010000054.1, on the reverse strand, counting down.
GCTCCACTAGGCCTCGTCCGTCGGCCCGATTCCGCTACCGGGTGCGACGGCCTGACCTGACCCGGTTGCCGCCGGCGGCCGGCCGTCGTCGAACTCGATCACCGGGCAGTCCTTCCACAGCCGCTCCAGCGAGTAGAAGACCCGCTCCTCGGCGTGCTGGACGTGCACCACGAAGTCGGAGTAGTCCAGCAGCACCCACCGGCCGTCCCGGCCGCCCTCGCGGCGCAACGGCTTGCTGCCGGCCAGCCGCAGCTTCTCCTCGACCTCGTCGACGATCGCTTCGACCTGCCGCTCGTTGCTGCCGGTGACGATCACGAAGACGTCGGTGATGGCCAACCGGTCGCTGACGTCGATGAGGACGATGTCGGAGGCCAGCTTGTCGGAGGCGGCCTGCGCGGCGATGCGGGCAAGCTGAACGGCGCTGTCGGTGGCGGTCATGATCGTCCAGGATACCGGCCGGTGGCGGGCCGGCCCGCCCCGTGACCGGCCACCGGCACCGGCGGGGTCACTCGACGAGCCGGATCACCCCGTAGTCGTAACCCTTCCGCCGGTACACCACGCTCGGATGGCCGCCGTCGGCGTCGGCGAAGAGGTAGAAGTCGTGGCCCACCAGTTCCATCTCGAACAGCGCCTGGTCAACCGTCATCGGCTTGGCCGGGTGTTCCTTGATCCGCACCACCTGGCCAGGACCGTCGGTCAACTCGTCGTCGAGGGCCGGCTCGTCGTCGGGCCGGGAGGCGATGAAGGCCTCCGGCTCGATCAGCGCGCCGGTGGCCGCCGCGACCGAGGTGGGGGTGTGCCGGCCGTGGTGCACCCGGCGGCGGTCGGCTGACTGCCGGAACTTGCGGGCCAGCCGCTCGACGGCGAGGTCGAGGGCCTTGTAGAAGTCGGCCGCGCAGGCCTCTACCCGTACCACCGGGCCGCGGGCCCGGCAGGTTATCTCGACCCGCTGGCAGATCTCGGATTGCCTGGGATTCTTCTCGTGGAGGAGTTCGACATCAGCCCGGAATATCCGCTGGTCGTAGCGCTCGACCTTCGCCAGTTTCTCCGCCACGTGTTGCCGGTAGTGGTCGGGCACCTCGACGTTGCGGCCCCTCACGACAATATCCACGCGACCTCCTGCTGCTCGCGACGTCCCGAGCCACAGCCGGACAGGCCGGTCCCCCCAAGTTGGCCGGCCCGAGCCGGAGCCCGTTGCGCCTTAAATCGGTAGGTCATATGAACGCTAGCCGTTCCCGGTTGATCTGCCCAGTCGGAACGTGCCGATGTCGCCCGGCCGGAACCCCGCGGTGATCGCTGCGCAGCCGGGTCGCGGCGATCACCGCGGCGCCGGCCACCTGCCAGCCGGCCGCCCGCAGCGCCCGGTCGGCCTCGGCGAGGGTGGCGCCGGTGGTGACGATGTCGTCGACGATCAGCACCGGCCGGTCGGTGCTGACCGGCTGCGCCGCCATCCGGCCGGCCAGGTTGGCCGCCCGCTGGGCCGCCGGCAGGTGGCTGGAGTCCCGGCCGCGGCCGGTCAGCCGCAGCACCGGGAGCACCGGCAGTCCGTGCGGCGCGGCGGCCTCGGCGGCCAGCCGTAGCAGGTGGTCACCGCCGCGCTGGCGGGCCGCCGACCGGCTGGAGGGCACCGGCACCAGGATCGGCCGGCCGTCGGGGCTGGCCAGGCTGTCGGGGCCGCCCGGGCTGTTGGGTCCGCCTGGGCTGGCCGGGTTGCCGAACCGGCGGCGGCCGGTGTCGACGGCGTCGCCGAGGTAGCCGGCCAGCGGACCGACCAGCGCCCGCTGGCCGCGCTCCTTGAAGGCCAGCAGCGCCTGGCGCAGCGCACCGCCGTACTCGCCGGCCGCCACCACCGGCGGGACGCCCGGTGCGGCCGGCAACGCGACCTGATACGGAACCGACGGCGGCCGGCAGTGCGGGCACCACACCGCATCGCCCCGGCCGCAGCACACGCAGGTCGACGGCCACACCAGATCCAGCAAGTCGGGCAATACCCTCATACCAGCTACCTTGCCCGACTGCAGAGGGCCGTGCCCGCCCGGCGCCGGGTCTGTGGATAACCGGCGATATGCGGGTTGAGGGACCCAGTCAGCGACGGGGGTATCTGGGTCAGCCCGTTCGGGGCATGCCGACGGTCAGCCGGGAGCGCAACAGGTAGGGCAGCGCGCGGCGCTGGTGGTCGGTGCCGTACAGCCGATCAGGTATTTACCAAAAGCCCCAAAGGGATTGACTTGTCGTGTTTGGCCCGCGTAGATTGCTCGCACTTCCTCCGGATGGGAGCCCCGTGATGCGCAAACTCTTGACTGCCGTCTCCGCCCTGGTGGCGGCATTGGCATTCTTCGTCGTCGGCAGCCCGTCGGCGAACGCGTTCGGCAGCGAAGTGCTCGGCTGCGACGCCGGTGGCGCTTGGTCGGCCAACTCCTGCGAGAGCAGCGCGCTGCCCGCCTACCACTTGGTGACCGTCAATTTCAGCCCACACAACACGTCCGGCACGTACAGCACGTCCTGGTACGTCCACAACGCCAATGGCGTCGCCATCACCCAAAGTTGCTACGCGAACTACGGCAACACACCGTGTTTCAACGGCAGCTGTCCCGCAGGGTCGATGCAGTGCAGTATCGTGGTGCGCGTGGGGCCCACCAACGATAAGGTCTTTACCGCCGCCTTGACCCTCACCCAATCAGGCCAGACCCGAACCATCACAGCAGCAGCCACCATCCCGGCGGGGTGACACTGGCTCTGGGTCGGCGCTGCTTGCGAGTTGCCTTCAGAAATCCACTTTGGCTAGCAGTGGTTTGTAGGTCAACCGCCATCCCAGCAACATTGCTGAGTATTAGGCGCATTCTCTTGGAGTTGCTGCGCTTGCAATTAGTGTATAGGAAATCGAACTGGTGCAAGTAGCGCTGCAAATGTTCCCACGCTGACGTGATGGTAAGTGCCGTCCAGTGAGCGCTTTAGTTCCGAGAAGTACCCTCATTGAGGTTCGTGAATATATTGCCTCGCGCGTATTCCCCCGGCGGAGTGGTTGACGTACTCGTGTGCGGCTCCCCGCCGATCCAGCTCTCGTCTAACCCTGTTCGAACCGCCCTTACCAGGGGGCGAACACCGGATTGATGCCCGGCGTGGCGGCGTCGCCGGGGTAGGGCTTCCAGCCGCCGCTCTCCAGAATCCAGATCGAGTCGCTGGCCGACACCAGCGGCAGCTGCTGCGGGGCGGCGGCGATCGAGGTGGCCGGCCCCGGCAGCCCGGCAGTGGTGTAGGCCGGCTTGCTGATCTCCGAGCCGTCGGAGGACACCGGCTGGACCCGAGTTTCGTCACCCGGCTTGCGAGCCAGCAGCAGCAGTTTGGTGGCGTCGGTCCAGGCCAGGTCGCTGATCGCCAGCTCGGCCGGTGTGAACGGCTGGAATGCGTCGATCCGGATGTCGCTGGAGGAGACCACCACCGAGCCGATCCAGGCCGTCAGCGTTCCGTCGGCACCGCGCAGCACGGCCGCCAGCCGCACCCCGTCCGGGCTGAACCGCAACGCCGTCACCTGGCCGAGCGGCAGGCCGCCCACCGACGAGGTGATCGAGACCTGCCTGGCGATCCCGTTCATGCCGACCCGGTAGATCGAACCCCGGGTACCGACGCCGACCCACGCGTCGGCGTCGGCGTCGCCGGTGCGCGGACGCCACTCCGGCCGGCTCAGCACCCCGGCCGGCAGCCTGACCCGGACCAGCCTGCTGGTCGAGCCGACCTGCAGCCGGTTGCCGCCCACCGCCGCCACCTGCAGCTCGCCGGTGGTGGTGTGGCGCAGTGCCACTGACGTCAAACCTCGGCCCGGCTGGCCCAGCGGCCCCGCGATCGGCTTGTCGTTGGTGCCCTTGATAACCGCGCCGGCGCGCACGAAGTAGGGCTCTGCCGCCGGAGCCACGCTGTCCGGCAGCGCGGAGGAGAAGTCGGCGGCCACGAAGGTGGGACCGTGCCCGGCCGGAACGGCCACCGGACGGCCGGAGTCGGTCAGCGTCAGCTGGGTGCCGGAGGCGAACCGGATCTGGGTCAGGGTGTAGGCCAGCTGGGCGGCGAGCCGGTTGCGCCCGTTGGCGTCCAGCTGGCTGGTGCCGGGCATCTCCACCTTGATCGGGTCGCTGTTCTCCACGGTCGCCCCGGTCACCTTGTCGGGCACCTCGTTGATCACCGACTGGGTGAGCTCCGGCCGGGGACCGGTCACCAGCGCGGTCAGCAGCCAGGTGGCCAGCGCCTGCCCGCCCAGCGCGCTGTAGCGCAGGTCGGGCACCAGCACGGTCTCGGACAGGTCGTAGAAGTACAGCCTGCGGGCCTGGTAGGAGCGGTCGAAGGAGGTCTTGCTGAGCAGCACCCCGGGCTGCAGCTGGTTGATCCGCCACTCCCCCTCGACCTGGACGAGGTCGTAGGAGAACGTCTCCACGTCACCTATACCGACACCCTTCAACGACGGGGTGTACACACCCTTGTCGTCGAGCCCGCCGACCCGGGGGCCGGACACCTCGACCCGTGCGGTGCCCGCCCCGGTGATCGTGGCCACCCCGACGCTGACCTCGTTGAGCACCGTCACCGCGTTGTCCTGCCACTTGCGGGACGCGGCGTTGGTGAGGAACTGCCGGGCCTGGGAGTGCCGGGCGTCGGCAGCCACCGACGCGGTCAGGAAGTCGGTGACCAGGTCGCGCGGCTGGGCCCCGACCTTGGGGGTGATGTTGGCCTGCCCGTCCGGGCCGCCGTGGTCGATGGTGCGCACCACCAGCGGGGCGGTGTCGGTCGGCACGCCGGTGCAGCCGGCCAGCAGCACCACGACCGGCAGCAGCAGTGCGGCCAGCACCGAGCTGCCCCGGCTGAGGGAGCATCGCAGCGAGGAACGAGCGAGGAGCGGACCGAAGTGACTGCCCCGCTTCCTCATGCCAGCACCCCCGGCGGCTCCAACGGCAGCGGTGAGCCGCTCAGCTGGCCACCGGCCACCCGGGGCAGCGTCATCCGGAACACCGCCCCGTGACCCCGCGCGCCCCACGCCTGCAGCCAGCCGTGGTGCAACCGGACGTCCTCCAGGCTGATCGCCAGTCCCAGCCCGGTACCGCCGGTCAACCGGCTGCGGGACGGGTCGGCGCGCCAGAACCGGTTGAACACCAGGGCGGCCTCGCCCGGACGCAGCCCTACGCCCTGGTCGCGCACCGTCACCGCCACCGAGGCGGAGTCGGCGGCGACCCGGACGATCACCGGCCGGCCCTCGGCATGGTCGAGGGCGTTGCCCAGCAGGTTGCGCAGCACCCGCTCGATCCGGCGGGCGTCCATCTCGGCGACCACCGGCTCGTCCGGCAGCTCGCAGCTCAGCTCCACCCCGTGCCGGTCGGCCAGCGGCCGGGCCGTGGCCACCGCCCGCTCCACGATGCCGCGCAGGTCGGCTTGCTCGGTCTCCAGGTGGGCATTGCCGGCGTCGTAGCGCGAGATCTCCAGCAGGTCGGCCAGCAGGCTCTCGAAGCGGTCCAGCTCGTTGCTCAGCAACTCCACCGACCGGGCCAGCTCGGGTGCGAAGTCCTCGCGGCGGGTGTAGAGCAGCTCGGAAGCCATCCGGATGGTGGTCAGCGGGGTGCGCAGCTCGTGGGAGACGTCGGAGGTGAACCGCTGCTGCACCCGGGACAGGTTCTCCAGCCGCTGGATCTGCTGCTGCAGGCTGTTGGCCATGTCGTTGAACGACTCGCCCAGCAGCGCGATGTCGTCCTCGCCGGAGACCTTGATGCGCTGGGACAGCTCGCCGCCGGCCAGCCGGCCGGCGGTCTGGGCGGCCACCCGGACCGGGCGCACCACCTGGCGGGTGACCAGCGCGGCGATCATCGCCACCAGCAGCACCAGGGCCAGGCCCGCGATCAGGACGGTGCGCTGCACCAGCCCCAGGGTCCGCTGCTCGGCGGTGAGCGGGAATAGGTAGTACAGCTCGAAGGCGCCGGCCTGGGTGGTCATCGGCTGCCCGACGATCAGGCCGGGCACCTCACCCGGCTGGCCCGGGGTCCGGACCGGCGCGTACTGCACGGCCAGGGTGCCCCGGTCGACCTGGCGGCGCAGCGCGTCCGGAATCGGCTGGCTGACCGGCAGCTGACGGTTCACCGCCTGGTCGACTGAGCGGACCACCTTGCTGAACAGGGCCCCGCCGCCCAGGGTCGCGGTGGACTGGGTCGGGGTGGCGATGATCTTGTCGACGGCGTCCCGGATGTTGACGGGGTCGCCCGGCGCCACCCCGTCGAAGGCGGCGTTGGCCGCCTCCAGGCCCAGCGAGGCCTGGGTGATCGAGGCGTCCCGCTTGGCCTTCAGCACGCCGTTGCCGATCTGGTCGACCAGGAACTGCCCGATCAGCAGCACGATGAAGCTGGTCACCAGGATCGTGGTGGTGGCCACCCGCAGCTGCAGCGAACGCCGCCACCGGGCCGACAGCGCCGCCAGGCCCGGCCGGAACCGGCGGTCCAGCCAGCCGAACGCGGCCTGCCACCACTGGTACGCCCGGGCCGGCAGCCCGTCCAGCCCGCCGGGCAGGCCCCGAGCGGCAGGGTTCACGGCGGCCCGGCTTTGTAGCCGACGCCGCGGACGGTCAGCACCACCTCGGGGCGTTCCGGATCGCGTTCCACCTTCGAGCGCAGCCGCTGCACGTGCACGTTGACCAGCCGGGTGTCGGCGGCGTGCCGGTAGCCCCAGACCTGCTCCAGCAGCACCTCACGGGTGAAGACCTGCCGGGGCTTGCGGGCCAGCGCCACCAGCAGGTCGAACTCCAGCGGGGTGAGCGAGATCTGCACGCCGTCGCGCACCACCTGGTGGGCCTGCACGTCGATGCTGACCGCCGAGTCCGGCGGGCCGATCTGCAGCGTCTCGCCGCCGGCCTCGTCGTAGCGGCGCAGCCGGGCCCGCATCCGAGCGGTGAGCTCCTTGGGCTTGAAGGGCTTCACCACGTAATCGTCGGCGCCGGACTCCAGCCCCAGCACGATGTCGACGGTGTCGGACTTGGCGGTCAGCATGATGATCGGGGTGCCGGACTCGGCCCGGACGGCGCGGCAGACGTCGATGCCGCTCATCCCCGGCAGCATCAGGTCCAGCAGCACGATGTCCGGCTTGACCTCGCGGAAGGCGGCCAGGGCCCGTGAGCCGTCGGGTACGAACGCCGGCTCGAAACCCTCCGAGCGCAGCATGATGCCGAGCATCTCGGCGAGTGAGGAGTCGTCGTCGACTACCAGAACGCGAGGTTTCATCGTCCCATCGTGGCACCTTCACGGCCCGGTCGGAGGCAGGACGCCCACAGCCGAGCCGCCGGAGTCGATCTCCGGAAACTCAATGGTAGGAGCCGGGCGCCAGGTTGGTGGCGGCTACGAATGCCCGACCACTGCCCGAGACGCTGCAGGCCGGATCGCCGGGGGCGATATAGACCGATTCCCAGCGCCGCAGGGTCCGCCGCTCCGCGCCGCAGCGCACCGTCACCGGGCCCGCGCCGCTGAGCAGCAGCTGCGGGCCGTCGGCCGGCTCCAGCGGCACCGCCGCCCCGGACAGCTCCAGCACCGAGAGCCGGAAGTCCGGCACCGGCACCTCGAAGACCCGCTGCCCGGGTGCCGTCCGGGACGGCTGCCAGCGCGGCTCGGCGAGGCTGGTGAAGTCGGCCACCCGCAGCAGCTCCGGTACGTCGACGTGCTTGGGGGTCAGCCCGCAGCGCAGCACATTGTCGCTGTTGGCCAGGATCTCGATGCACACCCCGCGCAGGTAGGCGTGCACGTTGCCGGCGCCGAGGTAGATCGCCTCGCCGGGCGCCAGCCGGACGTGGTTGAGCAACAGCGCCAGCACCGCGCCGATGTCGCCGGGAAAGTCCTCGGCGGCCAGCACCGAGGCCCGGGCCACGCCCGCCCACGGGCTGTCCCGTTCGGCCAGCCGGCGGCAGCCGGCCACGGTGGCCGCCACCAGCTCGGCGCGGGCGTCGCCGGCCAGTCCCAGCAGGCTGGTGAAGGTGGCCCGCAGGCCGTCCGGGCCGGCCAGCATCGACAGGTAGCAGGCCAGCCCCGGCACCGCCAGCTCCGCCAGCAGTTCCAGGGTGGCCGGCACCGGCCGGAACCCGCAGAACGCCTCGAAGTCGGTCAGCGCGTAGGCCAGCTCCGGCTTGTGGTTGGCGTCGCAGTAGTTGCGCCCGGCCGAACCGCGCGGCAGGCCGGCGCGCTCCTCGGCGGCGAAACCGGCCTCGGCCTGGGCGCGGCTGGGATGCACCTGGATCGACAGCGCCCGCTCGGCGGCCAGCACCTTCATCAGGAACGGCAGCCGCGGCCCGAACGCCGCCAGGCTCGCCTCCCCCAGCCAGTGCCGCGGGTCGGCGGCGATCAGCTCGTCCAACGCCGGCCGGTCGGGATGCTCGGCCCACCGGGACGGCTCGTCCGGATGGGCGCCCATCCACAGCTCGGCGGCCGGCCGGCCGGTCGGCTCGACGCCCAGCAGGTCCGGAATGGCGCGTACCGAGCCCCAGGCGTACTCCCGGATCGCGTTGTGCAGCCCGATCAGCCGCGGCTGGCCGGTGCCGGCGGGCTGCTCGCCCAGTCGCCGATCGGCCGTCACGGGCCGCCGCCGGCGAGTTCCGGACGGTAGATGTCGGGCTCCAGGTAGATCACCCGGGCGGTGGGCTCGGCGGCCCGGACCCGGGCCTCGGCGGCGTTGATCGCGCCGGCCACCTCGTCCAGCGTGCAGCCCGGTGCCATCGAGACCTTGGCCGCCACCAGCACCTCGTCCGGGCCCAGGTGCATGGTGCGGGAGTGGATCACCCCGGTGATGCCGCCGGCCGGGTCGCCCACCAGCGCCGACTCGATCCGGGCCACCGCCGCGGGGCTGGCCGCCTCGCCGAGCAGCAGGCTCTTGGTCTCGATGATCAGGACGACCGCGACCGCGATCAGCAGCGCCCCGATGCCGACCGTGCCGATGCCGTCCCAGACCGGCTGGTCGAGCAGCGTGGCGAGCCCCACGCCGACCAGCGCGAAGGCCAGGCCCACCAGTGCGGCGAAGTCCTCCAGCAGCACCACCGGCAGCTCCGGCACCTTGGCCCGTCGGATGAACTGCGGCCAGCTGGCCTCGCCCTTCAGGCCACGGGACTCCCGGATCGCGGTGCGGAAGGACAGCGACTCCAGGATGATCGCGGCCACCAGCACGCCGATGGCGATCAGCGGCGAGTCGACGTGGTGCGGGTCGCTGATCTTGTGGATGCCCTCGTACAGCGCGAACAGGCCGCCGACGGTGAACAGCACCAGCGCCACCAGGAACCCGTAGACGTAGCGGTCCCGGCCGTAGCCGAACGGGTGCTCCGCGGTGGCCTGCCGCCGGGACCGGCGGCCGCCGAGCAGCAGCAGCCCCTGGTTGCCGGAGTCGGCCAGCGAGTGGACGGACTCGGCCAGCATCGACGACGAGCCGGTCAGCAGGAACGCGATGAACTTGATGACCGCGATGCCGACGTTCGCGCCGAGCGCGGCCAGCACCGCCCGGCTGCCGCCGTGCGCGCTCACGCCAGCACTCCGGGACGGTTCCGGCCGGTGATCCCGGTCGGCCTGCCGGCTTGCTCGGCTGCGGTCCAGCGGTTCAATGTGGCAGCTCCCCCAGTCTCGGCGCGCACGGGTCGATCCCGCGGGCAAGGGCCAGGTACGTCGCGGCGAAATCCCCGGTGGCCGAGGCGGCGGCGAACCGGACCAGCGGCGGGGCGTCCGGCACCAGGATCCGGGAACTGCCGATGCTGCGACTGGCGGCCAGTCCGGCCAGCGCCGAGGCGGCCCGCCGGCCGGCGTCGTCGCCCAGGCCGTCCCACGGGCTCTGCTGCGGCTCGCCGAAGCGGTCGTCGTCGCCGATCAGCACCAGCCGCGGCCGGATCGCGGGCTCGGACACCCGGTCGGCGAAGAAGTCGGCCTCGGTGGCGGCGAACTCCAGCAGCGAGCCGATCCGGGCCACGTCGTCCGGCAGCGCCGCGGCCATCGCGGTGGACCCGCCGATCAGCTGCACCGCGCCGGCGAACCGCCGGGCGGCCACGGTGGCGGTCTGCCCGATGCCGGCGATCACCGGCACCGACTCGGCGAGCTCGGCGGCCAGCAGCTTGGCAGGCCCGGTGTAGGCGGAGGAGTCCGGACGGTCGGTCTCGGCCACCTGGTCCAGGCTGTCGGCGACCTGGTCGAGCAGCTCGGCGGTCGGGGCCAGGCCGAGCGCGTCGAGGGCCTGCAGGGCCGGGGTGGCCAGCGCCCACCACAGCGCCCGGGGCGGTATCGGGTCCAGGTGGCTGACGTCGGCCACCGGGTGCCGGCCGGCAGCGGCCGCCACCGGCGAGCGGACCGGGGCGGCCACCGCGATGACCATGCCGCGCCGGTCGGCCTGGGCGACCAGTTCGGCCAGCCGCGGATGCCGGCCGTCGGCCGAGACCGCCAGCAGCGCGTCGGCGGGACCGACCCACCGCGGCAGGGTGGGATCGCGCCAGTCGATCACCGGCGCGTTCGCCGAGGCGAGTGCGGCCAGCAGGTTGGACAGGTACGGAGCGGCGGCGTCGGCGGCCACCAGCACCGCCCGCGGGGTGGGCGAGTCGCGCAGCCGGTCCAGGCCGAACTCGGCGGCGGTCTCGACGCTGCGCCGCACCTGCGCGCCGGCGCCGGCCAGCGCCCGCAGCAGGCCGCCGCGGTCGGCCGCGACCAGCGCCTGCGGGTCGTCGAGCAGCTCGTGGGAGAAGGCGGTCACGGAGTGGTTCCCGGCGGCTCGTCGGTGGCCGACTGCCCGGCCGGCTCGTCGGCGGCCGGCACGCCCAGGCCGCGCGGGCCGGGCACCGCCTCGTCGGCCAGCAGCACCGGAATGCCGTCGGTGACCGGGAACCGGCTCAGGCAGCTGGTACAGACCAGCTCCTCGCCACTGCCGCTGGTCTCCAGCCGCAGCGGGGCGTGGTCGGCGCTCGGGCAGGCCAGGATCGCCAGCAACTCGGTGGAGACGGACACGGGAGTACCTCCTAGGACCGGATGACGGCCAACGCCTCGTCGCGGACGGCGGCCAGCGCGGTGGGTGTGGGAGCTTCGACGTTGAGCCGCAGCAGCGGCTCGGTGTTGGAGGCCCGGACGTTGAGCCAGGAGCCGTCGGCCAGCTCCAGGGTCAGCCCGTCCAGGGTGTCGCTGGCCGAGGTGCGGTCGGCGAACCGGTCGCGGACCGCGGCCACCTTGGCGTCCTGGTCGGCCACCGTGGAGTTGATCTCGCCGGAGGCGTGGTAGCGCTGGTAATCCGATGTCAGGGCGGCCAGCGTGCCGTCCTGCTCGCCGAGCGCGGCCAGCACGTGCATCGCGGCCAGCATGCCGGTGTCGGCGCGCCAGAAGTCGCGGAAGTAGTAGTGCGCCGAGTGCTCGCCGCCGAACACCGCGTCGGTGACGGCCATCTCGGCCTTGATGTAGGAGTGCCCGACCCGGGTACGGACCGGCCGGCCGCCGTGCGCGGCGATGATCTCGGGCACCGCCTTGGAGGTGATCAGGTTGTGGATGACCGCCGAGCCCGGCGCCTTGGCCAGCTCCCGGACGGCGACCAGCGCGGTGACCGCACTCGGCGAGACCGGGTTGCCGTCGGCGTCGACGACGAAGCACCGGTCGGCGTCGCCGTCGAAGGCCAGCCCGATGTCGGCGCCCACCTCGACCACCCGGCGCTGCAGGTCGACCAGGTTGGCCGGTTCCAGCGGGTTGGCCTCGTGGTTGGGGAAGCTGCCGTCCAGCTCGAAGTACAGCTCGTCGATCTCCAGCGGCAGCGGGGCGAGCACGGCACTGCCGAGCACCGCCGGCACGGTGTAGCCGGCCATGCCGTTGCCGGCGTCCACCACCACCTTCAGCGGCCGGGACGCCGACAGGTCCACCAGGCCGCGCAGGTAGCCGGCATAGTCGGCGAGCAGGTCGCGGCTGGTGACACTGCCCGGCCGGTCCGCCGGCGCGGGCAGGCCGGTGGCGAGGTAGTCCTGGGCGAGGCTGCGGACCTCGGCCAGACCGGTGTCCTGCCCGACCGGCTGGGCGCCCGGCAGGCACAGCTTGATGCCGTTGTAGCGGGCCGGGTTGTGGCTGGCGGTGAACATCGCGCCCGCCAGGCCCAGCTGGCCGCTGGCGAAGTACAGCATGTCGGTGGAGGCCAGCCCGATGTCGACCACGTCGGCGCCCTGGCTGGTGGCGCCGTCGGCGAACGCGGCCAGCAGCTCGGGGCCGGACGGGCGCATGTCCCGGCCGGCGGCCAGCGCGCGGACCCCGGTGATGGTCACGAAGGCTGCGCCCAGCGCCCGGGCTACCTCGGGGTCGAGCTGGTCGGGAACGATTCCCCGGACGTCGTAGGCCTTCACGATGTCGGAAAGGTTGATCACCCTGCGGACGCCTCTCCTGGCGGTGTCGGTGCTGAGCGTCGGCTCGCTCAGCCGCACGGAGCCAGCGACGGCAGCGGCTCCGGTGCTTCTCGTGTGGTCTGCCAGCCTAGGCGATGGCCAGCGGACCCGAGCCGGTGGCTCAGACCGGCGGCGGGACCACCCGCAGATGCCCGCGCCGGCCGGTCAACCCGTTGTCGTCGCCCCGGACCTCGCGCGGCAGCTCCACCCGGGCCGCCTCCCGGACGGCGTCGGCCAGCGCCTCGAGGTCGTCGGCGTGCGGGATCGGGGACGGGAACTCGCCGGCGTGCCGGACCACCTCCCAGCCCCGCGGCACGGTCAGCCGGACGGCGTGCTCCTCGCACAGGTCGTAGGAGTGCGGCTCGGCGAAGGCGGCCAACGGGCCGACCACGGCCGTCGAGTCGGAGTAGATGTAGGTCAGCGTCGCGACGGCAGACTGACTGCAGCCAGTGCGGGTACAGCGACGGACATGCCTCACAGCGGCCGACACTAGACCCCGGCAGCGCCTTTGCCGGTGAGCGACGTGCCGGGACCGCAGACGTTCGTCGCCGCGTGTCGCCCGCCGTGCCGCACTAGGCTCGCCGGCATGGGAAGCGACAGGCCGGCCCGGCGCCCGGGCCGGCGACGGGACCGGCACGGCCGGGGGCTGCGCGGGATGCTGGCACCGCGGCCGGTGCCGATCGCGCACAGCCGGGGCGATGCCTTCGACGCGATGGTGCTGCATGCCGTCGACCATCTGCAGCCGCGGCTGGCCGAGCAGCTGGCCCAGGTGGAGTTCGCGGTGGAAGACGTGCCCGACGTCAGCCACCGCGGGACGGCCGACTACGACTTCGACTCCGACATCCTCGACGACAACGCGGTGCCGCTGTCCCGGCTGTACCGCAACGGAGTGGCCGGGATCAACGTGCCGGTGATCGTGGTCTACCGGCGGCCGCTGGAGAGCCGGGCCTCGCAGAGCGAGGACCTGGCCGACCTGGTGCATGACGTGGTGGTGGAGCAGGTGGCCCGGCTGCTGGGCCGGTCCACCGAGGAGATCGACCCGCCCGCCGAGTGACTGCCGCGGCGGGCGAGGTGGAGCTGGGTGCGGGCCGGCCGGCGTGCCAGCGGCCCGCGGGCGAAGCTGTCAGACGGCCCGGCGCTTGACCCGGCGGCGCTCCCGCTCGCTCAGGCCGCCCCAGATGCCGAACCGCTCGTCGTGCTCCAGCGCGTACTCCAGGCACTCGCCGCGCACCTCGCAGCCGACGCAGATCTTCTTGGCCTCACGGGTCGAGCCGCCCTTCTCCGGGAAGAACGCCTCGGGGTCGGTCTGGGCGCACAGCGCGCGCTCCTGCCAGCTCTGCTCCTCAGGAAGGCCGAAGATCGCCGACAGGTCCGCGTCTGCCAGGTGCGAGGTATCGGTCACGGGTGTCTCCTACGAAGAATGGAAGTGGACCTGCCGGGGTGCCCTGCTCCCTGGAGAGCTGTATCGGCTGCTGTGAGGCTCACATAAGCCGTACGACACACTTGGAATTACACCCGTGTCGTTCCCCATAAGTCAAGCGGAGGTCTGCTATTCGCGTGAAATTGGTATTGCAGACACAATCACTGGGACGACAGAGGCGGTTGGGACGTCCGGGGCCTGCCCGGCGAGCCTAACCGAGCCCGCTCAGGAGGGTTCGGGCAGCCGTCCGTAGGAGGTGCTGCGCTGCCGGGCTGGCCGGCCGGCCAGCCGGGCGACCGCCTCCAGCTCCGCGACGGAGCGGCGCGAGCCGTGCTCGGAGCCGGCCATCCGCGAGATGGTTTCCTCCATCAGCGTCCCGCCCAGGTCGTTCGCCCCGCCGCGCAGCATCTCGGCCGCCCCCGCCTCGCCGAGCTTGACCCAGCTGGTCTGGATGTTGGCGATCTTGCCGTGCAACAGGATCCGGGCCATCGCGTGCACCGCCTTGACCTCGCGCTGGGAGGCCCCGGCCCGGGCCAGGCCCGCCAGGTAGATCGGCGACTGGTTGTGCACGAAGGGCAGCGGCACGAACTCGGTGAAGCCGCCGGTCTCGTCCTGCAGCCGTCCGATCAGCCGCAGGTGCGCCACCCAGTGCCGCGGGTGGTCGACGTGGCCGAACATCATCGTCGAGGTGGTCGGGATCCCCA
>NZ_DATINC010000053.1:0-51187 GCF_035474675.1 Jatrophihabitans sp. | reverse complement strand
CCAGAGCTTGGTCAGCGACCGCACCACCACCACGCCGGTCAGATCCTCAATAGAGGCCAGGCTTTCCGGCTCGCCGGGCACCGCGTCGGAGAACGCCTCGTCGACGACCACCAGCCGGCCCGGACGGCGCAGCGCGAGCAGCGCCTGCCTGGGATGCAGCGTCCCGGTCGGGTTGGTGGGGTTGCCGACCACCACCAGGCGGGCGGAGTCCGGCACCCGGTCCGGGCGCAACGCCCAGCCGTCGTCCGGGTCGGTCAGCACCCGGTCGACCTGCCAGCCGGCGGCCCGCAGCACGACCTCCGGTTCGGTGAACTGCGGGTGCACCACCGCGGCCCGGCCGGCCGGGATCCCTTGCGCCAGCAGGGTGAACGCCTCGGCGGCCCCGGCGGTCAGCAGCACCTCGGCAACCGGCCGGCGGTGCCGGGCGGCCGCGGCCGCGATGGCCGCCCCCGGCCGGGGATAGCGGGCCAGCTGCCCGCAGGCCGCCGCGATCGCCTCGGCGAGCCAGGCCGGTGCCGGATCGGTGCAGACGTTGACCGCGAAGTCGTGCAGGTCGCCGGTGAGTTCGGCGTCGCCGTGGTGGCGCAGGTCGGCCGGCACGGCCCCGCCAGGCGGTCGCAGGGCTGCCGGCGGTAGCACCGGCAGGCCGGCGGGCGGGCCGCTGCCGATCAGCGCGGTCAGCGCGTCGAGGTCGAGGCCGGCCTCGAGGGCATCGGCCAGCCGGTCGAGCTGGCGGGTCCGGTTGGCGGCGATGTCGGTGTCGGGCGCGGGGGTGAAGTCGCGTCCGGCGAACTCGGCCACCTGCCGCAGGAACGCCCGGCGGAAGTCGTCGGAGTCGAAGGCGCCGTGCCACATGGTCCCCCACACCGCGCCGAGCCGGCAGCCGTCAAGGAAGGGCTCGCACGGCTCGGGACCGGCTGGCAGCGGCATGGTGATCCCGTGGTGGATCTCGTAGCCGGTGCTGACTTCCGCCCCGTACGCGGTGCCGGTGGGCCGGCTGAGGATCTTCTCGGCGCCGAACCGGACGGTGACCGGCAGCAGGGCCAGGCCCCGCACGGTGCCGGCGCCGGACTCGACCTCGTCATCGATGGTGTGCGCCAGCATCTGGTAGCCGCCGCAGATGCCGAGCAGCGGCCGGCCGGTCCGGGCTCGTTCGGTCAGGGCGGCGGCCAGGCCGCAGCCGCGCAGCCAGTCCAGGTCGGCCACGGTGGCGCGGCTGCCGGGCAGCACCGCGAGGTCGGCGGCGGCCACCTCGGCGGGTGAGGTGGTCCAGCGCACCGTGACGCCGGGCTCGGCGCCGAGCGCGTCGACGTCGGTGGAGTTAGAGGTGCGGGGCAGCCGGACGGCGGCCACCGAGAGCCGCTGCGCGCCGACCGGCCCTCCGCCGTCCAGGGCCGGCGGGGTGGACAGCGAGTCCTCGGCCGCCAGCCGCAGGTCGGCCAGCCACGGCAGCACGCCGTACACCGGACGTCCGGTGAGCGCGGTCAGCATGTCCAGGCCGGGTGCCAGCAGGTGTGGGTCGCCGCGGAACTTGTTCACCACGAAGCCGACGACCAGCGACTGGTCACGTTCGCCGAGCAGCGCGAGGGTGCCGTAGAACGCGGCGAACACCCCGCCCCGGTCGATGTCGCCGACCACCACGGTGGGCAGGTCCCGCTGGTCGGCGAGCCACAGATTGGCCAGGTCCGTCTCGCGCAGGTTGATCTCGGTAGGACTGCCGGCGCCCTCGCAGACCACCACGTCGTGGCGCCGGCGCAGCTCGTCGAAGCTGGCCAGCACCTCCTTGCGCAGGGTGGCGGCCAGCTGCCGGTAGTCCAGCGCGCCGGCCTCGGCGTACGGCCGGCCGTGCAGCAGGACGTGCGAGCGCCGGTCGCTGCCGGGCTTGAGCAGCACCGGGTTCATCAGCACGCTGGGCTCGATCCCGCAGGCCTGGGCCTGCAGTGCCTGCGCGCGGCCGATCTCGCCGCCGTCGGCGGTCACCGCGGAGTTGTTGGACATGTTCTGCGCCTTGAACGGGGCCACCGAGATGCCGCGGCGGGCCAGCAGCCGGCACAGGCCGGCGGTGAACAGGCTCTTGCCGGCGTCCGAGCTGGTCCCGGCAACCAGCAGCGCGCCTCTCATCCGGCGGCGTTCCGGGTGGCCTCGCGGGCCTTGTGCACCAGGTGCATGCCGGCCAGCAGCACCCCCAGGGTGGCGTACTGCAGCAGGTGGCTGAGCCGGGTGGCCCGGCCGATGTCGGCCGGCTCCGGAGTCCGGCCGGTGCCCAGCAGCGGACGGTGCTCGGTGTGGCTGGGGTAGCTGGTCTCGCCGCCCAGGGTGAGACCGAGCGCGCCGGCCGCGGCGGCCTCGCACTGGCCGGCGTTGGGGCTGGGGTGGGCCGCGGCGTCGGACCACCAGGTGCGCAGGGTTCGGACCGGCGACCCGCCGACCTGGCGGGCGAGTGCGACGGTGAGGGCGGCGGTGAGCCGGGACGGAATGAGGTTGGCGAGGTCGTCGAGGCGGGCGGCGGCGGTGCCGAACCTGGCGTAGCGGGGAGAGCGATGGCCGACCATGGCGTCCAGGGTGTTGACCGCGCGGTAGCCGAGCAGGCCGGGCAGGCCGGCGACGGCACCCCAGAACAGCGGTGCGGTGACCGAGTCGGCGGTGTTCTCGGCGACCGATTCCACGGTGGCCCGGGCCAGGCCGGCGTTGTCCAGGCTCTCGGGGTCGCGGCCGCACAGGCTGGGGATCAGGGTGCGAGCGGTGCCGGTGTCCTGGCGGTAGAGCGCGGCGGCGAGGTCCGTGGCGATCCGGCGCAGGCTGCGGCCGCCGATCACGGTCCAGGTGCCGGCGGCAATGACCAGCGTCCGGCGTATCGGGCGGCGGCGGGTGCGGTGCTCTATCAGGGCCGCGCCGACGACGACCGGCAGCACGCAGGCCGCGGTGTACCGCTGGCCTGCTTCGCGGGTGTCGCGGTAGAGCCGGCGCTCCAGGGCGGCGGCGGCCATGCCGAAGCCGGCCACCGGGTGGCCACGCCGGGGGTCGCCGAGCAGCTCGTCGGCGAGCACCCCGAGGACGAGGCCCGCCGCGACGGGAAGGCGCGACATCTAACGCCCGGGTGCCGGGCACTGCCGGACGAGCCGGGCTGCCGTCATCGTTTCCTGACCTCCGTCGGGTGTCCCCGCACCCAATCACAGGGGCTCGAGCGGGTCCACGCGGGGTGGCTGGCCGGCTGGGCGCCGGATTTCAAGCGGCCCGGCGGGCTCTGCTAAGGTTCTCATCCGTGCCCGCCGCCAACGGGTACGGATGTTGCAGGCGCCGCTAGCTCAACTGGCAGAGCAGCTGACTCTTAATCAGCGGGTTCGGGGTTCGAGTCCCTGGCGGCGCACAAACGTTGTAATTCGCGCAACGCATTTCGGTTGATGCCAGACCAGGTCCATCCGAGATGCCTGTCGATATTGTGCGTGCGATCCGAGGATGGCCAGACCGTTCGGATCGATCGCCCGAGTACATGTGCGTCAATGCCGCGCTGCTCAAGTTGCTCCCCGTATTAGTGCGTGCTCACATATATTGCGCGTACCGGGCTGCGACCGGCGACGACGAATCAACGAACCGTAAGACTCGCTTCACCTGTTCCGCGGTCCGGAGCGTGACCGGCAACCGCCCGTCGAGCCGGGTTTGATTCCAATTCATCTTGGATAGTGCCATCACTTCGGCCGCCAGAGCTGTGATCGACCTTGTCGGCATGAGGGCGCGGATACCGATCGGCGTTGGTACGTGCATGCCGGGATAGGTTGAGTAGAAGTCGATGCTGCCTGCTGTATAGAGCAGGGCTTCGGTGTCAGCGAGTTCAATCACTGTGCCGCGAAGCGGTGGGGCTTGCCCGCGGCGGTAGGCGCGGATGCCTTCGCTGGAAGTTATCCAGATCAAGTCGAGCGCATCGAGTCGTCGGGCTTCGGCGGCCGAGCGGAAGCCGTCAGCTTCTTCTTCGGTGAAGTCCGACGCCTTGTGGATAACGACCCGGGCTGGCTCCGTTCGATGTTCGCGTCGGTATTCATCGAGCGCCGACAGCAGGAGTTGCTTCGCTCCGTCGCCAGATAGGTGGGGCTGGCGGTCGTCGCCACGCGGGATAGCGGATTCACCGCGCACTACGACGCCATCGCCTCGCTCATTGAATACCTGTGCTACCGCCGTTTCCAGGTTGCCGTCACCACCGGCTTGGTAGAACGACACGCCTACGAAGCAGGTCGTTAAATCACGGCTGTCGCGCTGCATACGCCAAGGGACTCCGCCAGCCTTGTAGTACAGCGCGACGTGAAGATTCCACGCCCGCGTGGCCT
Source organism: Jatrophihabitans sp. (assembly GCF_035474675.1). Classification (GTDB taxonomy): domain Bacteria; phylum Actinomycetota; class Actinomycetes; order Mycobacteriales; family Jatrophihabitantaceae; genus Jatrophihabitans_A. The sequence goes on along the minus strand of NZ_DATINC010000053.1, from coordinate 46,868 downwards.
CGTCCTGCCGACTCGACCCAGCTGGTGGTGCGACGGATTCGTCGAAAGTGCTCCGCCGGACGATTTGTACCGGCGTTCCGATAGACAGCAACCGTGCCTTGACAAGGTCGTGGAAGTTGGCGAAGCGCATCGCCACATCCGCTGACACGTCATTATTTCCTTCGCCATCAGGTTTGCGGCGTGGCTTGCCACGTCCTGGCGCTCCGATGTCCTTCAAGCCGACCGGTCGAGCCATCACGATGACGTCTACACGGTTCCGCTCGGCGAGCGCCCGGACTTCGTCGCAGTACACCTCGACCGCTCGGTCGAGTGCGGCGACGCCACTGGCACGCTCGATCCCGCGGAGAGCTGAGGGGCTGATAGCGTTTGTCGCCCGGTCGGAGAAGACGACTGTCGAGCACAGGCCGCGGTCGATATCGCAGCCAGGGAAAGCCGGAAACAGATGCGGATAACGCTCACCTTTCGCAGAGATTTCATCGCGGCATCGCTCCAGCCAGAGCTTCAGAGCTTCGAGGTCTTGCTCGGGCCCGACAAGTCCGAGCCGCATCGCTTTCGGTTGCTCAGGTACGTCGAGGTCCGCCGGCCCGTAGGCACTGATGCCGAATCTGGGATCGATATGACGGCTCGAACCGCCGAACTCAAGCTCAGGCTCCGGCAGTACTTGGGCGCGCATCACCGGCGCCCCCCTTCGGGGCGCGTTTCCGCCGCTACGGCACTGCTTTCCTCCGCGTATTCAGCTTCCGCGAAGAGTGCCAGTAGATCGGCGACCTCCTCAGACTCGACGGCATCGCCGTCCTCGGGCGCGATGTCGTCGGAGTCCGAGTCGCTCGCCTCGGTCTCCGACGCGAGCGGCGCCGGGCCCCAATGACGGTCGTCGATCCCTGCATTTACCGTGACCGTTTCTAGCTCACCGAACTGAACGAGCTTCGGCGCACTGAACAGATCATCGGTTCCGCGCAGGAACTCCGCCCACGTCCGCACCCAGCCGGCAACCGCTGGGTGCCGGTCCAGACGCTTGATGCCCGCCAACAGGCGATCCTCGTAACGATGCGGACTCTTGCCGTCGGAGGTGAAGCAGTAGTCGGGCGTGAGTTCGCAGTACCAAGCACGGCCAATTCGTCGCATCCGCATCGTGACAGCGGCGTGGTGGTAGTAACCGATCGACCCGTCGCGGGCGAGATGCGGTCCAAATACCGTCCGGCCTGGCGTGCCTTTCCTCTTACCAACCTTTCGCGGTGCCAGATCACGGGTGGCCCGGAAGTGAATATGCTTCTTCTCCTTGTGCCATCGCAGCTCGGGATAGCTGTTTTGGATGGTCCGGGTCATGAGGTCATGCAGGGAGAAGCGAACCGATTGATCTCGAGAGTCGGCCCATTCTGAGACGTCATGCGCCTCGACATCGCCCTCGCACAGAACACGAAGAGGCGAGTCCCGCAAATCCTCGAAGCACAATACAAGGCCGTCGCGGAGGACGAACGGCGGTCGTGCACCATCCGTCGACTCTAAGAGCTGGCCGGCCGTGGCGTATTCGCGCGTCACCGCGGTCGCGAGGTACAACCGCTCCGGTAGCGAAGTCACCTTCAACAGGTTGGTGTCCAGAACCTCGGTGCGCGGCGTGGGCTGAAGATACAGACCAGCCGACACAGGCATACCCAACCGCAGCAACGTCGGCCCAGCGTCCTTATTGAATGCGTGTGTGGCTTTATCGATCAGGAGCCGCCGGGCTGCGCGGGTCTTAGGGTCGGCGAACTCAGCCTTAACGTCGATCCACCACGCTTCATCTTTCTTCGGATGAGACACAACGACGATCACCGGAGCGTTCCCTGCTAACCAATGCTCGAGGTCTCGCTGATCACAGGTGAAAACGAAGCTAGTGCTCGACTCTTGTAGAAGCGATCGATCATGTGCCTTGCTTTGCACCAAGATTGTCTGATTCAGGTGGCGTCGGGTCCCTGGCTCCACCAAATCGATATGTCCATCTATGCCGTGGTCGATGCGGCGCGGATGAAAAAGGTGCCCCATCTCTAGGACGCGCCGCTCGATGAGGTTGACGCCTTCCTCTCCGATGACGGTCTGCTGAGTGACCTTCTTGTATTCGCGCACCGTGCCTCCGTTCGGCCACACCCTATGTGTCGGGCCTGACGGTTCTACGGTAGCCAAGGGGTACGACAGTTCTGCTGTATCAATGGCTGCCGTCAGCGGACCGCTCATTATGGACGGATTGTCTACCTATCGAGCTGTTCCACCGATACGGCCGGTGGCGCCTGGGGTGACGCGCAGCGGCCCTCGACGGCGGCCAGGTGTTGGCCTGCCAACGGGCTGGGCACGGTTCGGATCTGGTATGCACACGACGTGACCCAAGATGAGGACGAACTTGACGCGGGAGAGGCCAACCACTCGCTGAGCCCACTGCCTGCGCCTAGTAAAGCGACCGAGATTGCCGTCAGGACTGCATTGGCGGCCTTGGTCGCCGGCGGCGACCCGCTAGCCGCAGCTGCGGCCCAACTCCTCGCGCCTCCTCTCGCATCGCTTACCCAAGGCGCCATTAGTGAGTGGCGACGGCATTCAGCGAACCAGATTGACCTGGCGCTATCAACGGCGACGGCAGACGCCGGCATCGACCCAGAAGCCCTCTTTGACCGGCTGACCGGCGACCCGAAACGCTTATTGCTGCTGCGGGACGCATTACAGAGTGCCGCCGCCACGTCCATGCAGTCGAAGGCACGTGCGTTCGGCCGGGCCATAGCGAATGGTGCGCTGACGGCGGACGACGCGAAGATCGACAACGAGGCGCTGGTCGTGCGTGCGCTGGCCGACCTCGAGAGTCCGCACGTCCAGGTGCTGGCGCGAATTCAAGGGGGAACCGCTCGTATCCCGCGGCCGGGCGAACAACGCGAGTTGTCAGAGAAGAGCCTTGCCCTTGAACGCCTGGACGCCCACGGACAAGCAGCACTCTTGCAGCCACTCCTGCAGACGCTGCTCCGCAACGGCCTCGTCCGTCAGGTTGCGCTTGGCGAGTCTTGGGGCGAGGAACCGAACGACGAGGACGCCGACCGCACCAACACGTGGGCCGTTACGAACTTCGGAGTTGAGTTACTCCAAAGGCTACGCACAGCAGGTGAGGATTGTTAGATTGTGCGATGGACTCGACGCGGGCGCGCCCAACGGACACTGAGATTCCTCGTACAGAACTTCAGGATGGTCGACGGTGCGAGTCGTGGCAAACCGAACCGTAAATATCGACCATTCGCTTTGAGCGGTCTCCGCGCTCCGCGTCACGATGCCCTCAAGCGTCATTAGGGTTGGAAAGCTGTCCCAACAGGTGCACCAACGTTGTAATCCGGCCTCACACCTCGCCCGCTCAAATTCCGCATCAACGCTAAATATCGGCTCGTATGCGCGGCATGCCGGTCGACCGTCGGCAAGCGGCTCACCGTTGGACGCGAGGCCTCGGATGAGATTAGCCTCATGCCATGCTAACGGCGGTCGCTGACGGCGTGTTCGTCCGTCAGAGCGAGTTCTGCCGAAGCAATGCAGTGGTGGTAGTCGGCGACGACGGCGTGCTCCTCGTCGACCCGGGGGTACACGCCCACGAACTCCAGGCGCTAGCCCGCGAACTGTCCGAACTCGGGCTCAGAGTTGCGGCGGGGTTTTCAACACACCCGCACTGGGATCACTTGCTCTGGCACGAGATGCTGGGCTCGGCGCCTCGCTACGGGACGTCGCGGTGCGTGGCCACTGCCCGGCTCCGGCGATCCGATGCGCAGGCAAAGGCCGCTCGCTTGGCCGAAGGCGTACGGCTGGACCTGCTTGGCGAAATCATCGACGTCCCCATGCGCACCGACTGCATCGCGTGGAACGGACCGCCCGCGCGGATCCTCGAGCATCAGGGTCATGCTCCGGGCCATGCCGCGTTGCTGGTCAGCGGCGTACTGGTTGCCGGTGACATGCTCTCTGATGTCGAGATCCCGTTGCTCGACCTCAACGGCACGGCGGACCCGATCAGGGACTATCTTGCTGCCCTGGATATGTTCCACGAGATAGCCCGTGACGTCCGGGTGGTGATCCCGGGTCATGGCGCTGTCGGCACAGCTGATCAACTGCTGAACCGCATCGATCAGGACCGTGCGTATGTGACCGCGCTGAACCTGGCGCAAGAACGCGATGACGCGCGGATCGAACCATCTGCGGGCTACGGCTCGGACTGGCTGCCTGGCGAACACCAGAGGCAACTGCTGTACGCCCAGCAACGAGCCGGACTGCGACCCTCGGACTAGGACCCGAACCGCTAGGCGCACATGGCCCTCTCCGTAGCGACTCTCAACCGAGACCATCCCACGCAGCCAGGGTAGGAAAGCTGTCCCAGCAGGTGCACCAACCAACACAGGATGGCCGAGCTAGCAGTGCGCTGGCATTTTGCTTGCGGCTTCGCCATGGGGACGATGAAGCTCGCTGAGCGGCGCCCAGCCAGACTCAAACCTCAACCACACGACTCCATCCACTCGCACGTAGCAGTAGGCAGAGTTCTCTTCGCCTGCAGTAAGAGCATCGGCTGCCGGCCCCTGCCGCGGAGGCGCGCCAGCTTCCCCAGACATGACGACGTCGTGATTTGCAACGTAATTCACTCGTTCCGGCGAGGTATTTGCCTCATAGATCCATGAACCCACGATGGTTGCCAAGAGAGTCAAGGTCGAGATCCATAAACTCGGAACGCGTCGCCTAGCCGAACCCAACGCCTCTGTGATTGCTGCGGCGACTACAAAGATTGCCATGCTCAGCAAGACGATCATGTCGATTGGGAGGGCCTGGCTGCTGACTACCACGCCTACAGCGGTGGATACCGCGCCAACGATCAAGGCGATCAGCCATGAATAACGTACCAACATTCGTTTCCACCATAGCGTCAGCCGACGCAGAGGCGGTGGCGGTGAACCCGAAGGCATTATTGGAGCCTAGCGAACCCGAGGCGTGATTTCGGTAGCGGCAGGCATTTCACTATGAGGCTGAGGTCGCTCGGTAGTCATGGCAAACATCCGCGTGCGCGTAGGCAGAGCGAGCGGGTTTCTGCACTGTGTTCGCCACGATCTGAAATGTGTACTCGCGGAACTCAGCCCGACGGCATACCGAAACTGTGCGACTACCTAACCGGGGACGAGCGGCGAAGACGCCGGCCACATTCGCAGCCGGCGCCTTCGCCCTTGGTCAGAACTGGACGAGCGGGCTAAGCCTCAGTCCGTCCACTGCTCGAGATCGCTCCACGGCGTCATCTTGTTCGTGCCGCCCTCGAACGTGGACAGATCCAACTTGATGTCGCCGATGAGGTCGTCGCCGTCATCCATGTGCACGCCGAGCGATACCGAGCCGTAGGACAGGGTGAAGTCCCAGGTATTGCCGTCGTCTTCCCACCAGGAGAAGATGACACCGCAGGTGGCGGTGCCCAGCTCCCGGGTGCCGACCCAGATGTCCTCGTCGTCGTTCAGGCTGGACCAGTCGATGTCGGTGTAGCTGAGGCCGCATCCTTGCGCGCGCAGCGAGATCTCCGCGCTGCCCTTGGTCCACGGCTCGTTGTCGTGGATGAGGTGCACCTTCACCATGCGCACCTGGTACGAAGTCGTCGCTAGAGCCAGCTGACCGGTCGTCATCGCGTCGCGGCTGGTCGATACCGCTTCGGTGTTGAGCAGCTTGCCCGAGTTATCGGTCCTCTCGTTGAGTCCCAGCACGACGACGGGACGAGCGGGCGCCACCTGCGCATCCAGCGTGTGAGCCTTCCCCGCCGCGTCGTAGGCAGTCACGGTCTTGAGCGTGGTGTCCTCGACGCCGGCGGGCATGTAGGCCACCAGCGGCGTGTAGCTGGCCGGATCCCAGGAGTCGAAGTGCGCCGGCACGGCGACCTGGAAGCGCGGGATACTGCCGGCCAACCGATCGACGGCGCCCACGGCGTCGCTGTACTGGGCGGCTCGCCCATGGCTGTACGCGGCCGCCAGGCGGCTGCGAACATCTGACGTGCCCGCGATCGACGTGTAGAGAGCCTCGGTGTCGCCGTCGAACCGCTTTGCCACGGCGGCATGAATGTTCTGACGCATCGTCTGGTCGGCCATGGCGCGGGCGAACAGCTTGGCCAGTGCGTCCAGGGACTGGTTGACGCCGGCAGCGGACTGGCTGGCCGAGCCCTTCGCCGGGGCGGCGACCGCTGAACTGTTGATGCCTATCGTGCTGGCGGAAGCGACCGCGAGCGCGGTCAAGCCCGCGCCGACGAGGCGTAAAGGCTTCCGAGAGTTGCGAGTTCGTGCTCGCTGGAGGGAGAGGGCGGTGGAACTAACGGACATATCGCTCCTTCACATTCCTGTGTGACGGCCGTCACGCAGGAGGGGCACGCTAGCAGAGCATGTGAGATTCATGAGCGTGACGCATCCGATCATGAAACTTCCCGGGGCGCGCATTCAGGTGGTTACACCTCAAACCGCCGCAGTCATCTGACCCCGCTCGCTGTCTGCGGCAGGCGCCTGGCGAGGGTCCGGATCGTCGACGCCGGACAGTACGGCGGAACAATTCCGCCGGCGCCGTCCTCAGCGAGGGGTGAACCGACAGCCGGTCGGGTCTCATCCACGGTGTGTGCCCGCTGTCATCCCGGGAACAGGATCATGAACAGATGGTGTGAGAATCATTGACAACTCTATTTGCGCCCTCTTAGGGTTCCTCACGACCTAATGCTCTATCCCATCTGAATGCCCTCGAACCATGCCGTAGGAATAACGGCACGGCTTGACTACAGGCTCGGATGTGGACTGGTCCACTGCCACGGGGTGCCGGGCCCAGGCAGGCGTCGAGCGCGCCCGGCAATGAAACAGGTGTGCTCGGAGGTCCCCCGGCTCACCCCACCCAGACGAAAGCCAGCGCCTCCGCCCATATACGAGCTCCCCGGAACGGGCTGTCGCTGATCAGCTCTCGCCTGTCACGAAAGGTCTGCTCATGGCCCTACCCCCTCGTCGCCGTAGCGCGACAGCGGTCGCCCTACTCGGTATGTCGGCCCTGGCCGCCGCCGGTATCGCGGCCACCGGCCCGGCCACCGCCGCGCCCGCTCCCCACGCCTCTCCCAGCGCCCTGGCCGCGCAGTCGGCGGCCAGCCTGGTCGCGTCGAAGGCAGCCGCCCTGCACATCAGCAAGTACGACGCCTTCATCGCCCATAAAGTGATCTCGACCCGTGAGGGTCTGCAGTACGTGCCCTACGACCGGACCTACAAGGGCCTGCCGGTGATCGGCGGCGACTTCGTCGTGGTCACCGACTCCACCGGCAAGGTGCTGTCCACCTCGACGGCCCAGGACCAGGCGATCAACCTGTCCACCGTCGCGACCCGCACCCCCGCCCAGGCCGCGGCAGCTGCCCGGGCCCACGCCAAGGGCCAGACCCTGGACAAGGTCGCCGGCACCCGTGCGGTCGTGCTCGCCTACGGCACGCCGCAGCTGGCCTACGAGACGATCGTCTCCAGCCACACCGGCGCCACGCCCAGCAAGCTGCACGTGTTCACCAACGCCACCACCGGCGCGCTGGCCTACAGCTTCGACGAGGTGCAGGAGGGCACCGGCACCGGCAAGTGGAACGGCCCGAACCCGCTGACCATCGACACCAGCCACCCGACCAGCACCACCTGGACGATGACCGACCCGACCCGGTCGAACGTCTCCTGCCGCGACAACGACACCAAGGCGGTGTTCTCGGGCACCGATGACGTGTGGGGCAACGGCGTCGGCAGCAACCGCGAGACCGGCTGCGTGGACGCCCTGTTCGACCTCAAGACCCAGTGGACCATGCTGTCCACCTGGCTGGGGCGTAACGGCATCAACGGCACCGGCGGCGGCTTCCCGATCTACATGGGCCTGAACGACCTCAACGCCTACTGGAACGGTTCCTCGGTCACCATCGGGCACAACCAGGCCGGTGACTGGATCTCCGCCCTCGACGTGGTAGGCCACGAGTTCGGCCACGCGGTGGACAACTTCACCCCCGGCGGCATCGGCTCCTCCGCGGTTGCCGAGTTCACCGGTGACGTCTTCGGCGCGCTGACCGAGCGGTTCGCCAACGAGTCCGCCACCTACGACGAGCCCGACTACACCGTGGGCGAGGAGATCAACCTGGTCGGCAGCGGCCCGATCCGCAACATGTACAACCCGTCGCTGGCCGGCGACCCGAACTGCTACTCCAAGTCGGTCGACCGCGCGGAGACGCACTCGGCGGCCGGTCCGGGCAACCACTGGTTCTACCTGGCCTCCGAGGGCAGCAACCCGACCAACGGCCAGCCGACCAGCCCGACCTGCAACGGCAGCACCGTCACCGGCATCGGCATCACGACCGTCGGCCAGATCTTCTACAACGCCATGCTGGCCAAGACCTCGCGGATGAGCTACGCCAAGTACCGGGTGGCCACCCTGAACGCGGCCAAGAACCTCACCCCGGGCAACTGCACCAACTTCAACACCATCAAGGCTGCCTGGAACGCCGTCAGCGTCCCGGCGCAGACTGGGGAGCCGACCTGCTAGTGGCCGACCCGGGCAACCGGTTTCTCAACGCCTGACCCTGGCATGACCAGGATCGCGACCGGGCGGCAAGCCAGTAACGGCTTGCCGCCCGGTTCGTCGTTCCCGCCCTGCAGGAAACGAGGGTCGAGCGCGTGCGCGAGGCATTCCGATCTAGCCTTCGCCCATGGCCTTGTCTCCTGAGCAGTTCTATGACCACGCCCTAGCGGCTGCCGATGGCGAGCGCCGGCTGCCGCTGGCCCGTATGACGAGTTGGGACATCAGTCCCTTCGAGCCGGACGGGCTGCGGGTCACGCCGTTACGCCCACCGGTGTTGCCGGAGCCGGCACGGCACGGGGAAGACCCGGCCGAGTGCGACTCGTGCCGCCGCCGCGACGAGGGAATCTGGTTCGACGACCATTGGCGGTTGACCCGCATCCCGGGAGCCGGCGTGCCGCTGATCCTGATGTTGTACCCACGCGAGCACTACGACCTGGCAGAGCTGCCGGACGGGCTGGCCGGCGAGCTGGGCGTCCTGGTCACCCACCTCGCCCGCCACGTGCAGGCGCTGCCGAACATCTCCCGGGCGCACGTCTACCGGATCGGCGACGGCGGCGCGCACCTGCACGTCTGGTTCTTCGCCAGACCGGAGGGGCAGGCGCAGCTGTACGGTTCGTGGCTGCCCATCTGGGACGACCTGCTGCCGGAATACCCGGCGGAGGTGGCCGAAGCCGACGCGGTGATCGTGGCCGAGGCGTTGACGGCCTCCTACGGTGGCCGGCGCTCGGCTACCTGAGCAGTCGGCTGGCAGCAGGTACCTGGCTGCTCAGGCGAGGCTGTGGACCTGCTTGATGATCGGGCCCAGCACCTCCATGTGCGGTCGCTGCACGCTGATGTAGCTGAAGCCGAACCGTTCGCGATTCTGCAGTATCTGCCGAGCGATTTCGTCCTCGGTGCCGAACAGCAGGAACGGGGAGTTCAAGGCCTCTTCGACCGTGGTGTACGGCGCGTAGTCAGCGGCCACCCGGGCCGCGGCCGCCCGCCGGTCCTCAGTGACCTCGACGTCGAGCACGAAGCAGTTGCGCTCCTGCTGCTCGGCCCGCTCGCCCGCGATCGATTCGTAGAAGCGAACCCGCTGCTCGGTCTCGGCGTCGGTGGCTATTCTCAGCGTGGCCGGAGGCTGGCCGGCCACCTGGAACCGACCACCGAAACTGACGATGTCGGCCTTGCCCGCGGCCAGCGTCAGGGTGCGTTCACCGGTGCCGCCGAGCAACAGCGGAGGTGGGGTGAGGTCCTGCTCGACGGCGAGCAGCTCGGTCACCTGGTCAATGGTGTCGGCGAGCCGGTTGACCCGTTCCTGGAACGGCTGCCAGGCGATGCCGGCCGCATCGAACTGCGCTTTGACCACACCGGTGCCGAGCCCCAGCTCGAACCGGCCGCCGGTGAGCCGGACGGCCGACATCACATCGCGGGCCAGCAGCGACGGGTTCCAGAAGCCGACGTTGAGCACGTAGCTGCCGACCCGCATTCGTTCGCAGGCGTAGGCGGCGGCCACCGCGGCGGTGAACGGCGAGGTGCGGTTCGGACCGAGGTGGTCGACGCCCAGCGCGACGTCGTAGCCGTATGCCTCTGCGGTGCGGCAGATCTCACGTAGATCGCGCGGCGAGCGCGGGGTCGCCAAGGTGAAGCCGAAGCGGAAGTCACGCATCGAGAGCCTCCTCAGGGTCGGGTGACGTCGGGTGAGTCTCGGCAGTCGATGGCCGGCTCAGACCCGGGCCAGATTGGCTGATTCAAGGTTCCGCAGGCCTGCCGAGGATGCCGAGATCGGTGGCCCGCTGCTTCATCTACCTTCCTTGTCCATACGTACGGTCTCTGACGGCCGAACGGGTGATCCGCCCACCGTCAATAATTTTGAAGGCAAGCGTTGCACTATGTGCTGCACTATCCGTTTAACCGGGAAAGCACCTTATGTATGGCATTTGTTAAAATCTGACTCACATGATGCTGTGTTGCCCGATGGGCCTATACGTACGTCCTGCCTGGGGTTGTTCCCGGCGTGGCGAGCCGTCGCAGCAGCTGCCTGACGGTGAACCTGCCAGGCCTGACCGCCGGCGGGCGGCCATAATGACGATCATGCGCCCCTTCCACTTCCTCGCCGATGCCCGTGAGATCGTCACCGGCCCGGAACTTGCCGAACGCGCCCGGCGTGCGGAGCAGCTGGGCTATCACGCCCTGGTGATCCCGGACCACCTGATCAAGCAACTGTCCCCCACCGTCGCGATGACAGCGATCGCGGCGGCCACCTCGACCCTGCGGATCTCGGCGTTCGTCACCAACAACGACCTGCGCCATCCGGCCGTGCTCGCCCAGGACCTGGCCAGCATCGACGTGCTGTCCGGCGGCCGGGTGGACATCGCGATCGGCGCCGGCTGGAACAAGCCCGAGTACGACGCCATCGGCATCGGCTTCGACCCCACCCCGGTCCGGCAGGCCCGGCTGGCCGAGGCCATCGCCGTGCTCAAGGGGGCATTCACCGGCGAGGAGTTCAGCTTCGCCGGCGAGCACTACACGATCACTGACTACACCGGCTACCCCGTGCCAGTGCAGCGCCCGCATCCGCCCTTCTTCATCGGCGGCGGCGGCCGGCGCACCCTGACCCTGGCAGGGCAGGAGGCAGACATCGTCGGGTTGGCGCCGCGCATCCGCAAGGACGCGCGCGTCGACACCGAATCCCTGACCTGGGCCGCTACCCAGGAGAAGATCGACTGGGTTCGCGAGGCCGCCGGCGAGCGGTTCCCGAGCCTGGAGCTCAACATCTACCCGTCGGTGTGGCCGGTGACGGTCACCGACGACCTGCGCGGCGAGGCCCGCAAGGTCATCGACCATCTGCGGTCCGGGACGGACGTCGAACTGACCGAGGACGAGGTCATCGACTCACCCCACGTGTTCATCGGATCCGTCGACCGGCTGGTGGAGAAGTTCCTGCAGCTGCGCGAGGAACTCGGCATCAGCTCGGTCTTGCTCGGCGACATCGGCGAGCTGGAGCCGGTGCTGGAGCGGCTGTCCGGTAGCTGACACCTGACGATCACGGCGGGCCCGGCACCACCCGAGCCAGAGCAGGATCGGACAATCCCGGATCGGACCGAAGTCCTAGATTGGACCGCTATGGACGCCACCCCGCTTCGAGACGCCTACCGCACGCTGCTGGACGCCGCCGCCACGGTGGCTGAGGCGGGCGAGGCGAACACCGTCCCGCCGGCCGGCGAGTGGGGTGCCGATCAGATCCTGGCGCACGTCGCGCTCGTGACGGCCACCGCCATCTCTGCCGTCTCCGCCGTCGCCGCGGGGGCGAACACCACGTACGACAACCGCATAGCGCTCGACACCTGGACCATCGAGCGCGTCATCTCGCTCACCGCCGGCAGCGCCGAGCTCAGGGATCGCATCCGCATCCAGGGCGAGGCCCTCTGCGCACTGTGCGGCTCGATCAGCGAGGTCGAATTCGACACGCCGGCCCCCACCAGGCTGCTGTCCAACGATGCGGTCGTGGTCGATCAGGTCGTACCGCTGCGCGGCATCCTCACCGCCCTCGCCGAGCTCGAGCTGCCCGGCCACACCCAGCAGCTGCTGGCCCTGCTCGCGGCAGGCGCTCCCGCAACCACCTGACTCGCCCCGGGGTAGGCGGCTAACCCGAACGGCCGCGGTCCCGACCTCGCCGGAACAGAACGCGCCTAGCATCGCCAGATGGACCAGACGCAGCCGCTTCGCCGTTACTTCGACGCCCAGGCCGGCAGCTACGACGACTACACCGGAAACGGCGCGTGGACTCCGAACCAGTATCTGGCCGGGGTTCTGGACACGCTCGCAGCCGACCACGTCGAGGTGCGTACCGCGCTGGACCTGGGCACCGGGACTGGGCAGACGCTGGAGGTCGTCCGTGCCGCCTTCCCGCGGGCCGAGCTGTGGGCCAGCGACCTGTCGCCGGCCATGCTGCGCCGCGCTGCCCTGCGGGTGCCGGACGCGCATGTCGAAGTCGCCGACATCTCGGGCTACGTCGCCCGGCTGTCGCGGTCCTTCGACCTCGTCACCGCCGTCGGGTGCCTGGAGATGGTCGACGACCTGCCGGCCGTGCTGCCGAAGCTGATCCGGCACGTCAATCCCGGTGGCCATCTCGCCCTGACCGTCCAGGCGCTGATCGACGGGCAGGGTGCCGAGCAGGTCCGCACCGCCCTGTCTGGGGACGGCGAGGACCAGCGCTGGTGCTACAGCTGGTCCACCGCCCGGCTGCTGCGGGCACTGCCGGGCGGCGAGCTGCGTTCCAGCCACCTGTTCACCGCCTACTACCGGGGCGAGCAGCCCGTGTTCTACGAGTTGTTGCTGATCGGCAAGCGGTGACGACCCGGCCGGTCACCGGTTTGTAAGCTGCCCGGCAGCGCGGCACCCGCCGCCAACCGAGAGGCGGCAGGCACGTGGTTGCGCAGGACACCCTGGACTACTACCGCAGCTGGCTCGATTACCGGCGCTGGTTCCTGCGGATTCCCGGCGTGCAGGCCTGCGTGGCCTGTGACGGCGTGCCGCGGCTGTCCGTCGCGCTGGGCACCGCCGACGAGCCGGCCGGCACTCCGCTCACCGAGCGGCACCGGTTCCGGATCGCCTCGCATTCCAAGACCTTCACCGCGGTGCTGGTGCTCCGGCTGGTCGAGCGGGGCCGGCTGCGGCTCGACGACCCGATCGCCACGTGGGTACCCGGTCTGGTAGGCAGCGCGCTGGCCGGAAGGACCCTGCGCGAGCTGCTCAGCCACGGCGGCGGGGTGGTCCGCGACAGCAAGGACGGCGACTTCTGGCAGCTGCTGCGGCCCTACCCGGACCCGGACGAGCTGGTGCGGATCGCCGCCGCACCGTCCGCGGCGGTGCTGCCCCGCCACCAGCGGTTCAAGTACTCCAACATATCCTACGGCCTGCTCGGCCTGGTGATCGAGCAGGCGACCGGAGCGAGCTACGCCGACGCGGTGCGCACCGAGATCCTGGACCCGCTGGGCCTGTCCGGCACCGCCGCCGACCTGGAGCCCGGCCGCGGCGCCGAGATCGCAGCCGGGCACAGCGCGCTGGCCTATGCCAGCGAGCGAACCGTCATCGACCAGGTCAGCACCGCCGCGCTCGCGCCCGCCACCGGGTTCGTCGCCACCGCCGCCGACCTGGTGGCCTTCTACAGCGCCCTGCTTCCCGGCAACGACCGGCTGCTCGGCGAGGACTCCCAACGCCAGCTGCGGCACCGGATGTGGGACGTGAAGAAGGCAGAATCCTGGTACGGGCTCGGGGTGTCGCTGCTCCGGGTGGGCGAGCACGACCTGTTCGGGCACGGCGGCGGCTTTCCCGGCCACATCACCAGGACCCTGGCCTGCCCCAAGCGCCGGACGGTGGCATCGGTGCTCACCAACGCCATCGACGGGCCGGCCGAGCCGCTGGTCACGGCGCTGTTCTCCCTGATGGACGCGGCTGATTCGGCATCGCATCGGCCGGCCCCGGACGGCGTCGGGTTCACCGGCCGGTTCGCCAACCTGTGGGGAGTGCAGGACGTCGCGCTGCTCGACGGCCGGCTGTTCGCGATCAACCCCACGGTGGCCGACCCGGCCGACGACCCGGTGGCGCTGGAGGTCGTCGACGACAGCACCCTGAAGATGGTCAGCGGTCCGGGCACCAACTCGATCGGCGAGCTGATGCGCTACGACTTCGCCCCGGACGGCACCGTCCGGTCGGTACGTGGCGGCAGCGGTATGACCATGCGCCCGTTCGAGATTCCCGCCTGAGCGAAACCCTGTTACGGCTGGGGCCTGCCGGGCACGGTTGCCCGGTACCCGGCAGGCGGTGGTGCTACAGGCACCAGCAGCTCAAGCGGACGCTGCTGGAGCTGTCGACGTCGCAGCGGTACTCCTCTGCTTCGAACTCCTCAGCCTGCAACTGCAGAACTTCTTCCATGCTGATCCCTCCTTTCCTCCTCCGGTGGTCGGACGGTGTTCCTCGACGCCGGCCGGTGCCCGTCGAGGAGACCCAGGGAAACCGGCGCGGGATCGAGCAGCTGGTGCAGGGCGAGCAGAATGCCGGCCGAGCCGGACCAGAGCTCGGCGGACAGCCGCACCCCGGGCTCTCCGAGCCAGTCCACGCCATCGTCTGAGGGGATGGCGTACCGGAACAGCCCGCGCGCACTGGTGAATGCCGCGTCGACGAGGTCGGGCCGGCCGAGTCGCCGGCCCGCTCCGGCCAGCACCGAGGCCATCCCCGCCAAGCCGGGAAACAGTCCGGGAAGCGCGGTGAACCGGATCGAGCAGGCCCGCAGGTACTGCTCCAGCACGTCGGCGGCGCGCATCGGGGAGCCCGCTTCGAACTCCGCGTCCGGCCGGTGCGCGAGGTAGCGCGAGAGCACCGCGGCCTGCCCGGCGCTACCCACGAACAGGTAGGGATAGAAGCGACGGTCGACGTTGGAGGCCCTGAACTGCAGACCGTTGCCCGGTACCTGTTCGGCATAGGCCAGTTCCTGTTGCAACAGGCGCATTCCTCGGGCGAACAGCCGGCTGTCGTCGGTGCGGCGGTACAGGTGGTACAGCGCGAGCGCCACCCCGGCCCGGCCGCCTACCAGACCCGATCGCCTGGTCGGGCTCAGCCGGGCGTCGAGGGCATCCCCGTCCGGAATGTCGAGGAGAAGCCGCCGGGCCGCATCCAGCCAACGCTGCTCCCCGGTACGGCGATGCTGGATCAGCAGGCCCAGCGCTGTGCCGGCCGCACCTCCCCCGAGGGTGACGGAACTGCCGTTGAGCGGATGCGTCGCCGCCACGCCGAGCAGGGTCTCGGCCGCCTCGACCTCACCCAGTTCGGCCAGCACGCAGGCGATTCCCGCGCTGCCGAACAGCAGGCCCGGAGCGCTGATGGCAGCCGCGGCCAGTGCCTCGTCCCGGAGCCTGCGCACCACCCGCGGATCACAGCCGCGACCGGCGCGGTGCAGAGCGTAGAGCACTCCCGCAGTGCCGGCGGCCACCGCGCGGGTGTCGGTCCGGTATCCCAACGGAACAGTCGGATACACCCGAGCCGGATGGTCCGGCTGGGCCATCGCCTCCAGCGAGTCCGCGGTCCGGTCAGCCAGCTGGCGCAGGGCGGCCATGGTGTCCTGTCGGACGGCTTGCGGTGCGGGTAGCGGGGATTCCTCGGCGCGGTCGCAATATCGGGTGGCCCACTGCCACAGCCGTGGCTCCACAGGTGCCAGGTCGGCCAGGTCGGCGTACAGATGGTCCAAGGCGGGCGGATGGCGCTCGACGATCTCGTGCACCGGGAACAGCAACAGCAACGCCAGGGCGGCCAGGCCGTACCGGTCGAACTCCCGCGGATCGCCCCTGACCACCGACTCCGGATCGGGATGCCGGTAGCCGGGAGTACCCATGACGTGCCGCACGGCCTGGATCGGCTGCACCGCTTCGAAGTCGATCAGCCGGGCCCGGTCGCCCTCGACCAGCACGTTGTTCGGGCTCAGGTCGACGAACACGAACCCGATCTCGTGCAGCCGGTGCAGCTGCGCGCGCAACTGCTCGAGCAGGGCGAGGCTCCGCCGGTAGTACTCGGCGAACGCCTCCGCGCTCGGGTCGATCCGCAGCGCCGGATGGTTGGTCACCATCCAGCGGTACAGCGAGATGCCGGACACCAGCTCGGTGACGAGATAGCTGTGCTCCCAGTGCTGGAACAACTCCACCGGCCGCGGGCACAAGCTCGGTTCCCGGTTGGAGATCGCTCGCAGGGCCAGGTACTCGGCGTTCAGCCGAGTCTTGGCATCCTCGCCGTCCTCGGTGTACCCGTTGTGCGCCTTGGCCTCCTTGACGAACACCGGCTCGCCCTGCGCGGAGCGGAACCGGTAGGCACCACCGGAATTGCTCTGCTGGACGACCGCCTCGAATGTGTAACCGTGCAGCGTGACCGGGCTCTTCTGCGCGGCAGCCGCCGGTGGCGCCTCCGGCCGGAACGGGTCGGACATCCCCGGTGGCAGGTAGAACTTCGGAAGGCGCCGGTCGTCGATCTCCCGGCCGTCCTGCTCCAGCATGCTGTGCACCTGGTTGCCGTCCGCGTCCGTCCGCAGCCGGCTGCGAAACGCTCCGTAGCGGTAGGACACGCACGTGCTGGCACCGAACCGGCGGTCGGTGAGCACCAGCGGCCCGTCGATTCCGGACAGTTCCGCCTCCAGCCGCCGCAGCACCGACAGCGCGCACTGCTCGGTCGGCGGGTACAGGACGCAGAACTTGCCGGCTTGCACCCGGTGCGCATGCTTGCCGTGCATCATCAGGAAGGTGCGCTGACCGGCAAGGTGCTTGAAGGAGACGTCGAACTCGGCGCACACCGCCGATACCACCAGGAGCACGGACTGGGCGTTCACCAGCGAGCTGGACACGTGCACCTTCCAGCCCTGTTCGGGTAGCAGAAGGTCGGCCGGACCCCAGGAGGTCCACGCTCCGAAGTCCTGCCGCGTCCAACCGGCGGGCAGCGGACCGGGGTGGTAGCGCGGTCCCGGGTCGGCGGTGTCCCAGGGCTGGTAGTAGTCCGGATCGGCAACCAGGTAGGCGAGGTTGTTGTCGGCCATCCGGTCACTCCCTCCCCGCACCGGGCAGGCCGACCCCAGAGCCGAGCGTTCGGCGACCGGAGCGCGCTGAGACCTATACCGGTGTCAGTAAGGTACATCTATGTATGAAACCGGACAAGATGCTTAGTTCTATTAACAGGGCAGCCTCTGATCACGGCCGCCGACTTGTCCTGGCCACACCGAGTAAGACGTGGTGACCGAGGTGAGCCTCCGAGCGCCGACGGTCAGCTCGCCGCCTCCTCGTCGTCCAGGCTGTCGAGGTAGGCGGCGAAGCCACCCGGCGCTCGGCCGTCCGACCGGGCCGAGGTGGTCACCGCGATGTCGGAGGACCAGGCGATCGCCGCGCCGGCTGCCTGGGCGGCCGCCACCAGCAGCACGTCCTCATCGCACGCGACCGGTTGGAAACCACCTACCCGGCGGTACCAGGCGGCCGAGATGCCGAGGTTCGAACCGTGCACGTGGCCGTGGCCGTGGCCGGCCAGCGCCACCGCGTACTCCTGTTCGGCCCGCTGCCGGACCCTGATCGGACGGTCCTCCCAGTCGCGCACCATCACCGTGCCGGCGACCACCGCCGCTCCCCGGTCGGCCAGCCGGACCTGCTCTGCCAGCCAGTTCGGCGGTACCGCGGAGTCCGCGTCAGTGGTGGCGAGCCAGGTGCCGGCGGTGCCCAGCATCCCCAGCAGCCGCTCGACCCCCGCCGCGCGGGCCGCCCCGGCCGCGGCGCACCTGGTCGTCACCACCACCAGCCGCACCGGCAGCGCCAGCCGCAGCCTGGCGGCCCGGGCCGCCGAGTCGTCGGTGCAGCTGTCCAGCACCAGCACGACGACCACCGGCCGGTCCACCGCAGCCGCCGCCCGGTCGATCGCACGCAGGCAACGCTCCAACCGCGGTGCCTCGTCCCGGGCCGGCACCACGACGCCGATCCGTCGCACGCTCACAGCCGGCCGTCCCGCTCGGCAACCGAGCGTCCATCCCGAGCGAGTACGTCGAGCAGGAAGTCGTCCTCCTCGTGGCGTACCAGCGCCGGCAACCCGAGGGCGGCCCGCAGCGCCAGGTGCACCGTCTCGGCGGTGTGCGGGTGGTCGGGCGCGCACCGGCGCCAGTGCATCAGGGCGACCACGCCGTCGGTGTCCAGGCCGGCCAGTACCCGCTGGGCCAGCAGTTCCAGGTCGGGCAGGTAGTAGGCGATCTCGGACAGCACCACGAGGTCGAACCGGCCCACCGGCCAGTCCTCGGGCACCCGCAGCCGCCGCAGCTCCACCCCGGCGTGACCGGCAAGCCGGTGGCGAGCCGCTGCCAGCGGGGCCTCGGCCCACTCGGCGGCGACCAGGACGTCGGTGCGCTCGGCGAGCAGCACGCTGAGATCACCCCGCGCGCAGCCCGGTTCGAAGGTGCGCCGGAACCGCTGGCGGGGCAATGCGGCCAGCAGCACCGAGCGCTTGCGCCGCTCGTACCATCCCGACTCGAACGACCACGGATCCGCCGTGCTGCGGTAGATGCTGGGAAAGTAGTCGTCGTCGGCCGCCGCGTGCGAGCCGGGATCGAGGAGCAGCTCCCGGTCCCGGTCGGCGTGCGCCAGCACGGCCGGCGGCAGCACCGCCTCGTCACCGGAGGCCACCGACAGCGGTTCGACCTGGCTCCGGTAGGCGGCCAGCGCCTGCGTGCGGGCTTGCCGGTCGACCGGATCCAGGCTGAACCGCCGCACGTCGCGAGCCAGCTGGTCGCGCAGCGCCACCGGATCGCCGGCGTGCCACAGCCATACCGGGTACTCCCACCAGCGGGTGCGGGTCCGGGCGGCGGCCACCTGCTGGGCGGCCAGCCCGCAGGCGGTGTGGTCCGGATGGCCGTCCGATCGCCAGGTTGACAGCAGCCAGCAATCGGTGTCCGGTCCCAGTACCAGGGTGAGCCCGGCAGCGATGTCGTCGCCGTGCTCGGTCAGGCGCCCGTCGGGCAGGCCCAGTTCGACGACCGACGCCCGCGGTGCCAGCCAGCCCACCGCCTCGGACAGTTCCGCCCGGCGGCGGGCGGCCAGCTGGTCCGGCGAGTGCGTCGGCGAGTGCGGATGCGATGCCCGCCCGTCGCTTGCCACCACCACCTGGATGTCCAGGCCGGCCCGGCCGGCGGCATGCAGCAGCCCGCCGACGCCCAGGGTCTCGTCGTCGGGATGGGCGGCGAGCACCACCAGTCGGGTGCCGGCCGGCGGCAGCCCGACCGGCAGGGCCGCGTCCCACCACGGCTCGGCCCGCCACCGGGATGGCGGGACTCCCTCGTCGGAAGGGCTGAACGCCCTCATCGGTCGCAGTCGAGCAGGCCGGCCAGCGCGGCGAGGTCGCGCTCGGCGTGGTGCTGGCGGACGTAGAGCTGGAGGTCGGCCACCCGGCGGGCATGCTCCTCCTCGAAGGCCAATGGTGCCGGGCCGAGCGCGTGCCCGCTCTCGCGCAGCACCGTCTCCACCGCATCCGCCACCACCGCCCGGGTGCGGGCGGCCAGCAGGGCGGCGCCGGCTGCCGCGACCGGTCGGTCGCCGTCGATGGCGGCGGCCGCATGCTGCAGGGCCAGGCCGGCCGACCAGCATGCGACGTCGGACCGGCCCAGCGCGGCCTGGCGGATCGGGTCGTGGCCGGCCCGCGCCGCCAGCGCCGCGCGCAGGTGGTCGCGGATCGCCCGTGCCGCGCCGTACCAGCACGCCGCCACCCGGATCCCGCCGAAGGCGAAGCCAGGACGGCGCAGGTACCAGCCGACTGCGCCGACCGGCTCACCGGCTACCGCGGTGAAGTGCACCGAGGTGCTGACGACCGTGCTCAGCCCTCGTGCCGCCCAGCGCGAGGGGTCGGCGACCGTTACCCCGGCCGAGCGCAGCTCGACGGCGAACAGCCGTGGACCGTCGGGGGTCCGCGCGGTCGCCAGCGCGCGGTCGAGCAGCCCGGCCAGCGAGCACCATGCCTTGGTCCCGTCCAGCCGCCAGCCGGCACCCACCCGGGTCGCCGTCAGCACCGCGTCGGGCGCCTCTGCGGCATAGACTCCCCACCGTCCGGGGCCGGGCGGCACACCGGCCTCGCGCAGGATCAGCAGCGCGTCCAGATGCGGCTCCACCACCCGAGCCACCGTCAGGTCGATCTCGGCAAGGCCGGCGAGCAGCTCGTGCAGCCCGCCGGCCGGCGGTCTGCCGCCCGCTCCGGCTGCCAGGCCCTCGAGGGCCGCGGCTGCCGCGTCCGCCACCGGCAGCGCGGCGGCGGCCTGCCCGCCGGCCGCCCGGGCAGCCTCGGCTAGCGGGCTGGCAAGCATCGCACCTCCGCACGGTCCAGCAGTGCCCGTCACCGACGGCACCAGCCAGGCCCGTACGGCCCGGCTGCCGGCTGCAAGGGCCCGGCTCATCCACCGTAGCCGGACCGGCCATCCCCCGCCGCCGGGCACCGGCGTCGCCGTTCGCCACCTGCCGGGCGGATATGGCCCGTATCAGACGGCGAAGATCTGGGAGTCGTCGGCGAAGGCCTTGAACTCCAAGGCATTTCCGGCCGGGTCGAGCAGGAACATCGTCCACTGCTCACCGGCCTGCCCCGCGAACCGCAGGTAGGGCTCGATCACGAAGCCGGTGCCCGCCGCCCGCAACCGGTCGGCGAGCTGGTGGAACTGCGCGACCTGCAGCAGCAGCCCGAAGTGCGGCACCGGCACGTCGCGGCCGTCCACCGGGTTGGCGGCCCGTTCGGCGCGCCCCGTCACCAGGTGCGTGACCAGCTGGTGGCCGTGCAGGTTCCAGTCCACCCAGGTGTCGGCGCTGCGGCCCTGGGCCAGGCCCAGCACCTCACCGTAGAAGTGCCGCGCGGCGGCCAGGTCATCGACCGGTATTGCGAGGTGGAAGCGCGGGATCGAGGGGCCCGGGAGCGTCACGACGGAAGTCCTGCCTGGAAGAGAGCGTGCGGCTTACTCCCGGGAACTGTAGCTCCGCCGGCAGCGGACTCATCGAACAGGCGGGACCAGGATGATCAGGCGAACATGCCCTCGCCGAGGTAGCCGCCGAACTCCGCGACCCCGGGCGGCACCACGAAGTAGCCACCGCCGAAGGGCTGGATGTAGTCGGTCATCGGCTCGCCGGCCAGCCGGAGCTGGGTGGCTTCGAACTGGTCCTGGATGTTCTGCTGGTAGCTGCAGAAGATCAGCCCGGTCTCGGAGTTGCCGTTGCGGGACATGCCGGCGTTCTCGTAGTTGTAGCCGCGGCGCAGCAGCCGGCTGCGGTCGGTTTCCGCGGTGCGCGGATTGGCCAGCCGGATATGGGCATCGAGCGGGATCACCGCCCCGTCCGGGTCGGCCGGGTAATCCGGCAGGTCGGTCTCGCCGGTGCCGTCCAGCGGCGCACCGGAGTCCCGGTCCCGGCCGATGATCGCGTTCTGCTCCGGAATGCCGACCCGGTCCCAGAACTCGACCAGCATCCGGATCAGCCGGATCACCAGGAAGCTGCCGCCGACCGCCCAGTCCGGCTGGCCGGAGTTCTTGTCGATCCAGACCAGGCCCTCGTCCTCGGCCGGGTTGACGATGCCGTCCTTGTAGCCGAACAGGTTGCGCGGTGCCCCGGTCGGGCGCGGCCCGGAGTGGAAGCCCAGGATCTTCCATTCCAGTTGCATCATGCCGCGGGTCGCCCGGGTGAGGTCGCGCAGCGCGTGGTGCACCGAGTCGCTGGCGTTCGAACAGACCTGCAGCACCAGGTCGCCACCCGTCCAGTCCGGTTCCGGGGAGTCGCTCGGGAACACCGGCATGGTGGTCAGCCCGCGCGGGCGGGCGGCGGCCAGGCCGTACCGGTCGGTGAAGACGCCCGCACCGAGGCCGACGGTGACCGTCAGGGCGTCCGGTGGGACCTGCGCCCCCAGCACGCCGCTGTCCAGGCCACCGATCTCGCTCTCCCGCGGCGGGCCCGAGTCCACCAGCGACCCCTCGGTGAGCGACTGGATGTGGCTGGTGAGAGTCTGCAGCAGCGCCTGCAGGCCGGCCCGGTCCTCGACCAGCAGCCGGAAGGCGGCGAAGCCCGCCGATCTCTGCAGGAAGTCCGGACGGTAGACGCCGGCCTGGTTGGCACCCAGGAACGGCACCGAGACGGTGGCCGGATCCGGGCTGCCACCACCGCCCTTCCCCTCCGCCAGCGCGGGCCGGCTCACCCCCAGGGCACCGGCCGCGGCGAGCGTTCCGGCCGCGCCGCGCAGGAAGTTACGACGGTTGACGCTCATGCGGGCCTCTTTCCAGGACGGGTCGCGAGCACGGACCGGCCGGCGGTCACTGGACTTTGCCGAGCGCGGAGGGAATCCGGTACAGCGCCTCCAGCGCCGCCCCGATGGCGCCGTTGACCGGCTGCCGCTGGTGCTTGGTCAGGCCCTGGTAGTCCGGCCACCGGCCGTCGACCTTGGTGGCGTCCAACGCTGCGTCGAGCCGGTCCAGCGCGGCCTTGGACTGGTCGTACGGGCTGTGCCCCAGCACCGGGGTGGGAATGAGCGGCTTGAGCTCCTCCAGCACTACCCGGGTGCCGAGCACGTCGGCCGAGGTCAGCGCGTAGGCCATTCCGGAGCCGTAGTCGTCCTGCCCGGACAGGTGGTCGCGCAGCGCGTCCTCGAGGATCTCGTGGCAGCGGATCGGCATGTCGGTGGGCACGATCGCCAGCTTCGCCAGTCCCCCGCGCAGGGTGTCGACGTCGGCGGCCAGCCGGTCGACGTGCCCGCGCAGGTCGGGCAGTTTCTCCCCGGAGTACAGGCCGTACTCGATGCGGTGCAGGCCCGTGAAGGCCGGGTCGGCGACGCCCTGCGGCAGGCCGTTGGCCAGCCCGCCGATCGCCGTGCCGAGCGCGCCGAAGCTGCCGTAGGCGGCACCCACCTGCTGCCAGGTGAACTGTGCGGCGAGCCAGCGGCGTTGCGCCGAGGTCCGGTCGTTGCCGGGCAGCCCGGCCCGCAGGTTCGCCACGTCGGCGGCGAGTTGGTCCAGCTTCTGCCCGACGTAGCCGCGGTACTGCTCGACCACCGCGCCGAGCGGGGTGCCGGCGCGGCCGGGCGTGGTCTCAAGGGTGGTGGGACCGAGGCGCAGCATGCTCGCCTTTCATGTGAATCAGATGAAATACCCTCGGAGGGTATGAAGCTCGCAAAAACTCCGTAAGGATGCCACGCCCTGATCGACCGGTAAAGAGCACGTTTCGCCAGGTGCTCACTGCCCGCCTCCGCGGCTCGCTACGGTGGGCGGCGTGGACTCTGACCAGGACCGGCGCGAGCAGCTGGCGGCCGACCGGGCGGCGATCGCCGGACTGGTGCGCACCTTCTTCGCCGCATTCACCTCCGGCCCGGACTCCCCCGCCCGGCTGGACGCGCTCCGGCAGGCCTTCCTGCCCCAGGCGGTGATCGTGCGGACCTGCGGCGCCGAGCCCGCGGTCTACGACGTCGACGGCTTCATCGCGCCCCGGCAGGCGCTGCTCTCCGGCGGCAGCCTGGTCGACTTCTCCGAGTGGGAGGTGTCCGGCCGCACCGAGGTGTTCGGCGACATCGCCCAGCACTTCTGCAGCTACGCCAAGCAGGGCGTGCAGGACGGCACGCCGTTCACCGGGCGGGGCAGAAAGACCCTGCAGTTCGTCCGGATGCCGGCTGGCTGGCGGATCAGCGCCGCCGCCTGGGACGACGAGCGGGACGGGTTGAGCCTCGAGGACGGCCGGAGTTTCGAGGAGGCCTGAGCCTTCGAGGACGGCCGGAGCGTCGAGGAGACCTGAGCGTCGCGGCAGCTGCCCGGCGCGTGCCCTACTGGCCGAGCCGGCCGTCGATCCGCTCCCGCAGCAGGTCGGCATGCCCGTTGTGGCGGGCGTACTCCTCGATCATGTGCACCAACAGTTCGCGCAGCGAGACCGGCGAGCCGGTGCTGTCGGCCCCGACGAAGCCCAGGTCGGTCTCGCGGGTGAACTGCTCGGAGAAGGCGACCTCCTCGCGCCACGCCGTCCATGCCTCATCCACCACCGCCGGATCGGGCACCGCGCCGTCGAAGTCGCCGTCCGGCTCGGCCTCGGACTGGTAGCGCCGCGGCGCGTCGAGGCCGGCGAACCGGCGCCGGAACCAGCCGCGCTCCACCTCGGCCATATGGCGCAGCAGCCCCAGCAGCGACATCGTCGACGGTTCCACCGCACGGCGGGCCAGCTGCTCGGCGTCCAGGCCCTCGCACTTGAGCTGCAGGGTCAGCCGCTGGCCGCGCAGGAACTCCGTCAGCGTCGCCCGCTCGTCGCCCAGGGTGGGACCACCCGCCCGCGGGTCCTCGGCAGGGTCGAGGAACAGATCCGCACGGTGCTGTAAGGACGCCATGCGGTCATGCTGGCCGGGACGGGATGTCCCCGCAACCGGATAACCGGTGCCGAACCCCACACCCCCGCGCCGGATCACCGGCGCGGGGGTGTGCGGACGTCAGCGTCCGGCGCCCACCGTCGCGTGGGTGTTCTGGTACTGCTGGGCCACCCGCACCAGCTGCACCAGCCCGCCGGCGTACTCCATGGCTTCCTCGTGTGCCTCGGCGTACGGCGGCTGGAACCCGGGGTGGTCCCAGTCCTGGGTGGCCTGGTTGAACATCAGGTTGCCCACTTCGAAGTCCCAGGCGAAGATGCCCTGCTCGTAGTACAGCTCGTCGGCCGAGTTGCCCGCCGCCGAGTACAGCACGTCGACCACCGGCCCGGTGAAGCCCGGCCAGGTCACCGTCCCGCGATGCGCCGCCACCGCGCTCACGATCTGCTTGCCGGCGGCGAGGAACTCCGCCGACTCCGCGGCCGAGGGACGCGGCAGGGTGATCCGGCCGTCGAACTTGTACGCCCCGGGCGGCCACATGAAGAAGCCGCCGTAGGAGTGCACGTTCATCGCGTACTTGATGTTCGAGTGCGCCCTGGCCAGCGCGATGACGTTGCGGCTCTCGGCCTCCGACAGCTCACCGGTGCCGGCCGACACCTCGTCCAGGCAGTCCAGGCTCGCGCCGAAGTAGCCGTCGAACAGCGACCCGACGGCGTAGTTGCGGTTGACGTCCACTCCCCACTCGTCCCGGTGTGCCGGATCCCGCAGGGCACCCGTGCAGTAGTTGTCCATGTTCTTGCGCTGCATGTTGAAGTCGTTGAACGAGTAGTGGGCGCCGTCCGGGTTGACCACCGGGATCACGAACACGTCGACGTCCTGCAGCAGCGCGTGGGTCTCGGCATCGGTGGCGTAATTGGCCAGCAGCCGCTCGGCGAACTCGAGCGTGACCAGCGGCGTCGCCCATTCCCGAGCGTGCTCCTGGGAGTAGGCCAGCACGCCGATCCGCGAGCCGTCGCGGTGCACGCCGATCCGCAGCGCCTGCACCGTCCACGGCGCGCGGGCCACCTGTGGGCCAGCCTTCAGCCCGTCGCTCAACGCCGTGGGGCCGGCGACCGGCATCCTCTTGCCGGCCGAGCCGTCCTCGACGGTGAACCGGAACAGGGTGCCGAACCTGGCCTGCAGGTAGGCCACGACCTGGTCGGTGGTGCTGGTGACGGCACCGGTCCGGTCGGTCGCCAGGCTCACGGTGAGCACCCGGTGGGCATAGTGGGCGGTGAGCTTGTGGTTGCGCCCGGGCGGCTTGATGCTCCTGACCTGCACGCCGTTCCAGCCCTGGTCGCCGAACTGGCGGGACTCGACGACGATCGCGGCCGTGGCCGGGTCACCGAGGTACCCGGTCGCCGTGCGGCGGTAGCCCTGGGTCTTGTTCGGCAGGTTGATCACGTCGACCAGGGCCGGGTATTGCTTGGCCAGCCGGGAGATGCGGGCCCGGACGTCCTCGGGGTTCATGTACTGGGTGATGAAGTCCTGCTGGTAGCCGACCGGCGTCGGGGGCGGCTGAACCCCCGGCCAGACCACCGGCGTCGCCTGGGCGGTGCCGCCGAGGCTCGACGTGGCGGTGAACGACACCGGCGTGGCCGGCACCGGCTGCGGGAAGAAGGTGTAGTGGTACTGGTACTCGTTGGCGTCTTCGAACCGCTCCAGCGGGAACGAGCCGGTCCGTCCGTCAGCGGTCTGCCAGCGGACGTCGATCATGACGTCCGGGTCCTCCGCCGCGCTGGTGGTCACCGCGACCCCGACGAAGGTCTGCCCCTTGCTCGTCCACCAGTAGTTCTGCAGGAAGTGCAGGGTGTCGGTGGCGACCGTGGTCGCGACACCGGAGGCCGACAGGGTGCGCCGGGTCAGGCCGGCCGCCGTGCGGGCCTTGGCGGCCTGCGCGCTCTCGGCGTACCGCTTGCTGCCCTCGCCCTCCCGCTCGATGATCCGGATCAGCCGCACGCCGCGGCTCTGGAGGGTGGCCAGCCGGGCCCCGGTGAGCACCATGTCCACCTGGTAGGCCCCGCTGGGCAGGGATCGCACCGGCAGGTCGGTGCCCGCGCCGATCAGCGCCTGGGCCGCCGCCCGGTTGGCCACCTGCAGGGTCACCAGCGCGGTGTCGGCCGCCGCCAGCTGGACGGCGGCAGCCTTCGCGGCCGGAGCGCTGGTGGCGGTGGGGGTGGAAGACGCCGTGCCGGTCGCTGTTGCCAGCACCATGCCGCTCACCGCGGCGACGACGACAAGAACTCGGGAACGGCGCATGGCGGCCTCCGAAGGGGGACGGGGCGACTGAACTTACGCGCAGGGTGTGATAGCTGGCAATAACCGGAATGGTGCGACTTCCGACTTCCGCGGCTCAGCCCGGCAGCGCGATGTCCAGGTCGAGGCAGCGGGCCAGGTCGGTGAGCTCGCGCCGCACCGCCGAGGCCAACGCCCGAGAGAACGGCACGTCCTGGTGGATCGCGTCGACCTGCAGCACACCGGCGCCGCGGTGGCTGGTGGCATCCACCTTGCCCACCAGCCGGTCGCCGTACAGGATCGGCAGCGCGTAGTACCCCCACCGGCGCTGGGCGGCCGGCTTGTACATCTCCAGCTGGTAGTCGAACTCGAACAGGTCCACCATCCGCTTGCGGTCATAGACCAGCCGGTCCAGCGGGGAGAGCACCGCGACCCGGCCCCGGAAAGGCTGCCCCAGCAACTCGGGATCCACCCGCCACCGGCCGCGCACCCCCTCGACGACCGCCGGCTCGCCGGTCTCGCCCACGTCCAGCGGCTCGATCATGGTCTGCGCGGTCTTAGCCCGCACGATCCCCAGCGAGCGCAGCCGGCGCTGGTCGCGGATGCGCAGCGCCTCGGCCAGCGGCACCACGTCGTTGTCGGGATAGACCCGGCTGGCCAGGTCCCACAACCGATCGCGGCCCCGGCGGCCGGCCACCGCGACCTCGCCGCGCTGCTCGAGCAGTTCCAGCATCATGCTGGCGTTGCGGGAGTTGTTCCATCCGCTGGACCGCCACGGCACCAGGCAGCTGTCCGGCAGCTCGCGCGAGGTCAACGGCCCTTCGTTGTCGAGCCGCTCCAGGATGTCCTGGCGGAAGTCGTCGTTGACCCGGACCCAGTCGTCGTTGGCCTGCCGCCAGCCGGACGCCTCACCCGGCCACTGCGCCATCTCCGCGCGGTAGAGCGCGATGTCCTCGCCCGGCCGGATCATGCCGCGCAGCTCGATCAGACTTCCGTCGCGCAGCGCGGCGGCCAGCTGCTCGGGCCGGTAGGACCGCCCGAGCCGGCTCCAGGCCACCAGGTCGGCACTGGGCGCCACCGCGTCGGTCGCGTCACTCTGCAGCAGGGTCAGCCGGCGCACCGTGTCGAGCAGGTCGGCCGGCCGGTCGGCGTCCAGCAGCTGGGCCCGCACCGCGATCCGCCGCGCCTCGGTCCGCGTCAGCGTGTGGGTGCCGGCCATGGGGTGCAGGCTAGCGACCGGTCCGGCACGCCGTACCGCTGCCGGCACCGGCCCTAGCCGGACTGCGCGGCCGCCTCGAGCGGCGTGAGCACGCAGAACTCGTTGCCGTCCGGATCGCTCATCACCACCCACCGCACCGATCCCTGCCCGATGTCGACCCGCCGCGCGCCGAGCCCTTCCAGCCGGGCCACCTCGGCGGCCTGGTCGAGCGGCCGCAGGTCCAGGTGCAGCCGGTTCTTGCCGGCCTTGACGTCGGGAACCCGCAGGAACAGCAGGTCGGGCACCACCCCGTCCTCCGGGCTGCCGGCCGGCGGCTCGAGCACCACCTCGTCGGCGTCGGCGTAGGTACGCCGCCAACCCAGGGCCGCCTCCCAGAAGGTGGCCAGCCGGGCCGGGTCGGCGGAATCGACGCACACGCACTGGATGCGCAGGCTGACCAGCACGGTGGTCGACAGCTCGCCGGAAGGATCAACCGAAAGATCGCTGGAAAGGCCCATACCCGCGATCCTGGGCAACGCCCGCCGTCCCGTCCAGCGGTTTTCCCCGCGCTCCGGACCGCACTCCGCAGCACCGGGAACTGCCGGACTGACAAATGGGTCAATGCGGTCAGCACCCAGGATCCGGTGGTTCACTGGAAGGGATGCCTCCGACGCCCGTAGCCACCAGCCGGGGTCACCGCCTGCGCGGACGCCGGTGGGCCACCCTGCTGCCGGTGGGCAGCTGCGCCAGCGTGCTGGCACTCTTCGTGCTCGACATGTTGCCGCCGGGCAGCGCCGAGTTCACCATCTCCAGCCGGGCGGACACCATGCCTGCCGCCGGGCAGCCGTCCGCCGGAACCCCGGCGGCGACCCCCTCCCCGACCTGGACGACGCCGACCGCCGCGCCGTCGCCCACCTCCACGCCGACGACCACGCCGGCCCGGACGGCAGCCCCGAAGGCCGAGGTCGTTCCGTCCGCCCGCGAGCCGATCGGCGGCCGGGGGATCCAGGCGGCGGCGGACTACGCGACCGCCCGCGGGTACCGGGTCGGGGTAGCGGTGCTCGACACCCGGACCGGCACGCTGTGGGGCGCCGACGAGCACGCCAGCCTGTTCGCCTCGGAGTCGGTGGTGAAGGTGTTCATCGCCACCCGGCTGCTGCTCGACCGGCAGCTGACCGGCGACCTCGCCGAGACCGCCTACCGGATGATCGCCCGCTCCGACGACGGCGCCGCCGACGCGCTGTACGGCTACGCCGGCGGCGACGACGTGCTGCCCTGGCTCGCGGCCCACTACGACATCCCCGACCTCGGCTCGCCGCCGAGCCTGGCCGGCTGGTGGTCCAACACGCACATCAGCGCGACCGGCCTGGTGCGCTTCTACGCCAAGGTCAAAGCCGATCCGGTGGTCTGGCCGTGGCTGTCGAAGGCGATGCACGCCGCCACCGAGTACGGCTCGGACGGCACCTACCAGTTCTTCGGCCTCAAGCAGGCCGACCCGGGTGCCGCGATCAAGCAGGGCTGGGGCCAGGACGACGACGACTGGTCGGCGTCCTCGGACTTCAACTCGACCGGCTTCGTCGACTCCGACCGGTACGCGGTGGCGATCCTGGTCAAGGGCCCGTCCTGGCAGTACAACTCCGGAACGCCCGCCATGGTCACCTCGGTGGCACGGATGCTGATGCCCGGTGGCGTGATGCGTCCCTGACCCCGGCCGCCGAAGGAAACCCTCAAGGTTTTCGCCGATGCATTCCCGCAATGCGTGCCCAGGTCTAGCGTTTCGCCATGGCGACCTCCCTACCCCCCGGATCGAGCTGCCCGATCGGCTGGCAGCCCAGTGCACTGGCGCCGGTCTTCTACGGCTACCGCGAATACACCGCCGCCGAGGGCGCGCCGCTGACGGTGCGCGTCTACTACCCCAGCCTGGACGACTCACCCGCCGGCGCCGCACCGCTGCTAGGCTGCGGGCGCTATCCGCTGATTCTGTTCTGTCACGGCAGCTGCCCGGGTGAGCCACTGCAGTACCAGAAGTGGATCGAGCTGCCCGCCCAGCTCGCCCGGGCCGGCTACGTGGTGGCAGTGCCGCAGGTCCCCGACATCGACAGGCTGCCGATCGAGGTGCCCGCCACCCAGGAGGCGCTGCGCAAGCTGCTGGACTGGATGCGAGAGGGCTGGGAGAACCGGGACACGCTGCTGCCGCCGCCTGCCACGGGCCTGGCCGGGCACTCCTACGGGGCGCTGCACGCCGGCATCCTCGCCACTACCAGACCGGTTCTCGCCGTCGTCTCGTTGAGCGGCGTGTGGGAGGAGTTGTCGGACCCGTTCCCGATCCGCCAGGGCGCGTGGGCCCGGCTGTTCACCTGGGGCACCAACACGATGTCGGAGAACAGCGCCGACCTTCCTCCCCAGTACTGGAACCCGTTCCGCAGCCGAAGTACCGGGTGCTGTTCGCCGACGCCCACCACTTCGACTACCTCTACACGACCCAGCTCGCCTGCCATCCGGAGCGCGGTCCGTGCCCGTTCGTCGGTGCGTACACCGCCGACACCGCGACGATGTTCTTCGCCCGTTACCTGCAACCGGAGAACTGGCCCGACCTGGCCGCGGGAATTCCCGACTCGCTGATCCCGCCGACGACGGCCGAGCTCGCGCAGAACCTGACACCGGAGCAGCAGTCCTACCTCGGCGGCTACCTCGCGGGCGTGCCCGCCTTCAACGACTCCGGCAAGTGCCGCATCGCGCTGCGCGAGTCACCACCTGACCTGGTCGTCGGTCAACTGCTGTTCTACAACGACAACACCCGCGAGGGGGTCGGCGATCTGCACTCGCCGTCGGTCATCGGGACCGGGGGCTGGCAGGACCTGACGTCGGTCTTCTCCGGCGGCGACGGCATTCTCTACGCCGTCAACCCGCAGGGGGAGCTGCTGTTCTACCGCGACTACAAGCGCGACGGCACCGGCGACGTCAACAACCCGAAGGTCATCGGCCTCGGCGGCTGGCAGCGGATGCTCCACCTGTTCGGCGGCGACCCGGGCGTGATCTACGCAGTCGACGACCAGGGCCAGTTGCTGTTCTTCCGCGACTACCACCGCGACGGCACCGGCGACGTCAACACCCCGTCGGTCATCGGACTCGGCGGCTGGCAGGACATGCGCCACCTCACCTACGGCGGCGACGGGATCATCTACGCCGTCGACGACCAGGGCAAGCTGCTGTTCTACCGCGACTACCACCGCGACGGCACCGGCGACGTCAACACCCCGTCGGTCATCGGCCTCGGCGGCTGGCAGGACATGCGCCACCTGGTCGCCGGCGAGCCGGGCGTCCTCTACGCCGTCGACTCCCAGGGGCAACTGCTCCACTACCGCGACTACCACCGCGACGGCACCGGCGACGTCAACTCACCGCAGCTCATGGGCAACGGTGGTTGGCAGCGGTTCAGCCAACTGACCTACGGCGGCAACAACAAGGATCTGAAGATCCTGTACGCGGTGGTCGGCCAGTAACCGGTGCGGGGTCGCCTACCACGGCGACCCGCCGGAACCTTTGAGGTTCTTGTGTACCGATTGAGCGGGTGTTACCTTTCATCGCCCCGTCGGCGTAGTACCCCCTTCTGTACGTTAACGGGGCTTTTGTCCCCTCCCCGTTTCAAGGAGTACTCGCGTGAGAATCAGGTCTGACCACGGCGTCCCCCGGCGCCGGTCGCACAGGACCATAGCGGCACTGGCCACAGCCGTCGGCATCAGCGGCGCCATGCTGGCCATCCCGACCGCGGCATACGCCACTGTGCCGCCCGGCGGCTGGTGCTACAACGACTTGTACAGCGTGTCGAGTGTCGGCAGCGTCACCCAGACGCCCCTCATCCCGACCAGGAGCTTCCAGAACAGCAGTAGCAGCACCACGGTCAACTGGACCGAGAGCTACACCAACTCCGCCACCTACACCTCCACCTACTCGACCACCACCACGTTCTCGGGCGGCATCAAGCTCGGGATCATCACCCTCGGGGTGAACTCGTCGCAGACGCGAACCACCAGCACCAGCATCACGGTGTCCACCACCTCGTCCTTCACCGCGCCGGTCCCGCCGCTGACCACCGCTTACGCCGACTACGGCACGTACAAGCTGCAGACCTCCGGGACGTACAGCCAGGAGCGTTACGCCTGCGACGAAAGCCTCAGCAGCCGCTATCCCACGACGACCACGAGTGGGGCACTGACCGCGTACAGCTTGACCAGCGTCGGTTGGCACTACTGGGACTCCAACGGCGGCTCCGGCGACCTGTGACGTGTCGACCCGACCGTCTCGTCAGCTATCCGGCTGCTTCCGGTTCACCCCTCGGCAGCTGTCCACTTCCCCGTCCCATCCCCCGTCCCCATCCCATTCCATCCAGGAGAATCGCGTGAGAAACAGGTCTGACCACGGCGTCCCCCGGCGCCGGTTGCGCAGGACTATGACGGCACTGGCCGCGGCGGTCGGCATCAGCGGCGCCATGCTGGCCGTCCCCACGGCGGCCAACGCCATTCCGCTCGGCGGCTGGTGCTACGACCAGTGGTACGACGTGACGAGCGTCGGCAGCGTCACCCAGACGCCCCTGATCCCGACCAGGAGCTTCCAGAACAGCAGTAGCAGCACCACGGTCACCTGGAGCGAGAGCTACACCAACTCCACGACCTACACCTCCACCTACTCGACCACCACCACGTTCTCGGGCGGCATCGACCTCGGGATCATCAAGCTCGGGGTGAACTCGGCGCAGACCAGGACCACCCAGACCAGCATCACCGTGAGCACGACCTCATCCTTCAGTGCGCCGGTCCCGCCGCTGACCACCGCCTACGCCGACTACGGCACCTACAAGCTGCAGACCTCCGGGACGTACAACGAGGAGAAGTACGGCTGCGACAACCACGATTTCGCCTCGTTCAAGAGTGGGTCGCTGACCGCCTACAGCCTGACCAGCGTCGGCTGGCACTACTGGGACACCACCGGCACGTCCAACAACCTGTAGTGCGCTGATCCGGCCGTCCCGTCCCCGCGGCGCATCGCGGGGCGGGGCGGCTGGCAGCTGTCCGGCCCCAGGCCTACGGTGGCACCGACAGCTCAGCGAGGCTTGGGGGAACGCGATGCCATCGTCGGTCGGTGCGGTACTGGTGACCGGATGCTCCTCGGGGATCGGCCACGCCACCGCCGAGCTGCTGGCCCGCCGGGGACACCTGGTGTACGCGACGGCGCGCCGCGAGGAGGCCCTCGCCGACCTGCGGGCGGCCGGCTGCCGCACGCTGTCGCTGGACGTCACCGACGAGCAGTCCCGGCAGGCCGCCGTCGACGCGGTGGTGGCCGAGCACGGCGTGGTCGGCGCGCTGGTCAACAACGCCGGCTACTCCCAGTCCGGCGCGCTGGAGACCCTGGACCTCGACGAGGTCCGCCGGCAGTTCGAGACCAACGTCTTCGGCCTGCTGCGGATGTGCCAGCTGGTGCTGCCCGCGATGCGCCGGCGCGGCGCCGGACGGATCGTCAACGTCTCCTCGATGGGCGCCAACTTCACCTTTCCCGGCGGCGGCTCCTACCACGCCACCAAGTACGCCGTCGAGGCGCTGTCCGACGCGCTGCGGTTCGAGGTCGCCGGCTTCGGCGTCGGCGTCACGGTGATCCAGCCCGGGCTGATCAGGACCTCGTTCAGCGAGCGGGCCGTCGCCGAGGTCCCGTCACCGGGCGAGCAGACCGGTCCGTACGACGAGTTCAACCGCGAGGTGGCCGAGGCCACCCGGACGGTGTACGAGCGCGGCCCGCTGGCCAGGCTGGGCGGCGAGCCACAGGCCGTCGCCAAGGCGATCGCCCGGGCCCTCACCGCCCGGCGGGCACCGATCCGGGTGCGGGTCACCCCGTCGGCGCACGTCCTCGTCCTGCAGCACCGACTGCTGCCGGCCCGGGCCTGGGACCGGGTGATGCGCTCGCAGTTCCCGACCCCGACCGGCTCGGCGGGGTAGCGGGTAGCCGCCCGGCCGCCAGGGATGAAAGCGCTTCGTCCAGGGTCTGGACGTAGCCGCCAACAGCGCTAGACTGGTCGTGCACGATTTGCTCGGATTGCACCTCCTCCCCTTCCCGCCCTTCCGTGGCCGGCCGCCGCATTCCCCAGGAGCCACCCATGTCCGTCCCTCCCCGTCGCCGTGTCCGGACCACCCTGGGCGCGAGCATCGCCAGCGCCCTGCTGGTCGCGGCCGCCCTGGTCGCCGCGCTGTTCACCAGCGCCGCACCGGCCGCCGCCGCCAGCACCCCGCCGCGCGGCGACGTGATCGCCAACCTCTTCGAGTGGAACTGGAGCTCGGTCGCCAGCGAGTGCACCAACGTGCTCGGCCCGAACGGCTACGGCGCGGTCCAGGTCGCGCCGCCGGAGGAATCGGCCACCCTGGCCGGCGCCGGGCATCCCTGGTGGGAGGTCTACCAGCCGGTCAGCTACCAGGTCAGCAGCCGGATGGGTAACCGCACCGCGTTCGCGGCCATGGTTACCGCCTGCCACAACGCCGGCGTGAAGGTCTACGCCGACGCGGTGCTCAACCACATGACCGGCCAGAACAGCTCCGGCTCCGGCTATGCCGGCACCACCTTCACCGGCAAGTACACCTACCCGGGCACCTACGGCAGCCAGGACTTCCACCACTACCCCAGCGACTGCCCGAACTCCGACGGCCAGATCCACGACTACAACAACGCCACCGACGTGCAGAAGTGCGAGCTGGTCCAGCTGTCGGACCTGCGCACCGAGAGCTCCTACGTCCGCGGCAAGCTGGCCGGCTACCTCAACGACCTGCTCAGCCTGGGCGTGGACGGCTTCCGGCTCGACGCCGCCAAGCACATCGACGCCGCCGACATCGCGGCGATCAAGGCTCAGCTGACCCGGTCGGCCTTCCTGTACCAGGAGGTGATGCCAGGCGGCGCGGTCAACCCGCCCGCCTACGAGACCAACGGCAGCGTGCTGGAGTTCACCTACGGCAAGAAGCTCAAGGAACAGTTCCAGGGCAGCATCGCCAACCTGCAGACGTTCGGCCAGAGCTGGGGCCTGGAGCCGAGCAACAAGTCGGTGACCTTCGTCGACAACCACGACACCGACCGGGATGGCTCCACCCTGAACTACAAGAACGGCTCGACCTACCAGCTGGCCAACATCTTCTCCCTCGCCTGGGGCTACGGCACGCCGCAGGTCTATGCCAGCTTCACCTTCGCCAACAACGACCAGTCGCCGCCGGCGGACGCCAGCGGCTTCGTCACCGCCACCGACTGCGGCAGCATCGGCACCTGGCTGTGCGAGGACCGGCAGCAGGCCATCCTCGGCATGGTCGGCTGGCACAACGCGGTCGCCGGCAACGCGGTGACCAACTGGTGGAGCGACGGCAACAACGTCATCTCCTTCAGCCGCGGCTCGGCCGGTTTCATCGCGATCAACAACACCTACGCCGCGGTGACCCGTACCTTCGCCACCGGCATGGCGGCCGGCAGCTACTGCGACGTGATCCACGGAACCGCGTCCGGCACCACCTGCAGCGGGCCGCTGGTGAGCGTGGACGCCGCGCACAACGCCACCATCACGGTGCCCGCGCAGAGCGCGGTGGCTTTCTCCAGCTACTCCACCGCCAGCACCAGCACCGCGGTCGCGGTGACCTTCAACGAGAACGCCAGCACCACGTTCGGGCAGAACGTGTTCGTGGTCGGCGACCACTCGCTGCTCGGGGTCTGGAACCCGAACCTGGCCACGGCGCTGTCGTCGGGTGGCTACCCGGTCTGGTCCACCACAGTGTGGCTGCCCAAGAACACCGCCATCCAGTACAAGTACATCAAGAAGAACCCGGACGGCACCGTCACCTGGGAGGGGTCCTCCAACCGGACCGCCAACACCGGCTCGGGCAGCACGCTGACCCTCAACGACACCTGGCGCTAGCCCGGACGACGGCCCGGCGGGGCTCTCCCCCGCCGGGCCCTCGATCGACTTTCGGCCGTGCCGGACGGCGCTTACGAGCATTGTCCGGATGCACGTGATACCCAAACAAACCGCCGGATGCATGGCAGGTCTTGCCAGCCAGCAGCCGTATCAGCCCCGCCAGCCGCCCGCTCTTTCCCGGCATCGTCCATCCACCGAAGGGAAAGAACAGTGCGGGCAATCAAGCGTGTCGTGGCGGTCAGCGCAGCGGTGGCTGCCGCAGCGGCGGCCGCCGTCCTGGCGACCGCAACCCCGGCCCTGGCCATGAATCCGTGTGACAGCGACAACCCGCCGGACAGCTGCTGGGTCTATGACCCCCCGCCGCCGGCACCGCTCGCCCCGGCCAACCTGACCGCGCCGTCGGTCCTGCAGACCTCGGTCACGCTGCAGTGGTCCGACCGGTCCAGCGACGAGACCAGCTTTGTCATCCGCCGGGTGGTCAGCGGGGCCAGCACGTACCTGAGCGCACCGGCCAACGCCACCTCCTTCACCGACACAGCGGCACCGGCCGCGCGCTACATCGACTACTACGTCTCGGCCCGGAACTGCGTCGACGGCGGCAGCAACTGCTCGGCCAGCGGCTCGGTGCACATCGCGGTGCAGACCCACCAGCAGCCGGCCAACCCGACCGGCGGCCTGGCCTCCGGTTCCAGCCTGGGAACCTGGGGCTACTACTCGATCTCCGGCTGGACGATCGACTGGGACACCACCGCCCCGCTGCAGGTCTCGCTGGTGCTCGACAACACGGTGCTGGAGACCAAGACCGCCAACGGCGCCTACGCCGGGCTGAACGCCAGCTACCCCGGCTACGGCGACAACCACGGCTACAGCTTCTACACCGGCAAGTCCACCGTGAAGGGCACCCACACCCTGTGCGTGCGGGCGAGCAACGTCGGCGGCGGTGCCGATGCCAACCTGGTGTGCTCCAGCTACACGGTGTTCGGCCCGCCGTCGGCGGCCACCGCCCTGACGCTGACCAACACCGGAACCTCGATGGTGGTCGGGTTCACCGACAACGCCAACGACGAGACCGGCTACGTGCTGCAGCGCAGCACCGACGCCCAGGCCAGCTGGCTGTCGGTGGGCTCGCAGTACCCGGCGGTCAGCGGCTCCGGCAGCCGGGGCAGCGCCACCGACTACTCCAGCCCGCCGGCCGGCACCTGCTACCGGATCCTGATGGTCAACTCCTACGGCAACACCCCGAGCGCGGCGGTCTGCTCCTGACCTGCCTCACCTGACCAGCACCGCCCGACCCGGCAGCCGGCCGTCTCGTCCCCGACGAGGCGGCCGGCTGCTCGTCCGTGCCGTTGCGGGCTCCTTTGCCCACCGGCGCCGGGCCGTTCTAGGGTCGAATGCGACAGGTCCTCCGACGCACACACCCGCGCCCTGCTCGCGCGGGAGAGGAGCCAGACGTGAAGCTCGGCTTGCACATCGCGGATTTCACCTTCCCGAGCGGCCCGGCGGGCCTGGCCGACGACCTGACCCGAGTGGCGGTGGCGGCCGAGCAGGCCGGCTTCGCCCGGGTCAGCGTCATGGACCACGTCTGGCAGATCTCGGTGCTCGGCCCGCCGGAGCACGAGATGCTGGAGGCCTACACCACGCTGGGCTACCTGGCCGCCCGCACCTCGCGGGTCGAGCTGCTGGCCTGGGTGACGGCGGTCAGCTACCGGGAGCCGGGGCTGCTGGCCAAGCTGGTGAGCACCCTGGACGTGCTGTCGCAAGGCCGCGCGATGCTCGGTATCGGGGCGGCCTGGAACGGCGACGAGGCGACCGGGTTGGGCCTGCCGTTCCCGGGCACCGCCGAACGGTTCGAGCGGCTCGAGGAGACGCTGCAGATCTGCCTGCAGATGTGGAGCGACGACGACGGGCCGTACCAGGGCCGGCACTACCGGCTGGGCCGAACCCTCAACGTGCCACAGCCGATCCGCCGGCCGCCGATCCTGATCGGCGGTGGCGGTGAGAAGAAGACGCTGCGGCTGGTGGCCCGCTACGCCCAGGCCTGCAACCTGTTCGCCGGGCCCGACCTGGAGCGCAAGCTCGACATCCTGCGCGAGCACTGCCGCACCGAGGGCCGCGACTACGACGACATCGAGAAGACCGTGATGGCCCCGCTCGACCCCGGCGAGCGCGGCGAGCAGATCCCGGCCCTGCTGGACCAGCTGCGCGGACTGGCCGGGCTCGGCGTGGCACACGTGCACGGCTGGGTGCCGGGGGTCTGGCAGACCGAGCGGTTGGAACTGCTGGGCAAGGAGGTCGTGCCGGCCGCCGCCGAGATGTGAGCCGGTCCGGGGGCTGACCAGGCACAATGGTGCGGTGCCCGCACTCCACCGGAGATCCCGCCTCGTCCGCGCCGCCGCCGTCGCTCTTGCCGCCGGGGCGCTGCTGGCCGGCTGCACCTCCGCGACTCCCGGCCCGCCGGCGGAGCAAGGATCACAGGCCGGTTCCAGCGCGGCAGCAGGCGCCAGCGCGACCGCCTCGTCACACGGCGACCATGCCGCAGCGGGCTCGGTGGCGGTCGCAGCCCTGCAGCCGGGCGAGCGCTGGATCACCCTGTCGATGCCGGGCGGCGCCTACCGTCCGCAGGCCGAGGCCGGCGGCACCGACGACTACCGCTGCATCTTGCTGGACCCCAAGCTCACCCGGGACTCGTTCCTGTCCGGGGTGGTGCTGGAGCCGGGCAATCCCAACCTGGTGCACCACGCGATCCTCTACCGGGCCGACCCGGAACAGGTGGGCGCCGCCAAGGCCAAGGACGCCGCCGACCCGCGACTGGGTTGGTCCTGCTTCGGCGGGCCCGGTCTGCCCGGCAACGACACCGACCTCGGCGGGCTCAACTCCGCGCCCTGGGTGGCCGCCTGGGCGACATCCGGCGGCGAGCAGCGGTTCGCGGCCGGCACCGGCCAGCGGGTCCGGGCCGGCACCCGGCTGATCCTGCAGATGCACTACAACCTGCTCAACGGCGCCGGCGCCGACGACACCACGGTGAAGCTGCGGGTCGCCGCCCCGGGTGCCCGGTTGCAGCCGCTGCAGACCATGCTGCTGCCGGCACCCGTCGAACTGCCCTGCCCGGCCGGCGACACCGGCCCGCTGTGCGTCCGCGAGGCCTCGGTGGTCGACGTGATGCGGCGCTTCGGCACCAACTCCGGGCGGGTGGTGGCCGGCCTGCAGCTGCTGTGCGACGGCTCGTTCAGCAATCCCCGCAGCGGCCCGACCCAGACCTGCGGCCGGCCGGTGAGCGAGACGATGCAGCTGCGCGCGGTGGCCGGCCACATGCACCTGCTCGGCCGGTCGATCCGGATCGACCTGACCCGGCAGGACGGAACCAGCCAGCGGCTGCTCGACATCAAAGCCTGGGACTTCGACGACCAGCGGGCCACGGTGCTCCCCGAGACGGTCACCGTGCACGCCGGCGACCGGCTGCAGGTGACCTGCACCCACGACGCCGGCCTGCGCCGCAAGCTGCCGGCGCTGGCCAAGCTGCCGCCGCGCTACGTGGTCTGGGGCGAGGGATCCTCCGACGAGATGTGCCTGGGCATCGTCAGCTACACCCAGCCCTGACCCGCCGCAGCCGGCGGACCGTCGTAGTATCGGAAAACAGCGACGGCCGAACAGTGGGAGTCTCTCGGCCGAGGCCCAGCAGTGCGCCCGAGTCGTTCGACGACAACGAGAGTGGGCGCACCCATGCAGATTCCGACCACCGTCTCTGCCCTGTACAGCCATCCGGGCCCGTTCGCCTCGGTCTACCTCGACGCCACCCGGGCCAGCGAGTCCGGCAGCACCGAGGTCGAGCTGCGCTGGCGCGCCCTGCGCGGCCAGCTGGCCGAGGCCGGCGCGGACGACAAGACCCTGCAGGCGATCGATGAGGTGGCCGGCGCGCATGCCGAGATCGCCGGCCGGCACGGTCAGTTCGTGGTGGCCGCCGACGGCGAGGTGCTGCTGGACGAGCCGACCCGCCGGCCGCCGCTGCGCGAGCTCGCCCGCTGGGCACCGCTGCCGCACGTGCTGCCCTACCTGGTCGACCGGTCCACCCAGATCCCGCACCTGACCGTGCTGATCGACCGCACCGGGGCCGACGTGCACACCGTGCTGGACGATCTGCACAGCGAGCAGACCTCGGTGGCGGGCGGCACCGAGTACCCGCTGCGCAAGACCGGCCGGGACGTCTGGAACGAGCGGGTCTTCCAGAACCGGGTGGACAACGCCTGGGAGACCAACAGCAAGGAGGTCGCCCAGGCGATCGTGCACAACCTGCCGTCCCAGGTGCAGGTGGTGCTGCTGGCCGGTGACGTCCGGGCCCGCACCCTGGTCAGCGAGGAGCTGGCCAAGGTGCTGCCGCAGCGGGTCGGCGTCCGTCAGCTCGAGCACGGCGCGCGGGCCGAGGGTGCCTCCCGCGAGGCACTGGACGCCGAGGTGCGCTCGGCGCTGCTGCACCACCTGTGGGCCGAGCGGCACGACGTGCTGGCCCGGTTGCAGCAGGCGGTCGGCCGGCACGACTACGCGGTCACCGGCATCCCGGCGGTGCTGGACGCGCTGCGCAAGGCCCAGGTCGACACCCTCGTGCTGTCGGACGATCCGTCCTCCACCGCCAGCTGCGCGATCGGCCCGGAGCCGCTGCTGCTCGGCTCCGACATGGAGCTGAGCGACCTGGGGGTGACCGAGATCCGGCACGAACGGCTGGACGCGGCGCTGGTCCGGGCACTGGCCGGCAGCGGTGCCGGGCTGGTCATCACCCCAGGCGGCCACCAGTACGTCGAGCAGGGCATCGCCGCGCTGCTGCGCTACACCGACGCCTCGACGCCGACCTGAGCCCCCGCTCTGCCAGGACCCTGGCAGAGCAGCTTTTCCCTATCAGTGGAGGAATGCCATGCCTGCCAAGGATGAACTGCCCTCGACGCTGAAGCGCTCGCCGAAGAAGGCGCAGGAAACCTGGTCCAAGACCCACGACTCGGCGGTGGAGAGCTACGGCGAGGGCGAGCGTGCGCACCGCACCGCCTTCTCCTCGCTCAAGCACTCCTTCGAGAAGGTCGGCGACCACTGGGAGCCCAAGCAGGGCGGCAAGAAGGGCCCGTCGGACTCCCAGTCGGCCAAGCGCGGGGCGGCCGCCCGGCGGGGCGGCAAGACCGCCGAGGGCATCGACGCCAATGCCACCAAGACCCACCTGATGGAGCTGGCCAGGCAGCTCGACGTGCCCGGCCGGTCGAAGATGACCAAGGCCGAGCTGGTCGAGGCGCTGAAGAAGGCCAACCGGAAGGCCACCGCCAAGGCCCGGTCCTGACCGGCTGACCCGGACCCGTCAGGCGGGGGCGCCGCCGTCCGGCTGGCGGGCTTCGGGGAGGTTGTCGCGGGCCCACAGCGCCGCCGAGGTGCGGTCCGACACCCCGATCCGGCGGAAGACGTTGCCCAGGTGGACCTTGACGGTCCGCTCGGCGATGCCCAGCGACCGGCCGATCTGCTTGTTGGCCAGCCCCTGGCTGGCCAGCACCAGCACCTCCCGTTCCCGGCTGCTCAACTGGTCGGCCACCGAGGTCGGTTGCCGGTTCGGCAGCAGGGCCACCGCCACCCGCGGGTCGAGCGGCGCGCCGCCGGCGCTGGCCGAGCGCACCGCCGCCAGCAAGTCGGCCGGCTCGCTGTCCTTGAGCAGGTAGCCGACCGCCCCGCTGGCCAGCATCTCGCTGACCTTGCCCTGCTCGGCGAAGGAGGTCAGCGCGATCACCCGGGTCGCCGGCGCC
This sequence comes from Jatrophihabitans sp., assembly GCF_035474675.1. GTDB lineage: Bacteria > Actinomycetota > Actinomycetes > Mycobacteriales > Jatrophihabitantaceae > Jatrophihabitans_A. The sequence goes on along the minus strand of NZ_DATINC010000053.1, from coordinate 5,287 downwards.
CGGTCGAGGATCAGCCGGGTGGCCTCGATGCCGTCCAGCACCGGCATCGACAGGTCCATCAGGATCACGTCCGGTTCGGTGGCCAGGCTCAGCTCCACCGCCTGCCGGCCGTCGGCCGCCTCGCCGACCACCTCGATGTCGGCGGCGGTGCCGAGCAGGCCGGCGAGCCCGGCCCGCACCAGGCGGTGGTCGTCGGCCAGCAGCACCCGGATCATGCCGGCACCTCCATCCGGAACCGGGTGCCGTCCGGGCCGCTGGCCATCGACAGCCGGGCCCCTACCTCCACCGCCACGTCGGCGATCAGCCGCAGGCCGAAATGCCCTTCGGACGCTGCCTGTTCGGCACGCTCGGGAGCCAGCCCGCAGCCGTCGTCGGCCACCTCGAGCCGGACGCCGTCGGCCTGCCGGCTGAGCTCGATCCGGATGCCGGCGGCGCCGGAGTGCCGCACCGCGTTGCGCAGGCACTCCTGCGCGACCCGGAACACCGCCTGCTGCTGCTCGGCATCCAGCGCCGCGGCGGCGGCCGGGTCGACCTGCAGGGCGATCTCGGCGGACGAGCCGGACTGGGTGCGCACCAGGTCCGCCAGCGCCGCCGCCAACCCGCCGGCGGTCAGGCTCGGCGGGTAGATGTCGACCAGCAGCGACCGCATGCCGGCCACCCCGTCCCGGACGGTGGCGGCTGCCTCGCCCAGCCGCTCGGCGCGGGCCTGCTCGCCCTGGGCGGCGGCCCGCTCGACCTCGCCGCCGACCAGGAAGGCCGCGCCCGCCAGTTGCTGCACCACGCCGTCGTGCAGGGTGGCCGCGATCCGGCGGCGCTCCTCGGTCGAGGCGTCCAGCGCCCGGCGCATCAGCACCTCCCGCTGCTGCTGGGCCACCCGGGCCCGCCGGTAGAACAGCCAGAGCACCGGGGCCAGCAGCACCAGCACCGCGACCAGGCTGCTCAGCATCACCCCGGAAAAGCCGCGCCACAGCTCGTCGCTGCGCTGGGACACCAGGTCGTAGCGGAAGTAGGTTTCGAACAGCAGCGGCTTGCCGCTCGGCGTCCACACCGGGCGGTACACCTCCAGCAGCTTGCCGGGCGCGGACTCCAGGCCGTTCTCGGGCCGGTCCAGGTCGGTGATGCCGGCCTCGGTGCGGGGCGCGGTCAGGGCATCCTCGGCCTCGTCGTCGAGTTCGAAGCGCTGGCCGACCAGCCGCCGCTCGTCGGAGTAGAGCACCAGGCCCTGCGGGCTCCACAGCTTCACCCGGACCACCTGGGTGTTGAGAATCCCCTTGCGGATCAAGGCATCCAGTCCGGCGGTGGCAACGGCGGGGTCGGTGGCCATGGCGTCGGTGAGGGCCGGCTGGACCACGCTCTCGGCCAGGATGTCGGTCACCTCGGCCACCTGGTGGACGGCCTCCTGCTTGGCGATCCGCTGGAACACCAGGATGCCGCTGGCCGCCACCACCGTGAACAGCACCGCCACCGAGACCGCCACCTGGACCAGCAGCCGCCGCACCGACGCCGGCCGGGGTGCGCCGGACCGCGGCGCGACCAGGGTCTGCCAGTGCGGTTCCGCGGAGGCGGCCGGACGGCCCGCCGGCTGAGCAGCCGCCGGGACAGCCGGCAGCGCCGCGCCGGTCGCAGGGACCGTCACGGCGCCGCCGTCGGAGGGAGCCGTCACCGGCCAGCCTCAGTCGTCATGGCTGCCATTCTTACCGCTGGAGCCGCTGCCCGAGTCGTCCGAGCCACTGCCCGAGCTGCCGGAGTCGTCCGAGCCACTGCCGGAGCTGCTGGAGCTGCCGGAGTCGTCCGAGCCGCTGCCGGAGGAGCCGCCGTGGTCGTCACCGGGCTCGGGAGTCCGGCTGGCGGTGCGGTCACCGCCGTGGTCGTCGCCGGGCTCCGGGGTCCGGCTGCCGGTCCGGTCCCCACCGCGGTCGTCGCCCGGCTCCGGAGTCCGGCTGCCGGTCCGGTCACCGCCACGGTCGTCACCGGGCTCCGGAGTCCGGCTACCGGTCCGGTCCCCACCACGGTCGTCACCGGGCTCGGCGGTCCTGGACCGGCTCGGGGTGGCGCTCGGGCTCGCGGTGGGCGTCGCGGAGTCGTCGGCGCCGGAGGAGCGCACGGTCAGCGCGGAGTCGTCGCCCAGTTCCGCGGTCTGGGCTCCGCTGGGCGCCCGGACCGGGAGCTGGTGGCTGAAGGAGGGGTTGTGCACCAGGCCGGCGACGGCCGGAGCGGCTGCCAGCCCGGTGGCGGTCAGGGCGGCGGCGGTGAGCAGGAACAAGCGGTTCATGGCTGGGTCTCCAGACAGATCATCGTGCAGGTGTGGCTGTCAGGATCATTTCTCCTCCCCCGCGTGGTACCCCCGCCATCGGACGATGGGACTAGTACCTCCTCGCCAGATACCTCCTCGTCAGGTACCTCTTGCCAGCCGGACGACCGGCCGTAAGCGTATGCACCCATCAGCCCCAGAGCGCACATCCTTCCCCAATCCTTGAAACTTATGAACTTCCATTGAAATCGGAAACAAATATCGCTACGGTCCGCTACGGGCAGTAATTCCACGGGGCGCCCATCATCCGTCCACCAGCCGGAGTGGGCTTCTGCCCGCACTGCCGTGATCTCCCGTTGTACCCGTCCCATCCCCCATCCCCTGCTTCACCGACCCCTAAGGAACCCATCCATGGTTCTGCCACCGCGACTTCGTCGCTGCACCACGCTCGGTGCGATCACCGGCCTGACGGCACTGGCCGTCACCGGTCTCGCGCTCACCACCGGCCCGGCCACGGCCGCGCCCAGCCCGAAGGCGTCCCCGAACGCACTGGCTGCCCAGTCGGCGGCCAGTCTGGTCGCTGCCCGGCCGGCTTCGATCCATGCCAGCAAGGACGATGCCTACATCGCCCACTCGGTGATCTCGACCCGTGAGGGTCTGCAGTACGTGCCCTACGACCGGACCTACAAGGGCCTGCCGGTGTTCGGCGGTGACTTCGTGGTCACCACCGACGCCACCGGCAAGGTGCTGGGGACCACTGTCGCGCAGGACAAGGTGGTCAACGTGGGCACCGCCGCGGCCAAGACGCCCGCACAGGCGGCCGCGGCCGCGCGGGCCCAGGCCAAGGGCACCGTGGACTCGGTGTCGGCCCCGCGCAAGGTCGTCTACGCTCTGGGCACTCCGCGGCTGGCGTACGAGACCGTGGTGGCCAGCCACGCCGGAGCGATCCCGAGCAAGCTGCACGTGTTCACCGACGCCAGCACCGGCGCGGTGGCCTACTCCTACGACGAGGTCCGCGAGGGCACCGGCACCGGCAAGTGGAACGGCCCGAACCCGCTGACCATCAGCACCAGCCACCCGACCAGCACCACCTGGACGATGACCGACCCGATCCGGTCGGGCATCAACTGCCGCAACTACACCGGCGGCGCGATCTACTCCGGCAGTGACGACGTCTGGGGCAACGGCGTCGGCAGCGACCGGGAGACCGGCTGCGTGGACGCCCTGTTCGACGTCCAGCACGAGTGGGACATGCTCTCGGCGTGGCTGGGCCGTAACGGCATCAACGGCTCCGGCGGCGGCTACCCGATCTACGTCGGCCTCAACGACGTCAACGCCTACTGGGATGGCACCCGGGTCGCGGTCGGGCACAACAACGCCGGCGACTGGATCTCCGAGCTCGACGTGCTCGGCCACGAGTTCGGCCACGCGGTGGACAACTTCACCCCCGGCGGCATCGGCTCCTCGGCGGTCGCCGAGTTCACCGGTGACGTCTTCGGCGCCCTGACCGAGGCCTACACCAACGAGCCCTCGGCCTACGACCCGCCGGACTACACCGTCGGCGAAGAGGTCAACCTGGTCGGCTCCGGCCCGATCCGCTACATGTACAACCCGTCGCTGGCCGGCGACCCGAACTGCTACTCCAGCAGCATCCCGACCACCGAGACCCACTCCGCCGCAGGACCGGGCAACCACTGGTTCTACCTGCTCGCCGAGGGCACCAACCCGACCAACGGCCAGCCCACCAGCACCACCTGCAACGGCTCCACCGGCCTGGTCGGCATCGGCATCCAGACCGCGGGCAAGATCTTCTACAACGCCATGCTCCTCAAGACCACCAGCATGAGCTACTTCAAGTACCGCACCGCCACCCTGACCGCCGCCAAGAACCTCACCCCCGGCAACTGCACCAACTTCAACAAGGTGAAGGCAGCCTGGGACGCGGTCAGCGTTCCCGCCCAGACCGGTGACCCCACCTGCTCCACCACCGGTGGCGTGACGGTGAACAACCCGGGTAGCCAGACCGGCACGGTGGGCACTCCGAAGAGCCTGACCATGACGGCCTCCGGCGGCACCGGTACCTACAGCTGGAGCGCGAGCGGTCTGCCGACCGGCCTGGCGATCAACTCCTCGACCGGTGTCATCTCCGGCACCCCGTCGGCGGCGGGCACGTTCACCTCGACCGTGACCGCGACGGACACGGCCAGTGCCAGTGGCAGCGTCAGCTTCACCTGGACGATCAGCGGTACCGGTGGTGGTTGCACCTCACCGGGCCAGAAGCTGCTCAACCCCGGCTTCGAGTCCGGCAACGTGAACTGGTCGGCCTCCGCTGGGGTGATCGGCCAGTACGGCGGCTCCGGTGAGCCGACGCACGGCGGTACCTGGAACGCCTGGATGGACGGCTACGGCACCACCCACACCGACACGCTGTCCCAGTCGGTGTCCATCCCGTCCGGGTGCGTGGCGACCTTCAGCTTCTACCTGCACATCGACACGTCTGAGACCACCACCACCGTGGCCTACGACACGCTGACCGTCAAGGCGGGCAGCACCGTGCTGGCGACGTACTCCAACCTGAACAAGAACACCGGGTACGTGCTGAAGAGCTTCACCGTTCCGGCCGGCACCACCAGTGTCAGCTTCACCGCCACCGAGGATGTCTCGCTGCAGACCTCGTTCGTGATCGACGACACCGCGTTCAACGCGAGCTGATCGCCGTCGAAGCTGGGCTGTGATGCACCAGTAGTTCGGTGGGGGCCAGGCACTTCGGTGCCTGGCCCCCGCTGCGTTATCCCCGCGCCCACTCACCTAGCCGGAAACGAAAGCTCTCGATGAACCCGGCCCAACGTGAGTGCGCGGCCCGGACTTGACGTCGCACTTGTATTTTGCAAGTGTTGACCGCATGAGCCTCTTCATCACCTGCCCGGTCGAGAGCGTCGAGCGCGCGACCGCCTTCTACACCGCCCTCGGCTGGACCCTCAACGCCGAGATGTCCGATCACAACGTGTCGTGCTTCGCGATCGCGCCCGAGCAGTA
>NZ_DATINC010000052.1:0-10096 GCF_035474675.1 Jatrophihabitans sp. | reverse complement strand
CTGCGCATCAAGGGCGCCGGCAAGGCGGCCAAGCGCGGTGCCGAGCGCGAGACCAGCAACGGCCTGGTCGCCGCCGCCGAGAACGCGATGATCGAGCTGGCCTGCGAGACCGACTTCGTCGCCAAGAACGAGCAGTTCCAGACGCTGGCCGGCGACATCGTGGCCCACTTCGTCGGGTCCTCGGCCACCGACGCGCAGTCGCTGCTGAACGAGAAGCTGGTCGACGGCAAGACCGTCGCGGAGAACATCGAGGCGCTCAACGCCGTCATCGGCGAGAAGATCGAGCTGCGCCGCGCGGTCAAGCTGGAGGGCAAGGTCGCCACCTACCTGCACCGCAAGTCCTCCGACCTCCCGCCGCAGGTCGGCGTGCTGGTCGCCTTCGAGGGCGACGACGTCGCCGCCGCCCGCGGTGCCGCCATGCAGGTCGCGGCGCTGCGCGCGCAGTACCTGACCCGCGAGGATGTGCCCGCCGAGACGATCGAGAACGAGAAGCGGATCGCCGAGGCCACCGCCCGCGAGGAGGGCAAGCCCGAGGCCGCGCTGGCCAAGATCGTCGAGGGCCGGCTGAACGGCTTCTTCAAGGCCGAGGGCGGCGTGCTGCTGGAGCAGTCGGCGGTCCAGGACAACAAGAAGACCGTCAAGGCGCTGCTGGACGAGGCCGGCGTGAAGCTCACCGCTTTCGCCCGGTTCGAGGTCGGCGCCGCCTGACCGACTCCGGCGCTCCGGCCGAGCCGTTGGCCGCCAACCGGGCCACAATGAGGCAGGATCGTTAGCCAAGGCAGTACGACGAGAGGGGCCGCCATGACCAAGACCGGACAGGCGGCCCTTCTGTCGTCTCTGCGCCCGGACGACGCCCCGGAGGCAGCGCCGCAACGCCCCCGGCGCAGCGCCTACAAGCGGGTGATGCTCAAGCTGTCCGGGCAGGTGTTCGGCGGCGGCGCGGTCGGCGTCGACCCGGACGTGGTGGCCTCGATCGCCCGGCAGATCTCGGAGGTCAACGAGGGCGGCACCCAGGTGGCGGTGGTGGTCGGCGGCGGCAACTTCTTCCGCGGCGCCGAGCTCAGCCAGCGTGGCATGGACCGCGACCGGGCCGACTACATGGGCATGCTGGGCACCGTGATGAACTGCCTGGCGCTGCAGGACTTCCTGGAGAAGCGCGACGTGCCGACCCGGGTGCAGACCGCGATCACCATGGGCCAGGTCGCCGAGCCCTACGTCCCGCGCCGTGCCGAGCGGCACCTGGAGAAGGGCCGGGTGGTGATCTTCGGAGCCGGTGCCGGCATGCCGTACTTCTCCACCGACACCGCCGCCGCCCAGCGCGCGCTGGAGATCGGCTGCAACGTGCTGCTGATGGGCAAGAGCGGCGTGGACGGGGTCTACGACGCCGACCCTCGGACCAGCCCGAACGCCGTCAAGTTCGACACGATCAGCTACGACGAGGTGCTCAACCGCGGGCTGCAGGTCGCCGACGCGACCGCCTTCAGCCTGTGCCGGGACAATGGGATGCCGATCATCGTGTTCGATCTCGCGGATGGCAACATCGCCAAGGTGATCCGTGGCGAGAAGATCGGCACGCTGGTCGGCCCGGAGAACTAGAGAAGTCCGGCCGCTGGCCGCACTCGGTAGAAAGCAGGAGATGGACGTGATCGAGGAGACGCTCTTCGAGGCCGAGGAGAAGATGGAGAAGGCGGTCACCGTCCTGCGTGACGACCTGACCAGCCTCCGCACCGGCCGGGCGTCGGCGGCCAGCTTCGCCCGGATCAACATCGAGTACTACGGCGCCATGACCCCGCTTCCACAGCTGGCCTCGGTCAGCACGCCGGAGGCCCGGATGGCCGTCATCAAGCCCTACGACTCCAGCCAGCTGCAGGCCATCGAGAAGGCCATCCGCAACAGCGACCTGGGGGTGAACCCCAGCAACGACGGCAACCTGATCCGGGTGGTGTTCCCGCAGCTGACCGAGGAGCGTCGCCGTGAGCTGGTCAAGGTCGCCAGGCACAAGGGCGAGGAGGCCAAGGTGTCGATCCGGGCGGTGCGCCGGCACGCCAACGACACCTTCGGCAAGCTGGTCAAGGACAAGGAGAGCGAGGTCGGCGAGGACGACGCCCACCGCGCCGAGGTCGAACTGCAGAAGGTGACCGACAAGTACGTGGCATCCGTGGACGAGCTGGTCAAGCACAAAGAAACCGAGCTGCTCGAGGTCTGATGGCCGACCGCGACGAACCGCCGACCGACGAGCCGGCCTCGGCAACACCGGCTGGCCGGCACGGCGGGAGTACCGGCCTGTCTGCCGCGGAGCTGATCGCCCGGTCCCGGGCCGCCGCACCGGGCGCTGCCGCCCGGCCGTCCCGCTCGGCACGGCACGCCCGGCCGGACGCCGACCCCGGCGCGGCCGAGCAGGCGACCGTCGCCACCCGGCCGGCGCCACCAGAACCCCCGGCACCGGCCGGGAACGGCACAGCACCGTCCGGGACTGGCGCAGCACTGTCCGGGATCGGCCCGGCACCGGCCGGTGACACCGACGGGACAGCGCCGGCCGACGCCGACGCGGGCAGCCCGCCCGCTCCCGAGCCGGCCCGCACCCGGCACCTGGGCATCGTCAAGGCGCTGCGACCGGCCGGGCGATCCGGGACCGGCACCCCGGCTCGCCGGCTGACCCTGGTCGAGCCCGTGCCGAACCCGGCCGACGCCGCCGCACCGCCCCGGCCGGCCGACGCCGCCGCACCGCCCCGGCCGGCCGGCGCCGTCCCCGCCCGCAACGGCCACCAGCCGGCCGCCACCGCCGGGACGAGCGCGATCGACGTCGCCCAGCGCCCCGTCCCCGCCGCCGGCGGCGTGCCGGTCAGCGCTCCCGCCATCGAGATCGCCGCGCCGCCGCGCGCCGTCCGGGCCGGGCGCAACCTGCCGGCCGCGATCGGCGTCGGTGTCGTACTGGGACTGCTGATCATCGGCTCGCTGGCCCTGTACCGGCCGAGCTTCGTCTTCGTGATCGGTGCCGCGATCGCCCTGGGCATGTACGAGCTGGTGACCGCCATCCGGACGGTGGAGGCCCGCCCGCCGCTGGTGCCGCTGCTGGCCGGCGTGCTGGCGATGGAGTCGGCCGCCTGGTTCCGCGGACCGGACGGCCTGGTCGGCGCGTTGCTGCTGACCGTGCTCGGGGTGACGGTCTGGCGGCTGGCCGACGGCGCCGACGGGTACCTGCGCGACGTGGCGTCCGGCAACCTGGTCGCGCTCTACCTGCCGTTCCTGGCCGGCTTCGCCGTCCTGATGACGCACCCCGACGATGGCGCCGCGCGCATCGTGCTGTTCATCCTCACCGTGGTCTGCTCCGACACCGGCGGCTACGCGGTCGGCGTGCTGATCGGCAAGCATCCGATGGCGCCCACCGTGTCGCCGAAGAAGTCTTGGGAAGGCTTCGCGGGCTCGCTGCTGGCCGGCGCGGCCGCCGGCCTGCTGATGATGGTGTTCTGCTTCCACCAGCAGTGGTGGCAGGGCGCGCTGTTCGGCGCCGCGGTGGTGGCCACCGCCACCCTGGGGGACCTGGGCGAGTCGATGATCAAGCGCGACCTGGGCATCAAGGACATGGGCAAGCTGCTGCCCGGCCACGGCGGCATCATGGACCGGCTGGACTCGCTGCTGCCGTGCGCACCGGTGGCCTACCTGCTGCTGGCCGCCTTCCTGCCCGGCTGAGCCGCCTGCCCGGCTGAGCCGCCTGCCCGGCTGAGGTCGGCAGCTCGGCCCGCTGACGCGGAACGCCGGCCCCGCAGGCCGTGGGAGAATGGGGTCCTGATGACGACTCTCCCGCTGGTCTTCGACGCCCCGCGCCGGGGGATGCCACCCCGCCACCTGGCCGACCTCTCACCGCAACAGCGGCGGGACGCGGTGGTCCAGCTGGGTGAGAAGCCGTTCCGCGCCGACCAGCTGTCCCGGCACTACTTCGCCCGGCTGGCCGACGACCCGGCCGCCATGACCGACCTGCCGGCCGCCGTCCGGGACCGGCTCGGCGCGGCGCTGCTGCCGCCGTTGCTGACCGAGGTGCGCCACGTCGAGACCGACCGCGGTGCCACCCGCAAGACGCTGTGGCGGCTGCACGACGGCACCCTGGTGGAGAGCGTGCTGATGCGCTACCGGGACCGGTTGACGGTGTGCATCTCCAGCCAGGCCGGCTGCGGCATGGCCTGCCCGTTCTGCGCCACCGGCCAGGGCGGCCTGAACCGCAACCTGTCCACCGCCGAGATCGTCGAGCAGGCGGTCGCCGCTGCCCGGGTCGCCGCGGCGGGCGAGCTGCCGGGCGGGCCGGTGCGGCTGTCCAACGTGGTGTTCATGGGCATGGGGGAGCCGCTGGCCAACTACCAGCGGGTGGTCGCCGCGCTGCACCGGCTGATCGACCCGGCGCCGGCCGGGCTGGGGCTGTCCCAGCGGTCGGTCACGATGTCCACGGTGGGGCTGGTGCCGGCCATCGGCAAGCTCGCCGACGAAGGCCTCAACGTCACCCTGGCGGTCTCGCTGCACGCGCCCGACGACGAGCTGCGCGACACCCTGGTGCCGGTGAACACCCGCTGGAAGGTGCGCGAGGTGCTCGAGGCCGCCGACGGCTACGCCGCGCGCACCGGCCGCCGGTACTCGATCGAGTACGCGATGATCCGCAACATCAACGACCAGCCGTGGCGTGCCGACCTGCTCGGCACCCTGCTGTCGGGACGGCTGGCGCACGTCAACCTGATCCCGCTCAACCCCACCCCGGGCTCGGCCTGGGACGCCTCGCCCAAGCCGGTCGAGGAGGAGTTCGTGGCCAGGCTCGCCGGCCACGGCGTTCCGGTGACGGTCCGTGACACCCGGGGCCGGGAGATCGACGGCGCGTGTGGCCAGCTGGCGGCCTCCGGTTGAACGCTTGAGGTTCTGCCTGGCAAACACGGGCTTTTCGCCTTCCGGGTGGGTACGGTGCCTCGTATGGAAGACGTGAACATGCACGTGCACGGTCTGGTGCAGCTCGGCATGACCCGCTACGAGGCCAAGGCATACCTGACACTGATCCAGCGGGAGAGCTACGCCGCTTCCGAGCTCGCCAACGAGGCGGGCATTCCGCGCCAGCGGATCTACGACGTGCTCAACAGCCTGGTCTCGCGCGGCCTGGCCCGGGACTGGCCGGGTCCGGTGACCCGGTACGCCGCCACCGATCCCGAGGCGGCCGTCGAGCGGCTGCTGGCCGTGCAGCGCCAGGCGCTGGCCGGGCTGGAGACGCACTCGGTGGGCCTGGCCAGCCACCTGCGCGACACCTGGGCGGCCGGCCGGCAGGAGACCGCGCCGCTGGACTACGTGGAGGTGCTGCGCGACCCGGGCATGGTCGGCGCCCGGTTCCGCGACCTGCAGCGCGAGGCCGAGCACTCGCTGCTGACCTTCGCCAAGCCGCCGTACACCAACCCGAGCAACCGGGCCGGCCTGGAGGCGACCCGCCGGATCGTGGCCAACGGCGGGGACGTCCGGTGCATCTACGAGCCGAGCATCCTCGACAACCCCGAGGCGGTCGCCGAGACGCTGGAGTTCATCAAGGCCGGCGAGGGCGCCCGGGTCGCCGACGAGGTGCCGATGAAGCTGTGCCTGACCGACGGCTGCCGGGCGCTGTTCTCCCTCACCGACCCGATCGCCGGCGCGCTGACCGCGACCAACATCCTGGTCGAGCACTCCGCACTCGCCAGCAGCCTGTCCTGCGCCTTCGAGGCGATCTGGGCCAAGGGCGAACCGTTCGAGATGGCGCTGGAGCGCCGGATGAGGTCCTCGGCCTGACTTCTCAGCCCGCCGGCTCGTCCTCGGGTTGCAGCATGCGGCGCACCGAGGCCGGCAGCTCGATTCCCGGCCGCAGGTCCGGGGCGTCCAGCGCCTCGGTGTAGCGGCGGACCAGCGGGACGATGCCGGCCCAGGCGGGGCCTGCCACGTCCTCGGCCAGGTCGTCTGGCTGGCCGTCGGACACCTTGATGGTCCAGTCCTCCACGGTCAGCCGCAGCGCCATGGTGGCGGCCAGCTCCTTGGCGCTCGGCCGGCGCACCTCGGCCACCCGGCCCGGGATCAGCGCGTCGGTCAGGGCGTCCAGCGCGGCCAGCTTCTCCTCGCCCTGCAGGGCGGTGCAGCGGCCGAACAGCACCGCGCTGCGGTAGTGCATCGAGGACTCGAAGGCGCTGCGGGCCACCAGGATGCCGTCCAGCGCGGTCACCGCCAGCGACACCGGGATGCCGGTCGCCAGCAGCCGCATCCACCGCGAGCCGGTCGAGCCGTGCAGCAGCACGTCGTCGCCGGCCGGGCTGATCGCGGTCGGGATCACGTAGGGCTGGCCGTCTTCGGTGACGAAGCCGACGTGCCCGACCGGGACGTCGGCCAGCAATCGGCGCAACTGCTCGCGGTCGGCGCTGACCCGCTCGGTCATCCGGCTGGCACGCACCCGCTCCGGCACATCGCTCCGGCGGCCCTGCGCGGCCCCGTTCGGCGAGGTCATCTCCACTCCTTGCGGGTAGGTGCGCTCCGCGGCGCGGCGCGCCTGCGATGCTCCCTCATCGGCCCAGCGCCCGGTTCACCACGGCAGCCAGCCGCGACGGCCGGCCGCGACGGTCCTCGGCCCGGTCGGCCCAGCGCATCGCCCGCAGCCCGGCATTGGCACCCAGCCACCGTAGCGGCTCCACCTCCCAGGCCGGGGAGCGATGGCCCACCCACGGCAGGCTGGTCAGGTCGCTGTCGCGGCCCAGTGCCAGGTCGGCCAGCGTCCGGCCGGCCAGGTTGGACGTCGCCACCCCGTCCCCGACGTAGCCGCCGGCCCAGCCCAGCCCGGTCGCGCGGTCCAGCCCGACCGAGGGATGCCAGTCCCGGCTGATCCCCAGCGGGCCGCCCCAGCTGTGGCTGACCGGCACGTCGGCCACCGCGGGCAGCAGCTGGCCCAGGGTCGAGCGCAGGGCCGCGAACACCGACGGCACCCGGTCGTAGCGGGGCGAGATCCGGGAGCCGAAGTGGTAGGGAGCGCCCCGGCCGCCGAACAGCAGCCGGCCGTCGGCGCTGCGCTGGCCGTAGATGATCAGGTGCCGGAAGTCGGCGAAGGTCTCCCGGGCGGCCAGCCCCAGCTGCTGCCAGGCCTCGGCCGGCAACGGCTCGGTGGCGATCATCAGCGAGTACACCGGCGCGACGCTGCGCCGCAGGCCCGGCAGCCGGGCGCTGAACCCCTCGGTCGCCCGCAGCACCAGCTCGGCCCGCAGGTCGCCGTGCGGAGTGCGCACCCGGCCGGGCTCGACGGCCAGCGCCGGGGTCTGCTCGTAGATCGGCACGCCCAGCTCCTCGACCCGGCGGGCCAGCGAGCGGGCCAGCTTGGCCGGGTGGATCGCCGCGCAGTGCGGGGTGTACACCCCGCCCAGCACCGAGGTCGCGTCCAGCCGGCGGCGGGCCTCGCCAGCGTCGAGCAGCTCCAGGTCGTCGAACCCGAACGCCCGGGCTTCCTCAACCTCCTCGGCGGCCCGGCGCAGCTGCGGCTGGCTGCGGGCCAGGGTGACGGTGCCGCCGGCGGCCCAGTCGGCGTCCAGGCTGTCGGCCGCGACCACCCGGCCCACCTCGGCGACGGTGTCGCGCAGGGCCTGGTACTGCCGGACGGCGGCGGCCCGGCCGTGCTCGCGGGCCAGCACCGGCAGCGGCACCGGGTACAGCGCCGAGCACCAGCCGCCGTTGCGCCCGGACGCCCCGAACCCGGCGATCTCGGCCTCCACCACGGCGACCCGCAGCCCGGGGTCGGCCCGGCGCAGGTAGTACGCGCTCCACAGCCCGGTGTAGCCGGCGCCCACGATGGCGACGTCGACGGTCCGCTCCGCCGGGCTGGCGGCGGCCAGCGACGGCCGGGGGAGCAGCTCCTCGCCGGCCGTCGCGTGCCAGTAGGACAGGCTGCGGTAGTCGGGAATGCTGGAAATGATCGCCCTACTTCAGCACGTCGGCCAGTTCGACGCTGTCGTAGCCGTGCGCCTGCGCGACCGGGGCGTTGGTCAGCTCGCCGGCGTGGGTGTTCAGGCCGAGGGCCAGCGCCTTGTCGGCCTTCAGCGCATCCCGCCAGCCGCGGTTGGCCAGCTCCACCGCGTACGGCAGGGTCACGTTGGTCAGCGCGTAGGTCGAGGTGTGCGGCACCGCGCCGGGCATGTTGGCCACGCAGTAGAACACCGAGTTGTGCACCGGGAAAGTGGGCTCGGCGTGGGTGGTCGGGCGGGAGTCCTCGAAGCAGCCGCCCTGGTCGATGGAGATGTCGACCAGCACCGAGCCCGGCTTCATCCGCGACACCAGCTCGTTGCTGATGATCTTCGGCGCCTTGGCGCCGGCCACCAGCACCGCGCCGATCACCAGGTCGGCGTCCAGCACCGCGCGCTCCACCTCGTAGGCGTTGGACGCGATGGTCTGGCAGTGGCCCTGGTAGATGGCGTCCATCTGGCGCAGCCGGGCGACGTTGCGGTCCAGCAGCAGCACCTCGGCCTGCATGCCCAGCGCGATCGCGGCGGCGTTCTGGCCCGAGACGCCGGCGCCGATCACCACCACCTTGGCCGCGTAGGTGCCGGGGACGCCGCCCATCAGCACGCCACCGCCGCCGCCGTGGCGCATCATGTGGTACGAGCCGACCTGCGGGGCCAGCCGGCCGGCCACCTCCGACATCGGCGCGAGCAGCGGCAGCGAGCCGTCGGGCAGCTGCACGGTCTCGTAGGCGATGCCGGTGGTGCCGGCCTTGAGCAGGGCGTCGGTGCAGCTCTTGTCGGCAGCCAGGTGCAGGTAGGTGAACAGCGTCTGGTCGGACCGCATCCGGTGGTATTCCTCGGCGATCGGCTCCTTGACCTTCAGCACCAGGTCACCCTCGGCCCACACGTCGTCGGCGGTGTCCAGGATCCGCGCGCCGGCCTCGGTGTAGTACTCGTTCGGAATGGACGATCCCACCCCGGCGTCCCGCTCGACGTAGACCTCGTGACCGTTGCGGACCAGCTCGTTGACGCCGGCCGGGGTGATCGCCACCCGGTACTCGTGGTTCTTCACCTCGCGGGGAATGCCGACCTTCATGCGTTACCTCTTCCATCGATGGGCAACGGGCGATACGCGCCGCTGCGCAGCTGGCGTCGTGGCCGCGTGATTGAGGCCAGGTTAACCCTAGACAATGAAGGATTGCATGACGAATTGCTAGGCAGGTGAACGAAATTCTGCCAGAGTGCCTAGGTGACCACTTCTCGTTCGGACGACTCGGGCAAGGCGGATGCCCGGTCGAACACCGTGCAGCCCGGCCGGGTCCGCCGAGCCGGCAACGGCGAGGCCGAGCCGCCGGCCCCGCTGGACGCGGTCGACCGGGCCATCCTGCGGGCGCTCACCGGCGACGCCCGGATCCCCAACAACGCGCTGGCCGAACTGGTCGGGGTGGCGCCCTCGACGTGCCTGGGCCGGGTGCGGGCGCTGCGCGAGCGGGGCGTGATCCGCGGCTTCTACACCGACATCGACCCGGCCTCGGTGGGCCGGGCCATCCAGGCGATGATCTCGGTCCGGATGCAGTCGCACGCCCGGACCCGGCTCGCCGAGTTCGCCGAGACGGTGGCGCAGCTGCCCGAGGTGCTCAACGTGTTCTTCCTGGCCGGCGCCGACGACTTCCTGCTGCACGTGGCGGCCCGCGACACCGAGAACCTGCGCGACTTCGTGGTCAACTTCAGCGGCAACGCCGACATCGCGCTGACCGAGACCAACCTGATCTTCGAGCACATCCGCTCCAGCGCCGGCTACTGACCAGGCGGGGTACCGGCGCGGGACCGGCCCGGTACCGCCGCCCGTCGCTCAGATCTGGTTCATGCCCTCGGTGAGCACCGAGCGCAGGATCTGCTCCATCTCGTCGAACTCGGCCTGGCCGCAGATCAGCGGCGGCGCCAGCTGGACGACCGGGTCGCCCCGGTCGTCGGCCCGGCAGTACAGCCCCGCTTCGAACAGCGCCTTGGACAGGTAGCCGCGCAGCAGCCGCTCGGCCTCGTCGTCGTCGAAGGTCTCCTTGGTGGCCTTGTCCTTGACCAGCTCGATGCCCCAGAAGTACCCGTCGCCGCGGACGTCGCCGACGATCGGCAGG
>NZ_DATINC010000051.1:0-45478 GCF_035474675.1 Jatrophihabitans sp. | reverse complement strand
GTTCGCCCTCATGGTGGTGCTCGCCGCGATCTGTGGGGTGGCCGGAACCTGGCAGCTGGAACGGTTCCACCAGAAGCACGAGGCCAACCAGAAGCTGCGCCTGGACGACGGCGACCGCCCGGCCGATATCGCCACCGTGCTGGGCGCGGCGACGGCCCAGGTCTCCGACGGCAGGGCGCAGAAGTTCCGGCACGTCACCGCCACCGGGACCTACCTCAGCGCCGGCGAGACGCTGCTGCGTGACCAGACCGTCAACGGCGATGTCGGCTACGTCGTGCTCACCCCGCTCAGGACCAGCGCCGGGGTGCTGATCATCGCCCGCGGCTTTCTGGCGCAGACCGGCGCGGCCACCACCAGCCCGCCGGTGCCGGCCAGCCCGGCGGGGACGGTCACCGTGACCGCCCGGCTGCAGCCCGCCGACAGCAAGCCCGACCGGTTCGGGCGGCTGCCCGGCCGGCAGGTCGAGACCGTCAACGTCGCGGAGCAGGCCGGCCGGCTCCACGCCCCGGTCTGGAACGGCTACGCCGAGCTGCTCGCCGGCCAGCCAGGCGCCGCCGGCCTCACCGCGCTGCCGAACCCGGACCTTTCCAACCCGGCCGGTGGCGCGGACGAGCCGCAGCACGCCGCCTACGTGGTGCAGTGGTACCTCTTCGGCGTCCTCGCGCTGTGCGCGCCGTTCGTCATGGCGGCCGCCGAGCGCCGCCGCGATCAGGCCGAGGCCGCTGGAGCAGCCGAGCAGGACGGCGCCCCTCCGGCTACAAGCGCCACGAGCATGCCGGCCAAGAGCAAGAAGGCCTCGCTGGACGACCGGCTCGCCGGCCGCGCCTGACGATCAGCCAGCCGCTGAGACAGCCGGCGACCCAAGCATCCAGCGACCCACGCCTCCAGCGCCGAACGCGCTAGCCGGCGACGCCGGACGTCACCGCCGCGATCTCGTCCAGCCAGCGCTGCGGGTCCCGGCCGACACCGATCTCCTTGGCCTCGCTGAACCGGATGATGCCGTCCCGGTCGATCAGGAACGTCCCCCGGTTGGACACCCCGGCATCGGTGTTGAACACGCCATACGCCTCAGCCACTGCCCCGTGCGGCCAGAAGTCGGCCAGCAGCGGGAAGTTCAGCTCGTCGCGCTGGGAGAAGATCTTGTGCACGAACGACGAGTCGATGCTGAGCGTCAGCACCTGCACCGCATCGTTGGCGAACTCGGCGATCCGGTCCCGGATCTGCCCCAGCTCACCGGTGCAGATGCTGGTGAACGCCCACGGGTAGAACACCAGCAGCACCGCCTTGGAGCCCCGGAAGGACGACAGCGTCACGACCTCGTTGTTCTGGTCACGCAACGTGAAGTCGGGCGCCTCGGTCCCCACCGGCAGCGGCGTCAAGCCCGGAACCGACACCGCATCAGCCATGAAGCTCATCGCCGCTCCCCTTTGCCTCGTTCAACGCCGGCCTTGGCGCGCCTGCTGACCAGCCGCGCGCCGGTCCAGTCGGCCGACAACGGCAGCAGGGAAGTCTGCGAGAGGCCGGCCGTAGGGGCCGCCTCCGAGATGTCGGACGGCTCGACGTAACCCGGCCGGCCCCGCTTGGGAGTCAGCAGCCAGATCACCCCGTTGTCGGCCAGCGGGGCGATCGCATCCACCAGGGCGTCGACCAGGTCCCCGTCATCCTCCCGGAACCAGAGAAGGACGACATCAACTACATCGTCTGAGTCCTCGTCCACCATGTCGTCGTCCAGGCGGTCCTCGATCGCTTCGCGCAGAGCCTGGTCGACGTCGTCGTCATAGCCCAACTCCTGCACAACCATGCCTGGCTCGATGCCCAGGCGGTCAACCAATGCAGTCGTGTTTTCCCCGGTCCCGGGGGTGGTGCTCACTGCCAGCCTCCAGAGGTGGTGCCTGAGCGGCGAGGCGCATCCTCACCGCTGGTAACCGTGCCCCGGTAGATAACCACACTTCGGCGGCGAAGCAACCCTCCGGGCCTACTCATCGGTAAACATCGAAGGTCACCTCTTCTCGCCTGTTGGTGGGACACTGGTCAGGTGACTCGTGATCGCTACAGCATCATCACCGATGGATTGCCAAGCCAGCTCCCCGATATCGATCCCGGCGAGACCCGCGAGTGGATCGAATCCTTCGACGCCGCTGTCGACCATGACGGCCGCCAGCGCGCCCGCTTCCTGCTCCTGCGGCTGCTCGAACGCGCCAGGGAACGCCAGGTCGGCGTCCCGGCCCTGCGCAGCACCGACTACATCAACACCATCCCGCCCGAGCGCGAGCCCTGGTTTCCCGGCGACGAGCACATCGAGCGCCGGATTCGGGCCTACATCCGGTGGAACGCCGCCATCATGGTCAGCCGGGCCAACAAGCACCTGGGCGTCGGCGGGCACATCGCCACCTACGCCTCGGCGGCCTCGCTCTACGAGGTGGGTTTCAACCACTTCTTCCGGGGCAAGGAGCTGGCCAGCGGAACCGGCGACCAGATCTTCTTCCAGGGCCACGCCGCGCCCGGCATCTACGCCCGCGCGTTCCTGGAGGGCCGGCTCACCGAGCAGCACCTGGACGGCTTCCGGCAGGAGAAGTCCAAGGCGCCGTACGGCCTGTCCTCCTACCCGCACCCCCGGCTGATGCCCGATTTCTGGGAGTTCCCGACCGTCTCGATGGGGCTGGGCCCGATCGGCGCGATCTACCAGGCCCGGTTCAACCGCTACCTGGCCGCCCGCGGCATCGCCGACACCACCAACTCCCACGTCTGGGCGTTCCTGGGCGACGGCGAGATGGACGAGGTGGAGTCGCTCGGCGCGATCGGGGTGGCCGCCCGCGAGGAGCTGGACAACCTCACCTTCGTCATCAACTGCAACCTGCAGCGCCTGGACGGGCCGGTGCGCGGCAACGGCAAGATCATCCAGGAGCTGGAGTCCATCTTCCGGGGCGCCGGCTGGAACGTCATCAAGGTGATCTGGGGCCGGGACTGGGACCCGCTGCTGGCCGCTGACCGCGACGGCGTGCTGGTCAACAAGATGAACACCACGCCGGACGGGCAGTTCCAGACCTACACCGTCGAGTCCGGGGCCTACATCCGCGAGAACTTCTTCGGCAGCGACCTGCGGCTGCGCAAGATGGTGGAGGACCTGTCCGACGAGCAGCTACGGGTGCTCTCCCGCGGCGGCCACGACTACCGCAAGGTCTATGCCGCCTTCAACTCCGCACGCGCCCACGTCGGCCAGCCGACGGTCATCCTGGCCCACACCATCAAGGGCTGGACGCTGGAGAGCTTCGAGGGCCGCAACGCCACCCACCAGATGAAGAAGTTGACGAAGGGCGACCTGAAGGCCTTCAGAGACCGGCTGCACCTGGAGATCACCGACGAGGCGCTGGAAGCCGACCTGCCGCCGTACTACCACCCGGGCGAGAAGTCCGACGAGATCCAGTACATGAAGGAACGCCGGGAGGCCCTGGGCGGCTCGCTGCCCAAGCGCGTCAACCGGTCCAAGCCGCTGGTGCTGCCGGACTCGGCGGCCAGCGCCTACGCCGACCTGAAGAAGGGCTCGGGCAAGCAGAACATCGCCACCACCCAGGTGATGGTCCGGCTGTTCAAGGACCTGATGCGCGACAAGGAGATCGGCAAGCGGTTCGTGCCGATCATCCCGGACGAGGCCCGCACCTTCGGGCTGGACGCGATCTTCCCGACGGCCAAGATCTACTCCCCGCACGGCCAGGAGTACGACGCGGTCGACCGGGACATGCTGCTGTCCTACAAGGAGTCCACCCAGGGGCAGATCCTGCACGAGGGGATCAGCGAGGCCGGCTCCACCGCGTCATTGATCGCGGCCGGCACCGCCTACAGCACCCACGGCCAGCCGATGATCCCGTTCTACATCTTCTACTCGATGTTCGGGTTCCAGCGGACCGGCGACCAGTTCTGGCAGTTCGCCGACCAGCTGGGCCGGGGCTTCGTGCTGGGCGCGACGGCCGGCCGGACCACGCTGACCGGCGAGGGCCTGCAGCACGCCGACGGGCACTCGCTGCTGATCGCCTCGACCAACCCGGCAGTGGTGGCCTACGACCCCGCGTACGCCTACGAGATCGCCCACATCGTCGAGGCCGGCCTGCGCCGGATGTATGGCTCGTCGCCCGAGCACCCGCACGGCGAGGACGTCTTCTACTACCTCACCATCTACAACGAGCCGATCCCGCAACCGGCCGAACCCGCCGAGGTGGACGCCGAAGGCATCCTGCGAGGCATTCACCAGGTCGCCGCGGGGTCCGGGGAGCCGGGCCGGCCGCGCGCGCAGGTGCTGGCCTCCGGGGTGGCGGTGCCGTGGGCGCTGCGCGCCCGGGAGCTGCTGGCCGAGGACTGGGGCGTGGATGTCGACGTCTGGTCGGTGACGTCCTGGAACGAGCTGCGCCGGGACGCGCTGCGTGCCGACGAGCACAACTTCCTGCACCCGGACGCCGAACCGGTGACGCCCTACATCACCGCCAAGCTGGCCGAGACAGCCGGGCCGGTGGTGGCGGTGTCGGACTACATGCGCGCCGTGCCGGACCAGATCGCCCAATGGCTGCAGGCCGCCGGGCGCGACTGGAGCTCGCTGGGCGCTGACGGCTTCGGCTTCGCCGACACCCGTGGCGCGGCCCGCCGGTTCTTCCACATCGACGCCGAGTCGGTCGTGGTGAACGTGCTGGCGCAGCTGGCCAAGCGCGGCGAGGTCAAGCCCGAAGCGGCCCGCGACGCCCTGGAGAAGTACCGGCTCAACGACGTCGCAGCCGCCAACGCGGGATCAGCGGAGGGCTCCGCCTGACGGTTCGGGTGCTGACCCGCGGGTGCGCGGGCCCGATCTGTACAACTGCGTTCTGCCCTATTGTACACTGCGTTGATGGACGTCGCGATCAGCATGTTGAGGGCTGAGTTGTCAGGCTGGATCGAGCACGTCCGGGCCGGTGAGGAAGTCGTCATCACCGAGCGGGGCATCCCGGTTGCCCGGCTGCTGCCGATCGACACAGCACCGCTGATCGATCAACTCACCCAGCAGGGCGTGCTCGGCAAGCCGCGACGGGCAGACCGGCCGGATGCCCGCGCTGTTGTCCGGGCGAAGGCATCCGAGCCGGTCTCCGACTTGGTGGCCGAGCAACGCCGCTGACCGCCATGGCCATCGTGTATTTCGACAGCAGCGCCTTCGTGAAGCTGGTCATCGATGAGGCGGGCAGCGAGCTCGCCGCGGCCCTCTGGAACGGCTGTGATGCGGCGGTGTCCAGCCGGCTGGCCTATCCCGAGGTCCGCTCCGCCCTGGCCGCCGCTGGGCGCGCCCAGCGGCTCGCCGCGGCCGAACAGGCGCACGCCGAGACACTGTGGGAGAGCTTCTGGGCGGCCACCAGGCCGGTCGAGGTCACCGATGCCCTCGCCGCGCACGCCGGGGAACTGGCGTCTCTGCATTCGTTGCGTGGCGCCGACGCGGTACACCTCGCCAGCCTGATGGCGGTCAGCTCCACCGAGACGGTGTTCGCGGTGTGGGACGGCCGGCTGCGAACCGGAGCGGCAGCGGCAGGCATCCGGATGGCGCCGGCTACTCAGCCGTAGCTGCAGCGGGTGCGGATCTACCCCACCTTGATGATCGGTCGCGGCGGGCGGGCTTGTCAGTACCGGGCGCCGACCACATGGCTGCCCAGCGGGTCGAGCTCGGCCAGGTCCTGCTCGGTGAGCTGGACGTCCAGCGCCGCCACGTTCTGCTCCAGCCACTGCACCCGCTTGGTGCCCGGAATGGGCGCCACCGGAATCCCGAGCCGGTCGGACCGGGCATGCACCCAGGCCAGCGCGATCTGGGCCGGGGACACCCCCTGCCGCTGCGCCACTGCCCGGACCGCCGCGACGATCGCCAGGTTCGCCTGGCCGGCCTCGTCGCGGAACCGCGGATTGAAGCGACGGAAGTCCTTGCCGTCGAGCCGGCTCGGATCCACGGTGCCGGTCAGGAATCCCCGGCCCAGGGGTGAGTACGGCACCAGCCCGATGCCGAGTTCCATCATGGCCGGCGTCACGGCCTCCGCGTCGCGGGTCCACAGCGAGTACTCGCTCTGCACGGCCGTGATCGGGTGCACGGCGTGCGCCCGGCGCAGCAGCCGCTCGTCCACCTCGGACAGCCCCAGGTAGCGCACCTTGCCCTCGGCGACCAGCTCGGCCATCGCGCCGACCGTCTCCTCGATCTCCGCGGTTTGCGGCGGCCGGTGCAGGTAGTACAGGTCGATCACGTCGACCCCGAGCCGCAGCAGCGAGGACTCGCAGGCCCGCTTGACGTAGCCGGCCTCGCCCCGGAACACCCGGGCCCGATCACCGCCGGAACGATCGATGCCGAACTTGGTGGCCAGCTGCACCTGCTCGCGCCGGCCGGCGATCGCCCGCCCGACCAGCACCTCGTTGTGGCCGGCGCCGTAGACATCGGCGGTGTCGAGGAAGGTGACGCCGAGCTCCAGCGCCCGGGAGATGGTGGCTATCGAGGTATCCCAGTCCGCCGCCCCGTACCACTCGCTCATACCCATGCAGCCCAGCCCCTGGCGGGAGACCTCAAGGTCACCGAGCTGAATCCGATCCATCGTGCTGTCTCCGATCTGGGCGGGGGCGGGGGGCATTCGAACCCATTGCTAATTCATCGGCTCAGCGCTGGTCAAGCACCCGGACGGCCTTGCCCTGCGACCGCGGGATCGACTCCGGCGCCAGCACGTCCACGCTGACCGTGACCCCGATCCGGTCCTTGACCAGCTGGCTGAGCTGGCCGGCCAGGCTGGCGGCATCGGCGTCGGGCGCCCGTGCTTCGACCCGCACGCTCAGCTCGTCGAGCCGGGCGGGTCTGGTCAGCACGCACTCGAAGTGCGGCGCGAGCCCCGGCACGGTCAACAGCAACTCCTCGATCTGGGTCGGAAAGACGTTCACCCCCCGAATGATCATCATGTCATCGGTGCGGCCGGTGATCTTCTCGATGCTGCGGAAGGCCGGGTAGGCGCTGCCGGGCAGCAACCTGGTCAGGTCCCGGGTCCGGTAACGCACCACCGGCATCGCCTGCTTGGTGAGCGAGGTCAGCACCAGCTCGCCGACCTCCCCCACTCCGAGCACCTGGCCGGTCTCGGGGTCGATGACCTCGGGATAGAAGTGGTCCTCCCACACCTGCAGGCTGCCGGGATGTCCCGCCGCCTCCTGTCCGATCCCCGGACCCATCACCTCGCTCAGGCCGTAGATGTCCAGGGCGGTGAGCTGGGCGCGCTGCTGCATCTCCACCCGCATCGCCTCGGTCCACGGCTCGGCGCCGAAGATGCCGATCCGCAGGGACGACTCGGCGGCATCGATCCCCTGGCGGGCCAGCTCATCCAGGATCGCCAGGAAGTAGGACGGTGTCACCATGATGATCCGGGGCTCGAAGTCGGCGATCAGCTGCGCCTGCCGCGCGGTCATGCCACCGGAGACCGGAACGACCGTGCACCCCAGCCTCTCCGCGCCGTAGTGGGCGCCCAGGCCGCCGGTGAACAGGCCGTAGCCGTAGGCCACGTGCACGATGTCACCCGGACGTCCGCCCGCGGCGTAGATCGACCGGGCCATCACCGCGGCCCAGGTCTGCAGATCGCCGGCGGTGTAGCCGACGACCGTCGGCTTGCCGGTGGTGCCGGATGAGGCGTGCACCCGCGCCACCTGCTCCCTGGGCACCGCGAACATCCCGAACGGGTAGTGCTGGCGCAGCTCGGCCTTGCTGGTGAAGGGGAATCGGGCCAGGTCGGCCAGCGAGGCCAGATCGTCCGGATGCACCTCGGCCGCCTCGAACGCCGCCCGGTAGTGGCCGACGTTGTCATAGGCATGGCGCAGCGACCACCTCAATCGGCGCAGCTGCAGCTCGCGAAGCTCATCGGGGTCGACGCTTTCCAGCTCCGCGAAGGCGTCCACGTCATCCAGCCGCGACAGCTCCATCGACCAGTCCTCTCGCGCCCGCTGCGGTTATCGCCCGACCCTATCGCCGCAGGGCCGCCAGCTGCTCGGCTGAGACCTCGGCCCGATCAGCCGCCGATCGCCTCAGCGGCCAGCGCGGGCAGCACAGCGCCGAGCGGCCCATCGAGCAGCACGTCGGCCAGCGAGTCGCCGCGGGTGGCGCCCTGGTTGATGATCGCCACCGCAATGCCACGGGCGGCCGCCCGCCGGACGAACCGGAACCCGGAGGCGACCGTCAGGGACGAGCCCAGCACCAGCAGCAACCGGCTGGCCTCGACGAGGGCGTAGCAGCGGGCCACCCGTTCCGGCGGCACGTTCTCTCCGAAGAACACCACATCGGGCTTGAGTGGGCCGGCGCCGCAGTCCAGGCAGTCCACCAGCCGGAACGAGGCGATCTCGGACTCGGCAAGCTCGACGTCGCCGTCGGGCTTGACCGGCCCGGCGTCCAGCGCCTCGCGGGCGCCGGGGTTGGCGGCCACCAGCCGCTCGTCGAGCTCGTCGCGGTCGCTGGTCGCCCGGCAGCTCAGGCAGGTCACCCGGTTCAGGCCGCCGTGCAGCTCGATCACATCGCGGGCCCCGGCCGCCTGGTGCAGCCCGTCGACGTTCTGGGTGATCACCCCGCTCAGCAGCCCGGCACGCTGCAGCCTGGCCACCGCCTGGTGGCCGTGATTGGGCTCGGCCTGTTCGATCCGCTGCCAGCCGCGGTGGCTGCGGGCCCAGTACCGCCGCCTGGCCGCCGGGCTGGCGGTGAACTCCTGGAACGTCATCGGGGTCGCCGGGTGCAGCCGGCCGGTCGGACCGCGGTAGTCCGGAATCCCGGACTCGGTGGACAGCCCTGCCCCGGAGAGCACCAGCACGCCGCCGTTGTTGATCTCTCGCGCCAGCCAGCGCTGGTCCGCGGCGACGGCCGGGTCGCTGAGCTCGGCTGCTGCGGACACCTAGCCAGGGTAAGTGCTCTGACCAGCAGCCGCCCCGATGCCGGCCTGCATCCGCCAGACCAGCAGCTCGGTCGGCTCGCCGGCCCGCACCACAGCCGGCTCGCCGCCCGGCACGACAGCTTGCTCAGCTGCCGGCGCCAGCCCACCGCCACTGGTGATCCGCAGCGCGTCGCCGGCCGCCAGCTCGCCCAGCTGCTCGCCGTCCCCGGACTCGTACGTCACCGAGCCCGCGGTCAGGTACAGGTGCAGGTACCGCGCGTCCGGCAGGGTCACCGCCCGGCCGGCCGGCAGCTTGGCCACCGACAGCGCCGCCGCCCGCTGCCGGATCCGCAGCACGCCGGCTACGCCGTCCGCGCCCGCCTGGGCGGCGCCGGAGGCGACCTCCACCAGCTCGCCGCTGGCCAGCCGATCCTCCGGACGTAGCAGCCGGGAGGCCGGCGGCAACCCGAACTCGTCCGGCGTCAGCCACATCTGCACCACCTGCACGGGCTGGTCGTCGGCGCTGAGCTCGGTGTGCCGGATGCCGCTGCCGGCCGCCACGTAGTGCAGCTGCCCGGCGCCGATCACCGTCCAGGCCCCGTCGGCTTCGGAGTGCGCCAGCGTCCCGGCAACCACCCAGGTCAGGATCTCGACGTCGCGGTGGGCGTGAACCGGATAGCCCGGGCCGGGTTGCAGGATGTCGGCATTGTGGGCCACCAGCACCCCGAAGCCGATGTTGTCAGGGTCGTAGTGCGGGCCGAAGGCGAACGAGTGCCGGGAGTCCAGCCACTCGGTGCGGGTGCTCGCCCGGTCGGCGCCTCGGCGAATCTCGAACGTGCTCACCGTGCTCACACTAGGCTCGGCGGCGTGGAGGGCGCCCTGACCGAGGAGACGATCAGCCGGATCGAGCAGTCCTCCGGAATGCTGGCCACCCGCAGCCTGGCCCGGATGGACGAGCAGCTGGCCTGGTTCCGCCGGCTGCCCGCCGACCAGCGGTCCTGGGTCACGCTGGTGGCCCAGGCCGGCATCGCCTCGTTCGTCGAATGGCTCCGCTCTCCCGATCAGGCGGTGCGGCTCACCGGTGAGGTGTTCAGCACCGCGCCCCGCGAGCTGGCTCGCCGGGTGTCGCTCCAGCAAACCGTCGAGCTGGTGCGACAGACCATCGCCGTGGTCGAGGAGGCCGTGCCGGCGCTGGCCGGCCCCGGTGAGAAGCAGCAGGTGGCCGACGCGATGTTGCGGTTCTCCCGCGAGATCGCCTTCGCCGCTGCCCGGGTCTACGCCGGGGCCGCCGAGACCCGGGGCCGCTGGGACGCCCGGCTGGAAGCGCTGGTCATCGACGGCCTGGTCCGGGGTGTAGGGCCCACCGAGGAGGGCTCCCCGGTCAGCCAGCTCGCGGCGCTCGGCTGGCGGGCCGAGGGAGCGGTGACCACCGTGGTGGGCGCTGCCCGCCGCGACCTGGACCCCACCCAGGCGCTGGACTCGGTGCATCGGACGGCCCGCCGGGCCGGCTTCGACGTGCTGGCCGGGGTGCATGGCGGCCGGCTGGTGGTGGTCCTGGGCGGCATCACCGATCCGATCGAGGCTGCCAAGGCGATCTTGGACGAGTTCGACGACGCGCCGGTCGTGGTGGGTGGCTCGGCGCCCCGGATCGACGGCGCCGCCGACGTCACCGCGACGGCCCTGAGTGGCCTGCGGGCGGTGGCCGGCTGGCCCGGAGCGCCGCGGCCGGTCGCTGCCGATGACCTGCTGCCCGAGCGCACCATCGCCGGTGACCTCGGCGCCCGGCACGAGCTGATCGAGACCGTGTACCAGCCGCTGGTCGAGGCCGGCGACGTGCTGCTGGACACCGTGGTGAGCTACCTCGACGGCGGCCGGGCGCTGGAGACGACCGCGCGGGCGCTGTTCGTGCACACCAACACCGTGCGCTACCGGCTGAGGCGCGCCGCCGAGCTGTGCGGGCACGCGCCGACCGACGCCCGGGGCGCCTTCACCATCCAGCTGGCGCTGGTGCTCGGCCGGCTCAACGGCCAGGGCGCCGGGCGTGCGGCGGGTCCCCCCGGAGCCCAGCCCCCCGTGCAATAGACTGTCCAAGTTGGCGGAATCGCTGCATTGCAACCGCTTACATAGCCATCGTGACTATCCCTTGTTGTAGCTAACCTCCAAAATAGCCGCTGGAACACTGTGCGAGCCGTGCTCGCCGTAATGGCCGCAGACAGGGCACCGTAGAAGTGTGATCGCCGTACTCGCTCCGGGGCAGGGTGCCCAGTCTCCGGGCATGCTCGCGCCCTGGCTGGAACTGGACGGGGTTTCCGAGCAGGTCGCGACGTTCTCCGAGCTCTCCGGCCTGGATCTGGCGCGGCTGGGCACCACAGCGGATGCCGACGAGATCAGGGACTCGGCGGTCACCCAGCCGTTGATCGTCGCCATGGGCCTGATCACCGCGAGTCAGTTGCAGCTGGGCGCGATGAGTGAGGATCGCAGCGAGCGCCAGCGAGCGAGGACCGGAGCGATTGGCAGCACCGCGAGCGAGGATCGCAGCGAGCGCCAGCGAGCGAGGACCGGAGCGATTGGCACCACCGTGACTGAGGATGTCGTGCTGGCCGGCCACAGCGTCGGCGAGGTCACCGCGTCCGCGATCGCCGGCGTCCTGACGCCAGAACAGGCCATCTCGTTCTCGGCTCGGCGCGGCTCGGAGATGGCCGCGGCCTGCGCCGCGGTCCCCACCTCGATGGTCGCCCTCCTCGGGGGCGACCCCGAGGAGGTGGTGGCCGCCATTCAGAACGCCGGCCTGACGCCCGCCAACCGGAACGGGGCCGGACAGATCGTCGCGGCCGGCTCGCTCGAGGCGATCGCCGCTCTCACCGCCAACCCGCCGGCCGGGACCCGGATCCGGCCGCTGCGGGTCGCCGGGGCCTTCCACACCAGCTACATGAGCCCAGCCGAGCAGAACCTTCGGACCGTCGCGGCGCAGCTGACACCGGCCGACCCGACCGCGACCCTGCTGTCCAACGCTGACGGAGCCGTGATCAGCGACGGTCCGGCCGTGCTCGACCGGCTGGTCGGGCAGGTCACCCGCCCGGTCCGCTGGGACCTGTGCCTGGACACCCTGCGAGACCTCGGTGTCACCGGCGCCATCGAGCTCGCGCCCGCCGGCGCCCTGACCGGAATCGCCCGCCGGGAATTCACCGGCGTGCGCCTGGTCGCCGTCAAGTCACCGGCGGATCTGGAAGCGGCGAGACACCTGCTCGCCGACTCTGCGGCGCCCGGACCGGACGCGCAGGCAACGCCCTCATCCAGCGGCCAGCCGGTCGCCCAACTCGCTACCGGGATGTCCTGATGACGGTGCACCTCACGAACCCGCCCCGCTCGAGCGGCAGCCGGGTCGCCGGCCTCGGCCACTACCAGCCGCCCACCACCCTGACCAACGACGACCTGGTCGCCATGGGGGTCGACACCAACGACGAGTGGGTCCAGAGCCGGGTCGGCATCGCCGAGCGCCGGTTCGCGATGGACGAGACCATGCTCGACATGGCGGTCGCCGCTGCCAGCAAGGCGATGGCGAACTCCGGGGTATCGCCGACTGACGTCGACCTGGTGATCCTGGCTACCTGCACCGGCAAGCAGCAGGTCCCCGGCGGCGCCGCCGAACTCGCCAGCCGGCTGGGCATCGACTCGCCCGGCGCCTACGACCTCAACGCCGCCTGCGCCGGATTCGTCTATGCGCTCAACGCCGCCTCCAACACGGTGACCTCGGGCCAGGCCCACACGGTGCTGGTGGTCGGTTCGGAGAAGCTGACCGACTACGTCGACCTGATGGACCGGGGCACCGGCATCATCTTCGCCGACGGGGCCGGCGCGGCGGTGGTGACGGCCAGCGACTCGGTCGGGATCGGCCCGGTGGTCTGGGGCTCCGACGGCGACAGCGCCGGCGCGATCACCACCGACGCCGAAACGGCCACCCTGCGCCAGGAGGGCCAGTCGGTCTTCCGGTGGGCGACCTCGAAGATGGGCGACGTCGCGCTGCAGGCCTGCGCCGCCGCCGGGCTGGAGCCCTCGCAGCTGGCCGGGTTCGTGCCGCACCAGGCCAACCTGCGGATCATCGACCTGATCGCCAAGAAGCTCAACGCCCCGAACGTGGTGGTCGCCCGCGACATCATCACCTCCGGCAACACCTCCTCGGCCTCGATCCCGATCGCCCTGTCGAAGATGCTCGAGCGCGGCGAGATCGCCAGTGGCGCGCCCGTCCTGCTGGTCGGCTTCGGCGCCGGGCTGACCTACGCGGGCCAGGTCATCCTGGCGCCCTAGGACCTCGGTCCAGCCGGGGCCCGAGAGGCCGCACGGCCCGCAGAGCAACCACGGCCCAGCCGTGGCGTGTACACCCGAACGTCGCCCTTCCCAGCCGGGACCGGCGATTCACCGAAGAAGGCATGCCCTTCGAGGCAGAGAGGTAGAGCACCTATGGCAACGAACGAAGAGATCCTGGCCGGCATGGCGGAGATCCTGAACGAGGTCGCCGATGTCGCCCCCGAGGACGTGACCGTCGAGAAGTCCTTCACCGATGACCTGGATGTCGACTCGCTGTCCATGGTCGAGGTCGCGATGGCCGCTGAGGAGAAGTTCGGCGTCAAGATCCCCGACGAGGAGCTGCCCAAGCTCAAGACCGTCGGCGACGCCGTCAGCTACATCAGCGCCAACCCCAGCTGACCCGGCCGCGCCGGTCCCACGGCGGCGTGCTCAGCTCGACGCCGCCGGTTACCCGATCCGCCCAGCCTCCCGTACCGAGAACAGAGGACCAACGATGACCGAGACCGCTGTGAATACCAGCGACCCGGTGGTGGTGACCGGACTCGGCGCGACCACTCCGCTCGGGGGCGACGTCGCCTCGTACTGGAACGCGCTGCTGGCCGGGACGTCCGGCGTCGTGGCGCTGCCCTTCGACTGGGCCGAGACGATCGCGGTCCGGATCGGGGCGCCGATGGCCGTCGATCCCGCCCAGATCCTGCCCCGGGTGCAGGCCCGCCGGCTCGACCGTGCCGAGCAGGCGGCCCTGGTGGCCTCCGCGCAGGCCTGGGCGGACGCCGGCTTCACCGGCACCTCGGAGGAGAACGGCCTTGACCCGTCCCGGGTCGCGGTCGCCATCGGCACCGGCATCGGCGGCGTGACCAGCCTGATCCACCAGCACGACATCCTGCTGGAGAAGGGGCCGGGCAGGGTCTCGCCGCTGATGATCCCGATGAACATGCCGAACGGGCCGGCGGCCTACGTCGGGCTTCAGGTGGGCGCCCGGGCCGGTGTGTACACCCCGGTCAGCGCCTGCGCGTCCGGGGCCGAGGCCATCGCCTACGGCCTGGACCTGCTGCAGCTGGACCGGGCGGATCTGGTGGTGGTCGGCGGCACCGAGGCGTGCATCCACCCGCTGACCATCTCCGGCTTCGCCCAGATGCGGGCGATGTCCACCCGCAACGCCGAGCCGGAGCGGGCGTCCCGGCCCTATGACAAGAACCGGGACGGCTTCGTGCTCGGCGAGGGCGCCGGGGTGCTGGTGCTCGAGCGGCTGTCCTCGGCCCGGGCCCGCGGCCGCCAGCCGTACGCGGTGCTGGGCGGGGCCGGCATCACCGCCGACTCCTACGACATCGTCCAGCCCGACCCGGAGGGCAGCGGCCAGGTGCGGGCGGCCCGCTCCGCGATCCGCCGTTCCGGGCTGGCCACCTCCGACGTGGTGCACGTCAATGCGCACGCCACCTCGACGCCGGCCGGCGACATGGCCGAGGCTCGCTGGATCTCCAGCCTGCTCGGCGAGCAGACGGTGGTCACCGGCACCAAGTCGATGACCGGCCACCTGCTCGGCGCGTCCGGGGCGATCGAGGCGATCGCCACCGTGCTGAGCGTGGCCAATGACGTGGTGCCGCCGACCATCAACCTGGACGACCCGGAGGACGACCTGGCCGTCGACGTCCCCACCAAGGCTCGGGAGATGACGGTGACCGCGGCGCTGAACGACTCGTTCGGCTTCGGCGGGCACAACACCTCGCTGCTGTTCCACAAGGTCTGAGGCCGGGCGTCGGCCATGGCCGGCGCCCAATCGGCCCGAAGGTGTGCTCAGACCACCTTGTGCATCAGGATGACCGGCGAGCCGTCCCCGGCGGTCCGGTAGGGCTCCAGCTCGGCGTCCCAGGAGGTGCCGAGGATCTCGTGCAGGCCGTGGGCGAACTCGTCGGCGGAGGTGGCCCGGCTGAGCAGCCCGCGCAGCCGCTCCTCACTGACCAGGATGTCGCCGTTGGCCGACACCGTGCTGCGGTGGAAGCCCCGGCCCGGAACGTAGGCCAGCCGCTCGCCGTCGGTGGTGCCGGTGCCCTGCTCGGTCACCTCGAACCGCAGCATCGGCCAGGCGCGCAGCGATGCCGACAGCCGTGCCGCCATGCCGACCGGGCCGACCCAGGTGGCCTCGGCACGGAGCTGGCCGGCAGCGGCGGGCTGGGCGCTCCACTGCAGCTTGCAGGGTCGGCCGAGTACGCCGGCCAGTGCCCATTCGACATGGGGACCGATGGCCGGCGGGCAGCAGTGGATGAACACCACACCCCGCGTGGCTGGTGCCACGTGAGTAGCAGACATCGCGCACCTCCGCACCTTCGACTCGACGGCAACGTCTTCCCCAAGCGCAGCCATCACGAAGTAAAGCGGTGGTACGTACGTGGTTATTGTGACCCATGATGCCATGCCGGCGCCAGCCGGGTGGCAAAACAAATTTCGAACGCCCTATCGGGTCGGACGAGTGCCCCACAGAGCCGGGCCAGCACCCCTCGCGGGCCCGGGCCGGCGCGGCGGTCAGCCGCTCTTGCGGCGGAACTGGCGCTTGCCGCCGGCCCGGGTGTGCACGTCGGAGATCTTGCCGCCGTTCGGTCCGGTGCCACCGACCCCGTCGGCATGCCGGCCCTTCTTGCGCTCCAGCGCGTCGCGGAACCGGGCTTTGACGTCGTCGCCCGCCGGCTCTGCGCCCGCGCCGCCGGCCGGTGCCCCCGGATCGACGGTGCTCGGGTCCGGGGAAGGGATGTCTGCGGCTGGCATATGCCCAGCCTGGCACGGCCCGTGGCCGACTTCAAACACCCGCGCCGGAATGCCCACCGACCCGTAGGACCGCGACGGCGGACGTGACCGGGCGGACAGCCTTCAGGCCCCGGCGCCGGCCGCAAGGTCAGGCAAAATGGAGGCATGAGCGATGTCTACGTCCTCGACGCGGTCCGTACCCCGATCGGGCGCTACAACGGCGCGCTGGCCGGCGTCCGGCCGGACGACCTGGCCGCGCATGTGGTCCGGTCGCTGGTCGAGCGCTCGCCCGAACTGGATCCGGCCCGGCTCGACGACGTGTTCTTCGGCGACGCCAACGGCGCCGGTGAGGACAACCGCGACGTCGCCCGGATGGCCGCGCTGCTGGCGGGCCTGCCCACCTCGGTGCCGGGCGTCACCCTGAACCGGCTGTGCGGCTCGGGCATGGAGGCGGTGATCGCGGCGAACCGGGCGGTCGCGGTGGGTGACGCGTCGCTGGCCGTCGCCGGCGGCGTGGAGTCGATGACCCGGGCGCCCTGGGTGCTGCTCAAGCCGGCCAAGGGCTTTCCGGCCGCGGCCGAGACGCTGCATTCCACCACGCTCGGCTGGCGGATGGTCAACCCGGCGATGCCCGGCGACTGGACCCGCTCGCTCGGCGAGTGCACCGAGCTGCTGGCCGAGAAGTACGGCATCACCCGGCAGGCGCAGGACGAGTACGCCCTCGCCAGCCACCAGAAGGCGGCGGCTGCCTGGGACGGCGGGGTCTACGACGCCGAGGTGGTGCGCTACCCCGGCGTCGACCTCGGCCGGGACGAGAGCATCCGGCCGGACACCTCGATGCAGGCGCTGGCCAAGCTGGCCCCGGCGTTCCGGCCCGACGGCACCGTGACCGCCGGCAACTCCAGCCCGCTCAACGACGGCGCCGCCGCCCTG
This sequence comes from Jatrophihabitans sp., assembly GCF_035474675.1. Classification (GTDB taxonomy): domain Bacteria; phylum Actinomycetota; class Actinomycetes; order Mycobacteriales; family Jatrophihabitantaceae; genus Jatrophihabitans_A. The sequence goes on along the minus strand of NZ_DATINC010000051.1, from coordinate 28,628 downwards.
CTCATCGGGGACTCCGCCGGCGCCCGGGCCGCCGGGCGGGAGCCGCTGGCCCGGATCGTGTCCCGGGGGGTGGCCGCCGTCGAGCCGCAGTTCTTCGGGATCGGGCCGGTGGAGGCCGCCCGCACGGCGCTGCGCCGGGCCGGCATCGGGTGGGACCAGCTGGCCATGGTCGAGCTGAACGAGGCGTTCGCCGCCCAGGCCCTGGCGTGCCTGGCCGACTGGCCCGAGCTGGACCCGGCGAAAGTCAACGTGCACGGCGGGGCGGTCGCGCTCGGGCATCCGCTGGGCTGCTCCGGAGCCCGGGTGGTCGCGCACCTGGCCCACCAGTTGCGGGCCCGGGGCGGCGGTTACGGCCTGGCCGCGATCTGCATCGGGGTCGGCCAGGGCCTGGCGGTCGTCCTGCAGGCATGAACCGGAACTCCTACCGCGATCCGGTGGGCGACACCGGTACATCCGGTAACCGCTGGTTTGACTGTGCAGTATGTGTAAAACTGCCATGATGGTCTCGCCATTGCCGCTGATCGGTACCTTGCGCCGATCGTGGCTGGAGCGACTGCTCGACGTGGTGCGCGAATTGGGCACCATCGGCGACATCGACCAGACCCTGCGCCGGATCACCGAAGCCACCGTGGAATTCCTGGAATTCGGCGCCGCCGCGATCAATGTGGTGGAGCCGGACGGCGAGGTCGTGGTCCGTGCGGTGGCCGGTCCGCCCGACATCGGACAGTTGCTGGGCCGCAGCAGTTCGCTGCCGCACTGGCAGGACCTGCTGGACGCGGCCGAGCCGTGGGGATCGCTGCGCTTCTACAGCCACCAGCAGGACCGCGAGCTGATCGGGCGGATCGCGACCTGGACGGCCGACGCTCCCCCGGCCGCGGTGTCGGCTGTCCGGCCGGGCAGCTGGCACCTCGAGGACAGCCTGTTCGCGCCGCTGTACGGCCCGGACGGCACGCTGCTCGGCGTGCTGAGCGTGGACCAGCCGGCCAGCGGCGAGCTGCCCAACGGCGAGCAGCGCACCGTACTAGAACTGTTCGCCAACCAGGCCGCGGTGGCGATCACCGAGACCCGGGCCCGCGACCATGCCGAGGCCCGCCGCTGGGAGGCCGAGCACCGCTGGCAGGTCACCTTCGAGCGCAGCCCGATCGGCGCGGCCATCGTCAGCCCGGACGGCGAGCTGCTACAGGTCAACGACTCGCTGGTGGACATGCTCGGCTACCCCCGCGAGCAGTTGCTCAAGCACCGGCTGTCCCAGCTGACCCATCCCGAGGACATCGAGGTGGGCACCGCCTTGTTCCAGGATCTGCTGGACGGCGTGCGGGACAGCTACGAGAGTCAGAAGCGGCTGGTGCACGCCGACGGGCACTTGGTGTTCGGGCTGATCCACGTCGGCGTGATCCGCAACGCGGCGGGCGGCATCCAGAGCATCGTCGTCCAGATCAACGACGTGACCCAGCGCAAGCAGGCCGAAGACCGGCTGGCCCACCGGGCGATGCACGACCCGCTGACCGAGCTGCCGAACCGAACGCTGCTGGAGGAGCTGCTGGCCAGCTCGCTGGCCGGCGGCCGGCCGACCGGGGTGCTGTACTGCGACCTGGACCGCTTCAAGATCGTCAATGACAGCCTCGGCCACGAGGCGGGCGACGAGTTGCTGCTGGTGCTCTCGCACCGGCTGCGCGACGCGTTGCCGGCCGGGGTGAGCCTGGGCCGGGTCGGCGGCGACGAGTTCGTGGTGCTGGCGCCGGGTGAGGACGACCCGCGGCGGCTGCACGCCCTCGCCCAGCGGTTGACCGAGGTTCTGGAACAGCCGCTGGTGGTGCGCGGCCACCTGCACATCGCCAGCCTGAGCATCGGGATCACCGTCGGCGGCCCCGGCCACGACCATCCCGACGAGGTGCTGCGCGAGGCGGACCTCGCCCTGTTGCGGGCCAAGCGCCGGGGCCGGGCCCGGATCGAGATGTACGACCCGACCCAGGACAAGCCGGTCACCGTGCACGAGCTGGAGCTGGAGCACTCGCTGCGCAGCGCGCTGGCCGCCGACCGCGGGCTGGTGCCCTACTTCCAGCCGATCATCAGGCTGGACGACGACGAGACCGTCGGCTACGAGGCGCTGGTGCGCTGGCAGCATCCCGAGCAGGGCCTGCTCGATCCGGAGGACTTCCTGCCGATGGCCGAGCAGACCGGGCTGATCGTGCCGCTCGGGTGGTGGATGCTGGCAGCCTGCTGCCGGGCCGCCACCGACCCGCGGCTGACCGGCGGCAGCGCCCGGTGGCTGGCGGTGAACGCCTCCGGCAGCCAGCTGGGCCGCGGCCAGCTGGTGCCGGAGATCCGGCGCGGGCTGGCGGCGAGCGGGCTGACCCCGGACCAGCTGCACCTGGAGATCACCGAGAGCGCCCTGGTGGAGGCCTCGCCCGCCGCTCTCAAGGAGGTGCACGAGGTGGCCGAGCTCGGCGTCCGGATCGCCCTGGACGACTTCGGCACCGGCTACTCCTCGCTGTCGCTGCTGCGCGACCTGCCGGTCTCCACGGTCAAGATCGACCGCAGCTTCGTGGCGCCGATCGCTGTCGACCGCAGCGCGCGGGCTATCGTGCGCAGCCTCATCGGGCTGTGCCAGGAGCTCGGGATCAAGACCGTCGCCGAAGGCATCGAGACCCAGGAGCAGCTGACCTCGGTCCGGACGTTGGGTTGCTGCCACGGTCAGGGCTACCTGCTCGGCCGCCCGCTCCCCCTGCAGTAGCAACTGTCCCGTCTACCCGGCGTTACTAATACCTGCACTGACACACCGGCCTCTGAAAGTTGCAGTTGGACCGCCGTGAGCCTGTCCGTTCAGATCAATCTTGCAATTTCGTTGCCGGCGCAAGGCTGAGTGGTAGAGGTGCGTTCTTCAGTCACACGACCGATGGCTACGCCACCTGGAGCGTAAACACCTCGTAGTTGCCGCCAACCTGGACAGCTGATGCACCTCCGTCCGACGACAGCAGACCGGTCTGCGTCACTGAATAAGGCGTCCAGCCGTTGCTTTCCAGCACGAACTGGCGAAGGGCACCGTCGGTCCCGACGCCGAAGACTGTCGGACCGCTGGCGCTCCAGATCACACTCGGCGACCCATCCAGGGTCACGTCCGCCCGGATCGGATACCAGTTCCAAGCTCCGTTCATATATTCGACCTGCAAGAGATTCTTGTTCTTGTCGACGGCGAAGACCTCAAAGGTGCCGCCAACCAGCACAGCCGATGCTCCGCCAGCCGTCGACAGCAAGCCGGTCTGCGTGATCAAGTAAGGCATCCATGTGCCACCGCTCAGCGTGAACTGCCGTAGCGCGCCGTCCGTGCCGGCGGCAAACACAGTCGGGCCACCCGACCCCCAGAGCACGCTCGGAGCGCCGCTGATCGTCACGTCCGGCCGAATCGGATACCAGTTCCAACCCATGCTCGGCGTGTATTCAACCTGTATGAGGTGAGAACTCGCATCGACAGCGAAAACTTCGATGTTGCTTCCAACCTGGACTGCAGAGACACCGCCGGAAGGCGATAGCAGTCCAGTTCTAGTTATGAGGTAGGGAATCCATCCTCCAGCGTTCAGCGTGAACTGGCGAAGAGCGCCATCGGTCCCGACTCCGAAGGCCATTGGTGTCCCGCTGGGCCAAATGATGCTAGGAGCACCGACAAGTCTGGCGTCAGGGCGAATTGGATACCAATTCCAGGTGCTGCCTCCGGACAGGTGCTCAACTTGCAGTAGCGACCCGTCAACCACCCCCGGCGCCGTTCCGCCACCGGGGGTGGTCGGCTGATCCAGAATGTGCAGGAACCCGTCTGGCCAGGCGGATTGCCCACGGGTGAGAACTCGTCGTCGGCTGCCTGTGTTCCAGATGGACTCTGTCGTGTAGATGGTGTCGCCACTGACCTGCTCGACATAACCGATGTGGCCCGGGTCTGAAGGCGAGCCGGTCCACCACCATGCAATCGAGCCGACAGAGGGGGTGCCGTTGGCCGCGGATGCCCCGAACTGCGACTGGACACGTGCCTTCCACGTCGCCGCATCGCCGCTGCCGCTCAGCTGGGAAGCGCCGTTATTGGCAAGTCGAAAGGCAGCGTAATTGGTGCAATTCCCAATGGGGTTGGTGTCCTGCCCCCAGGTGGAGACTTCTGGGTTGAATCCGGTGCCGGATACGCAACTGTTGTCGCTCGCGTCGCATCCAAATGGGCTTGGCGTCCACGACCATTGCACTGAGGCCGATGCTGGCCTTGCGCCGGCAGACACGAGCAGCATCGTGCCCAGCAGAGTTGTAACCGTCCCCGCTACCAGGCGGACGAAGCCGCGTACACGGGTGGTGAACAACCATCGCAGCATGCCGCAATATTCTTTGTCAAAGCCTCTAAAGGGGCAATAGCCGATTTGTCACCGGCACGGCCACTCTCAGGCCGAGCCGTCGCCCACCGATGAGTCCCGTAGTCTCGAGGTCGAGCCTTGACATGTGACCATTTGGTCACCTATCTTCGACGACGTGGACGAGGTATTCCGGGCCCTGGCAGACCCGACCCGGCGCAGCCTGCTGGACGAGCTGTTCCGCGAGGACGGGCAGAGCCTGAACGCGCTGGTGGCCCGCTTCGAACTGACCAGGTTCGGCGTGATGAAGCACCTCAAGCTGCTGGAAGAAGCCGGCCTGGTGGTGACCCGGCGGCGCGGCCGGGAGAAGCTGCACTTCCTCAACCCCGTCCCCATCCGGCTGGTCCATGACCGGTGGGTCAGCAAGTACGCCGAACCGTGGGCAGCGGCCCTGAGCGAGCTCAAGCAACGATTGGAGACCACGATGGAGAAGGTGTTCGAGATCTACATCCGCACCACGCCGGAACGGCTCTGGGAGGCGATCACCGACTCCGAGATCCGCAGCAAGTACACCTTCGGCGTCGGCATCGACTGCGACTGGCAGGTCGGTTCGCGGTTCACCCAGACCAGCCCGAAGGCCGATGCCCCGATCGGCGAGGGCGAGATCCTCGAGATCGACCCGCCGCGCCGGCTGGTGCAGAGCGCCCGGATGCTGTGGAGCCCCGAGGTCGCCGCCGAGGGCACCACCCGCATCACCTGGGAGATCGAGCAGGTCGGCGACTCCTGCCGGCTGCTGGTGACCCACGACCAGCTACGCGAGGACGCTAACGACCAGCTCTACGGCGGCTGGCCGATGATCCTGTCCGGCCTCAAGACCTGGCTGGAGACCGGCGAGCTGCTCACCACGCCCGGCTCGCTGATGTACGCCTAGTCAGCCTCAGGCCGCGGACTGCTGGTCATGCACCCAGGCCCCCAGCAGCCCGCGGTAGTGGGCGATGAAGTGGTCGTGCTCGTGCGAGGGGAACGTCGAGCGGACGGTGTCGACGAGCAACTGGTCGAAGTCCGGGCCCGCCACCCACTCCAGCACCACCTCGTCGAGGTTGGCCAGCCGGCTGGCGCAGAACTCCTGGTAGCGCTCGACGTCGAAGTAGCTGTCGGCGAGCTGGCGGTAGGCGGCCAGCTTCTCCTCATACGACAGCTCCTGCCGGTCGGCGATGTCGAAGTAGCGCCGGGTGTCCAGGTCGTAGCGGGGCTTGCGCCCGGTCACGGTGGAGAACACCGACCACTTCACCAGCGCGGTCATCGCCCACGGGAAGTAGTAGTGCAGGCTGGTCAGCGCTACGTCCGGGCAGGCGTTGGCGTAGTCGATCGGATAGACGTCATCGCCCTTGATCAGCGTCTCGCAGGAGTTGAACTCCCAGCGGAAGAAGGCGTTGACCAGCCGGCCGATGGTGATCACCTCGTCGCCCACGTCGGGTGAGAGGAAGTTGTGGCTGATCGAGTAGCGGGCATGCATCGGCTGGCCGGGGTCGAAGTTCATCACCATGGTCTCGGCGCCGATGGACAAGCTCCGGGCGAAGACGTCGTAGCCGTCGACGGCCTTCTGCAGGTGCATCAGCCGCTGGCCGGACTCGTCGTAGGCCTGGTGCAGTTCCCTGCGGTTGCGGATCTGGCTCACCCCGACCCAGGCGCCGCCGTCGTAGGGCTTCATGAACATCGGGTACCCGATGTTCTCGGCGATCACGTCGAGGTCGAAGGGCTTGTTGTACCGGGCGGCGGTGTAGGCGTACTTGGCGTGGTCCGGCGCGTTCTTGTACGGCACCAGGACGGTCTCGGGAACCTTCAGCCCGAGCCGCATCATCGCGCAGTAGGCCGCGTGCTTCTCCATGCTCTGGAAGGTGAACGGGCTGTTGAGCAGGTAGACGTCGTCCATCAGCGCGGCCTTCTTCAACCACTCGCGGGGCACGTAGTACCAGTACGCGAGCCGGTCGATGACCAGGTCGTAGCGCGGCTTGTAGCGCAGGTTGAACGGTTCGATGGTGACCCGCTCGACGTCGAAGTGGTGCAGGTGCTCGGCATTGGCCCCGGTGCCGACCGAGCCCAGCCGCCGCACGATCGACTCGAACGCGGTCGGCCAGTCCTCCTCGGTACCGAGCAGCAGACCCATCAGGTGCGTCGTCTCAGTCATGCGGCCTCCGTCGTCGAGTTCCGTCAGTTCTGCCAGGTCGAGCTACGTCAACAGAATCGGGGCAGGTGGTGTGCCAGCTGGGCGCGCCAGGAACCCCAGTCGTGCGGCACGTCGTAGCCCCACAGGTCCAGCTCGTGCCGGATGCCCTTGGCGGCCAGCACCTCGGCGAAGGCCTTCGCGCTGGGCAGCGACTGGGTCGGGTGCACCTCCCAGGCACCCTGGCCGACCACCAGCAGGATGCTGAGCCGGCCGCGCAACCAGTCCAGGTGGTCGCCCTCGAGGTTGGCGACGTAGGCCATCGGGTTGTTGAAGTAGGTCTGCATGCCCAGCTCGCCCCAGGACCGCCAGGTCGACGGGTCGTAGTTGCCGGACAGGCACATCGCCAGCGGGAACAGGTCGGCCCGCTTGAGCGCGAAGTTGGCCGCGTGGAAGCCGCCCAGGCTGCAGCCCAGCGTGACGAACTCGCCGACCCCGCCGCTGTCGGCCGACATCCAGGGCACCACCTGGTCCAGCACCCAGGACTCGTAGCCGGCGTGCCGGCGGGCCCGCTCCTCGGTCGGCACGCCGGTGTCGGACCAGGTGTGGCGGTCGGCGCTGTCCACGCAGTAGAACTTGACCCGGCCGGCCTCCACCAGGTCGGCCGCCGCGCCGATCATCCCGTTGTTCTCGAAGTCGTAGGCCTGGCCCTGCTCGGAGGGGAACACCAGCACCGGCCGGCCATAGTGGCCGTAGGCCACCACCCGGCCGCTGAAGGAGTGCCCGGACAACTGCTCCTCGTGCCGCCTCACTGGCTGGTCACCGCCTTCACCAGGTCGACCAGGTGGGGATCGAAGGCATCCCGCCAGGCCGTGTAGTTGTGCACGTCGCGCACCTCGGCCAGCTGCACGTCGTAGGCCAGCCGGTCCAGCGCCGCGGCCATCGCCTGGTTGTTGGCCAGGTTCTCCTCGATCGTGCCGCAGGTCATCCGGACCGGGACCGGCCGCGGGTCGGCCACCGCCTGGGTCACCTCCCGGACGAACCGGCTGACCGGTCCGAACCGGGAGAACCGCCGCTCGTGCGCGTCGAACCGGACGTCGAAGAAGCTGCCGGACTGCAGGAAGAGCCCGTCGAAGGCGTCGGGGAAGAGCCGGTGGGTGTGCAGCATCGCCAGCGCCCCGAGGCTGGCACCGATCCCGATCCGGACGGTGTCGGGCGCCTGCTCGGCCAGCGCCGGCAGCACCTCGCCGGCCAGCGCCCGGGCATAGGCGGGGCTCACCGCGTACCACCGGTTGCGGTCGCCGGGCGCGAGCAGCGCCACCCGCAGCGGCGGCAGCCGGCCCTCGGAGACCAGCGCCCCCGCGAAGGCGGTGAGGCCGGCCAGTGAGGCGTACTCCGGGCCGTCGTTGGCGACCAGCAGCGGCGCCGGCTCGCCGGCGGGCAGCAGCTCCGGCGACCACAGCAGGCCGCGGACGGTGCTGCCGAGCTGCCGGCTGCCGATCGCCAGCTCGGTGACGCTGGCCGGCACGGCCGGCCGGGAGAGCCACTCCGGGCGCCGGTAGCCGGGAAACTCGATCACCGACTTGTCGCCGAACGCTCCGGCCACCCGCTTCGGGTTGGCCGGGTCGGGAATGGTCTCGCGGCCCTCGTTCGGGTGACGCAGCTCCAGCAGGTACTCCATCCGGTCCACCGCGGGCCGCGGCACCCGCAACCGCCACCAGCCGCGCCGGTAGTGGAAGTCGAGCTGGTCACCGGGAATCCGGATGTCCTGGGACAGCCGGACGCCCCGCAGCCGGGCATGCCGGTCCTGCAGCCGCAGCGTGACGCCCACGGCGTCGACCAGCGGCCCGGCGGGGGCGGCGGAGGTGGTAGCAGTCATCACCGGTTGACCCTAGCGGCGCGGCCCGGGCCGCGCTGCAGCACGCCGCAGTTGAGCAGGATGGACTGCACCGCGGCGGAGCCGGATCGGCCATCCTCGACCTGGAGCGGCGAATTCTGCCAAGCTGTTAGCAGAGCGCTCGACGAGCAGGAGGTGCCTGGCATGGGTGACGACGTCAAGAGCATGGAGTTCACCCGGCAGGACCGTCAGAGCTACCGGGAGAAGGTACGCCGCTGCCTCGACGTCTTCGCCAGGATGCTGACCGAGTCGAAGTTCGACTTCGAGCGGCCGATGACCGGCCTGGAGATCGAGTTCAACCTGATCGGCGCCAAGCACGACCCGGCGATGCGCAACGCGGCAGTGCTGCAGGCGATCGCCAACCCCGACTTCCAGACCGAGCTCGGCCAGTTCAACATCGAGATCAACGTCCCGCCGCGCCAGCTGGCCGGCACCACCATGCGGGAGCTGGAGACCGCGCTGCGGGCCAGCCTCAACGACGCCGAGGAACGCTCGCGCAGCCAGGGCACCCACATCGTGATGATCGGCATCCTGCCGACCCTGACCGCCGCCGACCTGACCCACGACGTGCTGAGCGCCAACGCCCGCTACGCGCTGCTCAACCAGCAGATCTTCGCCGCCCGCGGCGAGGACCTGCACATCGCCATCGACGGGCCGGAGCGGCTGTCCACCTATGCCGACTCCATCGCCCCGGAGGCCGCCTGCACCAGCGTCCAGTTCCACCTGCAGGTCAGCCCCCAGGACTACGCCCGCAACTGGAACGCCGCGCAGAGCATCGCCGGGGTGCAGCTGGCCCTCGGCGCCAACTCGCCGTTCCTGTTCGGCAAGGAGCTCTGGCGCGAGACCCGGATCGCGCTGTTCGAGCAGGCCACCGACACCCGTCCGGCGGAGTTGAAGTCGCAGGGCGTGCGGCCCCGGGTGTGGTTCGGCGAGCGCTGGATCAACTCGATCTTCGACCAGTTCGAGGAGAACGTCACCTACTTCCCGGCGCTGCTGCCGATCTGCGAGGACGAGGACCCGGTCCAGGTGCTCGAACGCGGCGACACCCCGCGGCTGCAGGAGCTGCGGATGCACAACGGCACCATCTACCGGTGGAACCGGCCGGTCTATGACGTCTACCGCGGCAAGCCGCACCTGCGGGTGGAGAACCGGGTGCTGCCCGCCGGCCCCACCGTGGTCGACATCCTGGCCAACGGCGCCTTCTACTACGGCCTGCTGCGGATGCTGGCCGAGGAGGACCGGCCGGTCTGGACCCGGATGTCCTTCGCCGCCGCCGAGGACAACTTCTACGCCGGCGCCCGGCACGGCATCAACGCCCACCTGTACTGGCCCGGCCTCGGCGAGGTGCCGGCCACCGAACTGGTGCTGCGCCGGCTGCTGCCGATGGCCTACCAGGGGCTGGACCGCTGGGGGGTGGACCCGGCGGTGCGCGACCGGCTGTTGGGCATCATCGAGCAGCGCTGCACCAGCCACGTCAACGGCGCCGAGTGGCAGGTCCAGACCTTCCACCGGCTCGACGACGAGAAGCGGCCGCTGGACCGCCGGGACTCGCTGCGCGAGATGCTCGGCCGCTACGTCGAGCACATGCACAGCAACGAGCCGGTGCACACCTGGCCGGAGTGAGCCACAGCGCGGCCCGCTTGCAAATGGTGCCGGTCTGAGTAGGTTCGCAGGCAGGCTCAAACCGGCAGCCTCGTTCGGGTGCGCTGACGCTGCGTGCCGCATCGGCCGGTCCGCCGGCCCGTCGAGGGGTTAGCTCGCCTGCCTCGCCCGGATCGAATTTCGGGCAGCGCCGCGGCCGCGCGGCGCCGGAGAGGCGGTCCAGTGCTACGACTCGACGTCAACTTCTTCGACTACACCATCCTGGCGATCTACTTCCTGCTGGTCGTCGGGATCGGGGTGCTGGCCAGGCGTGCGGTCGCCACCAGCGAGGACTTCCTGCTCTCCGGCCGGTCGCTGCCGGCCTGGGTCACCGGGCTGGCGTTCATCTCGGCCAACCTGGGTGCCATCGAGATCCTCGGCATGGCGGCCAACGGCGCCCAGTACGGCATGTCGACGCTGCACTTCTACTGGATCGGCGCCGTGCCGGCGATGGTGTTCCTCGGCGTGGTGATGATGCCGTTCTACTACGGCTCCCGGGTCCGGACGGTGCCGGAGTTCCTGCTGCGCCGGTTCAACCCGGCCACCCACCTGTTCAACGCCGGCAGCTTCGCGGCCGCCGCGGTGCTGACCGCCGGAGTCAACCTGTACGCCCTGGCCCTGGTGATCAACGCCCTGATCGGCTGGCCGATCTGGTTCTCCATCGTCATCTCGGCGCTGTTCGTGCTGGCCTACATCACCCTGGGCGGGCTGTCCGGGGCGATCTACAACGAGGTGCTGCAGTTCTTCGTCATCGTCGCCGGCCTGGTTCCGCTGGTGATCATCGGCCTGAAGGACGTCGGCGGCTACAGCGGGCTGAAGGAGAAGGTCAGCCACACCGCGCTCGGGCCGGACTCCTTCTCCACCTGGTCGGGCACCAACGTCGGGCACTGGACCAACCCGCTGGGCGACTGGATCGGCATCGTCATGGGCCTGGGGTTCGTGCTGTCGTTCGGCTACTGGACCACCAACTTCGCCGAGGTGCAGCGGGCGCTGTCGGCCAAGGATCTGTCGGCCGCCCAGCGCACCCCGCTGATCGGCTCGTTCCCGAAGATCTTCATCCCGGCGCTGACCATCCTGCCCGGGCTGATCGCCCTGGTGCTGATCCCCAACCTCGGCAAGACCGACGACCTGACCTACAACGACGCGATCCCGTTGCTGATGAACCGGTTCCTGCCCAACGGCACCCTCGGGATCGCGCTGGCCGGCCTGCTGGCCGCCTTCATGGCCGGCATGGCGGCCAACGTCAGCTCGTTCAACACCGTGTTCACCTATGACATCTGGCAGACCTACGTGGTGCGCGGCCGCCGGGACAGCTACTACCTGCGGGTCGGCCGGGTGGTGACCGTGATCGGCATCCTGATCGGCATCGGCACCGCCTTCATCGCCAGCGGCTACAGCAACATCATGAACTACATCCAGCTGCTGTTCTCCTACTTCAACGCACCGCTGTTCGCCACCTTCATCATCGCCATGTTCTGGAAGCGGACCACGCCGTGGGCCGGCTTCTGGGGCCTGGTGGCCGGCACCCTCGGCGCCGGCGTGATGCACTTCGCCGGCTACCACATCGCCTACTTCTACAAGGACCAGGTCTTCGATCCCAGCCACTCGATGATCAACGCGCAGATGCTGAACTTCTACGGCGCCATCACGGCTTTCGTCGCCGACCTGGTGGTCACGGTCGCGGTCACCTTGGTCACCCGGCCGAAACCGGTCAGCGAGCTGGCCGGCCTGGTATGGGGCGTGCACGATCCGAACGCCCCCGACCCGGACCGGGTGCCCAAGCCGGCCTGGTGGGCCTCGCCGAAGCTGCTGGCGGCCGCCTCGATCGGCATCGTCATCGTCCTGTCCATAATCTTCGCCTGAGAGGCAGCCATGTCAGATCCCCATTCCGGTGCGACGTCAGCCTCCCGGGCGAGCAGTGCGTCCGACCCTGACATGCCGCAGTCCGCGGCGTCCAAGCTGTTCGACATCAGGCTGCTGATCGGCGGCCTGTTCACCCTGTACGGGCTGATGCTCACCATCGCCGGCTTCTTCACCTCCGACTCGGCGCGGGAGAAGGCCAGCGGGATCAACATCAACCTGTGGCTGGGCATCGGGATGCTGGTGCTCGGACTGCTGTTCCTGCTGTGGCGCCAGGTCAACCCGCTGCGGATCGAGCCGAATCCGACCGATGAACCCACCGCCGATACCACCCGGCGGGACCTGCCATGACCGGCCCGGCCCCGGTGATCGTGGTCGGCATCGACGGTTCGCAGACCAGCCGGGACGCGGCCCGCTGGGCGTTGAGCCAGGCCGCGCTGACCGGAGCGGAGCTGCGCGCGGTGTCGAGCTGGCGCTGGCCGAACTACCTGACCCGCATTCCGCCCGGCGCGGACCTGGCCGCCGAGACCGGCACGGTACTGGACGAGGTGATCGAGGCCGTGCTGGCCGACAGCCCGGTGGCCGCCGGTTCGGTGACGCTCACCAGGCACGTGGTGGAGGGGCCGGCCGGGCCGGCGTTGCTGACCCAGTCCGACGGCGCCACGCTGCTGGTGGTCGGCGCCCGGGGCCGGGCGGCGTTCCCCGGCATGCTGCTCGGTTCGGTGGCCGAGTACTGCGTCCGGGAGGCCAGCTGCCCGGTGGTCGTGGTGCGCGCGCCGAACCCACCGCTCAGCAGCCCGGCGCCGGACCGGCCCGGCAGCCAGCCGGCCTAGCCGTCAACACGGCCTAGCCGTCAACCGGCCTAGCCGTCAGCCGGGCGGACCCGGCTACCGGGTCGGCCGCTGGTCGCGGACCACCACCGCCTCGCCCGCGCGCAACGCCGCCTCGTTCACGCCGTAGTGGTGCGCGCACCACAGCAGGGTGCCGCCGTTGCGGGTCACGGTGACCACCACGGCACGAGCCGAGCAGCGGTCGCAGCGGTCGGCGGCGGTCAACGGGGATTCGTTCAGGCGGGCGAGAGAGGCGTTCATGTTGTGCTCCTGGGGTGGCGTGACAGCAATTCGGATCGATGCACCGCGGCGGATGGAAACTGTGCTCAACGACGCATCGGCACTCCTCACGCCGGGTCCGACGCCAGCCGGACGACCATCTTGCCGGTGTTGGCACCGCGCAGCATGCCGATGAAGGCCGGCACCGCCTGGTCCAGGCCGGTCACCACCGTCTCGCGCACGACCAGTTGCCCGGAGGTCAGCCACCCGGTGACCGTCTCGCGGAACTCCTGGCGCAGGTGGCCGTGGTCGGTGACCAGGAACCCGCGCAGGGTCAGCCGCTTGCCGATCGCGACCGACAGGTTCGCCGGGCCCACCGGCCGTTCGGTGCTGTTGTAGAACGAGATCGCCCCGCACAGGGCGACCCGGCCGTGCAGGTTCAGGCAGGCCAGCGCCGCTTCCAGGTGCTCGCCGCCGACGTTGTCGAAATACACGTCGATCCCGTCCGGGGCGGCCTGCCGGAGCAGCTGGCGGACCGGCGCGTCGTGGTAGTCGAACGCCGCGTCGAAGCCCAGCTCCTCGGTCAGGAAGCGCAGCTTGGCGGCCGACCCGGCGCTGCCGATCACCCGGGAGGCACCCCGCAACCGGGCGAACTGGCCGACCAGGCTGCCCACCGCGCCGGCCGCGCCGGACACGAACACCGCCTCCCCGGCACGGAAGCCGGCCACCTCGAACAGCCCGGCGTAGGCGGTCAGCCCGGGCATGCCCAGCACCCCCAGGTAGCTCGAGGACGACAGCCCCGCCACCGGTTCGACCCGCTCGGCCTGCCGATCCGGCACCAGGGCGTAGTCCCGCCAGCCGAACGGGTGCAGTACCAGGCAGCCCACCGGGAGGTCCGGCACCTGCGAGGCGACCACCTCGCCCACCGCCGCCCCCTCGGCCGGCTGGCCGAGCTGCCAGGGCGGCGCGTAGGACGGCAGGTCGTCCATCCGGCCGCGCATATAGGGATCCACCGACATCACCAGGTTGCGCACCAGCACCTGGCCCGGACCGGGATCGGCGACCTCGACCTCGACCAGAAGAAAGTCGGATGCGACCGGCTCACCGCGCGGGCGAGCGGCCAGCCGGATCTCGCGGGACTGGGTAGCCACTGTTCCTGCCTCCTTCACGCGCGAAAGCACCAGCATGCCGCACGCGGACTGGACGGCGCGGTGGGGTGGACAGGAACGAGGTGGTCCGAACCGGCTCCAGCGAGTCTAGGAAGCACCGCGGCCGGACGTTGTCGCGGAATTGCCGGACCGGCCGAAGCGCGTACCGGGCCGTGCAGCAGGGCAATAACGGGAATAGTCGCTCGCTGCGACCGTGGCACGCTGGGGACCGTTCGAAACCTCGTCGACCTCACAGGAGCCGCCGTGTTCTCAGCAGCCAAGATCCGTCGAGCACCGGGCCGGGTAGCCGCCGGTTCGCTGATCCTGCACTCCGGCCGGTTGAAGCTCCAGGGCGACGACGCCTTCGCACAGGGCGTGCACGCCGTGTTCAGCGCGACCTACCCGAGGTTCAAGTCGGTTCCGCCGGCGGTGCTGCTCAAGACCCTGGCGATCGCTGAGATCACGGTCGGCAGCGTGCTGTTGCTGCCGTTGATCGGCGCCCGGTTGGCGGGGCTGTTGCTGACCGGTTACTCCGTCAGCCTGCTGGGCATGTACGTGCGCACTCCCGGCCTGCACGACGAGCGACTGCTGCCGACGCTGGCCGGCACCCCGTTCGCCAAGGACGCCTGGCTGACCGCGATCGGCACCTCGCTGGTGCTCGACAGCGCCACCTCGAAGAAGTAGCGCGCGCGATCCGGTCGGGCGGCTGGTAAGCAACCCGGACAACACTGTTTCCTTGGTGGCCCTCGCCTGACCGGTTCGACTCAGCCGTGCAGCGTGCGCGCGGCGGCATCGGCCACCACGTCGCGCAGGCTGGCGCGCGCCGCGAACGCGGCGCGCTGCCGGTCCGCGCCGGTGCCGTGCGCGCGCAGCCGGGCCAGCCCGTCGGCGACCAGTTGCGCGTCGCCGGCTCGGTCCAGCGCCGGCCCGACCAGCTCGACCAGCTCGCCGACCAGCTGCCAGCCCGGCACCGGCTTGCCGGTGCGCGGGTCGACCAGCTCGCCGGCCAGGCCCGACCGGGCGGCCCGCCAGGCCGCGGCCCGCAGCAGGACGGTACGGATCGGCGGCGCCGGTTCGCCGGCCTGCCAGCGGCTGGCCGCCGTGTCGACCAGGGCCCGGGCCAGCGCCGCGACCAGCACCGCGTCACGGACGTCGGTGCACACGTCGGCGACCCGGATCTCCACGGTCGGATAGTGCACCGACAGCCGGGCGTCGAAGTAGATCATGCCGTCGTCGAGGACGGTTCCCGACTCCAGCAACTCGGCGACCGTCGCGTCGTAGGCCGCCACCGTGCCGAACACCTCGGTCGGGCCGGCTGTCGGCCAGCGACCCCAGAGCACACTGCGAAAGCTCTGGTACCCGGTGTCCTGGCCCTGCCAGTACGGCGAGTTCGCCGACACCGCGGTGAGCACCGGCAACCAGCCGCGCAGCTGGTCCAGCACCCCGACGCCCTCGGCGCGCGAGGCCGTCCCGACGTGCACGTGCTGGCCGCAGACCAGTTGCTGGCGGGCCAGCAGGCCGTACTCGGCGGTCAGCCGCTCATACCGCGGATCGGGCGTGGTGCTCGGCTCGCTGCGCTCCGGGCTGGTCGCGACGGCCACCACGGTGCTGCCCCGGGCCGCGGCCGTCTCCGCCGCCGCCCGGCGCAGCCGGACCAGCTCGGCGTGCAGGTCGGCCATCGAGGTGGTGGCGGGAGAGCCGATCTCCACCTGTTCCCGCTTCAGCTCGTGCTCCACCAGCCGATCGCCGCCGGGCCGGTCCCGGGGCGAGCGGGCGACGACATCCTCGGCGACCGGGGCGGGCCGGTGCGCGCCGGCCTCGACCAGCAGCAGCTCTTCCTCGACGCCGACGTTCCGGATCTCCACCCGTCCCAGTCTGGCGCACCCGGTCCGGCCCCGCCGGCTCAGTCCGCCCGCGCGCCGGCGTCGACCTGGGGACGGTAGCCGCCGCGCAGCGCGGCCACCGTCGCCGGTGGGGTGATCACCTCGGCGGTGCCGGTCCGGGGCCGGGACCGGGGCGCGGCATAGCCCTGCGGACTCCAGCGGTGCAGCCGGTCGGCCTGCACCAGGTGCGGCTCGTCGTCCAGGGCCACGAAGGTCGCGTCGGGCAGCGCCGGCCACGGCATCGGGTGCACCCGGCGGCGGTGGCTGCCCCGCACGATCCGCTCCTGGTGCAGCTGGCGGTCCATCTCCTTCGCCAGCGGCGGGACGGACTGCGCCAGGGCGGCCGTGACGCAGCCATCGGCGTGCCCGGCCACCCAGGCCGAGCGGTAGGCGGTGTAGTCCTCCCGCCGGCACAGCGCGCAGGGCCGGTGCCCGGCGGCGAGCGCGACCGCCTCGTCGAAGAAGTACAGCACCGTGAAGTGCCCGGGCTCCCACTGCCGCAGCCGCCAGTCCCGGTACTGCAGCCGGCAGGTGATCCACAGGTCGCTGCGGTGGAAGCGCACCACGTCGGTGCCCTCGTGCAGGATGCCGCGGTTGCCGAGCCAGGCGCCACGCTGCTCGATGGCAACGATGTCGCCCCACGGGGTGACCCGGTTGCGCATCGGGGTCCGGCTCTCCGACGGCGCCGGACCGGCAGCTGCTGTCCGCGGTGGCATCGACCCGGGCACCCCTCTCCTGCGACACGGCGGCTACCAGCCGGGATCCCGGCCGGTGCCGGTCCATGGTGCGGGACCGGCTGCAGCCGGTCAATCAGCCGGCCGGTTGATCGACACCGCCGCGGCACCCGAGGTTGAGCAAGACAAAGCCGGGGCAGTGGGGGGAAGTTCGAAGTACCGTGTGTCCATGAGCGTGACCAGCACGATCGTGGAGCCCGTGCTGAACTTCTCCGGAATCCCGGCCTACGCCCTCGTCGGGGGCCTGGCCTTCGGCGAGGCGGCGGTGTTCTGCGGCTTCCTGCTCCCCGGTGAGACCGCCGTCATCCTCGGCGGCGTGCTGGCCTACCGGCACTCGGTGTCGTTGACGGTGATGGCGATGGTCGTGGTGGCCGCCGCCATCACCGGCGACAGCGTCGGCTACGAGGTCGGCAAGCGCTACGGCCACCGGGTGCTGGGCAGCCGGGTGTTCGCCAAGCACCAGAACGCGATCGCCGGCGGCCAGCACTTCCTGCACCGCTACGGCGGCCGGGCGGTGTTCCTGGGCCGGTTCACCGCGTTCCTGCGCGCGGTGATGCCCGGCATGGCCGGCGCCGCCCAGATGCCGTACCGCAAGTTCCTGCTGTTCAACGCCCTCGGCGGGCTGATCTGGGGGCTGGGCTTCACCCTGCTGGGCTACCTGGCCGGGGCCAGCTACCACCGGCTGGAGGACTACGCCGGCAAGGTCAGCCAGGCGATCCTGGTGGCGGTGATCGTTGGGGTGGCGGTCTTCGCGCTGCGCCGGCACCGGGCCAGGTCCCGCCTGACGGCACCGCTGCCGGCGCACGAGACAACCGCGCCGGACGCCGTGGCGCCGCAGGCCGAAGGCTAACCGCCAGCACGCCGGACGTTCCCGGCTGGCGCGTAGTGGATTCCCCTGTCAAGCAGTAGGAAACAGGCTCGAACCCAGTGGGTGCGGTTTGTAACGATTGATGGGAAACACCGCCCCGAACTCCGCTGTCCTTGCAAACCACGCTCCATTCCGGTGCCGGTTCCGTAGCATCATGGGCCCCTTCCCCGTTCGAGCACAGACCCGGAATGATCGCTACCTTGCCGCAGCAGGCGGCCCTCACGACGCGACGAAGGGCTCGGCACACCCCGGTGTCCCGAGCCCTTTCGCCATTATCTGCACCGCGTTTATGCGGAGGGCCAGTTGTAGTTTTCCAGCACGGCAAAGACACCTCCTTACACGTATGGCAGGCACGCTGAATGACTGAGCAGATACAGAGCTTCCTGCTCTTGACTGCGCTCAGTTTGGCGTATTCACACTGCCTCAGATGGAAAGAGGTATTGCGGCGAGCCGTGGTGTCAGACCGTGTCCCCGATATGCTGGGGGTCTGGACATTCGCGGGCACAATGCTGCTGCCGGCGCCGCTGATAGTTGCGCTGGTGATAGTAGTCAACCTGGGCGAGTGGCCCTCGCGCCGAGCGGTGGGCAACGGTCGTCCCCTCAAGTACGCCGTCAGCACCGTCGGCACCGCGGCGTCCTGCCTGCTCGCCTGCTACGTGCTGCACCGGCCGGCGCTGGGGATGCTGGCCATCCCGGCGGCCGTCCTGACCTTCTGGGCGACGAACATCAGCATCGTCGCCGCGCTGATCCGGGCGTCCGGAAAGCGGCACGTCTGGCGGATGCTGGCAGCGGTCCCCCGGGCCCACCTCGTCGAGGTCGGCACGCAGGCCATGGGTGCCGGGCTCGGACTGGCCATGGCCTGGCACCAGGCCACTGCGGTGGCCGTGCTGCCGATCCTGTTCGCCGTTCACCTCGGCGCGCTTCGCCATACCGTGCAGGCCGAGCACGCCTTCGACGCCGAGCTCGGCCTGTGGTCCGAACTCGCCTGGCGGGTGCAGGTGCAGCAGCGGCTCTACGACCTGCCGGGCCAGGTCGCCCTGCTCATCATCGATCCCGACCAGGCCGGCCAGCAGCGCCAGATCCTGCAAGCCATCGCCTCCGGCCTGGGTCCGGCCGACCTGCTCGGCCACTACGGCACCCGGCAGATCGTGGCGCTGATCGCGGTCGGCCGGCCCGAAGCCGGCGCCTTCCTGAGCACCGGTTTCCGGGCCGATCTGGCGGCCGCCGGGGTCCAGGCCGCGCTCGGTTGCGCGACCACGGCCGATTCCGATCTGGAGGGCCTGTTGGTCGCGGCAATGTCGGACCTCATGCGCCGGCGGGCCGCGGCCGGCATAAACCGGAGCTGGTGACCCGGCCCGGGTCAGCCACCCAGTGACTACGAAAGTCGGAAATATCCGAGCCTGCCGTGTCTGCGGCAACCCGTACCCAATTTCGGTAATCGCGATTTCAGAAATGTCTGTCGGTAACCGGATGCTGTTTCGTGGGAATCGACACCGGGTTGCTATGCCGGGGTCGCCCCCTTTCGGAGCGGAAGTGCGAGTTCTCCACGATTCCGGGCCGCCGGATTCCCATCGGTAAGAGGCGCCCGCCCGGAAGGGACCGGACGGGCTAGCCGGCGTCCGGTTGGCGGGGGCTTTCCGGCGGCGGGGACTCCTCGCTGCCGGCCGGTTTGTCCGGCTCGTGGAACTCGACCTCGACCGTCTCGAAGCCCTTGTGCTTCTCGGTCATCGGGTAGGAGGCGTAGGCCCGCCGGTCGCCCTCGGTGAGCCGGACGTTGTCGGTGAACGGGGTGAGCAGGCTGCGCGGCCAGAGCTTGCGGGCCCGGACCACGCTGTACTCGGCGCACAGCACGATCACCAGTGCGCCGAGGTAGATCCAGGCCAGCAGTCCCAGCACCAGGCCGAAGACCCCGTAGGTGGCGCTGGCGTCCTTGAGCTGGTGGCTGATGTAGTAGGTGCCCACCTCCTGCAGCACCTGCCAGCAGATCGCGGCGGCCAGCGCGCCGTTGCGGACCTGGCCCACCGTGATCTGCTCCGCGGTCATCAGCTGGAAGGCCGCCACGAACAGGGCGGCGTTCACCGCCACCGACAGCACCGTGCTGAGGATCCGGGCGCCCACCCCCAGGTCGCTGCCGTAGGCGCTGGCGCTGGTGGTCAGCGCCGAGAGCACCGTGGTGGCCGCCACGCCGCCGCCCAGCAGCAACAGCAACAGCAGGCTGATGCCGCGGGCCTTGAGCGGATTGGGCCGGGCGTTGCGGGGCACCGCCCAGATCTTGTTCATGGCGTTCTGGCAGGCCTGGGCCACCCCCAGCCCGCCGTAGAGGCTGCCGGCGATGCCGACCACCAGGCCGAGCACCCGGCCGTGCAGCGGGTCGATGTTGGTCCGCAACTGCTCGCCGATCACCGGGAACTGGCTGAGCGCGGAGTTGAGCACGTCGGCCTGCAGCTGCTTGTTGCCGTGCAGGGCGTAGCCGAGCAGGGTGACCAGCAGCAGCAACAGCGGGAACAGCGAGACGAAGGCGTAGTAGGTGATCAGCGCGGCCAGCACGGTGCCCTGGTCGTCGAGGAACTTGTAGAACACCGCCAGCGGCAGTCCGGCCCACCGGTGCCGCCGCTGGAACCGGTCCAGGGCGGTCGCGGTGCGCGACGCCGCCGCCGGCAGGTCCTCAGCCATCGCCGGCTCCCCGGTCCGGCGCCGGCAGCAGTCCGGCGGCGGCCCCCGCCCGGGCCAGCACGTCGCGCAGCATGGCCGGGGTCAGCCGTCCGGTGAAGGTGTTCTGCTGGCTGACGTGGTAGCACCCGAACAGCTCCAGCTCCGGTCCGGAGTCGGTGGCCGGCAACCGCACCCGGCGGCCGTGGCCGAACACCGGCAGCGGGCGCGGCAACCGCCAGGACGAGGCGGCCAGCACCGGCAGCAGGGCCTGCCACCCGAAACCGCCCAGCACCACCACCGAGCGCAGCGTCGGCCGCAGCAGCTGCAGCTCCCGCGCCAGCCACGGCCGGCAGGTGTCGCGCTCGGCCGGGGTGGGCCGGTTCTCCGGCGGCGCGCACCGCACCGGCGCGGTGATGCGCACCCCGCGCAGCGACAGGCCGTCGTCGGCGGTGACCGAGGTCGGCTGGGAGGCCAGGCCCACCTCGTACAGCGCGGCGTACAGCACGTCGCCGGACCGGTCGCCGGTGAACATCCGGCCGGTCCGGTTGGCGCCGTGCGCGGCCGGGGCCAGCCCGACGATCGCCATCGCCGCGTCCGCCGGCCCGAAGCCGGGCACCGGGCGTCCCCAGTAGTCCCAGGCCCGGAACGCGGCACGCTTGTCCCGCGCCACCTGCTCGCGCCACCGGACCAGCCGCGGGCAGGCCCGGCAGTCGACGACCTCGGCGTCCAGCTCGGCCAGCGACGAGACGCGGTCCGGCCCCCGGGTGGTCACCGGTCGATCATAGGCACCGCCGCAGGCCCGGGCCGGGCTCGATTCGGCCGGTCCGCGGCCGGCGGCGGCACCGGCCCGGCGGCATTGTGTCAATGATCACGTGGCATTTTGGTTCCGCTGCACGACAGGCCTGTGCGGCCCGCGGCCCGGTGGGGCAAGATCGACGGGTTGGACGCGACAGCCCCGGGAATACCGGCATCAGGCACGCAGGAAGTGGACGACGGTGGTACCTCGCTGCGACGACGCGCTGGGCCGGCCCGTCCGTCGCGCCACGGTGGCCGGCCCCGGACCGGCAGCCTTGACGGGAGCGGAAGGGTCACGGAGACTCCGGATGTCCCTGAGCACGACCCCGGGCACCCCGCCCGGTGGGGAGCAAGCCTGGCTGTGCTCGACCGGTCGGCCCTGGCTGCCCCTCTACCGCCGGCCAGGAATCAGGTTATGAGGCTTTTCGACATCGCTACCGCCCTTCGGTCCTCGGGCGCGGCTACCGCAAGGGCGATCCGGCGCCGGCTTTCCCGGCAGCACCCGCCGGCGGACGAGTTCGGAGAGGAAACGCTTTCAGACCTGTTCCGGTGGCAGACCGTGACCATCCTGGCCCCATCGCACGACATCGCCCCGGACGGCCGGTTGCCCGCCCCGCTGGCCGAGCTCGGCGACCTGGTCGAGACCCGGCTGGAACCGGCGCCCGGTGGTCGCGGCACCGAGCTGTCGGCGCGCACCCGGCCCGGGCACAAGCCCGAGTCCGCCGGCTGGAAGGGCGAGGATCCGGCCCGCCGGATTCGCACCGCGCTGCAGCACGCCCGGCAACTGGTCGAGGTCGGCGAGGTGCTCCGCATCCATCCGCAACCGGCCGGCCGGCGGCGGCCGGCCCGCGGGCTGCTGGTGGACCTGATGACCGACGACACCGACCAGGAAGGCGTGGTGTGAAGGCACTGTGCTGGACCGGGGTGGACCAGCTGTCGGTCGAGACCGTTCCAGACCCCAAGCTGCTCAACGCCCACGACGCCATCGTCAAGGTCCGCTACAGCTCGGTGTGCGGTTCGGACCTGCACGTGCTGGGCGGCTACCTGCCCACCATGCGTCCCGGCGACGTGCTGGGACACGAGTTCATGGGCGAGGTGGTCGAGGTCGGCTCCGCGGTCACCCGGCGCCGGGTCGGCGAGCGGGTGGTGGTGTGCTCGTTCATCAGCTGCGGTCGCTGCTGGTACTGCCAGCACCAGCTCTTCTCCCTGTGTGACAACGGCAATCCGAACCCGGCGGTGGCGGAGAGCCTGTGGGGCTACGCGCCGGCCGGGTGCTTCGGCTACTCGCACGCGCTGGGCGGCTTCGCCGGCAGCCACGCCGACTACGTACGGGTTCCCTACGCCGACCAGGGCATGTTCCCCATTCCGGACGAGGTGGACGACCTGACCGCGCTGTTCGCCTCCGACGCGGCTCCCACCGGCTGGATGGGCGCCGAGCTCGGCGGGGTCAAGCCCGGCGACGTGGTGGCGATCTGGGGAGCCGGCGCGGTCGGGCAGCTGGCGGCCCAGGCCGCGCGAACGCTCGGCGCCGCCGAGGTGATCGTCATCGACAGCCTGCCGGAGCGGCTAGAGCAGACCGGCCGGCGAACCGGCGCGCAACTGCTCGACTACCGCCGGACCGACGTGCCGGCCGAGCTGCGCGAGCGGACCGGCGGCCGCGGCCCGGACGTCTGCATCGAGGCGGTCGGCATGGTGGCGGGCAACTCGGCCACCCTGTACGGCTATGACGATTTCAAGCAGCAGCGCCGGCCCGGCACCGACCGGCCGCTGGCGGTCCGGGAGGCGATCTTCACCTGCCGCAAGGGCGGCAGCGTGTTCGTGCTCGGGGTCTTCGGCGGCGTGGTCGACAAGTTTCCGCTGGGTGCGGTCATGAACAAGGGGCTCACCCTGCGCAGCGCCCAGCAGCACGGCCACCGCTACATCCCCATGCTGCTGGAGCGGATGATGCGCGGCCAGCTGCAGACCCGGCACCTGGCCACCCACGTGATGCCGCTGGCCAGGGCCGCGCACGGCTACGAGCTGTTTGCCAACCGCCGGGACGGCTGCGTGCGGGCGGTGTTCGTCCCCGGCCAGTAACTCCCGAGGCCGCAGTCCGCACCCCGCTGCCCCCGTCTTCCAGATAGCCCTACCGCGGCCTTCCGGCACGCGCAAAGACACCCTCGGCGCAGCGCTGCAGCACGCTCGGAACCGGAGAAGACACCGTACGAGCAGGCTGTAGCGAGAGGACGGGCAGACGTGACCCAGCAACCGGATCCCACCGGGGCCCTGACGGCAGAATGCGACGAGGTCGACGCGATGCTGGCCGGCCTGGACGACGAGCAGTGGCAGCTGCCCACGCCGGCGCCGGGCTGGACCATCGCGCACCAGGTCGCACACCTGGCAGCGACCTTCCGGGTGGCAGGCCTGGCAGGCTCCGATCCGGACGCCTTCCGCGCCCTGATGACCCGGTTGAGCAATGACTTCACGGCCAACGTGGCCAACGCCCTGGCCGAGTACCTCGCCGACCCGCCCAAGGTGCTCTTCGACCGCTGGCAGGCCGAGCGGAACACCGCGGTCAAGGCGCTGTCGTCGGTGCCCGGTGACCAGCTGGTGCCATGGCTGGTCAATCCGCTACCGCCGTCGGTGCTGATGATGGCCGGCATGATGGAGGCCTTCGCGCACGGCCAGGACATCGCCGACGCCCTCGGCGTCCGGCCGGTGCGCACCGACCGGATCCGGTTCCTGGTCGCCTTCGCGATCCGGGTCTGGGACTTCGGCTACCTGGCCCGCAACGAGCCCAAGCCGGACGTGGAGTTCCGCTACGAGCTGACCGCGCCGTCCGGCGCGCTGTGGCAGTTCGGCCCGGAGAACGCCGAGCAGCGGATCAGCGGCCCGGCCGAGGACTTCTGCCTGCTGGTCACCCGGCGCCGGCACCGCGACGACCTCGCGGTCACCGCCGTCGGCCCGGACGCCGAGCGCTGGCTCGACATCGCCCAGGCCTACCGCGGCCCGGCCGGCGAGGGCCGCCGGCCCGGCCAGTTCGCCCGCTGACCGGCCCGATCCCCCGGCCAGTTTCAGCCCCGACCGGTTCCGGCTCCGGCTCCGGTCCAGACAGGAGAGACGTTATGGAACCGGCTACCTCGGACGAGGAGCAGACGAAGGTGATGACCCTGGAGGCCTTCGCCGACACCATCGTTCCCGGCAACAAGCGCTGGCCCGGCGACCGGGCGATCGCGGGGGTCTCCTCCGACGGCGGCTCGGTGGCCGCCGGCGCCCTGGAGTTGCTGAACTCCGATGCCGGCGGGCTGTCGCAGTGGCTGGGCGGCCTGGCCGGCATGCTCAACGGCCACGCGCAGAACTACGCCAAGGACAACGGCATCTCCCTCGACGAGTCGGTGCCGGCGTTCGTCAGCCTCGACTACGACGACCGGGTCGAGCTGGTGCTGCAGCTGACCGCCTGGGAACACCCGGAGCGGCAGGGCTGGGTGAACCTGGTGATGTTCTCCAACATGGCCTGGGACACCGGCGCGTACATGCACACCGTCGACGCGCTGGCCGCCGGGCATCCCGGGTTGCTCACCCTCGGCTTCGCGCCGCCGGACGCCGACGGGCTGTGGCGGTTCCCGCACTACTCCTACGGCCGCAAGCTCGCCGAGATCCACCCCAACACCACCGAGACCGGGAGCCCCGCATGAGCACCGAAAGCACCGACGTCCTGGTCATCGGCAGCGGCTTCGGCGGCTCGATCGCGGCCTACCACCTGGCCGCCGGCGGTGCCCGGGTGGTGGTGCTCGAGCGCGGGCCGTGGCTGGAGGCCGACGACTACGACCAGGACTTCAAGCTCGGCTCGTCCAGCACCAGGATCTTCGAATTCACCGTCGGCAACGGCATGAGCGTGCTCGGCGGCAACTGCGTCGGCGGCGGCAGCGTGGTGTACTTCGCCACCATGCCGCGGGTGCCGAGCTACATCTTCGAGCGCCGGGGCAGCATCGGCCGCCGGATGTGGCCGGCCGCGATCAGCCGGGACAGCCTGGAACCGTGGTACGACCGGGTCGCCGAGGCGCTGCCGATCAGCAAGCAGAAGTGGGAGACCGTGCCCTTCGCCGGCGGGGTGTGGGCGGCGGCCTGCAACAACGCCGGCCACACCTGCAACCCGGTGCCGGCCGCGGTGGACACCGCGCTGTGCACCAACTGCAACTGGATGATGTCGGGCTGCAAGTTCGACGCCAAGCGGTCGCTGCTGCTGAACTACCTGCCGGCCGCCATCGCGCACGGCGCCGAGATCCGGCCGTTGCACGAGGTGCAGCAGATCACCCGCAACGACGACGGCGGCTACCGGGTGCACTACAACACCCTGCACGACGTGGACTACCGGGAGCTGACCGGCAGCGGGACGATCGACGCCAAGCTGATCGTGCTGGCCGCCGGCACCGCCGCCACCCCGGTCATCCTGATGCGTTCGGCGCCGCAGCTCGGCCCGATGCCCGACGCGGTCGGCAAGTACTTCTCCGGCAACGGCGAGCGGCTCAACACCGCGGTGCTCAACGAGGACCGGCTGCGCGACGTGCTGGGCCTGGACCGCGGCGACGGCGTCGCCTTCGAGGCCGGCCAGATCGGCAAGGGCCCGGTGGCGGCCTGCTGGGACTGGCTGGACGGCTCGCTGCCGGAGTACGAGCGGTTCTCCCTGGAACAGCTGTACTTCCCGCCGGGGCTGGGCACCATCCTGGCCCAGGTCGCCGACGCTCCCGGGAAGAACACCTGGTTCGGCCGGGAGAAGAAGGAGATGATGCGGCACTGGAAGTCCTGGCTGACCACCTTCACCATGTCCGAGGACGACAACGAGGGAATCTTCGGCCCGCCGCCGCCGACCGGCAACTCGATCCGGGTGTCCCAGCAGATGTTCGGCCTCGGCCCGTTGAGCTATGAGCCCACCGAGAACACCCGGCGCGGCTGGGCCAAGTCCGACGCGGCGGTCAAGAGCATCCTGGAGAAGGACGGCATCGCCAAGGTGATGCCGTGGACCAATGACGTGGTCGGCGCCTACACGGTGCACCCGCTGGCGTCCTGCCGGATCGGCGACGACCCGAACACCTCGGCGCTGGACGACAACCACGAGCTGCGCGGCCACCCGGGCATCTTCGTCACCGACGGCTCCGCGGTGCCGTGCGCGCTCAACGTCAACCCGGCCAACACCATCGCCGCGCTCGCCGAGCGGGCGATGCCGGCGATCGTGCGGGCGGCCCAGCAGCGCGGCATCAACGTCAGCTACGGGGCGCCGGCGCCGCACGGTGGCACCAGTGCCCGCGCCGCGGCGAACAAGCTGGTTCCGCAACTGCTCCGCGACTGACCTCCGATCAGCATCCGCGCGGCATCTCCACTCCGCACATTCCCCGAGGAGCGCTGATGGTCACGGCCCTGCTGCAGAAGGCGCTGCGCCGGTCACTGGACCAGGTCCGCCATGTCTCACCGGTACGCCCGGACGGCGGTCCCGACGGCACCGTCGCCCGGGTCTACCGGCAGGCCGAGCAGGACTTCGGGATGCTCGCCCCGCCGGTGGCGCTGCACTCGCCGGCACCCGGGCCGCTGGCCGCCAGCTGGATGATGCTGCGCGAATCGCTGCTGGCCGACGGCCTGGTGCCGCGGGCCACCAAGGAGGCCGTCGCCGCGGCGGTATCGCTCGGCAATTCCTGCCCGTACTGCATCACGGTGCACGCGACGACGCTGTCCGCCCTGCTCGGCACCCCGACCGGGGCGGCGGTGTCCGCCGACGACCTCGCCGCCATTCCCGACCCCCGGATTCGCGCCGTCGCCCAGTGGGCGCGCCGGTCGGCCAGCCTGCCGGACAGCCGCTCTTCCGAGGTGCCGTTCAGCCGGGAGCAGGCGCCCGAGCTGATCGGCGTGGCCGTCACCTTCCACTACCTGAACCGGATGGTCGACATCTTCCTCGCCGACTCCCCGCTGCCGCCGAACGTTCCGGGCCCGGCCCGGAGCAACGCGCTGCGGCTGCTGGGACGGTTCATGGGCTCGGCCGCCCGGGCCGACCACCGGCCCGGTGCCTCGCTGGACCTGCTGCCGGCCGCCCCGCTGTCGGAGGACCTGGCCTGGGCGGCAGGCAGCCCGCACGTCGCCGAGGCGTTCGCCCGGGCCGACGCGGCCATCGAGGCAGTCGGCCGGCAGTACGTGCCCGCCTCGGTGCGAGCCGCGCTGCACGCGCGGCTGGCCGGCTGGGACGGCCAGCCGCCGGGACTGAGCCGGGCCTGGGTGCAGGACGAGGTGGCCTCGCTGCCGCCGGAGGACCGCGCCGCCGGCCGGCTGGTGATGCTCACCGCGCTCGCCTCCTACCAGGTCGACCAGCAGGTCATCGACGCCTTCCGCTGGCACCAGCCCGGCGACGAGGCGCTGGTGGCGGCCACCTCGTGGGCCAGCATGGCGGTGGCCCGCCAGGTGGGCTGCCGGTTGCGGATCGGCTGAGCGCCGCGCCGCCCGGCAGCGCCCGGAATACCTCCCTGCAATCCATCGGTTCCGGCATGCCCGATTTCGGCTGCCGGCGCCCGGCGAGGCCATGGAATGCCCTTGATCGCATGTGGGATTGTGCCAATAAAACAGCCTTGTTCCTGGCAGCCGGGCACGGGGAGAGAAGATCACCAGCACCTCGAACCGCATCCTTGGATGGTCGCTAGATGGGGCGGTGTAAAGCGTCCCCGGCACGCCACAGCAGGCAGGCGATACGGCGCCTGAGGTCTTGTCCTGGCCAGAGCGCAGGGACGGCACCCCAGGCGTCGTGTCACGTTGCGCCCCTCTTTCCAGCACGTCCCTACTCCTACCCCTAGACAGTCGATCTTTTCGTGAAGGGTGAATCATGGCGGCATCCCGAGAACGCCTCCGCAAACTCGTCCCCGGCCTGGTAGCCGCGTTAGTCCTGGTTTCGCTGTACGTGGTCGCGCAGAGCCGGGTCGCTACCTACGGGGCGGACTCGGTGGCCACCCAGTACAAGTTCAAGGAAATGCCCATCGCCATGCCGGCGGGGTACGAGAACCAGAAGATGAACACCATCCGGCAGGTCAACCGGGCCTACGCCAAGATCTCGGCCTGGATCTCCTCGGTCGGAGCCAGCATCGCGATCAACGACCTGGTGGGCCACGGGCGCTCGGACGGCATGTGCTTCGTCGACACCCGTACCAACTCGGTGGTCGTCACCTACACCCCGACCGCGCCCGCCGCCGACCGGTTCGCCCCGTTCGTGCTGGACGCCAAGCCGCTGCCGATGGACGCCGCGATGGCTCCCACCACCTGCCACCCCGGTGACTTCAACGGCGACGGCCGGACGGACCTGCTGGTGTCCTACTGGGGCCGCACGCCGATCCTGTTCCTCGCCAAGGCCGGCGCCACCACGCTGTCGATGGACGCCTACCACCCGCAGGAGCTGCTGCCGTACCAGTCGGTGGACGGCCGCTACCACGGCCCGCGCTGGAACACCGACGCCGACTGGGTCGGTGACATCGACGGCGACGGCCACCCCGACATCATCATCGGCAACTACTTCCCCGAGTCCGACGTGCTGAACCCGAACGGGCAGAACAACGTCGTCATGAACAACTCGCTGTCCACCGCCAAGAACGGCGGCGGCGACCGGGTG
>NZ_DATINC010000050.1:0-41913 GCF_035474675.1 Jatrophihabitans sp. | reverse complement strand
AGCACACCCTCGAAGGTGGCGCCCAGGCGCAGGATGGCGGCCCGGGACCGCTCGTTGCGCACATCGGTGTGCCAGACCACCCGGGCGGCCCCGAGCTCGTCGAAGGCATGGCTGAGCAGCAGCAGCTTGGACTCGGTGTTGTGGCCGGTACGCCACCAGCGCCGGCCCAGCCAGGTGTAGCCGATCGCCAGCGTCCGCACCGCGGGCTGCACCTCGTAGTAGCTGGTGGTGCCCAGCACCTCGCCGGTGTCGGCATCGAGCTGGGCGTAGGGCAAGCGCTCGCCCCGGGCCCTGGCCGCCAGTGCCACCAGGATCTCGGCCCGGGCCAGCTCCGGAGTCACCGCCGGGGCAACCCGGCCCAGCCATCGGTAGACCTCCTCGGCACCGTCGTCCGAGCGTGCCGCCGCGGCGTAGCCCTCGGCATGTTCGGGCTGCAGCGGCACCAGTCTGATCTTGCTGCCGGCCAGCACCTCCTGGGCGTACCAGCGGGCAGGCTCGTCGGCGGGGGAGGCGGGGACCGGCATGGCGCAGATCCTGCCCGAGCGCTCCGGCCGGCCGCATCCCGGATGGCTGATCCCGCGGTGCGGTTTTCGCCGGGCCGATGCCCCGCACTACTGTTTCCAGGGTGCGACTGAGTGAGTTCTGGCAGCGGATGGAAGCCCGGTTCGGAGCGGTCTATGCCCATTCGCTGGCCGCGGACTACCGGGTCACCGCGCTCGGCGGCACGGTCAACGAGGCGATCGAGCGAGGGGAGGAGCCCCGGTCGGTGTGGCGGGCGATCTGCCAGGAGTTCGACGTTCCGCAGAAGCTTCGGTGAGCCCTGCGGCCGGCCTCGGCGGCGGGCTTCGGACGGGTCACGATGTCGGCGTGTTGCGGGCAATCGAACACTTGTTCGGCTAATCTGGAATCGACCGCGGTCGTCCACAGATCCGCTTCGCCGGCGAAAACTGTCGGTGGTCAGTTCTAGCGTTGCTCTCGACGGAACAGCCACTAGGAGAGGTACCAAAGATGGCCGCAGCATTCGACCGCGACAAGGCACTAGAGGTCGCACTGGGTCAGATCGACAAGCAGTTCGGCAAGGGCTCGGTGATGCGGCTGGGCGAGCGGCCCCACGTGCCCATCGAGGTGATCCCGACCGGCTCGATCGCGCTCGACATCGCCCTCGGGATCGGCGGGCTGCCGCGCGGGCGGATCGTGGAGATCTACGGCCCGGAGAGCTCGGGCAAGACGACCGTGGCACTGCACGCCGTCGCCAACGCCCAGGCGGCGGGCGGCGTGGCGGCGTTCATCGACGCCGAGCATGCACTGGACCCCGAATACGCCCGCTCCCTCGGGGTGGACACCGACGCGCTGCTGGTCAGCCAGCCCGACACCGGTGAGCAGGCCCTGGAGATCATGGACATGCTGGTCCGCTCCGGTGCCCTGGACATCATCGTCGTCGACTCGGTCGCCGCGCTGGTGCCGCGGGCCGAGATCGAGGGCGAGATGGGCGACAGCCACGTCGGCCTGCAGGCCAGGCTCATGAGCCAGGCACTGCGCAAGATCACCGGCGCCCTCAACAACTCCGGCACCACCGCGATCTTCATCAACCAGCTGCGCGAGAAGATCGGCGTCATGTTCGGTTCGCCCGAGACCACCACGGGCGGCAAGGCGCTGAAGTTCTACGCCTCGGTGCGCATGGACGTCCGGCGCATCGAAACCCTCAAGGACGGCGGCGAGGCGGTCGGCAACCGGACCCGCGTCAAGGTCGTCAAGAACAAGGTCGCCCCGCCGTTCAAGCAGGCCGAGTTCGACATCGTCTACGGCCAGGGGATCAGCCGGGAAGGCTCCCTGATCGACGTCGGCGTCGAGCAGGGAATCGTGCGCAAGTCCGGCGCCTGGTACACCTACGAAGGCGACCAGCTGGGTCAGGGCAAGGAGAATGCCCGCAACTTCCTGCGCGACAACCCCGACCTCGCCGACGAGATCGAGAAGCGGATCAAGGAGAAGCTCGGGGTGGGCGCGCAGGTCACTGAAGAAGCGCCCTTGCCGGCCCCGGTCGACTTCTAGCAGCGGTGGGTCGCCTGCGTTCGGCGGGCGCGGGCCGGTCGGTCCCGCCCGCCGAACCGTCCGACGACCTCGATGACCGGCGTGCCGATCCCGACGCCGACCCCGAAGAGGTAGCCCGGACGATCTGTCTGCGCCTGCTGACGACGCGGGCGCGCAGCCGGGCGGAGCTGGCCGAGGCGCTGACAGCGCGCAGCGTGCCAGCCTCGGCGGCGACCGCGGTGCTGGACCGGCTCGCCGCTGTCGGCCTGGTCGACGACCACGCCTTCGCCGGTCAGTACGCCCGGTCCCGGCAGCAGGACCGCGGCCTGGCGGTACGCGAGATCAGTCGCCAGCTGCGCGACAAGGGCATCGACGAGGAAGCGATCACGGCAGCGGTCGCCGACATCGCCGGCGACGCCGAGGCCGAAGCCGCCCGGCAGCTGGTGGCCCGCAAGCTCCGTTCGATGGCCCGGCTCACGCCCGAGGTCAAAACGCGGCGTTTGGTGGGAATGCTGGCGCGCAAGGGCTATCCGCCCTCGCTGGCTTTTTCCATAGTCCAACAGGCCGTGGGAAGGGCCTCCGACGAAGCGGTTGACGACGAGACGGCATGGCTGGCTTGACCGGCATGCCTATTGGTTCCTAGCCTCACAAGATCAGGAGATTGGATGCACTGCGTTCCGGCGCCGTGCACTGACATACACATAGCGTCATGTTTGCCCGTCGACCATCGCCATGGTGAGGACTGAAGGAGAGAGCGAACGCCGCCGCTGCCGCGGACCGGTGTCTGCACTCGAGATTCGCTTGGGCGTTCGTCCCACGGCTCCGCCTCCTGGCAGTGCTGGTGCGACGGGTCGCGACTGACGCGTCGCCTCCGCGAAAGGAGGAGGACGTTCAGTGAGCCACCTGGGTGAGTTGACGGCCCTCGCTGCCGTGTTCGTGTTGGTACTGGTCCTCGGTCTTCGGTTCCTGTCGCTCTATGCCGGCCGTGCCACGGCCAGCGCCGCCGTACCCCAGCACACCACGCCCGCGCCGGACCGGATCGCCGAAGCCGAGGCCGAGGCCGAGGCGGTGCGCCAGCGGGCGCTCAAAGAGGCCGCCGCGGCCCGCCGGGCTGCCGACGCAGAGATCGAGTCGCTGCGCCGGGCCGCCGAGACGGAGATGGCGGCCGCCCGGGCCAGCGGCGACGCCGCCCGGGCACGGGCCCAGACCGAGGCCGCGGACCTGATCGCCGACGCCAAGCGCACTGCCGAGCGGGAGTCGCAGAGCCGGCTGTCGGTCCTGGCCGCCCGCGAGGAGGAACTGTCGGCCCGAGCCGAGGCCCTGGACCAGCGCGAGTCCGAGCTCGACGCCGCGGTCCGGGATCTCCGGATTCGCCAGGCCGAGCTGGACGCCGAGGGCGCCGCGCTGGAGGACTTGCGCACCGAGCTGGCGGACGCGGCCACTCGCCAGGAACTCGAGCACACCGCGGCCCTGGAACGGGTGGCCGGCCTCAGCACCGAGGAGGCCAAGGTGGAGCTGCTCAGCTCGGTCGAGGCGGCAACCCGGCGCGACGCCGCGGCGCTGGTGCGCACCATCGAGGCCGAAGCCCGCGCCGAAGCCACCGACCGGGCGCGGGCCATCGTGGTGGACGCGGTGCAGCGCGTCGCCAGCGAGCAGACCACCGAGACGGTGGTCAGCGTCCTGCACCTGCCCAGCGACGAGATGAAGGGCCGGATCATTGGCCGGGAGGGCCGCAACATCCGGGCCTTCGAATCGGTCACCGGGGTCAACGTGATCATCGACGACACCCCCGAGGCGGTCCTGCTGTCCTGCTTCGACCCGGTCCGCCGCGAGGTCGCCCGGATCACCCTGGAGAAGCTGGTGCTGGACGGCCGCATCCACCCGCACCGCATCGAGGAGATCTACGAGACGGCCAAGGTCGAGGTGGACGAGCTGTGCCTGCGGGCCGCCCGCGACTCGCTCGCCGAGATCGGCATCACCGACCTCGACGAGCGGTTGATCCCCACCCTGGGCCGGCTGAAGTACCGGACCAGCTACGGTCAGAACGTCCTCGGGCACCTCAAGGAGACCGCCCACATCGCCGGCATCATGGCCAGCGAGCTGGGGCTGGAGCCGAGCCTGATCAAGCGGTCGGCGTTCCTGCACGACATCGGCAAGGCGCTCACCCACGAAGTCGAGGGCAGCCACGCCATCATCGGCGCGGAGCTGCTGCGCAAGTACGGCGAGAGCGAGGCCGTCGCCCATGCCGTCGAGGCGCATCACAACGAGGTACAGCCCCGCACCGTCGAGGCCGTGCTGACCCAGGCGGCCGACGCCTGCTCAGCGGCCCGGCCGGGTGCCCGCCGGGAATCCCTGGAGGCCTACGTCAAGCGGCTGGAGCGGATCGAGGAGATCGCCACCGCCCGGCCCGGAGTGGAGCGGGTGTTCGCCATGCAGTCCGGCCGCGAGGTCCGGGTCATGGTGCTGCCCGACCAGGTCGACGACCTGGCAGCCGGCGTGATCGCCCGCGAGGTGGCCAAGCAGATCGAGGACGAGCTGACCTATCCGGGCCAGATCCGGGTGACCGTGGTGCGCGAGTCACGCGCGACCGAGGTCGCCCACTGAACCGCCGGCCGGACCGGCCACCGCACTGACCGAACCCTCAGCCGGACCGGCCGGCGCGCTGACCGAAGCCTCGGACGCCGGCTCTTCGGCGAACCGGCACCGGTAGATCGCCGACGGCCCGGTCAGCGGGCTGTCGGGGTCGACCACCTGGGTGATCATCACCAGCGACAACCCGTTCTTCTCCAGCACCCGGCGGGAGGCGGTGTTGGTCTCCTCCGGATCGACCACGAAACCGCCGAGGGTGCGGTCCTGCTCGCGGATGTGGCGCATCAGGGCGGCGATCAGCCGGGTGCCCAGCCCGTGCCCGCAGCAGGCCGGCTCGCCGATCAGGTAGTCGAAGCCCGCCTCGTCCGCGGCGGCGCCGATCTGCCGGCCGTAGTCGGGATAGTCGGCCCACCGGTACCACTGGCCGAAGCCGATCGGCCCGGTGGGCAGCTCCACGATCAGCGGATGCGACGGCTCGGTTCCGTCGATGCAGGGCAGGTACTCCGCGGCGACCGCGGCGGGCTCCGCCGAATCGCGCCACCAGCGCTGCACATGCGCCGCCGCGAGCCACCGGCACATCAACGGCAGGTCGTCGGCGGTCATCGGCCGCAGCCGGATCGGTGGCGCTCCACCGAGGAGATCCTGGCCGGTGGAATCCTGGTTGGCAGGATCCTGGCTGGGTAGTACCGGCTCCGGGGTGTCGAGCATGAGCAAGAGTAGACCGGCGCACCCAGTGGTCCGGGCCCTCACGGGAAGTCCGGCTCGGCATCCCGGGGTGAGCCCACAGGTCCCTTGTTCTCCAGCCGGACCGCTGGGCGGGCCGGAGGCTCCGGCTGGGCAGCGGGGACTCCGGCTGGGCAGCGGGGGACTCCGGCCCAGCTCCGTTACCGCGGCCTCGTACCCTGGAGCCGATATGAACGCCGTCCCCGGTACCGAAACCGACAGCGCCGCCCTGCCCGCCGCCCGACCAGGTGCGGACGAGCCGGCCGGCCGCACCTACGCCATCCGCACCTATGGCTGCCAGATGAACGTCCACGACTCCGAGCGGCTGTCCGGGCTGCTGGAGCAGGCCGGCTACCGGCGGGCCGCCGACCAGAGCGGCCGGGAGGCGGACCTGGTGGTGTTCAACACCTGCGCGGTGCGCGAGAACGCCGACAACCGGCTCTACGGCAACCTCAGCCACCTGGCGTCGGTCAAGTCGGCCCGTCCCGGCATGCAGATCGCGGTCGGCGGCTGCCTGGCGCAGAAGGACCAGGCCGCGGTGCTCGAGAAAGCACCCTGGGTGGACGTCGTCTTCGGCACCCACAACCTGGCCAGCCTGCCGGTGTTGCTGGAACGGGCCCGGCACAACGGCGAGGCCCAGGTCGAGATCCTCGACGCCCTAGCGCACTTCCCCTCCGACCTGCCCAGCCGGCGCGACTCGGCCTTCTCGGCCTGGGTGTCGATCTCGGTGGGCTGCGACAACAGCTGCACGTTCTGCATCGTGCCGAGCCTGCGCGGCAAGGAGACCGACCGCCGGCCCGGCGACGTGCTGGCCGAGATCGAGGCCCTGGTCGCCGAGGGGGTCACCGAGATCACCCTGCTCGGCCAGAACGTCAACTCCTACGGCCGCTCGTTCGGTGACCCGCTGGCCTTCGGCAAGCTGCTGCGGGCCTGCGGCCGGATCGACGGGCTGGACCGGGTCCGGTTCACCAGCCCGCACCCGCGCGACTTCACCGACGACGTGATCACGGCGATGGCCGAGACGCCGAACGTCTGCCCCCAGCTGCACATGCCGATGCAGTCCGGCTCCGACGCGGTGCTGCGCGCGATGCGCCGCTCCTACCGGCAAGCCCGCTACCTCGACATCATCGACCGGGTGCGGGCCGCGATGCCGCACGCGGCCATCACCACCGACATCATCGTCGGCTTCCCGGGCGAGACCGAGCAGGACTTCGAACAGACGCTGGAGGCGGTCCGCCGGGCCAGGTTCGCCAGCGCCTTCACCTTCCAGTACTCGCCGCGGCCCGGCACGCCGGCTGCGACCATGCCGGACCAGGTCGGAAAGGACGTGGTGCGGCAGCGCTACGACCGGCTGATCGAGTTGCAGGAACAGATCAGCTGGGACGACAACAAGCGGCTGGTCGGCACCGACGTCGAGGTGCTGGTCAGCACCGGGCAGGGCAAGAAGGACGCCGCCAACCTGCGCATCTCCGGACGGGCCCGCGACGGCCGGCTGGTGCACGTCGCGATCGGCGAGCAGGTAGTGCGGCCGGGTGACCTGGTGACTGCCCGGGTCAGCTACGCCGCGCCGCACCACCTGGTCGCCGACGGCGGCATCTCGGCCCACCGGCCCTGGCGCGGCGCTGCCGGCAGCACAGCACCGGTGGCCCGCCGGCCGGTTCCGCTCGTCAGCATCGGCCGCCGGCCCGACTGAGCCGAAACGTCTCGGCCGACGGAGCCGGACGGCTCAGCCCACCGGACGGCTCAGCCCAACGGAGTCGAAACGCCCCGAACCGACTGAGCCGGACACCTCGGCCGAGCCGCGGGACGTCCTGGTGCACGGCCAAGCCAGCCGACCGCACCGGCAGGCTCCAGCCAGGCGTCGGGCTGAGCGGAACGCTGAAAGGCGGCCTGCAGGAACCCCGGCCGACCTAACGCCGCCGACCCAGTTCTAGTCCTAGTCCTAGTCCGGGATCAGCGCCTTGCGCCTGTCGACCTCGGCCTCGGCCTTGGCGATCCGCTGCGGATCCCCGGAGGCCTGGGCCCTGGCGAGCTTCGCCTCCGCCTCGGCCAGCCGCTCCTTCAGCTGGGCCAGGAACGGGTTGGACTCGCTGGCGCCGCGCTTCCACTCGGCGTCGAGGGCGTCGCGCACCCGCTGCTCGGCGGCCCGCATCCGGGACTCGACCCGCTGCATGGCATCGCGCGGGACGTGCCCGAGGCTCTCCAGCTTCTCCTGCAGGTCGCGCAGCGCCACCTGGGCCTGCCGCGGGTTGCTCAGGTCCAGCGCCGCGGCCTCGGCGATGATCGCTTCCTTCTCCTTCAGGTTCTGGGTCTGCTCGGCGTCGCGTTCGGCGAACACTCCCGAGCGCCGCTCGAAGAAGGCGTCCTGGGCGGCCCGAAACCGCTTCCACAGCGCGTCCTCGGTGTTGCGGTTGGTGCGCGGGGCAGCCTTCCACTCGGTCATCAGCTGCTTCAACGCCGCCGCGGTCTCGCGCCAGTCTTCCGAGCTGGACAGCTCCTCGGCCCGGGCGACCAGCTTCTCCTTGATCCCCTTGGCGGCGTCGCGCTCGGTGTCGAGGTGGGCGAAGTGGCTGCCGCGGCGCTTGCCGAAGGCGTCGCGGGCGGCGGCGAACCGCTTCCACAGCGCGTCGTCGGTCTTGCGGTCGATGCCCTTGATCAGCTTCCACTCCTCGACGATGGCCCGCAGCCGGTCGCCGGCGGCCTTCCACTGGGTGGAGCTCTCGGCGATCGTCTCCGCCTCGGCGGCCAGCGCCTCCTTCTTGGCGATCGCCTCGGCGCGGGCCGCCTCGCGGGCCTCGGCCTGCTCGCCCATCTTGGCGTCGGCCGCGGTGATCAGGTCGACCAGCTGGCTGTCCAGGGAGGCGAGGTCACCGACCGCGGCCACCGTCGGCAACGAGGCGTGCAGGGTCATGGCCTGGGACTTGGTGGCCTTGGGGTCGCCGGCGCCGGACTCCAACCGCTTGGCCAGCAGGTTGACCTCCGTCTGCAGATCGTCGAACCTGCGGGTGTAGTAGGCCAGGCCCGCTTCGGCGTCACCTGCCTGCCACGAACCAACCACCCGCTCGCCGTCGGCGGTCCTTACGAACACCGTGCCGGCCTCGTCGATACGTCCCCATTCCGAACTCATAGCGAGCATTAGACACGACTGACGAGCCTCGCGGTGTAGCCGGATAGCCTCTTGCAACGTGACTGACACCGAGGCGGGCCCTTCCGGGCCTGTCGTGGTGGCCGTTGTCGGCCCGACGGCGACCGGCAAGTCCGATCTTGCCGTAGCGCTGGCCCGGCGGATCGGCGGCGAGATCATCAACGCCGACTCGATGCAGCTCTACCGGGGCATGGACATCGGCACCGCCAAGCTCAGCCCGGACGAGCGCGGCGGCGTCGCCCACCACCTGCTCGACATCTGGCCGGTCACCAAGTCGGCGGCGGTCGCGGAGTACCAGCAGCTGGCCCGGGACGCCATCGCCGACATCGCCGGCCGCGGCCACACCCCGGTGCTGGTCGGCGGCTCCGGCCTGTACGTGCGGGCCACCCTGGACCGGCTGCAGTTCCCCGGCGAGTCGGCCGACATCCGGGCCCGGCTGACGGCCGAGCTGGCCGAGGTGGGCCCGGCCGTCCTGCACGCCCGGCTGGCCCGGCAGGACCCGGCGGCGGGGGCGGCCATCCTGCCCTCCAACGGCCGGCGGATCGTGCGGGCGCTGGAGGTCATGGAGCTCACCGGCGGCCTGTTCACCGCCCGGATGCCGGGCTTCTCCTCGATCTACCCCACGGTGCAGATCGCCCTGGAACACCCCGACCTGCAGCACCGGGTCCGGCAGCGGGTGCTGCGGATGATGGAGCGCGGCCTGCTCGACGAGGTGCGCCGGCTGCTGCCGCTGGGCCTGCGCGACAGCCCCACCGCCGGCAAGGCGCTGGGCTACCAGCAACTGCTCGCGGTCCTCGACGAGCAGGGAGAGCTGCGCGGCGACCTGGCCGGCGCCGTC
Source organism: Jatrophihabitans sp. (assembly GCF_035474675.1). Classification (GTDB taxonomy): domain Bacteria; phylum Actinomycetota; class Actinomycetes; order Mycobacteriales; family Jatrophihabitantaceae; genus Jatrophihabitans_A. The sequence goes on along the minus strand of NZ_DATINC010000050.1, from coordinate 32,590 downwards.
GAGCTGACCGTCAGCCGGACCTGGCGGTTCGTGCGCCGCCAGCGCTCCTGGTTCGGCCGGGATCCGCGGCTGCACTGGCTGGACGCCACCGCCCCCGACCTGCTGGACCGGGCGCTGGCACTGCTGCCCGGCTAGGCTCTTGCGTTGTGAACCGGACGCTGGCGGTGATGAAGGGGCACGGCACCGAGAACGACTTCGTGGTGCTGCCCGACCTCGACGCGGTGATCTCGATGTCGCCGTCGATGGTGCGGGCGCTGTGTGACCGGCGAGCCGGCATCGGGGCCGACGGGGTGCTGCGGGTGACCCGGACGGCGCTGGCCACCGAGCCGGACGTCCAGGCCCAGGCCGGGGTCGCCGAGTACTTCATGGACTACCACAACGCCGACGGCTCGATCGCCGAGACCTGCGGCAACGGGCTGCGGGTGTTCGGGCGGTACCTGGAGCAGACCGGACTGGCCGACCCCGGTGCCGGCGTCACGGTGGCCACCCGCGGCGGGCCGCGGGCGCTGAGCTTCGACGGCGAGCACGTCACCGCCGAGGTGGGACCGGCCACCGTCCGGCCCGAGCGGCCCCGGGTCAGCGCCGAGGGCCTGGCCGGCGAGTACGACTCGCTCGCCCTGGACCTGCCCAACCCGCACGTGGTGGTGGAACTGGCCACCGTCTCCGACCTGGCCGCGCTCCGGCTGGCCGAGCCGCCGCGGGTGGTCCCCGGACTGCCGGAGGGCCAGAACGTCGAGTTCGTGGTCCGGACCGGGCCCGGCCGGCTGCGGATGCGGGTGCACGAGCGCGGTTCCGGCGAGACCCGCTCGTGCGGCTCCGGGATCTGCGCCGCGGTGGCCGCGATGGCCGGCCCCGATGCCGGCTCGGCCGGTCGGCAACGGTGGCTGGTCGAGGTGCCCGGCGGGCAGTGCCAGGTGTGGTGGAACGCCGCCGGCGCGATGATGCTGTCCGGTCCCGCCGTGCTGGTCGCCAGCCTGGAGCTGTCGCCGCAGTGGCTGGCGCTGCACCGCTGACCGGGACGCCCGGGCCCGCCACAGCACGCCGGGAGCGAAATTACATCGCATTCCGGCCGGTCGGACTGTCACCATGGAAGCAATGACTGCATACCCACAGAATTATCCGGACTTTCCCGCTGACCCGGACGCCTCGGCTGCCGACCCGACCGGCACCGGCGCGGACGGCACCGACGACCTCGACTACACGCTGGGCGACTACGACCTGTCCGAACGGGCGGCGCTGCGCCGGGTGGCGGGGCTGTCCACCGAGCTCACCGACATCACCGAGGTCGAGTACCGCCAGCTGCGCCTGGAGCGGGTGGTGCTGGTCGGGGTGTGGACCACCGGCACCCTGACCGAGGCCGAGAACTCGATGCGCGAGCTGGCCCGGCTGGCCGAGACCGCGGGCTCGGAGGTGCTCGACGGCCTGATCCAGCGCCGCGACCGCCCGGATCCGGCCACCTACATCGGCTCGGGCAAGGCCAAGGAGCTGCGCGACATCGTGGCGGCCAGCGGCGCCGACACCGTCATCTGCGACGGCGAGCTGGCCCCGGGCCAGCTGCGCCAGCTGGAGCAGGTCGTCAAGGTCAAGGTGGTCGACCGGACGGCACTGATCCTCGACATCTTCGCCCAGCACGCCCGGTCCCGGGAGGGCAAGGCGCAGGTGGAGCTGGCCCAGCTGCAGTACCTGGTGCCGCGACTGCGCGGGTGGGGCGAGTCGCTGTCCCGGCAGGTCGGCGGCCGGGCCGCCGGCGGTGTCGGCATCGGCGGCCGTGGCCCCGGTGAGACCAAGCTGGAGATCGACCGCCGCCGGATCACCGCGCGGATGGCGAAGCTGCGCAAGGAGATCTCCGGGATGAAGACCGCCCGGGACGTCAAGCGGGCCCGGCGCAGCAACAACGAGGTGCCCTCGGTGGTGCTGGCCGGCTATACCAACGCCGGCAAGTCCTCGCTGCTGAACCGGCTCACCGGCGCGGGCGTGCTGGTGGAGAACGCGCTGTTCGCCACCCTGGACCCGACCGTCCGGCGTGCCGAGACCGCCGACGGCCGGGTGTACACCCTCTCGGACACGGTGGGCTTCGTCCGGCACCTGCCCCACCAGCTGGTCGAGGCGTTCCGCTCCACGCTGGAGGAGGTCGGCTCGGCAGACCTGATCCTGCACGTGGTCGACGCCGCCGACGAGGACCCGGAGGCCCAGATCCGGGCGGTGCGCGAGGTGCTGGCCGACATCGACGCCCTGAACGTGCCGGAGCAGATCGTGTTCAACAAGGTCGACGCCGCCGACGCTGAGACCCAGCTGCGGCTGCGCAGCCTGGTGCCGGACGCGCTGTTCGTCTCCGCGCGCACCGGTGCGGGCCTGGCGGAGCTGGCCGCGCTGGTCGAGTCCCGGCTGCCGCGGCCGGAGCGCGAGGTGCTGGTGCTGCTGCCCTACACCCGCGGCGACCTGGTGGCCCGAATTCACTCCGAGGGCGAGGTGCTCAGCGAGGAGCACACCGGCGCCGGGACGCTGATCCGGGCCCGGGTGCGCTCCGAGCTCGCCGCGGTGCTGGACGGATTCCCGACGGCGGTGCCGGCCGGCAACCGGTGAACCAGCAATCGGCGACACGGCGCCCGGTCACCTTCACCGGGTAGGGTGGGACTTTAGCCGTACTCGCAAGCTGGGCAGGAGATACATCATGACGGGTTGGGAATCGCCGTCGCACTGGGTGATCATCGCGTTGGTCGTGCTGGTGCTGTTCGGATACAAGAAGCTGCCGGAGATGTCCCGCTCGGTCGGCCGGTCGTTGCGGATCTTCAAGACCGAGATGAAGGGCATGGGCAAGGACGACGAGGCCCGCGAGTCTGCCGAGACCGGCACCGCCCCGCCGGCCGGCAGCACGGCGCCGGCAACCGGCCAGGCGGTCGTCGCCGAGCCGCCGCCCGTCACGCCCGCGCCGGTGTACCCGGTGACGCCGGCCCAGCAGCTGCCGCCGGTCGTCGAGGAGCCGCACCCGGCGCCCCAGCAGCGGACCTGACCCTTACCTGACCGTGTAGCTGCGGCCCGGTAGCCGCACCAGCTGACAGTTTGGTCGGTTACCGCCGCGGCCGGACTGCCCGGTCGACAGCCCGTAACCGGGTCCGGTCGGTTACCGCCGCGGCCGGACTGCCCGGTCAGACCTTGCGCAGTACCGCCACCACCCGGCCCAGGATGGTCGCCTCGTCCGCCGGGATGGGGGAGTAGGCCTCGTTGCGCGGCAGCAGCCAGGCGTGCCCGCCCCGGCGCTGCAGTACCTTGACGGTGGCCTCGCCCTCGATCATGGCCGCGACGATCTCGCCGTTGTCGGCGTTGGGCTGCTGGCGGACCACCACCCAGTCGCCGTCGGCGATGGCGGCGTCCACCATCGAGTCGCCCCGCACCCGCAGCAGGTAGAGGGTTCCCTCGCCGACCAGCGTCCGGGGCAGCGGGAAGACGTCCTCGACCATCTGCTCGGCCAGGATCGGGCCACCGGCGGCGATCCGGCCGAGCAACGGCACCATCACCGCGTCGGGCGCCTCGGCGTACCCGTCGTCGCTGAGTGCCGACTGCGGCTCGGTGGCCGGCTCGTCCGGTGCCCGGACGTCCAGCGCCCGGGGCTTGTTGGGGTCGCGCCGGATGAAGCCCTTCTGCTCCAGCACCGCGAGCTGGTGGCTGACGCTCGAGGTGGACTGCAGCCCCACGGCGTCGCCGATCTCGCGCATGCTGGGCGGGAAGCCGCGCTGCTGGACGGTGTTGCGGATGACGGTGAGGATGGTCCGCTGCCGGGCGGTCAGGCCGTCGCCGCCGTCGTGGTCGGGAAACTCCCGGATGGTGCTGTTCCTGGGTCGTCCCGGTCCTCGTCTGGTAGGTGGCTGGGGGGGCTTGGGCACCGGGGTCTCCCTGTCTGTCTGTGGCGGCCGGGCGTCGCGGGAGGGTTCGCGGCCGGCTGGAAGGGGCTTCCCAGGGTCCGCGACCTCGAACGAACACCTTGAAACTAGCGCCCCAGGAGTAACGATTCAAACACCTGTTCGAATCGGCGTGTCGTCAGCATGGTTTGTGTCAGAGGCTTGTAGTAGACATCCGTACAGGCGGTGATCGAACGCATGTTCGACCATCAGCGTACTGGTCACGGCAGTTTCCGTGCGGCAGATCCAGTGAGGAGCTATGACATGTCAGTCGCAACCGAGTACCCGCCGACGGTGTTCGTCGACGTGTCGCCCCGGTCCGGAACGCGGGCCGCGGCACCCGCCATCGGCAACCAGGCCCGGCTGCGGCTGGTGCCCCCGACGCCTGCCTGCCCACCCGGCGCCGGCCGCACCGGCGTGGTGCGGCGGGGCAACCTGCGGGTGGTCCGGCGGGGCTACCTGGTCCCGGTCGGCGCCGGCTGCGCGACGCCCGCCCTGACCGGCGACCGGATCGGGGATGCCGCCCCCGGCGCCCGGCCGGTGCGCCTGACCCGGCGCGGCGCGGTCGCGCTGGCCCTCGGCGTCGTCCTGCTGGGCAGCCTGATGCTGCTCGTCGCGCACCTGTCTCTCGGTTCGCCGGCTGCCGGCCCCGCGTCGGCGCCCGGTGCGGTCGTCACCGTGCAGTCCGGCGACACCCTGTGGTCGATCGCTGGCCAGGTGGCGCCGGGCCGGGATCCGCGCCAGGTCGTGGAGCGGTTGCGGGAGGTCAACCACCTCTCTTCTACGTCCCTGACGCCTGGCCAAACCCTCAAGGTCGGCTAAATCTTCACAGTGCTGGCGTACCCGTGGACGACCAGGTGCGACCGGTCCCGACACGCTTCGAGATTGCTCGGTGCCGCTACTTGCGGAAGTCGGCGTGACGCTCTAACGTCCTACATGTAGTAGTTACAAGCATGTACTTCGTCCACAAGTTGGGGTTGGACGGTCCTCAGGTCATCAACAGGCCGGACCAGGTTCTCCACGGCTCATCCCCAGCTTGTCGACAGAGGGCTGTTGATATGTCCTGTCCCAGCGTCATCGGACAGCTACTAGCAGCCCACCGGACTGAACGCTGGTTTAACAGGTTCGACGCGGTTCGCGCCGGCCGGCCCAGGAAAGCGGAAGGGAGCCACCGATGCGGTGCCCGTACTGCCGTCACCCCGACTCACGGGTGGTGGACTCCCGCGAGCAGGACGAGGGCCAGGTCATCCGGCGCCGGCGCAGCTGCCCGGAGTGCGGCAAGCGGTTCACCACCGTCGAGGAGGCCACCCTGGCGGTCATCAAGCGCAGCGGGGTGACCGAGCCGTTCAGCCGGCAGAAGGTCATCAGCGGCGTCCGGCGGGCCTGTCAGGGCCGGCCGGTGGACGAGGACGCGCTCGCCCAGCTGGCCCAGACGGTCGAGGAGGTCATCCGGGCCACCGGCTCGGCCGAGGTGCCAGCCCACGAGGTGGGGCTGGCCATCCTCGGCCCGCTGCGGGCCCTGGACGAGGTCGCCTACCTGCGCTTCGCCAGCGTCTACCAGTCGTTCAGTTCCATCGAGGACTTCGAGAAGGCGATCACTGAGCTGCGGGCCGAGCACCGCGGCGACACCGGCCGGTCCACCGGCGCGGCGCCCGCCCAGCCGGCAGCAGACCAGCGCTAGTTCTCACGCACGTCCAACCACACACGGGATCACCAAGAAAAGGGGCACAGCGGGTATGACCGAAGTTGTCGAAGGCGGGTCCAGCGGCAGTTCTTCCTCGAACGCGAAGAACGCCGGCAAGCCGGCTGGTTCCAAGCACGCCGGCGATCCGCGCGCCTTGAAGGTCACCGCCAAGGACCAGCCGGTCTATCCCGACAACGGGCTGGTCATCGAGCGCGTCTACACCACCGAGGGGGTGCACCCCTTCGACGAGGTCAGCTGGGAACGCCGCGACGTGGTGATGACCAACTGGCGCGACGGCTCGGTCAACTTCGAACAGCGCGGGGTGGAGTTCCCGGACTTCTGGTCGGTCAACGCCGCCAACATCGTCACCACCAAGTACTTCCGCGGCGCCGTGGGCACCGAGCAGCGCGAATGGTCGCTCAAGCAGCTCATCCACCGGGTGGTGCACACCTACCGGGTGGCCGGTGAGGAGTACGGCTACTTCCGGTCGGCCTCCGACGCCGAGATCTTCGAGCACGAGCTGACCTGGATGCTGCTGCACCAGGTGTTCAGCTTCAATTCCCCGGTCTGGTTCAACGTCGGCACCACGTCGCCGCAGCAGGTCAGCGCCTGCTTCATCCTCGCGGTCGAGGACACCATGGACTCGATCCTGAACTGGTACCGCGAGGAGGGCCTGATCTTCAAGGGCGGCTCGGGCGCCGGGCTGAACCTGTCCCGGATCCGGTCGTCGAAGGAGCTGCTGAGCTCCGGCGGCACCGCCTCCGGCCCGGTCAGCTTCATGCGCGGCGCGGACGCCTCGGCGGGCACCATCAAGTCCGGCGGCGCCACCCGCCGGGCCGCCAAGATGGTGGTGCTCGACGTCGACCACCCCGACATCGTCGAGTTCGTCGAGACCAAGGCCCGCGAAGAGGACAAGATCCGGGTGCTGCGCGACGCCGGCTTCGACATGGACCTGGGCGGCTCCGACATCACCTCGGTGCAGTACCAGAACGCCAACAACTCCGTCCGGGTGTCGGACGAGTTCATGCGGTCGGTCGAGGAGGGCGGCCAGTTCGGGCTGCGGGCCCGCACCAACCACGAGGTCATCGAGACCATCGACGCCAAGGAGCTGTTCGGCAAGATCGCCCAGGCGGCCTGGGAGTGCGCCGACCCCGGCATCCAGTACGACGACACCATCAACGACTGGCACACCAACCCCGAGTCCGGCCGGATCACCGCGTCCAACCCGTGCTCGGAGTACATGAGCCTGGACAACACCTCCTGCAACCTGGCGTCGCTGAACCTGATGAAGTTCCTCGGCACCACCGGCACCGCCTTCGACGCGGAGAAGTTCGTCAAGTCCGTCGAGCTGATCATCACCGCGATGGACATCTCGATCTGCTTCGCCGACTTCCCGACCGACTCGATCGGCGTGAACACCCGGGCCTACCGGCAGCTGGGCATCGGCTACGCCAACCTGGGCGCGCTGCTGATGGCCTCCGGCCTGGCCTACGACTCCGACGCCGGCCGGGCGATGGCCGCCGCCATCACCTCGCTGATGACCGGCACCGCCTACCGCCGCTCGGCAGAGCTGGCCGGCGTGGTCGGCCCGTACGACGGCTTCGCCCGCAACGCCGAGGGCCACGCCCGGGTGATGCGCAAGCACGCCGCCGCCAACGACAGCGTGCGCTTCTTCCACGAGACCGACAAGGCGGTGCTGGCCCGGGCCACCGAGGAGTGGGCCGCCTGCCTGAAGATCGGTGCCAGCAACGGCTGGCGCAACGCGCAGGCCTCGGTGCTGGCACCGACCGGCACCATCGGCCTGATGATGGACTGCGACACCACCGGCATCGAGCCGGACCTGGCGCTGGTGAAGTTCAAGAAGCTGGTTGGCGGCGGCTCGATGCAGATCGTCAACCAGACGGTGCCGCGGGCGCTGCGGGCGCTGGGCTACCAGGAGGAGCAGATCGAGGCGATCGTCGAGTACATCGCCGAGCACGGCCACGTGCAGGACGCCCCGGGGCTCAAGCGGGAGCACTACGACGTCTTCGACTGCGCGATGGGCGCGCGGGCGATCAAGGCCATGGGCCACGTCCGGATGATGGCCGCGACCCAGCCGTTCATCTCGGGCGCGATCTCCAAGACGGTCAACCTGCCGGAGTCGGCCACCGTCGACGACATCGCCGACGTGTACTTCCAGGGCTGGAAGCTCGGCCTGAAGGCGCTGGCGGTCTACCGCGACAACTGCAAGGTCGGCCAGCCGCTGTCGGCGGGCAAGGAGGCCAAGAAGGCCGCCGCGGCGCCCGTTGAGACGGTGGTGGTCGAGCACCGGCCGGTGCGCAAGCGGCTGCCGAAGTCGCGGCCGTCGCGCACGGTGTCCTTCGCGGTCGGCGGTGCCGAGGGGTACCTGACCGCCGGCTCCTACCCCGACGACGGCCTCGGCGAGGTGTTCCTCAAGCTGGGCAAGCAGGGTTCGACGCTGGCCGGCGTGATGGACGCCTTCTCCATCGCGATCTCGATCGCGCTGCAGCACGGCGTGCCGCTGGAGACCTACGTCTCGAAGTTCACCAACATGCGCTTCGAGCCCGCCGGCCTCACCGACGACCCGGACATCCGGATGGCGCAGTCGATCCTTGACTACATCTTCCGCCGGCTCGCCCTGGACTACCTGCCGTTCGAAACCCGCAGCGCACTGGGGATCTACACCGCCGAGGAGCGGGCTCGCCAGCTCGACACCGGCAGCTACGCGCCGGCCGAGGACGACCTGGAGGGGCTGGCCCAGTCAGCTCCGGTGGCCGAGGCGGTCGAGGCCAAGCCGGCGGTCAAGCCGGAGTCCCAGTCCGCGGTGCACAGCTCCACCGAGCTGCTGGAGTCGATCATCGGCACCTCGGCCGACGCCCCGCTGTGCATGAACTGCGGCACCAAGATGCGTCCGGCAGGCTCGTGCTTCGTCTGCGAGGGCTGCGGCAGCACCTCCGGCTGCAGCTAGCAATCCCGCCCAGCCGGTCACCGCAGCCGGCGCGTTAGAAACGGCAGAACGCCCCGACCTTCCCCCGAGGGTCGGGGCGTTCTGCTGCCACGGGCACGAAGCGGGCGTTGGCGACGCATTGAATGCCGAGGAGCCATAAGGGTCATCCGGCCCGTAGTCGGCCAGCGGTCGCTATAGCAACCCTTGAGATCTTAAAGGCTGTTCTGCGATCCAGGCCTTTCCAGACCCGGAGCGCTCGGCTCCTCCGTGCAGACGCACACCCTTTGCCATTCGCAGGGAAACCGGCGTCGAGTACCCCTTTTCTCCCCTGGCCCGGCACAGCGCGCGGTGGAAAGCTATCGGGCCAGCCGGATGCACTTCGGCACCCGGCTGACGCCGGTAGGAGGTACCCGCCATGACCGCGGTCATGATCAGCAACCTCGAGCGGGACGGGGAACACCGCTCGTTCGCCCAGCACGGCCACGCCGACCTGGCAACCGCGGGAGGCCTGACCGTGATGAGGGGGGTGTTCGAGCCGGGCTGGCGCTGGTCGGCCGACATCGCGCCGATCGTCGGCGGCGACTCCTGCCAGACCCGGCACCTGGGCTACGTCCTGTCCGGGTCGATGCGGGTTCGGATGGCCGACGGCACCGAATCCGATCTCGGTCCCGGCGACCTGTTCGACCTGCCTGCCGGCCACGACGCCTGGGTGGTCGGCGACCAGCCATGCGAGATGGTGGACTACTCGCCGGACGCCACCCGCTACGCCCGTGCCGAGGGCATCGCAGCCGCCGACGACGAGGCAATGGCCCTGGTTCGCAGGGGATACGCGGCGTTCAACACCCAGGACGTCGACACGCTGCGCTCGATCTTCGCCGCCGACGTGGTGCAGCACGTGCCCGGACACGGGCCGCTGGCGGGCACCTACAAGGGTCCCGACGCCGTCCTGGGGTACTACGGCAAGCTCGCCGAGATGACCGACGGCACGTTCCGCGCCCACCTCGTCGACGTGCACGGCGACGCCCTCGGCCATGTCATGGCACTGCATCAGACGGTCGCCACCCGCGACGGTGCCACCCGGGCGACCCGCGGTTCCATCCTGTTCACCGTGATGGGAGGCAAGGTCACCGACCTGCTCGAGCTGCACGCCGACCTGCCGGGCGACGACGCGTTCTTCTCCTGAACCCGGCCTGGGCCGGGTGCCGCGGCCTCTTCCGAGGTGCGGCGCCCGGCCACCCGTGTGGAGGCTCCACGGGCAGGGCCTCAGTGCAGGTGCATCCCGCCGCCGTCCGGCGCGACGACCGTGGCCGGCATCCGGAAGTAGGCCAGCACCGCCACGGCCGCACCGATCACCGCCGCCGCGCCCAGCCCGGCGGCGAACGCCTCGGCGACCCCGGCCCGGCTGGTCAGGCTGCCGGCTCCGGTCGCCACCGCGGACAGCACCGCGACGCCGAGCGCAGCTCCCACCTCATGGCCGGTCATCAGGAAGCCCGAGGCCATCCCGGCGTGCTGGGGCGGGATGCCGGCCATCGCCGACACCGACACCGGTACGAACGTCATGCCCACCCCGAGGCCGAGGATCACCAGGCCCGGCAGCACATCCGGTGCGTAGTGCGAGGCCGACGAGGTCAGCGACAGCAACCCCGCCCCCACCGCGGCGAGCGCCACCCCGGCAGCCGCGACGGTGCGCGGCGCGGTGCGGGCCAGCAGGTGCCGCGCGACATGGGTGCCCGCGGTGATGGCGAACGCCAGCGGCAGGAAGGCCAGGCCGGCCCGCAGCGCGGAGAACCCGAGCACGCTCTGCAGGAACAGCGAGGCCAGGAACACGATCCCGACCAGCAGCCCGGTGACCCCCACCATGACGGCGGTACCCGACACCAGCGAGGTCACCTTCCAGGTGTGCGCCGGGACCAGGGGCCGCACCGAGCGCCGCTCGATCCTGGTGAACGCCGCCAGCAGCAGGCCGGCGACGGCCAGCGAGGCGACGGTGCGGACGGACCACCAGCCGTCGGTCGAGGTACCGCCCAGGCCGTACATGAGGGCGCCGAGCCCACCGATCACGGTGACCGCACCCGGCAGGTCGAACTGGGACAGGCCGGCAGTCCCCGCCGTGTCCTTGGGCAGCGACCTCAGCGCAACCAGGTAGGCAACGGCACCGATGGGCCCGTTGACCCAGAAGATTAGGTGCCAGCTGCCCCAGGTGGTCAGTGCCCCGCCGACCAGCACGCCGACCGCGACGCTGAAGCTGCCGGCCATGCCCCACAGCGCCAGCCCCTTCTTGCGCTGGGCGCCGGAGTACGTCGTCATCACCAGCGACAGCGCGGCCGGGGTCATCAGCGCGGCGGCCAGGCCCTGGCCGGCGCGGGCGGCGATCAGCTGGCCGGCACCGGTGGCGAAACCGCTGAGCAAGGAGGCGACGGTGAAGGCGCTCAGGCCGGTCAGGAACACGGTGCGCCGGGACAGCAGGTCGGCGATCCGGCCACCGAGCAGCAGGCCGCCGCCGGACATCATCAGGTAGGCGGTCACCAGCCACTGCAGGTCACCGCTGCCCAGCCGCAGCGAGTGCGCGATGGACGGCAGCGCCGTGTTGACGACCGAGACGTCCAGCACGACGAGGATCTGCGCGGCCAGCGCGACCGCCAGCACCGTCCACGGCCGGCGGGCGTCGCCGTCCGGGTCGGGATGCGGGCTGGCTGCGGGAGAAACTTCCCCGCTGGGAACTCTGGTGGCACCGGACGGGCTGGTGGTACGCATGACGGCTCCTAGGAATGGTGTGGACGGAAAGGGATTGCTAGAGACGGAAATCAGGCCGCGACGTGCCGGCCGGTGCGGACGGCTGCCACCACGTCGCGGATCGCCTGGCTGGCGTAGCCGGCGAACCGCCGGTCGGCAACCAGCGAGTCGTGGCTGGCGTCCATCAGGGTGCGGTGGGCCGCATTGCGGGACAGGGTGGCGAGCTTGTCCTGGGCGGCGAACCACCCGGTCTGGGCGCCGCGCCCGGCGGTGAGGACGACCAGCGGCTTGGCCCCGAGGTCGCGCAGCGCCCCGGCCTGGCCGAAGGCGGCAGGCAGCTGCGCCCACTCGTCCCGGGCGGCCCGCAGGTTGCCCGGGTCGGCGGCGAAGGACCGCTCCTCCTCGCGGGCCCGGGCGGGCAGGCTGCCGAACGAGGCGCGGTAGCCGACCCGGGCCGCCCCGAGCCGGGCCAGCGGCGGCAGCACGCCGGAGAGCCGCCGTCCCAGCGAGTAGGCGCCGGGGTAGCTCGGCAGCGCGAACTGCTCAGGGGTGGTCGAGTCCAGCAGCACCATGCCGGCGGTCTCGTCCGGGTAGCGGGCGGCGAAGATCATGCCGTAGATCCCGCCGACGGAGTGCCCGGCCAGCAGGTAGGGGCCGGGCACCCCGGCCACCTGGAGCAGGGTGTGCAGGTCGCCGGCCTGCGCGACCCCGTCCCGGGCGCCGGCCGGGCCGCTCCAGCCCTGTCCGGCCCGGTCGTAGACGCAGACCCGGGTGTCCGCAGCGAGCGCCGGTGCCACCCAGCCCCAGACCGAGCTGTGCTCGCCGAAGCCGCTGGCCAGCACCACCGTGGGGGTGCCGGTGCCCTCGCAGCGCAGGTACATCCGGTGGCCGTCGACGTCGTAGCCGCGTCCCGCCGCGGGGGCGGGCCGGCTGACTGACTCGTAGACCGTCTCGGTGCAGCCGCCGACGGCGGCCAACGCCATCAGGGCGCAGACCGGGTACAGCAGCCAGCGCCGCGACCAACCGGGCACCGAGTGGCGGGCCCGACCGGCGACCCAAACGGCGAGCGCGAGCAGCCCGGCCGGCCAGAACCAGCCGGCTGCCCCGAGCGCCCCGTCGCCCGGGGCCAGCGCGAGGATGCCCGCACCCAGCACCGCCAGGTACCCGGCGGGCAACAGGGCCCAACGCAGCGGCCGGTCGGTCCAGCGCGCCGTCAGCAGCGCCAGCAGGCCCCAGCCGGCGGCGAAGACCAGCAGTGTCGAACCGGTGAGGACGTGTTCCGGGGCGCCGGCGAGGACGCCGAGGGTAAGGACGGCCGCGCCGGCGGCGGCACCGAGCAGCGACACCGCGACGAACAGGCCGGTCCGGTCCCTGCGCGGCACCGGGGACGGAAGCTGGCGGCGGGTGCGTCCCGGCAGGGTGGTCGTCATGGTGGGCTCCGGCTGGCTGAGGGGCGTGCTGTCCGGCCCAGCCTGGGCCGGCGCGGCACCTGCTCGCGCCGGTGAAATCACCGGGTTGCCCTGCCGGCGCCTCGGGCCGGCAACGCCGCAGCAGTCCCGCGGGACAGTGCCGGAGCCCTACGCTGACCGGCGTGCTGCACGGTCGGAGGCGGGAGCGGGAACGCATCGCGCAGCTGTGCGAGCAGGCCCGGGACGGCCGCGGCGGTGCGCTGGTGCTGCGCGGCCAGCCCGGCGTCGGCAAGTCCGCGCTGCTACGCGATGCCCTCGACGGTGCCCAGGGGATGCAGGTCCTCATCACCGAGGGGATCGAGTCGGAAGCTCCGCTGGCCTTCGCCGCCCTGCAACGCCTGCTGCGGCCGGCCATGCGGCACGCCGCGCTGCTGCCGGCACCGCAGGCCAACGCGCTGCGGACTGCCTTCGGGCAGGGCGGCGAGCAGGCCGCGGACCGGTTCCTGGTGTTCCTGGCCGCGTTGAGCTTGCTGGCCGAGGCGGCCGAGTCGGCCCCGGTGCTGTGCGTCGTCGACGACGCGCACTGGCTCGACGAGGCGTCCGCGGCGGCGCTCACCTTCGTCGCCCGGCGGCTGGGGTCGGAGCGGGTCGCCATGCTGTTCGGCGCGCGGGACGGTGACCTGCGCGGCTTCGACAGCGCCGGCCTGCCGGAGCAGGAGCTCACCGGGCTGGACCCGGCCGCCGCCGCGGAGTTGCTGGGCGAACGGGCCGGTGTGCCCGTCGCCCCCGGGGTGCTGGACCGGTTGCTGGCCCAGACCGGCGGCAACCCGCTCGGCCTGGTGGAGCTGCCGAGCGTGCTCTCGGCGGCCCAGCTGGGCGGCAGCCGGCCGCTGCCGCCGCAGCTGCCGGTGACCGAGGGCGTCCAACGGATCTTTCTCGACCGCAGCCGCCGCCTGTCACCGGACGCCCAGGCCCTGCTGCTGGTCGCCGCCGCCGACGACTCGGCCCGCCTGCCGGTTCTCACCCGGGCCGCCGCGGCCCTCGGCGTCGACCCGGCCGTGCTCGACGAGGTGGAGGGATCGCAGCTGCTCAGGGTCGCCGGCGATGTCGTGGAGTTGCGGCACCCGCTGGTGCGCTCGGCGATCTACCAGGGCGCCACCAGCCTGTCCCGCCGGCAGGCGCACCGTGCGCTGGCGGCCGTGCTGACCGGCGCGGACGCCGCGGACCGGCGGGCCTGGCACCTGGCGGCCGCCGCCGAGGAACCCGACGAGAGCGTGGTCGCCGAACTGGACGCAAGTGCCGAGCGGGCGCAGCACCGGGGCGGCTACGAGGCCGCCAGCGCGGCTCTGGAACGGGCCGCCGAGCTGACCCGGGACGACGAGGGCCGCGCGCAGCGGCTGTTCGGGGCGGCGACCAACGCCTGGTTCGCCGGGCAGGTCGACCGGGCCCTGGCGCTGGCCGGCACCGCCCGCCCGCTCGCCACGGCGCCGGCCCTGCAGGCCGACATCGACAAGCTGCGCGGCCGGGTGGAGTTCAACGTCGGATCGGTTCCGGCCGCGATCCGGCTCTGGACCCAGGCGGCCCGGGCTGTCGCACCACTCGACCGCGGGCGGGCCCGGGAACTGGCGATGATCGCCTCGTCCGGCTCCACCTTCCTGCCCCCGCTGGCGCCGATCGACCTCGACCCGGCCGAGGTGCTGGAGGCTCCGGACGTCCCGGCGCCGGCGCGGGACCGGTGCTTCGCGAGCCTGCTGACCGGCTTCCACTCCCTGCTCGGCGGCGACCTGGCCCGGGCCGTACCGCAGCTGCGCACCGCGCTCGCGGCCGCCGAGCAGCTGACCGAGACCGAGGTCGACCTGCTGACCAACCTGGGCATCGCCGCGTTTCACCTCGACGACGACGCCGGTTTCCAGCGCAGCTTCGGCCGGCTGCTCGACCAGTCCCGGGACAGCGGCGCGATCGGTCTGGTGCTGTTCGCGTTGCCCCGGCTGGCGCTGGCCCACCTGGCCGCGGGCCGGTGGAACGCCGCCCGGTCCAACGCGGCGGAGGCGCTGGACCTGGCCCGGGGGATCGGCCAGCCGGCGCTGACCGCGATGCCGCTCGCCGAGCTGACCCTGGACGCCGCGCTGCGCGGCGAGGACGGCTATGCCGCCCAGCTGGCCGAGCTTGAGGCGGCGGTGGCCGGCCAGCCGGGCGGCATCCTGGCCGGCCTGGTCACCGACATCACCCGATGGGCGCAGGGCATCGCCGCCGCGCGGGCCGGTGAGCCTGCCGCGGCGGTCCGCCAGCTGGAGCAGATGGCGCAACCGGCGCTGGTGCGGCTGGCCGGCTACGACCGGCTGGAGTCGGCGGTGCGGTCCGGGCAGCTCGACAAGGCGGCCGAGTGGCTGGCGGAACTGGAGCGGTTCGCCGCCGCGGTCGGCTCGGAGCGCGCGCTCGGCGCGGTCTGCTTCGGCCGGGCTCTGCTGGCCGACGGGCCGGCCGCCGAGTCGCAGTACCAGCAGGCATTACGGCACCAGGCCACGTCCGGACGCTCTTTCGAGCACGCCCGCGGGCAGCTCGGCTACGGGGAGTTCCTGCGCCGCAGCCGCCGCCGGGTCGATGCCCGCGACCAGCTGCGGGCCGCGCTGGCCACCTTCGACGAGCTCGGAGCGCACGGCTGGGCCGGCCGGGCGCGCAGTGAGCTGCGCGCCTCTGGCGAGACGGCCCGCAAGCGCGACGCCCCGCCCGGCGTCGGGCTCACCGCCCAGGAAAGCCAGGTGGCCGCCCTGGTGGCGTCGGGGCTGTCCACCCGGGACGTCGCCGCGCGGCTGTTCCTCAGCCCGCGCACCATCGACTTCCACCTGCGCAACGTCTTCGCCAAGACCGGGATCAGCTCGCGCGGCCAGCTCGCCCGGCTCGACCTCGGCTGATCGGCCCGTACCGCTACCTTGCCGGGCCTTCCGGCCGATCAGGAATCCATGACCACTCCCTCTCTCCGCCGGTTCTGCCTGCCACTGGCGGTCCTCACTAGCCTGAGCCTGTCCGCGTGCGCCTCCTCCTCCGTGGACGCGGGTGCACCTCGGCACACCACCGGCACCTTGCCCGCGGCGGCCGTGAGCACACCCCGTCCGAAGCCCAGTCCGAGTGCGACGACGCTGACCAAGGCCCAGTTCGTGACCAAGATGGAGGCGGTCTGTGCCGACTTCGATACCCGGATTCAGGCCGTGACCAACTCCAAGGACCCGAAGACCGTCGCCGGTATCGTGACGGTCACGCAGACAATCCTCACGCTGTACCCGCAGTACCTCAAGCAAGCCGACGCGCTGGTGGGCCGGTCCTCGGACAAGGCGACGCTGACCCGGAACTGGCTGCGCCTGGAGAAGTCCGACTTCGCCGGTGTGGAACCGGTCCTGAAGAGGTACCTCGCCGACGTCAAGGCCCTGGACTCCGACGCCGTCGCCGTCGATGCGAAGGTGCTGGACGCGCTTCCCGACCACAGCGAGGCGATCGCCGGCTTCATGTCCGGCTACGGACTGAAGAAATGCGCCGCTCTGCAGAGCTCCTGACCTCAGGGGCGCTGCCCTGACACCGTGCCGCAGTCGCGGAAATCTCCGGGCTGATAGGAATGTGGAATGCGCGCAGTGCTGATCGACCGCTTCGGCGAGGCTCCGACCGTCACCGATCTTCCCGAGCCGGAGCTGCCCGCCGGCGGGGCGATCCTGCAGGTGCGCGCCACCGGCCTGTGCCGCAGCGACTGGCATGCCTGGCTCGGCCACGACGCCACCGTCTCACTGCCGCACGTGCCCGGTCACGAGCTGGCCGCCACCATCGCCGAGATCGACCCGGCGGTGCCGGGCTGGCAGGCCGGCCAGCGGGTGATCGTGCCGTTCGTCTGTGCCTGCGGGGAGTGCGAGCAGTGCCTGGAGGGCAACCAGCAGGTCTGTACCCGGCAGCTGCAGCCGGGCTTCGACTACTGGGGCTCGTTCGCCGAGTACGTGGCCGTGCCGTACGCCGCGGTGAACCTGGTGGCGCTGCCGGACGAGCTGGGCTTCGACAGCGCCGCGGCTCTCGGCTGCCGGTTCGCCACCGCCTACCGGGCGGTCACCGCGGTCGGCAACGTGCAGCCGGGGGAGTGGCTGGCGGTGTTCGGCTGCGGCGGCGTGGGGTTGTCGGTGGTGATGATCGCCGCGGCCGCCGGCGCCCAGGTGATCGCGGTGGACACCAACCCGGCGGCGCTGGCGATGGCCAGCCGGCACGGCGCCGGGCACACCGTGCTGGCCGGTCGCGCCGGCGACCCCGCCGGCCCGGGCGACGGCACCGCCGAGCAGATCCGCCAGCTCACCGGCGGCGGCGCGGCGGTGACGATGGA
The DNA here is from genome assembly GCF_035474675.1 of Jatrophihabitans sp. Classification (GTDB taxonomy): domain Bacteria; phylum Actinomycetota; class Actinomycetes; order Mycobacteriales; family Jatrophihabitantaceae; genus Jatrophihabitans_A. The sequence continues at coordinate 15,570 of NZ_DATINC010000050.1, read as the reverse complement.
CGCCATCGGCGCCGAGTCGGTGGTGCAGACCGCGCTGGCCTCGCTCAGGCCACGCGGCCGGCACGTGCAGCTGGGGCTGCTGCCCGAGCCGGTGCGGCTGGACATGTCCTCGCTGGCGTTCCGCGAGCTCTCCTGGCTGGGCAGCCACGGCATGGCCGCCCACGACTACCCGGCGATGCTGGAGCTAGTCCGCTCCGGCGCGGTACGACCCGACGAGCTGGTCACCGGCGTGATCGGCCTGGACGGGGTGGGGCAGGCGCTGGCGGCCATGTCCGGCGCGGCGCCGGCCTGCATCACCGTCATCCACCCCGGCGGCGAACCGGGGTAGCCGGGCGGCAGTGAACCCGGTGGCTGTCAGCCGCACCACCGCGATGCTCAGCACCAGCAGCATGCCCGCCACGATGCCGTCCAGCCACCAGTGGTTGGCGGTGACCACCACCACGGCCATGGTCAGCACCGGGTGGGCCAGCACCCACCAGCGGTAGCGGCTGGGGCTGACTCGCAGCACCGCCCAGGCGACCAGCAACGCCCAGCCGACGTGCACCGACGGCATCGCCCCCAGCTCGTCCACCGAGACGCCCGACAGGTTGTACACCGACTGCCCGTACCGGGCGGCGGTGTCGACATAGCCCGGCAGCAGCCGGGGCGGCGCCACCGGCAGCAGCTGGATCAGCAGCGAAGCGCCGGTCAGCAGCACCAGGACGTTGCGCACCTCGGGGTAGCGCTGGCGATGCCTGCTGAACAGCCACACCAGCAGCACCCCCAGCGCGGCGAAGTGCACCGCCGCGTAGTACCAGTTCGCCGCCTGGGTCAGCAGCGGGTGCCCGACCACCAGCCGCTGGGCGCGGTCCTCGCCCGGCAGCCGGACGGCGTGCTCGAACCGGGCGATCTGCCGGGCCCGTTCGAAGGCGCCCGCACTGCCCAGCACCGACACCGAGCAGGCCAGCTGCCACAGCGTGTAGAGCGCCGCCACCAGGCCGGCCTCGCGCAGGTAGGCAGCCGCCCGCCCGGCCAGCCGCGCCGACCTGCCCAGGGGCAGCCGGCCGCCCACCGCGGTGCCGGTGAGGGCGCCGGTGAACAGGCCGGTGGAGAGCATGGCGGCCGGTTGCCAGCCGAGCTGGATGTTCTGCACCTGCCCACTATCTCCGACGGCATCTGCGGATGCGGCTCATTGGCCCACTTCGAGGCACTGCTGAAGTACTCCCGCCTCAGCCGACCGGCCTGGCCACCGGCGGCCCGTGCTCGGCGGCGTCCTGCTCGGCCCGTTCCAGCGCGATCACGTGCAGCACCGCGTTGATCAGGGCCAGGTGGGTGAAGGCCTGCGGGAAGTTGCCCAGGTGCTGGCCGGTGTGGGTGTCGATCTCCTCGGCGTAGAGCTCCAGGGGCCCGGCGAAGGACAGCAGCTTGGCGCACAGCTTGCGGGCCCGGTGGTACTCGCCGATCTCGCACAGCGCCGAGACCAGCCAGAACGAGCAGATGGTGAAGCTGCCCTCCTCGCCGGTGAAGCCGTCGTCGGTCTGCTCGGTGCGGTAGCGCAGCACCAGGCCGTCCTCGGTCAGCTCGTCGGCGACCGCCAGCACGGTGGCCCGGATTCGGGGGTCGTCCGGTGGCAGGAAGCGCACCAGCACCGCCAGCAGCAGCGAGGCGTCCAGCGCGGTGCCGCCGTAGTACTGGGTGAGCACGCCGCGGGAGTCCAGGCCGTGGGCCAGCACGTCCTGCCTGATCTCCTCGGCGGCCAGCTCCCACTGCGCGGCCTCGGCGTCCTGGCCGATCATCGAGGCCAGCCGGGCGCCGCGGTCCACCGCCACCCAGCACATGATCTTGGACGAGGTGAAGTGCTTGGGCTCGCCGCGCACCTCCCAGATCCCGGCGTCCGGCTCGCGCCAGTGCTTGAGCGCGGCGTTGACCTGGTTGGCCAGGATCGGCCAGATCCGGTTGTCCAGGTGGTCGGCGGACTTCGAGTGCAGGTACACCGAGTCCAGCAGCGCGCCCCAGACGTCGTGCTGGCGCTGGGCGTAGGCGGCGTTGCCGATCCGGACCGGCCGGGAGTGAGCGTAGCCGGGCAGGTGGTCGAGCTCGTGCTCCTCGAGGTCGCGCTCGCCGCCGATGCCGTACATGATCTGCAGGTCCGGGTCCCGCTCGGCGAGGTCGGCGATGAAGGAGAAGAAGTCCAGCGCCTCCCAGTCGAAGCCGAGGGAGTACATCCCCCACAGGGCGAAGGTGGCATCCCGGATCCAGGTGTAGCGGTAGTCGTAGTTGCGCCCGCCGCCCGGGGTTTCGGGCAGCGACGTGGTGGCCGCGGCGGCGATCGCACCGGTCGGGGCGTAGGTCAGGCCCTTGAGGGTGAGCGCGCTGCGCTGCAGGTAGCTGCGCCAGGGATGGTCGGGGAAGGTGCCGCGGGCCAGCCAGTGCTGCCAGTGGTGGGCGGTCCACACCAGCCGGGAGTAAGCGTCGGCGTAGTCCTCCGGCGGGGTGCGCCCGCCCCAGGACAGCGCCACGTACCGGACGTCGCCCTCCTTGAGCAGGGTCCGGGCGGTGGCCTGGCCGCCTTCGAAGCCGAGCCGCAGATCGGTGGTCAGGGTCAGCTCGACGGTGCCGTCCGGGGAGCCGGCCCGGGCCTGGTGGTAGCCCTTGTCGGTGTGCGCCCAGCGCACCGGGGTGCGACCGTAGTCCAGCACCGGCTCGCACTCCATCACCGTCTGCACCTCGCCGGACACGCACCGGACGGTGCGCAGCAGCACCCGCTCGGCGTCGTAGTCGGTAGGGGTGCGGCGGTAGTCCCGGGCCACCTCGCTCTCGTAGCGCCAGGGGCCGATCACCAGCACGTCCCGCACGATGATCCAGCCGGTCGCGGTGCCCCAGCTGGTCTCCAGGATCATCGTGCCGGGCAGGTAGCGGCGCGCCGCCGGCACCGTCACGTCGGCCGGCGCGATCCGGAACGAGCCCGCGTGCCGGCCCAGGATGGCACCGAAGATGCTCGCCGAGTCCATCCGCGGCAGGCACATCCAGTCCACCGAGCCGCCGGGGGAAACCAGCGCGGTGGTCTCGCCGTCGGACAGGAAGCCGTAGTCGCCGATCGGCACCGTGCGGACGTCGTGGTGGCCGGAGCCGGGAGAGATCTTGAGCGTCATGCCTCACCTGCCGCGATGTCGGGACTCGATCTTCTCACCCGCAGTGATCGTCCGGACAGCAGTGTTCGCCCGGGCCGGGCAGGAATAGTTCGGCCGGCGAGGTTGTCAGTCCTTCGGCGTAACTTGGCCGATATCCGCTGGCCCGGGGGCTGGCCGGAACATAGCGTGGCTGCTGGTACTACCGGCATCTTCGACGACAGGAGGCCCGTGTCCCGGCGTGGCTGGCTGCTCTTCGCGGCAATGTCTGTGATCTGGGGCTTGCCCTACCTGTTCATCCGGATCGCGGTGGAGTACCTGACGCCGGGCACGCTGGTGTTCTTCCGGACCGCCGGCGCCGCCGTGGTGCTGCTGCCGCTGGCGCTGGCCCGGTCCCAGGTGGCCCCGGTGCTGGCCCGCTGGCGGCCGCTGGTGCTGTTCACCGCCATCGAGGTGATGCTTCCGTGGCTGCTGCTCTCCGACGCCGAACGGAAGCTGTCCAGCTCGCTGGCCGGGCTGCTGGTGGCGGCGGTGCCGCTGGTCGGTGCGTTGCTGGCCAGGTTCAGCTCCCCGGCCGACCGGGTCACCGGCAGCCAGCTGGCCGGCCTGCTGCTCGGCGTCGTCGGGGTGGTGGCGCTGGTCGGGCTGGACTTCTCCGGGCTGAACCTGTTCGCCTTCGCCGAGATGGCGGTGGTCAGCGTCTGCTACGCGACCGGGCCGATCGTGCTGACCCGCTCACTGGCGGACCTGCCGGGCGCCGGGGTGATCGCGGTGTCGATGGCGCTGACGGCGGTGTGCTACCTGCCGTTCCTGCTGCTGCAGCCGCCCGAGCACCTGCCGGCCTCGGCGGTGTCGGGGGTGGTGGTGCTGTCGCTGGTGTGCACGGCGCTGGCGTTCCTGCTCTTCTTCCAGCTGATCGCGACCATCGGGCCGACCCGCTCCACCGTGATCACCTACGTCAACCCGGCCGTCGCGATCGCGCTCGGCGTGCTGGTGCTGGGCGAGAACATCACGGCGGGCATGCTGGTCGGCTTCCCGCTGATCCTGGCCGGCTCCATCCTGGCCGCCCGCCGGTCCCGGACGGTCGCCGCCAACCGCAGCGAGGAGATCACCCCGGTGGCGGCTGCCTGACCCGGGGGCACCTGCGCGGGCGGGCCGCGGCCTCAGTCGATGACGACGACGCCGCGGGAGGTGATGAAGTGCGCCGCCACGATGCCGCTCTCGCCGTCGTTGTCCTCCACCGGCAGCCAGCGCACCTTGAGGTCCTCCAGCGACTTGGTCGCCCGGTCGCCGAGGAACTCCACCACCCGGGACCGGTCGCCAGCGATGTCGAGCAGTTCCAGGTTCACCGTGCCGCCCGGGGCGGACGGGTGCTCGGTCCGGTCGGACTCCCACTGGACGAAGAAGGGCAGCTGCGGGTCGCTGGCGGCGTCCAGCACGCCGATCTGGCGCCAGCACAGGTCGAAGCCGTCCGGACGCCGGCGGTGGCCGGGGACGGCCCGGCGGCCCAGCCGCTGCTCGATGGCTGCCATGTCGGGGACCGCCACCACCCAGCTGAACCAGCCGCCGCCGGCCAGCTTGCGGTCGCGCACCGCCCGGCCGAACGGCGCGAACTCCACCGCCGGGTGGTCCAGCGCCTCGACCACCTCCAGGTAGATCCCGCCGGCCAGCGGGAGCACGAAATTGCGGGTGCCGAAGCGTGGATGTATCCCGCCGTCGGTGAACCCGGCGCCGAGTTGGGAACCTAGCCGCTGCACGCAGGAGGCGATGCCTTCCGGGCCGGCGGCGTAGGAGAGATGGTCCAATCGCATGCCGTCGATACTGGCTGAGGCAAGAATGCAGGCGGCCACCGGGGTGGGCTTGGAGTTGCGCTATGCACCCTTTCCGGCGCTGCGTGCCCGGTGTGCCCGCGCCGAGCCGGTGGAGCCGGCCGGGCCCGCCGCGGTGGGGGTGACCAGGTCCAGCGCGCTACCCCGGGGCGTCCGGCGTTCGACCAGGTCGCTGCCGCCGGCCACCTGCCAGGCGGCGGCGATGTCGGCGACGGTCCGGACCGGCAGGCCCGCGGCCCGCCGTTCCAGCAGGGCGGCGGTGAGCCGGCCCTTGGCGAGCTTGGAGGCGAACGAGATCACGCCCAGCGTCCCGTCCGGACGGGGCGAGAGCACCCGGACCTCGATCAGCCGGCCGGCCGGCCCGGCCGGTTGCCACATCGCGGCGTAGTCGCCGGAGCGCAGGTCGAGCACCGGGCCGCGGTCCAGCAGGTCCGGCACCAGGGCGTCCAGCCGGGGCCGCCAGAACGTCGACAGCACCCCCAGGCCGGGCAACCAGGCCTTGGCCGGCACCCGGTAGTTGGGCACCGGGTCGCCGCCGCGCAGCACCCCGAACAGGCCCGAGAAGATCAGCACCTCGCGGTTGGCCACCGCCCGGGCGGCGTCGCTGAGCGGCTGCAGGAACAGCCCGTCGTAGACGATGCCGGCGTAGCGGTCCAGCGCGGGCATGGTCGGCGCGGTGCGGACCCGCCGGTTGTCGGCCAGCGCGGCGTCGGCCACCGAGTCCGGCAGCAGCAGCGACCGGGCCGGGTCGGCTCCTGCGGTGCCGGCGAGCAGCTCCTCCAGCGCCCGCAGCACCAGCTCGCGGCTGTCCTCGATCGGCTGCCGGCGTTGCCGGCGGGCCAGCGGCAGGCCCCGCCCGCCCGGATTCTTGGCCTCGCTGGGCGGCAGCAGGATGCGCATGCCCGGAACGCTAGCGGCGCGCTCCGACGAAACCGGGCGCGGCCCGGTCAGACGGAACCGGCGCGGCCCGGTCAGACCAGTGAACGCAGGTCGGCGGGCTCGTGCGCCAGCAGCACCTGGCCACGGCCGGCGTAGTCGCGCGCGACGCTGGCAGCGCGGTGGCCGGCGTGCACCACGTGCGGCAGCAGCCGGGTCAGGCCACCGCCGACCAGGCCGGCCGGCAGCCGGTCGGTTGCCACTCCGGTCTCGCGCAGCCGGGTGAGCAGCGGGTCGCCGGCGGCCGCCTCGCCCACCACCAGGAACAGCGGCGGCGGGACGTCGCGCAGCCGGTGCCAGGCGGAGGCGAAGCCGGGGTGCAGGGGCAGGCCCGCGACGTCGGCGACCGAATGCCAGCGGACCGTGACGCTCTCGGCGTTCGCGGCGACCGGCCGGACCGGTCGGACGGCCCGGGCCACCACCGTGGTGTAGCTCCAGCCCTGGTGGTCGTCGACGTAGGTGCCGATCGGGTCGATGTCGGCCGCCGCCAGCCGGGCCTCCTCACGGGCTTCCCGCAACGCGGCCGTCACCGCGTCCTCGTGGCTGTCCCGGGCGCCACCCGGAATGCCCCAGGTGTCGCCCTGGTGGGTCCACGGCGCGCGGTGCTGCAGCACCACCCGGTCCTCGCCCACCAGCAGCAGCCCGGCGGCGCCGAACAGGCCCCAGTGCCGGTGGCCTGCCGCACAGGTCGTCCAGCCGTCACCGGAACTCATGGGGCTGTCCTTCGTCCGGCGGTCCGGTGGGCTGTGTTCGAAAGTCTGATGTGACGCCGACCCGCCAGGTCGCCTCTCGGCGGAAGGCCGCTCGTGGCGGCGATTGTGGGACCGGGGGCCATGGATCGGGCCGACGCCGTGCTCCAGTTTAGCCGCTGATCTGCCGCTGGCAGCCGAGTCGCCGGCCACACCCTTGCCGAAAGGGCAAAAACGCCCGCGGTCGGGGCGGGTCCGGCGAGCCGGATTCCGCGCCGCGGCGGCCGGCTCACTTACCCTGGACGGGTGCCACCAGCTGACCGCCCGCACCGCCCGATCCGGCGGCCCGACCTCGCAGCACTTGCCGGGTCGGAGGAGTTCGAGCCGTTCGAACGGGCCGAGCTGGCTGCTGCCACCGCCGCGGCGGTCATCACCCACGGCCGCTCGGCGGACTCGGAGTCGCTGGTGGACCTGGCCGACCGGGTGGGACTGGACACCCTCGCCGAGCTGTGGCGGCACGAGCAGCCCTCGAGCCTGCCGGGGGCCCTGTGGGCGCTCTACCTGCTGCGCCGGTGGTGCCAGGGCAACGGTGCCGAGCTGACCCGGCTGTGGCGCGCCGGGCGGCCCTACGCACCCGCCGACGAGGTGGTCGCCGGGGTGTCGGACGACGCCGACCCGGCGGCCATCGGGGCGCTCGCCGATGCGGTGCTGCACGGCGCCTACCAGGGCGAGTTCGACGTCGCGCTGGAACGTGCGGCGGCCTTCTTCCGGGTGATCGCCACCGGCCGGCGCGAGACCGCCGAGCCCGGTCCGGAGGGGGAGCGGGAACGGCAGCTGGCCGACCGCAACGACGAGGTGGCCGACGGGCTGACCGTGGCCGCGCAGAGCTGGCGCAAGAACCCGCTGTAGGGGATGTGGCGGGGCTGTACACAGCCCGCGACGTTGTCCACAACCTGCTCATCGGCGGCTCGGGAGCAGCTCCGGCGGGCCAGGCTTGGCCGCATGACCTCGTGTGACCTGCCCCGGATCCGGATCAGCGACCCCGCCGAGCTGATCGACGCGCTGCCCTACCTGCTGAGCTTTCACCCGCACGAGAGCCTGGTGCTGATCGGTTTCGCCGGCACCGCGGTCTCGGCCGGGCCGCAGCAGGTGCAGGTGACCGTCCGGCTGGACCTGCCGGCCAGGCTGCCGGACGGCTTCGACGACGAGGCGCTGGCACCGCTGGGCGAGGTGCTGCAGCGGGGCGGCTGCCGGTCGGTGGCCGCGGTGCTGGTGACCGATTCGGTGGCCGGTGACCCGCGGGCCGCCGGCGGCCTGCTGGCCTGCCGGGACCTGCTGGCGGTGGCGATGGCCGCCGCCGACATCGAGGTCCTCGACGTGCTGGTGGCCACCGACCGGCGCTGGTGGTCGCTGTGCTGCGAGCAGCCGGACTGCTGCCCGGGCGAGGGGAACCAGCGCCTGCCGGGTAGCTCGGTGGCAGCTGCCCAGGCCATCTTCGCCGGCCTGGTGGCGCTGCCCGACCGGGAGGCGCTGGTCGCCTCCCTGGCCGGCCACGGGGCCGAGCAGCGGTCGGCGCTGCTGCCGCTGCTGGATGAGGCCGAGCGGCGCCGGGCGGCGGTGCCGCCGGACCGGCTGGCCGAGTGGCGGCGGGCGCAGATCGCCGGACTGCTCGCGGCGGTGGAACGGGCACCGGCCGGGCCGGAGCAGCTGGCCGGTCACGCGGTGGCGCTCACCGACCCGGCGGTGCGGGACGCGCTGTGGCTGGCCATCGACTCGGGATGCACCGAGGCCGCCCTGCTGATGGGCGAGTGGCATGCCCGGCTGCCCGCTCCCTACGACGCCGCGCCGTTGTTCCTCTACGGCTGGTCGCTGTGGCGGGCCGGCAACGCCACGCTGGCGGCGATGGCGGCCGACCGGGCGCTGCGGTCGCAGCCGGGGTACTCCGCGGCGGAACTGCTGGCCACCGCGGCGCAGCGCGGGCTGGATCCGCGCACGGTGCCGGTGCTGATCCGGGGCCGGTTCGGATGATCGCGACAGGTACGGGCCCGGCTGGTGCCGGCCTAGCTGGTGCTGGCCTGGCTGGTCCGGTCAGCGGATCAGGCCGGCACCGAGACGAAGATGTGCCGGGCCACCTCGTCCGACACCGGTTCGGCGTCCGGCGCGCCGGCCACTTGGAAGCCTGCCGGCGTCCGGGTCACCGCCACCGACAGCCCCGGGGTGACGCCGGCGTCGGACAGCCGGCGCATCAGCTCGACGTTCGGCTGCAGCAGCTCGCTGATCCGCTCGATCCGGACGGTGACGGCGTCGGTTGCCACCGAGTCGGCCAGCGTCGGCAGCAGGGCTGCCTCGGTGCCGGCCGGCAGCCCGAGATCCTCCAGGCCGGGGATCGGGTTGCCGTGCGGGCAGACCAGCGGCCCGTCGAGCATCCCGACGATCCGGCGCTCGACGGCGTCGCTCATCACGTGCTCCCAGCGGCAGGCCTCGACGTGCAACTGGTCCCATTCCAGGCCGATCACGTCGTGCAGCAGCCGCTCGGCGAGCCGGTGCTTGCGCATCACCGACACCGCCAGGTGCCGGCCGCGCTCGGTGAGCTGCAGGTGGCGGTCGGCCTCGACCTGCAGCAGCCCGTCCCGCTCCATCCTGGCGACCGTCTGGCTCACCGTCGGGCCGGACTGGTTGAGGCGCTCGGCGATCCGGGCGCGCAGCGGCACCACGCCCTCTTCCTCGAGCTCGTAGATGGTGCGCAGGTACATCTCGGTGGTGTCGATCAGGTCGCTGTGGTGATGATTCACGTGCCGACCCCTCTCCAAGCTCCGGTGCCCGACCAGTCCCGCCCCGTACGGGTGCTGCCGCGTCCCGGTAGCTGACACCCATGTTAGAACCGTCGGCATGGCAGAACATTTCCAGCAGGTCCTCCTCGGCGTGGCCGAGTTGGCGACCGCTCTCGACCGGGGCGACCGGCCGGTGCTGCTCGACGTCCGCTGGCAGCTCGGTGGCCCGTCGCAGTACCCGGAATACCTGGCCGGCCACCTGCCGGGAGCGCGCTGGTGCGACCTGGAGTCCGACCTGGCCGACCCGCCGGGTCCGGGTGGCCGGCATCCGCTGCCGGATCCGCGCCGGCTGGAGGTGGCACTGCGCGCCTGGGGCATCGAGGAGCAGTCCGAGGTGGTGGTCTACGACCAGGGCAACTCGGTGGCGGCCGCCCGGGCCTGGTGGGTGCTCCGCTGGGCCGGGGTGGCCGGGGTGCGGGTGCTCGACGGCGGCTACCAGGCGTGGCTGGCCGGCGGCCAGCCCGTGTCCACCGAGGTGCCGGCACCGGCCGCCGGTTCGATCACGGTGCGGCCGGGCAGCCTGCCCACCCTGGACGCCGACACCGCGGCCGCCTGGGGCCGGGCCGGCCGGCTGCTCGACGTGCGGGCCGCCGAGCGGTTCCGGGGCGAGGTGGAACCGATCGACCTGGTGGCCGGGCACATCCCCGGAGCGGTCAACCTGCCGACCACTGCCAACGTGCAGCCGTCCGGGCACTTCCTGCCCGAGGCGGAGCTGCGGCAGCGGTTCGAAGCGGCCGGCGCGGTGGGCCAGCGGGTCGGTGGAGATCCGAGCGGGTCCGGCGCGTCCGGAAACGGGGCCGGGGAAACCGAAGCCCAGGGAGGCGAGGCCCGGGAAGACGGAGGAGACGGGGCCGGCGAGCCGGCCCCGGTCGGGGTGTACTGCGGCTCGGGAGTCACGGCCGCCCACACGGTGCTCGCGATGCGGGCGGCCGGGATCGACGCCGTCCTGTACCCGGGCTCGTGGAGCGAGTGGATCACCGACCCGAGCCGCCCGGTGGAGACCGGCGACCCGAGTCGCCCAGCGGAGACCGGCGGCCCGGCGACCGGCGATCCGGCGACCGGCTGACCGGATGCCGCTGCCCTGGTGGTCCGGGCGATCCCGGTGGGCTAGCGGTTGCGGTTGGACCAGGCCAGCAGCTCGTCCACCGGCCAGCTGTTGATCACCCGGTCCGCCGGCACTCCGCACTCGGCGGCCCGGGCGCACCCGTAGGGCTGCCAGTCCAGCTGCCCGGGCGCGTGGCCGTCGGTGTCGATGCTGAACAGGCAGCCGGCCTCGACCGCCTGCCGGAGCAGGTCCCGGGGCGGGTCCAGCCGTTCCGGCCGGCAGTTGATCTCTACCGCCACACCGTGCTCGGCGCAGGCGGCGAACACCGCGGCGGCGTCGAAGGTGCTCTGCGGGCGCTGCTTGCCGCCCATCAACCGGCCGGTGCAGTGCCCCAGGATGTTGGTGTGCGGGTTGGCGATGGCCGCCAGCATCCGCCGGGTCATCGCCGCGGACTCCATCCGCAGCTTGGAATGCACCGAGGCCACCACCACGTCGAGCTGCCCGAGCAGCTCCGGGGTCTGGTCCAGGCCGCCGTCGTCGAGGATGTCGACCTCGATGCCGCTGAGCAGCCGGAACGGTGCCAGCCGGGGCGCCAGCGCCGCGAGGATTCGCAGCTGGCGCTCCAGCCGCTCCGGGGTCAGCCCGTTGGCCACCGTCAGCCGGGGCGAGTGGTCGGTGAGGGCCAGGTAGTCGTGCCCGAGCTCGAGGGCCGTCACCGCCATCTCCTCGATCGGGCTGCCGCCATCGCTCCAGTCCGAGTGGCTGTGCAGGTCACCGCGCAGCGCCGCCCGCAGCTGCTCCCCGGCGGCATCCAGGTCGACCAGCGCGCCCTCGCGCTCCTCCAGCTTGACCAGGTAGTCCGGCACCCGGCCGGCGGCCGCCTCGGTGATCACCGCGGCCGTCACCTGCCCGATGCCGGGAAGGTCGGCCAAGGTGCCGGCCGCCAGCCGCTCCTGCAGCTGCGCGGCGTTGGTCAGCGCTACCTCGGCGGCCCGGCGGAAGGCCCGCACCCGGTAGGTGGGCGCGCCGCTGCGCTCCAGCAGGAACGCGATCCGGCGCAGGGCGGCGACAGGGTCCACCAGCACACCGTAGAGAGCCCGAGGTCGGGGCGCATCCGAGCCCCCGGCACCCGGTGAGCCACACCCCGACAGCGAACCGCCCGGCACCGGCGAGGGGGATCGCGGGTGCCGGGCGGTCCGGCGCAACTGGCTCAGGGCCAGCCGATCAGCTCAGCGGCCGATCAGCTCAGTCGGCGGAGGCCAGCAGGTTCACACCCGGCCGACGGAGGCCGACGGGGCCAACCCCGGCCGGCGACACCACCGATCAGGCGTCCAGGTAGTCCCGAAGCGACTGGGCCCGGGACGGGTGGCGCAGCTTGGCCATCGTCTCGCGCTCGATCTGGCGAATTCGCTCGCGGGACAGGTTGAACTTCTTGGCGATGTCGTCCAGGGTGTGCGGGTTGCCGTCGGCCAGCCCGTACCGGAGCCGAACCACGGCGGCTTCTCGCGGCTCCAGGGAGTTGAGGATCGCGGTGAGCTGGCGGCGCATCAGGTCGAACTCGACCGCCTCGGTGGGCTTGGTGGCCTCGCTGTCGGCGATGAAGTCCCCGAGCGCGGAGTCCTCGTCGGTGCCGACCGTCTGATCCAGGCTGACCAGGTCACGGGCATGGTCGATCAACTCGTGCAGCCGCTCGACGGTGATGTCCAGCTCGCCGGCCAGCTCCGCGTCGGTGGCGTCCCGGCCCAGGTTCTGGCCCAGTTCCCGCCGCATCCGCTGCATCTTGTTGATCTGCTCGACCAGGTGGACGGGCAGCCGGATCGTGCGCGACTGGTCGGCCATCGCCCGGCTGATCGCCTGCCGGATCCACCAGGTGGCGTAGGTGGAGAACTTGAAGCCCTTGGTGTAGTCGAACTTCTCCACCGCCCGGATCAGGCCCAGGTTGCCCTCCTGGATCAGGTCCAGGAACGGCATGCCGCGTCCGGTGTAGCGCTTGGCCAGCGACACCACCAGCCGCAGGTTGGCACGCAGCAGCAGGTCCTTGGCGGTCTCGCCGTCGGCCACCAACGACTGCAGTTCCCGCCGGCGCGGCAGCGCCAGCCGCTTGCTGGTGCCCAGCAGGTGCTCGGCGTACAGGCCGGCCTCGATCCGCTTGGACAGCTCCACCTCTTCGACCGCCGTGAGCAGCGACACCTTGCCGATCTCGTTGAGGTACGAGCGGACCAGGTCGGCCGCCTGGACCACCTCGTCCAGATCGGCGGTCGCCTCGACCGGGTTGTCGTCCGGGGTGGTCTCGGTGTCGGCGGCCAGCGCCTCCGCGGTCAGGGCATCGGCGGTCAGCGCGTCGGCGGTCAGGTCGTCGGTCTCGACGGGTACGTTCGGAGCGGGCGTGGCGGTCCGGGTGGCCCGGTGCCCGGGAAGGGTGTGCGAGGCCGCGTTGCGGCGCTTGGATGCGGTGCTCTTGGAGGTCGGCTTAGCAGGTGTCTTGATGGCTGGCTGCGTCACGTTGGGGTCCCGTCCACTGATTCGGGGTGTTGTTCTCCCGGTCTGTAGAACGGATTCGGAGCCCGAAACGTTCCCAGATCCTGACCTCGGACGCTCCGGAGATATATTCGGCAACCTTGAAGTACCCGCATCCCGCCCCGCGAGCGTGCCGCCGATGCGATGCGCGACCGAGCGGTCACAGCCGGTGACGACTGCTGGCGGGCTCAGCGCGGGGCCGGCGTCTCCACCAGCAAGGTCAGCGGCCCGTCGTTGACGCTCTGTACCGCCATGCTCGCCCCGAACCGGCCGGTCTCGACCGGCAGCCCGAGGGCCCGTAGCTCGGCGCAGAACGCGGCGACCAGCGGCTCGGCCTGCTGCCCCGGCGCCGCCGCCGACCAGCTGGGCCGGCGTCCGGAGTTGAGGTCGGCGTACAGCGTGAACTGGCTCACTACCAGCACCGGCGCGCCCAGCGCGCTCGCCGCGGCCTCGTCCCGGTGGCCGTCGCGCAGCACCCGCAGCCCGGCCACCTTGCCGGCCAGCCATCGGGCGTCGGCCTCGGTGTCGGAGTGGGTGACGCCGACCAGCACCAGCAGGCCGGCGCCGATCCGGCCGACCACCTCCCCGGCCACCGTCACCGAGGCGCTGGTCACCCGTTGCACCACCGCCCTCATCGGCCCGCCCCCGGCTCGGGCGCACCCTCGACAGCCGCACCCCCGACAGCCGCACCCTCGATAGGCACGGCGCCCCCGGCCGGCACTCCGGCCGGCACCAGTTCGGCGGGAACGAGAAAACCGCGTTCGACAAGATCGCGGACGACAGGTAACAGCGCCGCGATCACCTCGTCGGTACCAGCCGACACGCCCGCTGCCAGCAGGCTGAGCAGCACGCCGAGCGGAGTGCGGCCGGTGCAGGCGGCCACCAGCCCGGCGACCGCGTCGTCGACCTCCAGCTCCCAGCGCAGGCCGCCGGCCTGCCGCAGCTGCACCAGCGCCGGTTGCCAGCCCTCGTCCGTGATCAGCGCGTGGGACGAGCGGACCAGGCCGGGCACGGCAACCAGCCGGGCCTGCAGCAGCTGCTCCACCGGGCGGTCCCGCAGCCACGCGGCGCGGCCGAACCACTCCTCGATGGCCGGGCCGACTGGGTGCTCGTGCGGCTGCGGCACGTCCTGGCACACCACCTCCGAGACCTCCTGCCCGGTGCGCCGCACGTTGACCAGGCCCATTCCGATGCCGGCCACCCCGGACGCCGCGAACCAGTCCAGCCAGTCGTCGTAGCGCTGCCGCCAGGCCGCGGTACCCGGCTGCTCGCCGGCGTCGCGCAGCCAGAGCGCCACGTACTCGCCCGGTTCGGCCACCTCGCGCTGCCAGATCCAGGCCTGGCAGCCGGTGGCCGGCAACCAGCCGGTCACCCGCTCCTGCCAGCTCCGCGAGCCGTCGATGATCCAGTTCGCCAGCACCTGCCCGGTGCCGCCCTCGGCCAGCCGGGCCGGCAGGCCGCCGACCAGCTCGGCGCACACCGCATCCCCGGGCAGGCCGCTGTCGCGGTAGCGGAAGCCGCCGGCACCGGGGGAGAACCCCGGCCCGACGATGAACGGCGGGTTGGACACGATCAGGTCGAACTGCCGCCCGGCCACCGGCTCCAGCAGCGAACCCTGCCGGAACTCCCAGTGCTTGCCGTTCAACGCCGCCGTGGTGGCGGCCATCCGCAGCGCCCGGTCGCTGAGGTCGGTGGCGGTCACGGTCGCGCTGTGCTCGGACAGGTGCAGCGCCTGGACCCCGCAGCCGGTGCCGACGTCCAGGGCGTGCCGCACCGGACCGCGCACGGTCGCCTCGGCCAGCGTCAGCCCGGCCGAGCCGATGCCGAGCACGTGCTCGGCGTACAACGGGCCCGGCCGGACCTCGGCCCCGAGGTCGGAGACCACCCACCAGTCCGGGCCGCCGGTCTCGGAGTACGGCCGCAGGTCCAGCGTCGCCCGGAGCTGGCCGTCGGCGCGCTCGAGCAGGCCGGCGGCCTCGGCCTCTGCCAGCGGCAACGGCCGCAGGGCCGCCTCGGCCGCGGCGGCCGGCACCGGCAGGCCGAGCAGGAACAGCCGGATCAGCGTCTCGGTGTCCGAGCCCTGCCGGGTCAGCCGGTCGGCACCGCTGAGGTCCCCGCGCGACATGGCCGCCTCGCCGGCCAGGCCCAGCGCCTCGCTCACCGCGACCGAGCCGAACCGGTCGGCCACCGCCTGGCCGAGCTGGTCGCAGACCGCGGCGGGCAGGAGTGGTCGCACGCTCATGGCACGTCGATGGGTAACCGGGGCATCGGCCTATCGTGCCGCAGCGGGATCGGCACCGGCATCGAGGAGTCCGGGCGGCTGTTCGGAGTCCCGGCCCGATCGGTTTGGACTGGTATCTCACATCCCCGCCGCTCCGACTGCGGTGGCACCATGGACTGGTGCGCCCGTCGAGAAGTTCCTCCGACCGGCCGATCCTCATCACCGAGGCACCGGTCAATGCCGACGACGAATACGATCGCCGGCGCAAGCGGTACCTGGTGATGATGACGCTGCGGGCGGCCTGCATCATCGGCGCTGCCAGCACCTTCTCCCTGTCCGGCTGGCTCGCCGCCGGCTTCGTGGCCGCCGCCGTGGTGCTGCCCTGGTCGGCGGTG
>NZ_DATINC010000049.1:0-27359 GCF_035474675.1 Jatrophihabitans sp. | reverse complement strand
ACCACGGCGAGCTGTTCCTGCTGGGGCGGTCCCACGAGCGATTCCAGGTCAACGGCGAGAACTTCTACGGCGCCGATCTGGAGGCCGAGGTCAGCGCCGCGAGCGAACACGTCCGAGCCGGCCGGGTGGTCGCGCTCGCCGACGAGACCCGGTCAAGCGTGGCGATCGTGGCCGAGTGGAACCCGGCCCTGGCGCCGCCGACCCAGCAGTCGATGGCCGCTGCCGCCCGCCAGATCGTGGCACGGCTGGCCAGGCGGTTCGGTCTCACCGTGGGCACAGTGCGGTTCGTGACCGCGGGCTCGATCCCGTTGACCACCAGCGGAAAGGTGCGCCGCCACGGCGTGCTGTCGAACAGCCTCGACGAATTGTGGACCTACCGACGTGGAGAGCAGCCATGAATGACATCGCAGTCAGCCTGCCACCTCGCTACCCGCCGCTGCTGCGAACGCTCTGGCCGCAGGTGCTCGACGAGGTCACGCAACTGCTGAAGGCTGCCGACGGACCGATCTCCTGCCTCGCGACGGGTTCGCTCGTGGAGGGCCTGGGCAACAAGAGTTCGGATATCGATCTCTACGTCATCTCCTCGCGACCTGCCCACCGCCGGTCGCAGTCCACCTCGATCGGGATGCGCGAGCAGCGCTACGTCGACTGCGAGTACATGACACTGGATTCTCTCGACGCGCTCGCCGATCGCATAGCCACCATCGATTGGACGAATCTGGCAGAGCTGCAGTACAAGGACTTCGATCGCTACTACCGGATCTCGATCGGCATCCACGTCGTCCGGCAGCCATCCATGGCCCCGGTCCTCGATCGGTTCGACAAGGACGTGGCCTGCGCGGCCTTCAGCAGATGGTGCACCAGGCGGGCGGTGGAGCGGCTCGCGAGCTCGCAGGCACACCTCACGTCAGGGCACTATCGGGCTGCCGCCATCCACCTTCGCAACGCCCAGCTGTGGCAGGCGTCCAAGGCGCTCGCCGAGCAGGGGGAGGGGTACCCGTCGAGCAAGTGGACGGTGGAGAAGGCGGTCCGACGATTCGGCGTCGACGCCGAAGCCTTCGCGGGAGAGGTATTCGCCGTGACCACCGACCGGTCCGGGTTGGCCGACCGGATAGCGCAGCTGACAGCCGAGCTGGCCGCGCCGGCTGAGCTGCTGCGGGCGCTGGACCGCGGGGACTGGGAGCTGCATCCCGACGCCCGGCTGATCCAGACCGAGCAAGCCAGCTACCTGACCATCGGCAGCCGATCGATAGTCCGGGCGGGCGGTCCGACGGTTGCGATCTGTGCCCTGCTGTCCGGCGGACGGTCCTGGCGGTCGGCCACCGAGGCAGTCGGCGAGCAGTTGGGTTTGCCGGCCGAGCTGTTGCGGATCGCGATGTCGACCGACTTTCAACGACTACATGCTGCCGGCTTCGTCCGCCCGAGCAGCTCGGAGGATGGCGCGCATGCTTGACAGTCCCGAAGCCCTCTCGTCCTGGCTCAAGGCCCGGCGCCGGCAGAACAACCTGCAACTGAACCTGATGAGCACGATGTTCGACCTGGAAGGCGCGCTGGACGCCGGCCAGCTCGGCCTGGCGTGGGTCTCGCAGGAGGCGCTGCTGACCACCGGGTGTACCTTGCACGCGCTGCAGCGCGGTCTCAGCGTGCCGGAGGGCTCTGACGAGGTGGAGGTGACCGTCGCGGCGCTGGAGGTGCTTGCCGCCGTCGACGCTGCCGCCGCGGACAAGGCCTGGCAGTTGTGGCTGCGGCCGGCGCCCGGACTCGGCGAGCTGGCGGCCGAGGTCGCCAGGACCGTCGGCTTCCTGAGCTCCGAGCTGGGCCTGCCCGCGGCGACCCGCGCCCAGGCGATCCAGGCCTGGGCGGACGGCGTCGACACCATGCGGCGCGTCGCCGCGGTGATCGGGCTGGCTCAGTCAGATGACTGGTACCTGCCGAGCGGGTCCAGCCCCGAGGGGCAGGGCTGGTACGAAAGCGTCCGGGCCAGCCTTGCCAAGGACGAGGACGCCTGAGATGCAGCCGCCACCGTCGGCGCCGGCAAGCCGGCCGCGGTCGGTCCGGTGCGACTTCGGGACTGAACCTGACACGGCTGCCTTCGACCTCTCCTGGGGACAGCGGTTCTTCCGCAACATCCTGATGCACATGGGCGAGGATCAGTGGCGTGATGACCTCTTCATCGACTGCCCGACCGGCGGGTCGCTGTCGGTGGCTGAGGCCAGGGCGCTGATTGCCGCTTTCATCCACTCGCATCCGGTGCTCAGGTCCGTGATCACCGACCAGGACGCGACGCCCCGGCAGCGAATCGTCGGCGCGGGCAGCCTGGACCTCGTCGTGGTGAGCGGTGTCAGCACGAGCTGGGCGGATCTGGACGGCTGGGTTCCCCGGCTGGCGCCGGACGAGCTGCCGGTCAGCGGCGCGCTGGTCATCGAGGCTGCCCTGGCCGACGGCGATCCGGCTCTTGCCGCGGCGGTCACGCGCATCGTGCTGCGGGTGAGTCACCGCGCTGCTGACTGGTGGGGCATCCGGCTGCTGCGCGCTGACCTGGCCGAGCGGGTGCGGGCCGCCGAGCAAGGCGGCCAGCTGGAGCCGCCGAGGCGAAGCCTTTCGCCGGCCGACGTGGTGGCCTGGGAGCTGTCGCCGGACGGTCAGGCGGTCAACGACCAGGCAGCGGCCTACCTGGTCGAGCAGCTGGCCGGCGCACCGCCGACGATGTTCCCACGGGCGCCGCTCAGCTACACCGGTGACCGGTACTGGTACGGCGAGCTACGGTCCACGGCGCTGCTGCACGCGCTGGCCGAGCTGTACCGGCGCGAGCGGGTGTTGCCGGTCACCGCCTTCGCGGGCGCGCTGGCTTTCGCGGCCGGCGTCGCGACCGGCGTGGCACGGCCGGTGCTGCGAATCTGGTCGGCCAATCGGTTCAACCGGGCGTGGCGCGACTACCCCGGCCCGCTGAGCCAGATCGGCGTGCTGCGGGTCGAGGTGGATCCGGACGAGCTGCTGGCGAACTGGTCGCGGCTGAACGCGGCGGTGTTGAAGGCTTGCCTGCACTCACGTCGCGAGCCGCCCGACATGGGTGAGGGCCGAGATCAGATCGGCCTGAACGTGCTGTTGGGGCAGCGCGACCTGGCCGGCGCCGGGCAGCCGGCGGCGACCGCCGAATCAACCTTCAGCTGGACCGGTAGCCGGGCCGACGGCGAGGACCTGGGAGTGTTCGTCCTGGCATACCGGTATGAGGATGAGGTCGTCGTCCAGGTGCGGATCGGCGCCGACGTGATCAGCAAGCTGGACACCGAGTTGATGCTGCGGGGAATGGAGTGGGCCATCGTGCACACCGCCAGCCGGGACGCCGCGCCGGACCTGCGGGAATACCGGACCTGGCTCACCGGACGTGAGCGGGCCAGATGACAGCCCTCAGCCCGCTGATCAGACGTTGAAGCCGAGCGCCCGCAACTGCTCGCGGCCGTCGTCGGTGATCTTGTCCGGGCCCCACGGCGGCATCCAGACCCAGTTGATCTTCATGGCGCTGGCCAGCGGCTTGGGTCCGCCGGTCAGCGCGGCCTCGGCCTGCTCCTCGATCACGTCGGTCAGCGGGCAGGCCGCCGAGGTCAGCGTCATGTCGACAGTCACCGTGGCGTCGTCGGCGATGTCGAGGCCGTAGATCAGGCCGAGGTCGACGACGTTGATGCCCAGCTCGGGGTCGACCACGTCGCGCAACGCCTCTTCGACGTCGTCCTGCGACGGCTTGGGAATGGTGCCGGCTTCGGTCATGACTGTGCTCCCTGCTCGGTGGCTCGCTGTTCGGTTGCGGTGACGCTCTTCGCCTCGGTGCCGCTCTTCGCCTCGGTGCCGCTGCTCGCCGCCGCGACCGCCGACTTCATCGCCATCCAGCCCAGCAGCGCGCACTTGACCCGCGCCGGGTACTTCGATACTCCCTCGAAGGCCACGGCGTCGTCGAGGGCTTCGGCCTCGTCCTCGGTCAGCTCGCTCTGCCCCTGCGACTGCATCAGCTCCAGGAACTTCTCCTGCAACCGCAGCGCGTTCTCGATCGGCGTGCCGACCACCAGGTCGCTCATCACCGAGGTGGACGCCTGGCTGATCGAGCAGCCCTCCCCCACCCAGCCGAGCTCGGCGATCTCGTCGCCGGCCAGCCGGACCCGCAGCGTCACCTCGTCGCCGCAGGTCGGGTTGACGTGGTGCACCTCGGCGTCGAACGGCTCGATCTGGCCGCGGTGCTGCGGGTGCTTGTAATGATCGAGAATGATCTGCTGGTACATCGAATCCATCGACAGGCTCATCGTCGCCCCCAGCTCTGCGCTTCGCTGCGATGCTCGCTCATCCGAACATCTCCTGCACTCGGGCCAGGCCGGTGACCAGGGCGTCGATCTCGTCGGTGGTGGTGTAGATGCCGAACGATGCCCGGGTGGTCGCCGAGATGCCGTACCGGACGCACACCGGGCGGGCGCAGTGGTGCCCGGCCCGCACCGCGATCCCCTGCTCGTCCAGCAGTTGGCTGACATCGTGGGGATGGATGCCCTTCACGGTGAACGCGATGGTGGCGCCGCGGTCCTCGGGCGACGTCGGGCCGATCACCTTCAGGCCGGGCACGGCGGCGAACGCCTGCAGGGCATACCGGGTCAGCTCGTCCTCGTGCGCCTGGATGGTGTCCATCCCGATCGCGCTGACGTAATCGATGGCCGCGCCCAGCCCGACCGCTTCGGCGATCATCGGGGTGCCGGCCTCGAAGCGGTGCGGCGGCGCGGCGTAGGTGGTGCCGGTCATGTCCACGGTCTCGATCATCTCGCCCCCGCCCATGAACGGCGGCAGCTCGGCCAGCAGCTCGTAGCGACCCCACAGCACCCCGACCCCGGTCGGGCCGTACAGCTTGTGCCCGGTGAAACCGAGGAAGTCGACGCCCAGAGCCTGGACGTCCACCGGGCGGTGCGGCGCGGACTGGGCCGCGTCGAGGATGGTGAGCGCCCCGACCGCCTTGGCCCGGGCCACGATCCGGGCCACCGGGTTGACGGTGCCCAGCGCGTTGGACTGGTGGACGAACGACACCACCTTGGTGCGCTCGTCAATCCGCTCCTCGATCGCGGAGGTGACCAGCCGGCCGTCCTCGTCGATCGGGATGAACCGGAACTCGGCGCCGGTGCGCTGGGCCAGCAGCTGCCACGGCACCAGGTTCGAGTGGTGCTCCATCTCGGTCACCACGATGTTGTCGCCGGGGCCGATCCGGAACTTCTCCGCACCCGGGAAGGTAGTGGCATTCGACAGCGAGTACGCCAGCAGGTTGAGGGACTCGGAGATGTTCTTGGTGAAGATCACCTCGTCGCGGCTGGGGGCGTTGATGAAGGCCGCCACCTTGTCGCGGGCCGCCTCGAACAGCGTGGTCGCCTCGGAGCCGAGGGTGTGCACCGCCCGCGCGACATTGGCGTTGTGCTGGGAGTAGAAGTCCTCGAGAGCATCGAGCACCTGGCGGGGCTTCTGCGAGGTGTTGGCCGAGTCCAGGTAGACCAGCGGGACCCCGTGCACCTGCCGGGACAGGATCGGGAAATCCTTGCGGATCGCCTCGACGTCGAAGGACCTGGACACCTGCACCTCCTCGCTGAGCTTCTTTCTCCACTGAACAACGAACCGGGGCCGAGCCTTACCCCCGCCCAGCTGAGAACTACAGCACTGCCGCCGGCTCGTTCGCCCCGTAGCGGGCGTAGCCGTGCGCCTCGAGCTCGTCGGCGAGCTCGGCGCCACCCGATTCCACGATCCGGCCGTCGAAGAAGACATGCACGAAGTCGGGCTTGATGTAGCGCAGGATCCGGGTGTAGTGGGTGATCAGCAGGGTGCCGATGCCGGTTTCCCGGACGCGGTTGACGCCCTCGCTGACGACCCGCAGCGCGTCGACGTCCAGGCCCGAGTCGGTCTCGTCCAGGATGGCGATCTTCGGCTTCAGCAGCGCCATCTGCAGGATCTCGTGGCGCTTCTTCTCGCCACCGGAGAAGCCCTCGTTGACGTTGCGCTCGGCGAAGGCCTTGTCCATCTCCAGCTCGCCCATCGCGGCATTGACTTCCTTGACCCAGGTGCGAAGCTTCGGCGCCTCGCCCCGGATCGCGGTGGCCGCGGTGCGCAGGAAGTTCGACACCGACACCCCTGGAACCTCGACCGGGTACTGCATGGCCAGAAAGAGCCCTGCTCGCGCTCTCTCATCGACGGCCATCGCCAGCACGTCCTGGCCGTCCAGCAACACCTGGCCGGAGGTGACCGTGTACTTCGGGTGGCCGGCGATCGAGTACGCCAGGGTGGACTTGCCGGAGCCGTTCGGGCCCATGATCGCGTGCGTCTGGCCGGAGGCGACCGTCAGGTTGACGCCCTTGAGGATCGGGGTGTCGTCCACGGCGACGTGCAGGTCGCGGATCTCGAGCTCGGACATCTGCTTGGTTCTCCTTAGGTTTCCGGTGTCGTGCGGGTCGCCGGCCAGGCCGGCAGGTGGATCAGGTGTCGAGCTCGGCGTAGACGTCGCCGTCGACGACCGTGGTGTCGAAGACCGGCACCGGCCGGTTGGCAGGCGGCCCGGTCGGCTTGCCGGTGCGCAGGTCGAAGCGCGAGCCGTGCAGCGCGCACTCGATGGTGCAGTCCTCGACCTCGCCCTCGGACAGCGGGAAGTCGGCGTGCGAGCAGACATCCTCGACGGCGAAGACCTCGTCACCGATTCGAACGACGGCGACCTCGACCTCGTCGAGTTCGACCCGCAGCGGGACGCCGGGGCTGAGTTCGGCGAGGGCGCACAGCCTGGTCGCCATCAGCTCTCCTCCAGCCCGGCCGGGGCGCCGCCGAGGCGGGCGTCGATGCTGGCCATCAGCCGGTCGTGCAGCTCGGGCACCTTGATGTGGTCGATGACGTCGGCGAAGAAGCCGCGCACCACCAGCCGGCGGGCCTCGTCCTCGGGAATCCCCCGCGACTGCAGGTAGAACAGCTGCAGGTCGTCGAAGCGGCCGGTGGCGCTGGCGTGGCCGGCGCCGGCGATCTCGCCGGTCTCGATCTCGAGGTTGGGCACCGAGTCGGCCCGGGCGCCGTCGGTCAGCAGCAGGTTGCGATTGAGTTCATAGGTCGTGGTCGCCAGGGCCGCCGGCCTGATCCGGACGTCACCGATCCATACCGTCCGCGCCGTGTCGCCGTCGAGAACCGACTTGTAGACGACCTGCGAGCTGCACTGGGGCACCGAGTGGTCGACGTAGAGCCGCGACTCCTGGTGCTGGCCCTCGCCTGCAAAGGACAGGCCGTACAGCTCGGCGGCCGCGCCCGGGCCCGCGTAGGTGACCGTCGGGTTCAGCCGGATCACGGCGCCGCCGAGGTTGACCGCGATGTGGGTGTAGCGGGCATCCCGGCTCAGCCGGGCGGCATGGGCCGCGACATGGATGGCCTCGGCGTCCCAGTCCTGGACGCTCACCAGGGTGAGGTTCGCCCCGTCGCCGACCAGCACCTCGACGTTGGCGGCCACGGTCGCCGCGCCGAGGTGATCCATCACCACGGTGGCCGAGCTGTACGCCCGCGCGTCGATCACGAAGTGGCCGTAGTTCAATCCCGGCTTGCCGATCGAGCGCAGCACGACCGGTTCGCCGAGCTCGGCCTCGGCCGGGATCGTGACCAGCGCGACCTGCGCGACGTTGGCCGCGGCCAGCGCGCTGACCCGGTCGGCCGGGGTCAGCGCCGCGCCGACCAGCTCGTGGTCGCGGCCCACCGCCCGCACCGTGACGCCGGGCGGCAGCTCGGTCTCGAAGCGAAAGGAATCGTCGGAGACGAACGGCTGGAACAGCGGGCGCAGCTTGCGCAACGGGCTGAACCGCCAGTCCTCCTCCCGGCCGGTGGGCACGCCGAAGTCGTCCGGGTTGCGTGAGGTGAACCGCTCGGCCGGCGAACCGGTCTTGCTCAACAAAGCCGTCATCGTGTGCCTTTCGCGCGCGGCAGGGGCCGTGGCTCGTTCGCGTGGGCGCTGCCCGACAGGTCTTCTGGTGTCGGGTGCGAGGGAACCTGGTGGGGCACCTAGCCGACCGCGCCTTCCATCTGCAGCTCGATGAGCCGGTTGAGCTCCAGGGCATACTCCATCGGCAGCTCCCGGGCGATCGGCTCCACGAAGCCGCGCACGATCATCGCCATCGCCTCGTCCTCGGACAGGCCGCGGCTCATCAGGTAGAACAGCTGATCGTCGCTGACCTTGGACACGGTCGCCTCGTGGCCCATCGACACGTCGTCCTCGCGGACGTCGACGTAGGGGTAGGTGTCCGAGCGGCTGATGGTGTCCACCAGCAGCGCGTCGCACTTGACCGTGGACCTGCTGGAATGCGCGCCGGGCTCGACCTGCACCAGGCCGCGGTAGGAGGTGCGGCCACCGCCGCGGGCCACCGACTTGGAGATGATCGTCGAGGAGGTGTGCGGGGCGGCGTGCACCATCTTGGCGCCGGCGTCCTGGTGCTGGCCCTCGCCGGCGAAGGCGATCGAGAGCACCTCGCCCTTGGCGTGCTCGCCGGTCATCCAGACGGCCGGGTACTTCATGGTGACCTTGGAGCCGATGTTGCCGTCGACCCACTCCATCGTCGCGCCCTCGGCCGCGGTGGCCCGCTTGGTGACCAGGTTGTACACGTTGTTCGACCAGTTCTGGATGGTGGTGTAGCGGCACCGGCCACCCTTCTTCACGATGATCTCCACGACCGCCGAGTGCAGCGAGTCCGAGGAGTAGATCGGCGCGGTGCAGCCCTCGACGTAGTGCACGTAGGCGCCCTCGTCGATGATCATCAGGGTCCGCTCGAACTGGCCCATGTTCTCGGTGTTGATCCGGAAGTAGGCCTGCAGCGGGATGTCGACGTGCACGCCCTTGGGCACGTAGATGAACGAGCCGCCCGACCAGACCGCGGTGTTGAGCGCGGCGAACTTGTTGTCCCCGGACGGGATGACGGTGCCGAAGTACTCCTTGAACAGCTCCTCGTGCTCGCGCAGCGCGGTGTCGGTGTCCAGGAACAGCACGCCCTGGCCCTCCAGGTCCTCGCGGATCTTGTGGTAGACGACCTCGGACTCGTACTGCGCGGCGACGCCGGAGACCAGCCGCTGCTTCTCCGCCTCCGGGATGCCGAGCTTGTCGTAGGTGTTCTTGATGTCGGCCGGCAGATCGTCCCAGGTGGCCGCCTGCTTCTCGGTGGAGCGCACGAAGTACTTGATGTTGTCGAAGTCGATGCCCGACAGGTCCGAGCCCCAGTTCGGCATCGGCTTCTTGCGGAAGATCTCCAGCGCCTTGAGCCGGCGCTCCAGCATCCAGGCCGGCTCGTTCTTGAGCATCGAGATGTTGCGCACGACGTCTTCGTCCAGGCCGCGGCGGGCGGTGGAGCCGGCCAGGTCCGGGTCGGCCCAGCCGAACTTGTAGGTCGACAGCGCCTCGATCTGCTCGCCCTGGGCGAGCAAGCGCTCAGCTGCTGTGGTCATCTATCTGCCTCCCGGATCGGGTGGTCGGAGGGTGTGCTGGTGCTGGGTGGCCGCCGGAGACGGCCGATGGAACGTGGGTGGTGCAGACACCGTCGCCGTGCGCGATGGTGGCCAGCCGCTGGACGTTGGTGCCCAGCACCTCGGCCAGCGCCCGGGTCTCGGCCTCGCACAGCTGCGGGAACTCCGCGGCCACGTGCGCGACCGGGCAGTGGTGCTGGCAGATCTGGCTGCCCTGGCCGGCCGGCGTCATCTTGGCCGCGTACCCCTCGGCAGACAGCGCCGCGGCGACCAGCCGGGCCTTGTCGCGCGGGTCGGCCGCGGCGAACTCCGGCCCGGCGCACTGGGCGCCGATCCGGCTGGCCAGCGTGCTGGCCCGGTGCTCGGCGAAGGCGGTCACCGCCGCCTCTCCCCCGGTGTCGCGCAGGTAGCGCAGCGCCGTGGAGGCCAGGTCGTCGTAGGCGTGCCCGAAGCCGGCCCGGCCGGCGTCGGTGAGCGCGTAGGCCCGGGCCGGACGGCCACGTCCCCGGGGCCGCAGGCTGGACGCCCGCGGCTGCACCTCGGCGAGGATGCCCTCGGCCACCAGTGCGTCCAGGTGCCGGCGGATCGCCGCAGCCGACAGCTGCAGCCGCTCGGCCAGCGCGGCCGCGGTCTGCGGGCCGGACTCGTGCACCAGCCGGGCCACCGCGTCGCGGGTCCGGCCTTCGGCGGAGCCGGCAGGCGCCAGCGCGGTCACGGTGACCGTGCCCTCGGCGGTGCCTGCGAATTTCACAAGATAAGTATGACGTATTTCCCGAGCCGATCACAGCCGGGGGTGCCTGTCGGGCACAGGTGTCGCGGTGGCGTTGCTCATACTCGGCTGATCAACCGATGGCGGGGAGCAGGAGGTGATCCCCGGTGCGCAACTACGAGTGGCACTGACACCTGACGATCTGAGGCTTCGATGGTGACCCCGCCATAGCTCACCATTCCCCCTCGCCCGGGCTTGGCCGGGCCTGGCTCGGGCGGCGGAGCCGAGGCGGTAGGTTCTGCGGGTGCTGTACCGCGCCGCCGAGCTGGTCGTCTCGCCGCTGCTGCGTGCCTACTTCCAGCCGCAGGCCAGCGGCCAGGAGTACGTGCCGCGCACCGGGCCGGCCATCATCGCCGCCAACCACCTGTCCGCCGCCGACGAGGTGTTCACTCCGATCACCGCCCGCCGGCAGGTGCTGTACTTCGCCAAGGACGAGTACTTCAACCTGCCCGGCCTGCGCGGCAAGATCACCGCCTGGACCTTCCGCGAGATGGGCCAGGTGCCGGTGGACCGGGACAACCCGCGGGCGGCCGCCCTCTCGGTCGAGGTCGGGGTGGAGCTGCTGGCCCAGAACAAGGCGCTGGGCATCTACCCGGAGGGCACCCGGTCGCCGGACGGCCGGTTGCACAAGTTCCGCACCGGCGTGGCCCGGCTGGCGCTGCGCTCCGGCGCGCCGGTCGTGCCGGTCGGCCTGATCGGCACCGACCTGGTGCTGCCCGAGGGCCAGCGGCGCTGGCGCCGGGCGCCGGTGGAGGTGCACTACGGCCCGGCGCTGGACTTCTCCGGCCGCACCGAGGACGAGCGGTCGTCCCGCAAGCTCCGCGAGGTGACCGAGACTATCCGGGAGGCGGTGCAGAAGCTGTCCCGGCAGGACTACGTCGACACCTACGGCAGCTCGGTGAAGGCGGCCGACTTCTAGCTCCGCCCGCCTAGCTCAGGCAACGCGCCGCCGCCTCTGCCAGCGTGCCGCTGGAGCAGCCAGGCGGTACACCGGCCGGTTGCCGACTACCTAGACTTGACCGGTGCCCGCAGCCGTGGAGATCGCCGATCTCGTCAAGCGATATGCCGGCCGGACCGCGGTGGACGGCATCTCGCTGACCGTGCCGCGCGGCGAGCTGCTGGCGCTGCTGGGCACCAACGGCGCGGGCAAGACCACCACCATCGAGATCTGCGAGGGCTTCCGGCGCGCCGACAGCGGGCGGGTCCGGGTGCTCGGGCTGGACCCGGCCCGGGATTCGGCCGCGCTGCGTCCCAAGGTGGGGGTGATGCTCCAGGACGGCGTCGGCGGCTACACCGGGGCCCGCGCCCTGGAACTGCTGCGGCTGTTCGGCAGCTACGCCGCGCACCCGCTGGACGCCGCCGACCTGCTGGAGGAGGTGGGCCTGTCCGAGGTGGCCGGCACCCCGGTCAAGCGGCTGTCCGGGGGCCAGCAGCAACGGCTGTCGCTGGCGATGGCGCTCATCTCCCGTCCGGAGCTGCTGTTCCTGGACGAGCCGACCACCGGCATGGACCCGCAGGCCCGCCGGGCCACCTGGGAGCTGATCCGCCGGCTGCGCCGCGACGGGGTCAGCATCGTGCTGAGCACCCATTACCTGGACGAGGCCGAGCAGCTGGCCGACCGGGTGGTGATGCTGCACGCCGGCCGGATCATCGCCGAGGGCAGCCCGGCCGAGCTCACCCAGGTGGGCTCCGCCGGCCAGGTCCGGTTCTCCGGCCCCGCCGGGCTGCCGGTCGCGGAGCTGCACGCCGCGCTGCCGTCCGGCGTGCAGGTCAGCGAGACCGCCGCCGGGAGCTACTTGGTCGCCGGCGAGGTGACCCCGGCGCTGCTGGCGGGCATCACCTCCTGGTGCGCGGCCCGCAACGTGCTCGCCGAGGGGCTGCGCGTCGAGCGGCGCAGCCTGGAGGACGTCTTCCTCGACCTGACCCGGGCCGGCCGGTGATCACCGGCTTCGCCCCCGCCCCGGCCGCGGCGCCGCCGGGCCGGATGCTGGCTGCCCAGACGGGGATGGAGCTGCGGCTGCTGCTGCGCAACGGCGAGCAGGTCGGGCTGACCCTGATCATTCCGCTGCTGCTGGAGTTCTTCTTCAACCTGCCCCTGCTGTACTCGCTGGACGTGCCCCGCCGGATCGACTTCGTGGTGCCCTCGGTGCTGGCGCTGGCGGTGATGAGCGCCTCCTTCACCGGGCTGGCGATCGGAACCGGCTTCGAGCGCAAGTACGCGGTGCTCAAGCGGCTCGGCGCCACCGCGCTGTCCCGGCGGGTGCTGCTGCTGGGCAAGACCTGCGCGGTGCTGATCCTGCAGGTGCTGCAGGCGGTGCTGATCTGCCTGTTCGGACTGGTGCTCGGCTGGCATCCCAGCGGCGGGGCGGTCTCGGCGGCGGTGCTGATCGTGCTCGGCACCTTCGCCTTCGGCGGGCTCGGGCTGCTGCTGGCCGGCACCGTCCGGGCCGAGGTGACGCTGGCCGCGGCGAACCTGGCCTGGCTGGTGCTGCTGTTCGCCGGCGGCATCGCCATCCCGCTGTCGCGCTATCCGAAGGCTGCCGCCGACCTGCTGCAATGGCTGCCGTCGGCGGCGCTGTCCGACGGGCTGCACCAGGTGCTGGAGCACAGCGCCGGCCTGCCGGTGAGGTCGGCGCTGATCCTGCTGGCCTGGGCGGCGGTGGCGCTGCCGGCCGCGGCGCGCTGGTTCCGCTGGGAATGAGAAGCGTCGGCGAGCGGAGGCTGCCATGACTGACTTCACCACCTTGCCGGAGGGGCTGCCGGTCCCGCAGGACGACGGCGCCGCCGCTCACCTGCCGGGCACCCCGATGCCATCGCTGACGCTGCGAGCCAGCGACGGGCAGCAGGTCGACCTCGCCGCACTGGGCGCCGGCTGGACGATCCTCTACCTCTACCCGCTCACCGGACGCCCTGGTGTGGACCTGCCGGCCGGCTGGGACGAGATCCCCGGCGCCCGTGGCTGCTCGACCGAGGCGTGCGACTTCCGCGACCACCACGCCGACCTGCGGGCGGCCGGCGCCGAGCAGGTCTGGGGCATGTCCAGCCAGGACCCGGACTACCAGGCTGAGGTGGTCGAGCGGCTGCGGCTGCCGTTCGCCATGCTGTCCGACCCGGGGTTCGCGCTCGCCGATGCCCTCGGCCTGCCGACCTTCGCAGCTCCCGGGCACGACCGGCTGTACGCCCGGCTCACCCTGGTGGTGCGTGCCGGCCGTATCGAGCACGCCTTCTACCCGGTCTTTCCGCCGAACACCCATGCCCGGCAGGTGCTGGCCTGGCTGCGGGCGAACCCGCCGGTCTAACGCAGTCGCAGTCAGTGCCCGGCCGGCCTGCTCACAGGGGTGTCGGGAGGTAGCTCGTACATGTCGCCGTGTGCCTCAGCAGATTCTGCCCGATTGCAGGTAACCGGCTTGGTTCCCGGCGATTCTCATGTAATAGGTGCGTTGTGCACCGTGGGAGATCGCGACCGCCCTACGGTCGGTGCCTGGTTCCGTGATGCATCGCCGAGCGCGGTGTGAATACCGCTCCCGCTGCTCTGCCGACAACCCTTCGCAAGAGCCGGCTATGAGAGGCGCACATGCCTCCGACGGTGCAGGACTGAGTTGCCCTTATCTCGATTGTTACCGGTGAGGATTGCAGCAGAGGTAAATCGATGCTTCGATAATAATCCTATGATTTGCCCCATTTAATGGAGGCCTGATGTCTGCATTCCGCCTATCGTCACCTCGGTTGAAGGCCCTCACTGCAACGGTGATTGCGGCGGCGGCTTCGGTGATTTTCACAGGCACAGCCACCTCGGCCGAAGCCACCGGCTGCCTGCCGGAAGCACGACCACCCGCGGTCAGCGGAGGGTACGGAACCGCGAGGGGATACCTGCCGTGTGGGGGCAGCTTCACGATCCGCCTCGTCAACTACCTCGGAACGACGCTCGGGAGTCCCTGGTCCAACACGTGCTCCGGTGCATGCACTATTACGTGGGGTTCGATTGCCTGCGCTGGCACGGTCGTCCACACGTCTCTCTACGTCAACCTCAACGGGACCGGGATGAGCGACGAGTCAAGCATCGTGAATTGCTGATGCGCTAGTCCTTCTTGGCACCCATTACCCTCGACGGCGTGGCTGTGCAGAACCCGCCGAGGACCGCTGCGGACCGGCCCCCGGCCGCCGGCTGGGCGCGCCGGCCGGCCGTGCTGCGCCGGCTCGCGCTGGCCACCCTGGTCGCCAACGTGGCGATCGTGGTGACCGGCGGCGCGGTCCGGCTGACCGGGTCGGGCCTGGGCTGCCCCACCTGGCCGTCGTGCACCGACGCCTCGCTGACCCCGACGCGCGAGTACGCCGCGCACGGTGTGATCGAGTTCGCCAACCGGCAGCTGACCTTCGTGCTCGGACTGCTGGTGCTGGCGACCCTGGTGGCCGCGGTGCTGGCGCGCCGGCAGATTCGGCTGGCGGTCCTGGTGGCGGCGAGCATCCCGGCGCAGGCGGTGCTGGGCGGCATCACGGTGCTGACCCACCTCAACCCGTGGACGGTGGCGGCGCACTTCGGTCTGTCCATGCTGATCATCGCGGCCGCCTTCGCGCTGTGGTGGCGGCTGCGCGACGACCCCGGCCCGCCGGGCGGCACCTCGACCGCGCTGCGCACCGCGGCCTGGCTGATCACCGCGCTCACCGCGGCGGTGCTCGCGGTCGGCACCGTGGTCACCGGCAGCGGCCCGCACGCCGGCGACAAGGGCGCTACCCACCGAATCGGGTTCGACCCGGCCGCGGTGTCCCAGCTGCACGCCGATCTGGTGATGCTGCTGATCGGGATCAGCCTGGGATTCGCGGTGCTGACCCAGGCGGCCGGCGCGTCCGCCCGGCTGCGGCGGGCCGGCTGGCTGCTGGTCGCCGTGGAACTGGCCCAGGGACTGATCGGGTTCGTGCAGTACTTCAGCCACGTGCCGGCGGTGCTGGTGGGCTTCCACATGCTCGGCGCCTGCCTGGTGTGGCTGGCCGCCCTCACGGTGCTGGCCCGCACCCCGGCGACCGGCCCGCGTGCCACGTCGGCATCGGCCCGGGAACTGGTCGGCCGGCAACCCTGACCGAGGTGGGCCTGCGGTTGCTGGCTAGCCGAGCTGCCGCGGCGAGCCTGCGGAGCCCGAGCCGCTGGCGCTCGCCGGGGATGCGCTGCCGGTCGGGCTGCCACTGCCGGAACCTGCCGGGCTTGCCGAGGTGGTGGACGACTGGCTGCCGGACGAGGTGGCACTGGCCGAGGTCGTCGGGCTGCTGCTCGTCCTGGGCGCGCTGCTGGACGGCTGAGCCTTGGACGTGGCCGGCGCGCTGCTGGACGCCGCGCTGCTGCTGGCCGGGGTGCTGCTCGACGCGCTGGAACTGGTGGAGGGCGCCGTGCTGGTTCCAGCCCGCGTGGTCGGCACCGAGCCGATCGGGGCCACCGAGGTGGCCGAGCGTGTCGGCGTGGCCGAGGCCGGCTGCCGGCTGGCACCGGTGGATACCGCCTGCCCGGGCAGCGTCGGACTGTTCGACGATGGGTCGTGCACCAGCATCAGGCCGCCGGCGGTCAGCGCGGCGAGCAGCGCCGCCCCGGCGACCAGCGAACCGATCAGCGGCCCCCGGCTGGCGCGGGCGGCCCGGGCCAGCGGCGGTTCCTCGGCCGGGGCGGGTTCGTCGTCGACCGGCGGCGGCATCGGCGGCAGGTTGGTCGCGATGAAGGCGGTGGCCAGCTCCGGGTGAACCTCGGCGGGCGAATCCGCCGGGCCGGCGAACCCAGCGGGGCCGGAGAATCCAGCCGGGCCGGCAGATCCAGCCGCGCTGGCGAACCCGACGGGCTCGGCCGGGTCGGCGAAGCCGGGGACCACCGGGCCGGTACCCCCGACGATCGACAGGCCCGGGTCGGCCGCGGGCAGGCCGGCCGCGAACGCCGCCAGCGCGGGGTCGGACGGCGCGGCACCGGACGAGCCGGCGTCGGTGTTCGCCGCGGCCATCCCGGCCGCCGCGGCCAGTGGCGCACCGCCGGCCAGCACCGCGTCCCCGGCCAGCACCGCGGAGCCGGGCGCTGGCAGCACCGGGGCCGTCCCGCCGTCGCGCAGCGTCCGGGACACCTCGGCCGCGGTCGGCCGGGACTCCGGGTCCATCGCGGTCATCGCCTGCAGCAACGCCGGCCAGGGCGGAGGCAGGTCGGCCGGGATCTCCGGCGAGCGCTCCAGCCGGGCCAGCACGGCCTCCAGCGCCGGTCCTTCGTAGGACCGCTTGCCGGTGAGCGCCTCGATCAGCACCAGCCCGAGCGCGTAGACGTCGGCCGGCGGGCCGACCTCGGCACCGCGGGCCTGCTCGGGGGCCAGGTAGGAGGCAGTGCCCACCATCAGGTCGGCACTGGTGAGGTGTTCGCTGCCCAGCAGCCGGACGATGCCGAAGTCCGACAGCCGCGCCCGGATCGGGTTGCCGGTGGCCTCGCCGGCAACGCCGTCGGAGCCGATCAGGATGTTGGCGGGCTTGATGTCGCGGTGCACCATGTGCTGGGAGTGCACGTAGGCCAATGCCGCGGCGATCTGGGCGGCGATCTCGCGGGCCACCGGCTCGGTCAGCGGCGCCTGGGCGATCTGGGCGGCCAGGCTCGGGCCGTTGATCAGCTCCATCACCAGGAAGGCCGGCTCGCCGTCCGTCCCGACCGAGCCGTCGAACAGCGTGATCAGGTTGGGGTGGCTGAGCCGGGCCAGCGTCTGCAGTTCGAGCTCGTGGCGCTGCACGCCACCGGTGACCTCGTCCGGGTCGGTGTGGGTCCGGAACACCTTCACCGCGACGTCGCGGGCCAGCAGCTGGTCGTGGGCGCGGAACACCTCGGCCATGCCGCCGGTGCCGATCCGGTCGACGACCCGGTAGCGGCCACCCAGCGTCCAGCCGGGCTGGCCGGGCTGCGGCGGGGACGGCACCGGAATGGCCTCGGTCGCCAGGGCAGGGGACGCCTCGGCCGGCGGCGGGGCCGGAACGGCCGCACCGGCTGGCGGAATCGGCGGGGGCGGAACGGGCTGGCCCGACCGCTCCGGACCCGGCAACGCCTCGGTAGCCGGGCCGAGATCGGTACCGGCGGCTCGGTCGGCACCGGCGCCCAGACCGGTGCTCACGTCCTCGGAAATAGGTCCCCCACACACGAGCGGACCCGCTGGTGGCTCAGCGCTCCGATATCAAGGTTAGCTGGACTCAGAGTAATCGGCTGGCGGAATAGATCACCAATCCGACCAATGACCCGACCACCGTGCCGTTGATCCGGATGAACTGCAGGTCCCGGCCCACCTGCAGCTCCAGCCGGCGCGCCGTCGACTCGGCGTCCCAGCGCGCCACCGTGTGGGTGATCACCCCGGTCAGCTCGCCGGAGTAGTGCGCCAGCACGTGGTTCATGATGCTGACCAGCCAGCGGTCGCACTTGGCCTGCAGGCTCTCGTCGTCGCGCAGCGCGATGCCGGTCTGCCGGATCATCGAGGTGCCGACCCGGCGCAGTTCCGAGTCCGGGTCCTGGGCGGCGTCCAGCACCGCCTTCTTCAGCGGCAGCCAGAGCGAGGCCAGCGCGTTGCGCACCGCCGGATGGTCCAGCAGGTCGGTCTTCCACTGCTCCAGGTGCCGGGCCGCCTCCGGATCGGTGCGCAGCTGGGCGGCGTAGAGCCGCAGCCGCTGGTCGAACTCGATGCGCAGCGCGTGCCCGGGGTCGCCGGCCACGTCGGCCAGGAAGTTCTGGACGCTGGAGAACAGCTTGTTGAACACCTTGCCGTCCACCCATTCGGGCACCCAGTCCGGTGACTCCTCGGCCACCCGCTTGCGAAAGACGTCGCGGTTGTCGTCCAGGAAGCGCATCAGCGCCCGGATGCCCTCGTTCATCAGGATCTGGTGCTGGTTGCCCTCCACCGCCAGATCCAGCACCCGGGCCACCACCGGAGCGGCCGGCAGCCGGCGCAGCTGGGCGTCGGCGAAGCGCTCGATGGCCAGCCGGATGTCCTCGTCGGCCAGCACCGTGTTGGCCCCGGCCAGCGCCACCCCGAACTCGTGCGACAGCTTCTCGGGACGGTCGCCGGTGGCCAGCCACTCCCCTATCCGGCGCGGCACCTGGGCCGCCCGCAGCCGGGGCCCGACCACCTCGGGGGTGAGGAAGTTCTGCTGGACGAACTCGCCCAGGCTCTCGCCGATCTGGTCCTTCTTGCGCGGGATGATCGCGGTGTGCGGGATCGGCAGCCCCAGCGGGTGCCGGAACAGCGCCGTCACCGCGAACCAGTCCGCCAGCCCGCCGACCATGGCCGCCTCGCTGGCCGCCTGCAGGAACGGCCAGACGCCGTGGTCGTCCCCCACCACCTTGCAGACCACGAACACCACGGCGGCCAGCACCAGGCCGCCGGTAGCGAGGAGTTTCATCCGGCGCAGGCCGGCCCGCCGCTCGGCGTCGCCAGCCAGCGACAGCACCGGGATCTCGGGACCGGTCATCAGCCCACCCGGGCGCTGACCGCGGCCGCCAGCCGGTCGCCGGCTCCGGGGGCGAAGGTGAGGAACAGCGACGGCTCCACCAGTTCCAGCTCGACCAGCACCGGCCCGTCCGGGCCGGGCAGCAGGTCGATCCGGGCGTAGAGCAGCGGCTCGGCGAGGCCCGCGGTGGCGTGGCCCAGGACCCGCTCGGCGACCGCCAGCTCGTCGGCGGACGGCTCGCGCGCCGTGATGTTCTCCTCGAGGTAGAGCGCGTCACCGCTCACCTGGTGCCGGGCGTGCGGTTCGAGCATCGGGCCCTTGCGGATGGCGTGGCTGAACACCCCGTCGAAGAAGATCAGCGCGGTCTCGCCGGCGGTGTCGACGGCGTCGACATAGGGCTGCACCAGCACCGTGCGGCCGGCCGCGTGCAGCCGCCGGGCGTGCTCGCGGGCCTGCTGGTGGGCACCCGGCCGGGCGGCGTCGAACCGGCCCACCCCGCGCGAACCGGCGCCGAGCGAGGGCTTCAGGACGAACTCGCCGGTGGCCGGCAGTTCCGGCTCGGCGCCGGGCGGCACCACCGCCGTCTCGACCACCGGCAGGCCGGCGGCGGCCAGCGCGGCGAGGTAGCCCTTGTCGGTGTTGGGCAGCACCACCGGGGCCGGGTTGTACAGCCGGGGCACCGAGGCCACCCAGGCGCAGAACTCGTCGTGCCGCGCGGTGTAGTTCCAGGTCGCCCGGATCACCGTGGCGTCGAAGGCCGCCCAGTCGACGCCGGGCTGGTCCCACGGCACCATGCTCACCTGGTGGCCGAGCCCGGTCAGGGCTTCGGCCAGCGGCAGGTCGTCCCCGTCGCCGGTCGGCATGTCCAGGCAGGTGGCGAGGACGATGCGACTGCTCACCCCGTCGATCGTAGGTGGTGCCCCGAGCAGGGCTCAGACCAGCACGCAGGGCTCAGACCAGCACGCAGTGATCAGACCGGCACGCAGTGAGATGAGCGGCCCGGCGGGGGGTGCCAGAGTTGCATCCCGACGGGACCCCCAGGGTCTCGTCGAGACAACGCAGAGTAGATCCCATAACGGACCGCCCCCTTGTAGGACGAGCGGCAGGAGGCCGGATCTGTCCGGCGCGGTGGACCGCCTGCCCGCCACCTCGGAAACCGCATCACACTCCCCACCACCCGCTACGGTCCCGGGCTCGACCGGGACCCGGATCAGGCACGCCCGGCGGAGCGGCACCCCGCTCCCCACCCCCGCACCGTGAGCTCGACGCACCTACCAGCTGAGGAACCCGCATGACACAGGAACTCATCGACCCGGCCCCGGCCGCTGTCCCCCCGACACCGACCGGCACCCGGAACCGGCCCGGGGCGTTCTGGCGCCAACCGTATCTGTGGCTGGTGGTCCTGTTCGGCGTGGTGGCCTTCAACGTCCTCTACGCCCTGCCCCGCTACCTCAGCTTCGATGAGAGCAAGGCCCGCATCGGCCTCGACCCGCACCGCACCGACGAGCACTTCGGCTTCCTGGTCGCCCACGTCGTCACCGGCAACATCGCCATGGTCACCGTCCTGCTGCAGCTGTGGCCCTGGCTGCGCCGGCACTACCCGCAGGCCCACCGGATCAGCGGCTGGATCTACATCCTGGCCGGCGCACTGCCCTCCGCCCTGCTCGGCGTCACCGCACTGCTCATCCTGCGCCAGGGCCAGGCCGGCAGCATGGGCCTCGGCAGCATGGGCGTGGCCTGGATCGCCACCACCGTTATCGGCTGGGTGCGGGCCCGCCAGCACCGCTACGCCGAGCACCAGCGCTGGATGCTCTACAGCTTCGCCCTGGCACTCGGCACCAGCTGGGGGCGCTTCATCGTCGAGGCCTTCACCGCCTGGCCCAGCCTGACCACCCACGTCAACGTCTACGTGTTGCTGGACTTCACCAGCTGGTTCGGCTGGATCCTCAACCTGCTCGTCGCCCACCTCTGGATCGAGAGCCGCGCCAAGCGGATCCGCAGGGCCGGCGGCCAGGTGGTCACCTACCCCGCACCCGCCCTCCGCTAGCACCACATCCTGGACGGCCCGGCAGGGGAAGCCACCCGGCATTCCCACCGGGCCGTTCGATGTGCTCCGGGCAGGTCCCTGAGTGGGCTCAGCGCAGGAAGGTGTCGACCGCGACGGCCAGGAACACGAAGGCCAGGTAGCTGTTCGACAGGTGGAACAGCCGCATCGGCTTGCCGGGCAGGCCGGCCCGGGCGGCGGCCAGCAACCGGTGCGCCTCGGCCAGCAGCGCCGCCCCGGCGCCGAGCGCCAGCACCCCGTACACCCAGCCGGTGGCCAGCGGCCACAGCAGCAGCGAGGCGGCCACCGTCAGCCAGGCGTAGGCCACGATCTGGCGGGCCACCTGCACCGGCGAGGCGACCACCGGCAGCATCGGCACCCCGGCACGGGCGTAGTCGTCCCGGTAGCGGATCGCCAGCGCCCAGAAGTGCGGCGGGGTCCAGAAGAACACCACCGCGAACAGCACCAGCGGCGCCCAGGCCAGCGACCCGGTGACCGCCGACCAGCCGATCAGCACCGGCATGCAGCCGGCCGCGCCGCCCCAGACGATGTTCTGCGACGTCCGGCGTTTGAGCAGCAGGGTGTAGACCAGCACGTAGAACGCGATCGCCAGCGCGGTGAGCCCGGCGGCCAGCAGGTTGGTGGCGAACCCGATCAGCGCCACCGCCAGCGCCCCGAGCACCGACCCGAACACCAGCGCGCCGTTGGGCGAGACGTCGTGCACGGGCAACGGCCGGTGCCCGGTGCGGCGCATCAGCGCGTCGATGTCGCGGTCGAGGTAGCAGTTGAGCGCGTTGGCCGACCCGGCGGCCAGGGTGCCGCCGACCAGGGTGGCCAGCACCGTCTGCCAGCGCGGCAGCCCGCCGGCCGCCAGCACCATGGCCGGCACCGTCGTGACCAGCAGCAACTCGATGATGCGTGGCTTGGTCAGCGCCACGTAGGCTCGTATCGAGGTCATCGCCGAGCCGGTCGTGACCGGGTGCCCCGAATTCGCGCGGGCAACCGGGGTCTGCGTCACCGGCCCAGCGTAACGCCCGGCCGAACCCACGGCCGCCACCGCATCCGGCGTCGCTGACGGACCTCGCGACTCCAGGAAATCCGCGGGCCCGGCGAGCCCGGCAGCCGCCTCGCCCCAGCGCCCGGCAGCCCCCGCGACCCAGGCCTCCGCGGCCCTGCCGTCCCCCGGTAAGCCGAGCACTGAAAGCGATTAGGCTCTTCAGTCAGAACTGAATGAGGCCTACCGCGACCTTCGAGAGCAGGAGAGGCACGTGACCGACACCGCACCCGGCATCGTTTCGACTCATCCGGACTGGTGGACCGATCTGGACACCACCGCGGTGGACACCGCCCGGCTGCTGGCGGCCGACGCCGTGCAGAAGGTCGGCAACGGCCATCCCGGCACCGCGATGAGCCTGGCGCCGCTGGCCTACCTGCTCTTCCAGCGGGTGATGCGCCACGATCCGACTGATCCGAACTGGGTGGCCCGCGACCGGTTCGTGCTGTCCAACGGGCACTCCTCGCTCACCCTCTACATCCAGCTGTTCCTGTCCGGCTACGGCCTGGAGCTGGAGGACCTGAAGTCGCTGCGCACCTGGGGCTCGCTGACCCCCGGGCACCCCGAGCACGGCCACACCGTCGGCGTGGAGACCACCACCGGCCCGCTCGGCCAGGGCGTCGGCAACGCGGTCGGCATGGCGATGGCGGCCCGCCGCGAGCGCGGCCTGTTCGACCCGGACGCCGGGCCCGGCGAGTCGCCGTTCGACCACCACATCTATGTCATCGCCGGCGACGGCTGCCTGGAGGAGGGCGTGTCCAGCGAGGCCAGCTCGCTGGCCGGCCACCAGCAGCTGGGCAACCTCACCCTGATCTACGACGACAACCACATCTCCATCGAGGACGACACCAACGTGGCGTTCTCCGAGGACGTGCTCAAGCGCTACGAGGCCTACGGCTGGCACACCCAGTACGTCGAGTCCGGCGAGGACGTGGTGGCGCTGGAGGCCGCGCTGGAGGCGGCCCGCGCCGAGACCGACCGACCCTCCATCATCGCGGTGCGCACCATCATCGGCTGGCCGGCGCCCACCAAGCAGAACACCGGCAAGGCGCACGGCGCCGCGCTCGGCGAGGACGAGATCCGCCGGACCAAGGAACTGCTCGGCTTCAACCCCGACGAGCACTTCGCGGTGGACCCGGCGGTGCTGGCGCACGCCCGCGAGGTCGCCAGCCGGGGCCGGGCGGCCCGCGAGGAGTGGCAGCCGGCCTTCGACGCCTGGGCCGCCGACAACCCCGAGCGCAAGCAGCTGTTCGACCGGATGGTCACCCGCAGCCTGCCGCCCGGCTGGGCCGACGTGCTGCCCGACTTCCCCACCGAGAAGGACGGCAAGCCGAACTCGGTGGCCACCCGGGCCGCGTCCGGCAAGGTGCTCAGCGCCCTGGCGCCGGTGCTGCCGGAACTGTGGGGCGGCTCGGCCGACCTCGCCGAGTCCAACAACACCACCATGGAGGGCGAGCCGAGCTTCGTGCCGGCCGACCGGCAGACCAAGGAGTGGCCGGGCGGCCCGTACGGCCGGACGCTGCACTTCGGCATCCGCGAGCACGCGATGGGCTCGATCATGAACGGCATCACGCTGCACGGCGGCACCCGGGTCTACGGCGGCACCTTCCTGGTGTTCTCCGACTACATGCGCCCGCCGGTCCGGCTGGCTGCGCTGATGCGGATACCCACCATCTACGTCTGGACGCACGACTCGATCGGCCTCGGCGAGGACGGCCCCACCCACCAGCCGGTGGAGCACCTGGCCGCGCTGCGCGCCATCCCCGGCCTGGACGTGGTCCGGCCGGCGGACGCCAACGAGACCGCGGTGGTCTGGCGGCAGGTGCTCGAGAACACCGACCGGCCCGCCGGGCTGGCGCTGTCCAGGCAACCGCTGCCGGTGCTCGACGCGGCCAAGGTGGTCGACGCCGACAAGGGCGGCTACGTGCTGGAAGAGTCGTCCGAGGCGATCCCGCGGGTGATCCTGATCGCGACCGGCTCCGAGGTGGGCCTGGCGCTGGCCGCCCGGGAGCGGCTGGAGGCGGAGGGCACCCCGACTCGGGTGGTGTCGATGCCGTGCATCGAGTGGTTCCGGGCCCAGGACCGGTCCTACCAGCAGCGGGTGCTGCCGCCCTCGGTCCGGGCCCGGGTCAGCATCGAGGCTGGCGTCCCGATGGGCTGGCGCGAGATCGTCGGCGAGGCCGGCGAGATCGTGGCGCTCGACCACTTCGGGGCCAGCGCCAACGTCACGGTGCTGTTCGAGCAGTTCGGCTTCACCCCGGACAACGTCGTCGCCGCCGCCCACGCCAGCCTGGAACGGGTGGGTGAGATCACCGGCACCACCACCGGCAACTAGCCGGCCCGAACAAACGCCCGATCGGGCAACGCCGAGCGAGCGAACGTTGAACGAGCACCGGAGAGAGGACCCCAACATGAGCGACGCACTTGCCGACCTGTCGGCGCAAGGCGTGTCCATCTGGCTCGACGACATCAGCCGCGAGCGGCTGGTCAGCGGCAACCTGCAGCAGCTGATCGACACCAAGCACGTGGTCGGCGTGACCAGCAACCCCTCGATCTTCCAGAAGGCGATGGAGGGCGCCGCCGACGGCGACTCCTGCTACGCCGAGCAGGTGCACGACCTGGCGGTGCGCGAGGTGGCCCTGGAGGAGGCCGTCCGGCTGCTGACCGCCTACGACATCCGGTGGGCCTGCGACGTGCTCCGCCCGGTCTATGACGCCACCGACGGCGAGAACGGCCGGGTCTCGATCGAGGTGGACCCGCGGATCGCCCACGACAGCGACAAGACCACCGCCGAGGCCAGCGCGCTGTGGTGGCTGGTGGACCGGCCGAACGTGATGATCAAGATCCCGGCCACCCAGGCCGGGCTGCCGTCCATCACCGCGGCCACCGCGGCCGGCATCAGCGTCAACGTCACCCTGATCTTCTCGATCGAGCGCTACCGCAAGGTGATGGAGGCCTACCTGGAGGGCCTGCGGCAGGCCCGGGAGGCCGGCATCGACCTCGCCACCATCCGGTCGGTCGCCTCGTTCTTCGTGTCCCGGGTGGACACCGAGATCGACAAGCGGCTGGACAAGATCGGCA
The DNA here is from genome assembly GCF_035474675.1 of Jatrophihabitans sp. GTDB lineage: Bacteria > Actinomycetota > Actinomycetes > Mycobacteriales > Jatrophihabitantaceae > Jatrophihabitans_A. Next base: position 2,495 of record NZ_DATINC010000049.1, on the reverse strand, counting down.
CCGACGAGGCCAAGGCCGTGCGCGGCAAGGCCGGCATCGCCAACGCCCGGCTGGCCTACGAGGCCTTCCAGCAGGTGTTCACCGGCCCGGCGTGGGAGGAGCTGGCGGCGGCCGGCGCCCACGTGCAGCGCCCGCTGTGGGCCTCCACCGGCGTCAAGGACCCGACCTACGACGACACCATGTACGTCACCCAGCTGGTCGCCCGCGACACCGTCAACACCATGCCGGAGGCCACCCTGAACGCGGTCGCCGACCACGGCACCATCAGCGGCCCGACCGCCGACTCCGGCTACGACGAGGCCCGCCAGGTGGTCAGCGACCTGTCCGCGCTCGGTATCGAGCTGGACGACGTCACCGAGCTGCTGGAGACCGAGGGCGTCGACAAGTTCATGGACTCCTGGGCCACCCTGGCCGAGAGCGTGCAGAAGCAGCTCAGCGCCGGCGCCGCCAAGTCCCCCAACGGCGACCCGAGCAAGGCCGGCAACGCCGACAAGGCGGGTGCCTCGGCATGACCGAGGTCACCGGCGGCGGGCTCACCCTGCGGCTGGACTACCCGGATGAGCAGCAGTACGCCGCGGCGCTCGCCGAGCTGCTGACCGACCGGATCGCCAGCCGGATCACCGCCCAGGACGCCACCCTGTGGGGCCCGGACGCCGAGTCCGAGGCCGCCAAGCGGCTGTCCTGGGTGACGCTGGCCGAGACCTCCCGCCCGCTGGTCCCCGAGATCTCGGCGCTGCGCAAGGAACTGGCTGACGAGGGCGTCGACCACGTGGTGCTGGCCGGCATGGGCGGCAGCTCGCTGGCGCCCGAGGTGCTGTGCGCCACCGCCGGCGTCGAGCTGGTCACCCTGGACACCACCGACCCCGGCCAGGTGCGGGCGGCGATCGCCGAGACGCTGGACCGCACCGTACTGGTGGTCTCCTCGAAGTCCGGCGGCACCGTGGAAACCGACTCGCACCGCCGGGCCTACGCGAAGGCGTTCGCCGACGCCGGCATCGACCCGGCCAGCCGGATCGTGGTGGTCACCGACCCGGGCTCGCCGCTGCAGCAGACCGCCGAGGACGCCGGTTACCGCAAGGTGTTCCTGGCCGATCCGAACGTGGGCGGCCGCTACAGCGCGCTGACCGCGTTCGGGCTGGTGCCCGCGGGCCTGGCCGGGGTGGACCTGACCGCGCTGCTGGACACCGCGGCCGAGGCCGCCACGGTGCTGGCCACCGACGCCGACACCAACCCCGGGCTGCGACTGGGCGCCCTGCTGGGGCTGGCCCACAACGCCGGCTGCGACAAGGTGGTCTTCGCCGACGCCGGCTCGGGCATCGCCGGCTTCGGCGACTGGGCCGAGCAGCTGATCGCCGAGTCCACCGGCAAGGACGGCCGCGGCCTGCTGCCGGTGGTGGTGGAGGGCCTGCAGGCGCTCGGCTTCGCCGACGCCGGCCCGGACGCGATCCTGGTCACGCTGGGCGAGGGCGGGGCCGACCGGCCGGTGTCCGGCTGGGCGGCGACGGTCAGCGGCCCGGTGGGCGCGCAGATGCTGCTCTGGGAGTACGCCACCGCCGTCGCCGGCCGGATCATCGGCATCAACCCGTTCGACCAGCCCAACGTCGAGGAGGCCAAGAAGCAGGCCCGGGCGCTGCTGGACGCGCCGGAGTCGGCCGGTCAGGACTCACCCGCGCTGACCGACGGCGCCGTGCAGGTGTTCGGCACCGGTTTCGAGCTGTCCGGGGCGAGCGACCTGGCCGGCGCGCTGCAGGCGTTCTTCGCCGCCGCACCCGAGCGCGGCTACGTCAGCGTCCAGGCCTACCTGGACCGGCACGCCGACGCCGCGGCGGCCGGCCTGCGCCCGGTGGTGGCCGCCCGGACCGGGCTGCAGACCACCTTCGGCTGGGGTCCGCGGTTCCTGCACTCGACCGGCCAGTACCACAAGGGCGGGCATCCCAACGGAGTGTTCCTGCAGATCACCGCCGACCCGCGGCAGGACGCCGGCGGGGATCTGGCAGTGCCGAACCGGCCGTACAGCTTCGCCTCGTTGCAGCGCGCGCAGGCCGCCGGCGACGCCACCGTGCTCGCCGACAAGGGCCGTCCGGTGCTACACCTGCACCTGACCGACCGCGCCGCGGGCATCGAACAGCTACTGCACGCGCTGTAGAAGGAGAACCCCGTGAGTGTTGCTGAGGGCCAGTCCCCCGCGATCAGCACCGGCGACGGACCGGTGGTGTCGGCGGCAGCGCGGGCCAACCCGCTGCGCGACCCCCGGGACCGGCGGCTGCCCCGGGTGCCGGAGCCGTGTGCCCTGGTGGTCTTCGGCGTCACCGGCGACCTGGCCCGCAAGAAGCTGCTGCCGGCCATCTACGACTTGGCCAACCGCGGCCTGCTGCCGGCCGACTTCGTGCTGCTGGGCTTCGCCCGCCGGGACTGGGAGGACGGCGACTTCGAGTCGCTGGCCAAGAAGGCCGCCAAGGAGCACGCCCGCACCAACTGGAACGACGAGGTGTGGG